>JAHIRD010000101.1 GCA_018818835.1 Pseudomonadota bacterium
AACTTGTTCAGGCGGGACTTGTCCGAATCATGGAGTCGGTTTACGAGCAGGACTTCATAAAAGACTCGTACGGTTTTCGCCCGTCTCGAAGCTGTCACGATGCGCTCAAGGCACTGAGCGAGACAGTGGAGAACAATCCTGAGTGAGATTATCGCACGGAGGGGCACGATGGCTTCGTGCCCGTGCTTGCATCTCGACAGCGGATATTTGGCTTATCCCAAAATGCATGTTTGACAAACTTTTCAAAAGTTTGGCCCCCGGCAGGGCTGCCAGAGGCTTTTTTGCCCTTCTTCGTGTTATTCAGCGACCAACGGGAGCGTGTGGTTGATAAAAACGATATTCCCAGGCTGGACGTCTGGGAACATGAATGATTTAACCCGTAAACGATTACAACACGTCGAATAACAGCAGAGCCGCCCGGAATGACAAAGCGAAGGTTTATGCTTTTCCGTAATAACGCTTAATGGGTGGGGCAACTGTCTTTTCCCGGGTGTCGGGGTTTGGTTTCAGCAGATCGTTAAGACGGGCGGCCATGAGATCGGGCTCGGGGCTTTGATCAGATGGTTCGGAGATAACATAGGTGGTATGGTTTTTTCGGTCGTTGGACCTGTTATGATATCCTGGAAGGGTTTTCCACAAATCCGGTGCGCTTTCTTCCTTGATAATGTTTTTAATCCAGTTGGAAAAACAGATTTTCTGTCTGTCCCATGTGCCGGGGTAATCAGATCCGATTGTGGACTCGCGTGCCGGAGAAAAAACTGCGTAATGAACTTCTCCATCCATTTCAAAGGCAAAGAAGAATTCTGTTTTTTTATATTTCAGCCGGGAAATGATTTTATCAGGGTTCAGTTCACTGGGGGTATCAACCCAGGAAAAATCCCCAGGCTCGAGCCCGAGACGATTGATCAAGGTCAAAATATCATTTTTTTGTGATTTTAAAAGTCTTCGGCTGTCCATGGCTTATTTGCCCTGTGAAATATCAAATCCATTATTTTCTGTGAATAATTCTTATATGTCAAAAACACATGACGAAGTCAAGGATCGAATCCTTACCTTTAATACCGGGATTTTTCCCTATAGCTCCTCCCAGGAAAAAACCCTTCGTTTCATGAGGATTGATGCGGCTTTCAATGTGTCAACGGTTTGCCTGCGGGTGATATTCATCAGGACCATATCAATTCCCGCCATGCCGAGCATGGCCGCATAGGTTCTTTCCATGAGGTATTTCTTTTCCGGGTCAGGGGCACCGGTTGTCAGGTTGGAAAGACCCACAATGGTTTTAACCGGAAAGCCCAGAAGGTCGGGAAGGGATCTGATTACCTCCAGGACGTCCATGGCCTGAAGTGATCCATCAGCCCATAACAGGGGCACAAGCACAGGGTCTATGATCAATTGTTCCAGATCAAGGCCGCGCCTGCTGCATTCTTCAAACAGGGATAATGCCCTGTCCATACGCTCCAGAGCATTCAGGGGCACACTGCTGTCCGGGTTCAACAGATATCCCACAATTTTTGCCCGGTATGTGACAGCCAGGGGGAGAATGGTTTCAAGTTTGTGGGGTTCAAGGGAAAACCCATTGATATAAACGGTGTTCCTGCATATTTCAAGACCGGCTTTCAAGGCTATGGGATTGGAAGTATCAAGCATCAGGGGCAGGGATGTGGCTTCCTGGACAGTCTCCACAAAAAACCGCATTTTATCCTCTGGGTTTCGTGTCAGGGGCCCGGTGTTGATATCAATCATGTCAGCACCGTGTTGCTCACAGATCCTGACCTGCTCCATGATCGGCTCCCTGGAATAGGAATTCAAAGCATTTTCAATGACTTTTCGGGTTATCTGTATGTTGTCTGCAATGCATATCATGCTGTATTTTTCCTGATACTGTGATCCAATCTATTCTTTGAGATGGTTTCAAGTGGTGGTTTTATGAAAGACCTTGATAAATGTCCAGAACAATACACATTTAATTTATTTTTTGACACTTTTTAGGCCCGTGAACAATGTCTGAAAAAAATAATCGTTGTTAATTCAGTTGCTTGCGCTTTGGCCCCCACGCCTCTCCCGACTTATTCCCCAGTTTTTCCGCATATTTGGGGGTGATGCCCCATGAAAATGAGGGCTTTGTTCTATGGACAAGTGATGTTGATTTTTCATATATAGAAGCTAACGTTTGACTCTCTCTTTCTCAAGTTTCTCCTTCACGGAGAAAAATTTTTCTCCGACTCGGAGAAAATTTCCGATGATCAAGGTCTGATATGATTTAAGTTTCAGCCCTGGTGAAATGCATTAAACCATCACACTTAAATGGAGGTAGACGATGCCTTTTCCTGCAACGATGAAGAAAAATAACACGGTATGGTTCAGCAGCTCAGACTCACCTCATGTTGTATCAGAGGACAATACCAGCTACCTTTTTCGGGAAATGAAAATCGAACGGAGAGTGGAAGAACGTCTGGCATTGGATGAAGGTGCCTACTCTGTCATCGACTCATATGCTCCCCAGATCTGTTCGATCATAAATATTGGTAGTAATGGATTGTCTTATGTTTATTTCAAGGGAGATGAACCCGCCTTTGAATCACTGACCATGGACATTATTGTAACGGGCTACGGGTTCTGTCTTGAGCGCATCCCCTTTAAGAAAGTGGCTGATTACAAAGCCCCCGATGCCACAGAAAACAGTCCATTTGAAAAAAGAGTGGCCTGTATTGAATTTGTTGATCTGAGCGAAGATCAACAAGAAAAAATAAATGCCTTTATTGATACCCATGCCAGAAAGACAGTTAACTAGACATGAATGATTTAAACGTATAAGCAGAACAGCTTTATTCCCTTAAGCTGTTCTGTTTTTTTTTGCCCTTCTTCGTGTTCTTGCAACCACCGTGAGCAGGTAGTTACTAAAAAACCATAGCGGGTTTCTTACCATGAGACCGTAAGCCAGTATAAAAACATCCCACCCAGTATGGTCCCGGCAAGTGAGCGTGAATAGAACGCAATGATAAATGTCGGAACGGCCACCAGAAGCTCTTTTGAGAAGACATTGATTCCCATGGGGTTTTTGGTGATGATCAATGACGGGAGCAGGATGGCGCTTAATAAAGCCACAGGAATCAGTTCAAGCCATTTTTCAAACCATGTGGGGAGCTGTCTGTTTGACAGAAAAAAAACAGGCAGCCAACGTGGAAGAAAGGTGACCATGCACATACCCAGAATCAACAGCATATAATCGTATTCATTCATCATGATGATGTCCCTCTGGTTTGATGCTTTTCGTTCGAATGATGGATCCCAGTGTCGCCGCCAGGACCGATGCAATGATGATATACCAGTTCCCCGGAAGATAAAGAGCCGTACCCACGGCAATGACCCCCGAAATCAGTCCTGTGACCACATGAATTCTTCCGTTCAGCTGCATGACCAAAAGGCAGATGAACATGGCGGTCATGGCATAATCCATTCCAAAGGCGTTTTCGGAAATGAAGCGGCCTGAATAGGTCCCGGTGACCGTACTGATTACCCATGAGGCATAGGCTGTATAATTGACCACCACGGCCCGCCGTAAATTCCATGACCTTTGCTTGAATTTTTCCGAATTGATCACAAAGGATTCGTCGGTGATGGTATGTGAGAAAATAGTCAGGGCGACCCGGTTTTTTCCTCTTAGGACAAGGGAAAGTGATGAACTCATCAAAAGATGCCTGAGATTGACAACAAAGGTGGTCATGATGATGGCCATATGAGAGGCGTTCCCCATGATCATGGCCACGGCGATAAACTGGGAACTTCCGGCAAAAACAAATAAGGACATCACGGCCATCTCAACGGGACTAAGTCCTGCTTTTTGCCCCAGAACTCCCAGGGTCAAGCCCAGGGGGACATAGCCAAGGCAGATGGGCCATGCAGCCCAAAAACCGGAAAGCAGATCGTCTTTGAGAGTGTCAAAGGTCATAACCTGATTTTGCTTTGAGCTTAATTCCACCCATGCCTCGCTTTTAGATTCCCAGATAAGCCTTTTTTACGGCGTCATTTGAAAGAAGGTCGTGGCCACTGCCGGTGAGGGTGATGTTTCCGTTTTCCATGACATAGGCACGATGGGCGATTTTAAGGGCCAGGTTTGCATTCTGTTCAACCAGAAAGATCGTGGTGTTGTGCTCTTTGTTCAGTTTTTCAATGATGCTGAAGATCTGTTTGATGATAAGGGGGGCCAGGCCCAGGGACGGTTCATCAAGCAAAAGAAGCCGTGGGCGGGCCATCAAGGCCCGAGATATGGCCAGCATTTGCTGCTCACCCCCGCTTAGGGTGCCACCGGCCTGGTGTTTACGTTGCGCCAGAATGGGAAAGAGCTCAAATACATACTTGAGATCTTTACGGATTCCGTCTTTGTCTTTTCTTAAAAAGGCCCCCATATCCAGGTTTTCCAGAACCGTTAAAAAGGGAAATATGCGTCGCCCCTCCGGGACATGACTGACGCCCATACGGACTATTTTTTCCGGATTCAGGCCATGAATGGGATTTTTTTCGAACACGATTTGACCTGAACGGGGAGGGGTCAGGCCCGAGATGGACATCAGGGTGGTTGTTTTTCCGGCTCCGTTCGCCCCGATAAGGGTGATAATTTCACCTTCATTGATAATCAGGGAAACATCCTTCAGGGCTTGTATATTGCCGTAGTATGTTGTGACGTTATTAAGCTCAAGCATCGCTGTCTTCTCCAAGGTAGGCTTTGATCACCACGGGATTGTTACGGATTTCCCCGGGTGTGCCCTGGGCGATTTTTTTGCCGTAATCCATCACAAATATCCGGTCAGACAGGGTCATGACCAGTTTCATGTCATGTTCAATTAAAAGAATGGATATCTTGTCTTCAGTTCGAATTTTATGGATCAGATCCACCAGATCAGTGGTTTCCTGGGGATTCAAGCCTGCTGCAGGTTCGTCAAGAAGAAGAAGAAAGGGATCCGTGGCCATGGCTCGGGCAATCTCAAGACGTCTCTGGTCCCCATAGGGCAGGTTTTTTGCAAATTCATTGACCTGTCGTTCAAGGCCAATTTTTTTCAAGAGTGCATAACTGTAATGGACAATGTGCTCTTCTTCGGCCCGAGTCTTCGGTCCCCTTATAAGGGCTCCCAGAATTTCCGATTGTGTCCTGCAATGCCGACCGATCATGATATTTTCAAGAACCGTCATGTTTTGGAACAGGCGGATGTTCTGAAAGGTTCTGGCCAAGCCCATGCGTGTGACGATATGGGGCTTTACACCGTTTACTCTCACGGTTTTTTTTTGGGGTGGTGTGACCAGAATATCACCGCCTGTGGGGTTGTATATTCCGGTGATACAGTTGAAAAAGGTTGTTTTTCCTGCACCGTTCGGACCGATCAGGGCGACAATTTCTCCTGCCCGGATATCCAGATCAAGGCGATTCAAGGCCCTGACCCCTCCAAAGTCCATGGTGAGATTTTTGACATCAAGGATGACATTCATGGTGGTATTCAGGCTAACGGCTCCTTGGCATTAAAATTGTATTTTGTTCGGATATGACTGATCAGACCCTGTGGCCTGAAGACCATCATGATCACCATGGATGCGCCAAAGGCAAGCATACGATAATCCCCCAGTGTTCTGAAATATTCCGGAAGGAGAACCAGGAAAAAGGCCCCCAGGATGACTCCGGGAATGGATCCCATGCCACCTAAGACAACGATGGACAGAATTATGGCCGATTCCATGAAGGTGAAACTTGCCGGGTTGATGAAGGTCGTTTTTGCTGCGAAAATAACACCGACCATTCCAGCCCAGGTAGCGCCCAGGGCAAAGGCGGTGAGCTTGGTTCTCATCTTGTTGATGCCCATGGCCTGGCAGGCAATTTCATCTTCCCGAAGGGCGATCCAGGCACGGCCTATGCGGGAATTTTTGAGTCGATTGACAAAGAAAATGGTAAACAATACCAACAGGAGCACCAGATAATACATGTACTTGATGGCATGGGGAATGGATTTTTCCACAAGTTCAACACCGAAAAAAGCGGGGCGTGAAATATTGGATATACCACTTGGACCGAAAAACACCTTGTCCCAGTTTTCAAGGATGAGCCGGATGATTTCCCCGAAACCCAGGGTGACGATGGCCAGATAATCCCCCCTGAGCCGTAATACCGGAATACCCAGCAGAATTCCGAAGAAGGCCGCGACCAGAGCACCCAGGGGCAGGGCCACCCAGAAACCCACGCCGAAATGATGATTCAGTAAGGCATAACTATAGGCACCCACTGCGTAGAATGCCACGTAACCCAGATCCAGAAGGCCGGCAAGCCCCACCACAATGTTCAATCCAAGCCCCAGCACCACATACATCAATGCCGTGGTAAAAACATTGGTTTGATAAGTTGAAAAAATAAAGGGGAAAGACAAGGTAAAGAGAATCAATACCCCCAGAAGCATACGGCTTATTTCCGGGCTTGTATAGATATGGTTCAGGGTCTTTTGACCTAAGGATGGTTTATCATTGTTCCCAACGGTCCTGTTTTGGAAACGACGCCAGAAAAACGAGGCGAAAAACGTTCCAATCCCCACCATGATCATGTTCTTCCACCGCCATGTCACGGTATAGTTCAATGGATTGATATACACCACCATGAGGGGAAATGTCAGAAACATGAACCAGATTGAGATCATAATCGATCGGAGTATGTGTTTCAAAGGAGTCATAGGATCTTTCTTTGTTGTTATCAAATTTGATGAACTCGTAAAAAGTCGACGGATGGCTATGGAAAAAGGTCCATAGGCAAGGCATAGTGTTTGGCCGGGCGTGAAGGCATACATGTAGTATGTCGAATGTCCGGCTAAACACTATAACGCCGCATATGGGACTTTTTACGACGCCATCAAACTTTCTGGCTTGTGTTTCGTCCCAAAATTCCCGACGGTTTGAAAATCAGGATCAAGACCAGCAGGGTAAAGGCGAAAACGTCTTCGTAATCACTGGAAATATAGCCGGTTCCAAAGCTTTCGGTCCATCCCAGGACCAGCCCCCCAAGAACCGCACCGGGAATACTGCCAATGCCGCCGAGCACAGCCGCGGTAAAGGCCTTGATACCGGCAATAAAGCCGATGTAAAAGTTGATCTGCCCCATTTGGGACCCGATCAGGACACCGCCCACGGCAGCCAAGGCCGATCCGATGATAAACGTGAATGAAATAACATGATTTACATTGATACCAAGGAGAAGTGCCATGCTTTTATCCTGGGCTGTAGCTCTCATGGCTTTTCCGATTTTCGTGAATTTAATCAAAATGGTCAATAAAACCATGATAACAGAGGTGGTGCAGATAATGGTAAATTCTGACGAACCCATGATATGGGAGATGGGCTCAAGGAATTCAAACTCGGGTATCAGCTTGGGAAAGGGCAGAAAATTCGATGTCTGGGCAAGCAGGACATAGTTCTGGAGGAAAATGGACATCCCGATGGCGCTGATCAAGGGAGACAAACGTGGTGCATTCCGTAAAGGGCTATAGGCAATCTTTTCGACGGTATAACCGTAGGCAGATGCATAAACAACAGCACCTCCGGCCGAAAGCAGCAGGACAAGAGCCGCATGATTCACCCCCATGATATTAAGTACCGTTGCAATGATCAAAGCCGTGAAGGCACCGATCATGTATATTTCCCCATGGGCGAAATTGATCAACTCGATAATTCCGTAGACCATGGTGTATCCCAGGGCGATGAGGGCGTAGATACTCCCCTTGGTCAAACCCCCGAGAAAAAGCTCCAGAAAATACTGAAGCTCTACTTGTAAATTATCCATATATTGTCAGGCCCTTCATTTTTTTAATCATTCAACACAGGTTGCCGGTGTCATGGCACAGATAAAAGACTGTAATCATATGATTCACTGCCCCCGGTCAATGGTTATAAGGATATAATCATATCAGGGAAAGAAAATAAATGCAATTTTCTCAAGCGATCGTGGGGGGACTGAGTGGACTTGGTGGACTTGGTGGACTTGGTTTTTTTGTCCCATCCCCGAGGCGGGGATGGGATGGTGGCTTTGTTTATTCTACTTCTTTAAAGGCGCCGTTTGTTACTTGATACATAGTGAAACCGGCTCCGATGGCATCTCCGTGCTCATCAAAACTGATTTTTCCGATGGGGGTATCCACATATTCGGTTTTCAAGGCATGGGACACGGCGGCATAGTCGGTGCTGCCTGATTTTTCGATGGCATTGGTCAATGCAAGAGTGGCGGCATAGGCATTGAAATAAAAGGCACCGGGCTCTTCACCATATTTGGCCTTATGTTCTTCGATGGCGTTGATATAAAGGGGGTTTTTGGACGTGTCCAGGGGGCCGCTTACGTAGACGCCTTCAGCATATTCACCGGCCGTGTTGATGAAGCTTTCGTCTTTGAGTCCATCGGAGCCGATCATCAGGGTATCCATTTTTTTGACTCGCATTTGTTTGACGATACGTGAGGCTTCGGGATGATATCCACCCCAGACAACAAGATCAGCGCCGTTATATTTGACTTTCTGCACGATGGCTGAATAATCCACAGCACCCGGGGTCACGCCTTCGAAAAGAACGATTTCCACCTTGCCGGATTCTTCAAAGAACTGTTTGGCAAGGGTTGCCGATCCTTTGCCGTAATCACCTTTGTCGTGAAGAATGGCCACTTTTTTGACATGGAGTTTGCTCAAGGCAAAATCAACCTGAAGTTTGGCCTGGGCTGCATCATGGGAAATGGTTCTGAAAAAATTGGGGTATTCTCCGGAAAGCGTCAGGTCCGTGTTGGTTGCCGAGGGTGACATGCAAATCAGGTTTGCATCCTTGTAAATGTTCAGGGCTGCTTTGGTGGCTCCACTGCAGATATGGCCGATGACGGCCACAACCTTATCCGTTACCAGTTTGGTTGCCGTGTTGGTGGCGACTTCGGGTTTGCACACATCATCTTCCACAAACAGCTCGATTTGCTTGCCCAGAATTCCACCATGTTTATTGATGTTATCAACCACAATGGTCACGGCATTCACTGTGGGGAGCCCATAGGAGGCCAGCTCGCCGCTGTGGGCACCTGCAACACCCAGTTTTATGGTGTCACCTTGGGCCATATCCGGTTTAACGTCAGTTTTAATTTCCGGTGTGTCTGTTTTTTGAGTGGCGACGTCTTTGACATCTTCCTGTTCGGTTTTGCTGCATGCAAACAGAGATAACGCAAGAATTGCAATGAACACCATCGAAGCAAACGTTTTAGAATAGGTTTTCATACCGTTCCTTTCTTTTTATTATATATAACTGAATTGTTAATGGTAGATATAGACACATGCCATGTAAGGATAAATGCTAAAGACATAATAAAAATCAGGTTTAAAGTCAAATGAATTATAATGAAAGAATAAGGGGGAATTGTTTTGTAACTATCTAAAATATTGATATATATTTTGGATGGTTCAGCGTGATTTGCCATTTCTTTTTTGGGAAAAACATGTTAGTGTAACACATAAACGCCGATAAAAGGAGGACCTCATGTACGTGGGTAGGATCATGCATCGGAACATCATCACTGTCCGGCCTGAGACATCGCTGAATGATGCCATTGATATCACACAGAAAAACAACATCCAGCACCTGATCGTTCTGGACAAGTCCGGCAAGCTTGTGGGCATCGTTTCCAGTCATGACATTAAACAGACCCTTGCCTCACCGGCAACCACACTGAGTACCCATGAACTCAATTACCTTCTGGATAAGGTTACCGTGAGTACATTCATGACGAAAAAAGTGATTACAGTCCCCCCTGACACCACCGTTGAGCGTGCCGCTTATATCATGCAGACCAAGAGCATCAGCGCCCTTCCTGTTATGGTGGGTGAAAAAACCGTGGGCATTGTGACCACCACCGATGTGATGGGTGTTCTACTGGACGCCATTGGAATGGGTGAAGACACCATGAGACTCATTGTGTTTGTCAAGAATCGTATCGGCACCATTGCCGAGGTTGCCTCTATTCTCAGGGATAACAGCATCAACATCCAGAGCCTGGTCACCTGGCCTGAAAAAAATTACGAACATATTTTTCAAATGGTCATACGGGTGATGACCTCTGATGGAGAAAAGGCTGTGGCCTGCTTGAAGAACGCGGGTTTGAAGGTCTTGACATCCTATGTTGAGGATCATACGCCATATTACGATTGAAACCATTACATTTCATTTTTGAGGTGAACCATGATCAAAGAAACCATGGATAAAATTGAAACAAAGATCAGCCATTCTGTCCACATCACCGAAGATAACAAAAAAGAATACCTTTCCATGCTGGAAACATTGAGAAATGAAGTGGAGACACTTTCCCGCACGGAAAAGGATCAGGCCGAAACCATTACCGGTTTTGCCCGTGTGTCAGCCCATGAGGCCACGCGTGAAGACACCCATAAGGACCTACTGGATATTTCCATCCAAGGATTGAAAACATCTGTCGAAGGATTCGAAGCATCCAATCCCCAGTTGGTTGCCATTGTAAATTCGTTTTGTTCCCTTTTGTCTAACATAGGGATTTAACTGGATATCGGAGGGGCGTTTGTCTCTTCGTTATCGCATGCTTATGTCAATGGTGGTATTTTAACCCCATTGACATAAGTCTCGTAAATCATGCGATCATCTCCCAGGATCATCAGGGCAAACAGAATTTCTTCAGGACGTTGGGCCATGGAAATCCGGCGTTTTAAAAGGGGAATTTGATCCGGATTGATCACAATGAAATCCGCTTCTTTGCCCGGCTCAAAATTCCCGATCACCTGGTCCAGGCCCAGGGTCTTTGCCGCCCCAAGACTTGCATAATAAAAGCTTTGGACCGGAGACAGGGTGACTCCTTTGAGTTGGCATACCTTGTATGCTTCGGCCATGGTTTTGAACATGGAAAAGGACGTGCCCCCGCCCACGTCAGACCCCAGCCCGGTTTTAATCTCGTATGTCATTATTTTCCCAAGATCAAACAAGCCGCTGCCCAGGAAAAGATTGGACGTGGGGCACAGGGACACAGAAGCGGCCTTTTCTTTCATGAGTTTGAACTCTGTGTCAGACAGATAAATACAATGGGCAAACACAGACCGATCGCAAACCAGCCCAAAATGATTATACACATCAAGGTATCCCGTGCTCCAGGGGAAAGCCTTTGCGATCAGGTCCACTTCCTTGGTGTTTTCAGCCAGATGGGTATGGAGACGCACATCATTAAATTCACGGATCAAGGCTCCGGCAGCATCCAGCTGCTCCTCGGATGAGGTCAGGGCAAATCGTGGGGTGACAGCATAGGTCAAGCGGTTTTTATGATGCCAGTGCTCAATCAGGTGTTTGGATTCATCATAACTTGACTGGGCCGTATCCCTGAGGTAGTGGGGTGCAAGTCTGTCCATCATGACTTTGCCGGCCACAAGACGCATCGTATAATCATCGGCCTTTTCAAACAGGGCCTGGACCGAAACAGCATGGACCGTTCCAAGAACCATGGCTGTCGTGGTGCCGTTTTTCAAGAGTTCCTGAATAAAAAAAACAGCGGTTTGCCTTGAATGGCCGGCATCTTCAAATTGTTTTTCGCAGGGGAAGGTGTAGGTTTCAAGCCAGTCCATCAGCTGCTTCCCATGGGAGGCAATGATATCGGTCTGGGGATAATGGACATGGGTATCGATCAGGCCGGGCATGATGATCATTCCGGTTCTGTCATGGATGGTGCAGCCCAACGGCAGTGTGTGTTTCAGCTCACTGTAGTCTCCGGCATAAAGAACATGGGCATGATCTGTCACCAAAAGGCCATCTTCGAAAAAATCATAGGCCCTATGATCATTTTCCCCCAATGGTTCACGATGGATATGGAAAATTGTTGCCCGGTATGCGTTTATTTTTGTTGCCATGGAGTGCTTTCTGCCTTTAGCATTGGTATATTTTTTGTATTTATTCACGGGGATATTTATTCCATCCAATCCCCGTCAGGTGACGAAGCACTTTTTACTCACCACCCGTTCGCAAAGCTCACTGAAGAACACGAAGCACGAAGGGGCAGATGATTGGTAAACAGACTTCCTCTGCCAGAAGCATATTTCTTCGTGTTTAGCGACAACCGGGAGTGGGTGGTTGATAAAAACTACCTTCCCAGGCTGGAAGTCTGGGAAGGTGTATGATTTACCCTATGAACACATAGATAATTTGATCAATATGACAATAGTTTTTTATATAAATATAGTCAATATACCGACTGTATTTAATTAAATACGGTAAGTTCGAGTTATTCAGATCTCCTTGTTGAATATTTAATTACGGGTACTGTGCAGCCATGTTATTTTCGTGTTATAGTAGAACTCATTGGATTTTGACTAAGAAAAAGGGTCTGGGGATATTACAATCAGCTGATTATGAATGTAAAATATTAATATAATGGTGTAACCTATGGAACTTAAAACAGATAGATACGAAAGACATTATCCGATTTCCTGGGAGCAGCTCCATCGTGACTCCAAGGCCCTGGCCTGGAAACTCCTTGATATATCTGATGCCTGGAAAGGCATCGTGGCCATCACCCGGGGTGGACTGGTTCCAGGTGCCATCATTGCACGGGAACTGGGCATCCACCTTGTGGATACAGTCTGTATCACCAGTTACGACTGGCAGGAGCAGCAGAACTCTGCCCGGATCCTTAAATCATGCCAAGGAACAGGAGAGGGCTTTTTGATCATCGACGATCTTGTTGATACAGGGAAAACAGCCCTCATTGTTCGAAATATGCTTCCTAAGGCCCATTTTGCTACAGTTTACGCAAAACCCGCCGGAAAACCCATGGTGGATACCTATATCACCGAAGTCAGCCAGGATACCTGGATTCTGTTTCCATGGGATTCTGAAACCCGGTTTGTGGAGCCCATCATCCGAAAAAAATGATTTAATCAACATGCAGATAAGACAACTGATCTGGCCATGAGCCATTCGGAAAATTCAATGTCATTCATGTCGCCTTTAGCCAAATAAATAGCCAGTCAAGTTATCGTTTAAGGGAATAAAAAAGAGGACATCATTCACATAAAAAAAGGTTTACAGACATGATCTGCAAACCTTTGATTTTTTTTGTGGCGCGCCTGGCAGGATTCGAACCTGCGACCCCCTGATTCGTAGTCAGATACTCTATCCAACTGAGCTACAGGCGCGTATTTTTCGGCTTACTTTTAATCCAATCAGACCCTGATGTCAATAATTAGTTCAAAACCAGGTGGAATTTGCTTGGTTACGCCGTTGCATGCTATTATTATAGAATAATGCATTTTTTTTGATCCTTTATAGTGCCCATCCATAAATAGCATATTAAGGTCCATGCCTGCGTTCTCAGATTTTCGAAATCCTCAACGTAGCGCTGCTACGCCTGCGGTTTCGAAAATCCTGCGGCCTTCAGTCGTCGCCAAGGCTATGCCGGACACGTGGCCTGAACCCTAATCTACCATCTCTTGATGAACACTATGATAATTTAATTTTATGAATGGACAAGGCCGAGTTTTTCTCTATATATTCAAAAGGGAAGTATGGATCGGGACTGACAAGAATTTATTATACAAGATGAGGATATGGACAGTACGTTGACACAAAACATGATTGATGACCAATACATGGCACTGGCCATCCAGGAAGCTGAAAAAGCTGGACAAAACAATGAAGTTCCGATAGGTAGTTTGATTGTGGCGAAATCCGGGGAGGTTCTATCAAAAGCTGGAAATATGACCATTACCCAGTCAGACCCCACGGCCCATGCCGAGATGCTGGCCATACGAAAGGCCGCGTATTTTATTGGCAACTACAGGCTTACAGGAGCCACGTTATACACGACCATTGAGCCCTGTATCATGTGTATGGGGGCCATTGTTCATGCACGGCTGGAACGGGTGGTTTTCGGTGCCGATGACCCAAAATGGGGCGGCGCCGGGTCACTCTATAATTTTGCGGATGATCCCAGGTTAAACCACAGGGTTGAGCTTATTTCAGGGGTCTTGGGAGAGGAGTGCCGCGCGTTGATTCAAGATTTTTTCCGGAATAAACGAGGGAAATAATCGTTGATGCGGGGACAATGAAGATCCGGAATTTTAATTATATGTAAGGAGTTGCTCGTGGGTAATTTTGTCGTTATCGGAACTCAATGGGGTGATGAAGGCAAGGGTAAGATCGTTGACCTTCTGGCTGAATTTGCAGATTACGTAGTCCGATTCCAGGGAGGTAACAACGCAGGGCACACCATGGTTGTTAATGGTGAGCAGTTTATCAGTCACCTGGTTCCTTCCGGTATTATTCAGAACAAAGTATGTTTTATCGGAAACGGCCTTGTGGTGGATCCTGAAGTTCTGGTCTCGGAAATCAACTACTTGATTTCCAAAGGGGTGAAAGTGACTCCCGACCACCTCAGGATCAGTGAAAAAGCCCAGGTGATCATGCCTTATCATAAAAGTCTGGACCATGCCCGTGAAGCCAGAAAAGGGGACATGAAAATCGGTACCACCGGACGCGGTATCGGACCCTGCTATGAAGACAAGGCTTCCCGTGTGGGAATTCGATTTCTTGAGCTTCTGAATCCGGAACGTTTTGCCGAAACAGTCCGAACTGTTCTACATGAAAAGAATTTTCAACTTAAGAATTATTTTGGCGTGGATGAGGTTGACCCCGAGTCTGTCATCAAAGAATATATGGGCTATGCCGACATTCTTGCACCCTACATTGCCGATACGTCGGTGGAAATCATGATGGGGATTATGGCAGGAAAAAACGTGCTGTTCGAGGGAGCCCAGGGAACGCATCTGGATATTGACCACGGAACATATCCCTTTGTCACCTCATCCAGCTGTGTTTCAGGAAATGCCTGCTGCGGTTCCGGTGTTGGTCCCAAGGATATCACCGGCGTCATCGGCATTGTCAAAGCCTACACCACCCGTGTGGGTGCAGGGCCTTTCCCCACAGAGCTTCTGGATGAAACCGGTGACTACATCCAGGAAAAAGGGGCTGAATTCGGAGCCACCACAGGCAGGCGCAGACGCTGCGGCTGGCTTGATATGGTGATTTTGAACAATGCCGGGCGACTCAACGGCCTTACCGGTATTGTGATCACCAAAATGGATGTTCTGGGCGGCCTTGAAACCCTTAAAATCTGTACGGGTTACGAGTACAATGGAAAAATCATGGAAACCTTCCCGGCCGATCTCGATGTGCTGGCCCAGTGCAAGCCCATTTACGAAGAACATCCCGGATGGGAAGAAGATATTTCCAAAATCACACGGTTCAAGGATCTTCCTTTAAATGCAAAACGTTATGTCCAGCGAGTTGAGGAACTTTCACGGGTTCCCGTGGATATTGTTTCCGTCGGGCCGGGCAGGGAAGAAACCATTGTGATCAACAATCCCTTTGCCTAAGGGAAAAGACGCAATAATTTAGCAATAACGAATTGACAAATGCCTTGGAGTAATATAAAAAACGTTCGTTATTTAAATAAGAAAGATAATCTTCCTGTCAGTACAATAAACCTGAACCGTATCGTGTTTCAGGTGACACGGAATCCAGATGTCGGGATGTGGCTCAGTCTGGTAGAGCACAGCGTTCGGGACGCTGGGGTCGGAGGTTCGAATCCTCTCATCCCGACCAATTAAATCAGTATGTTATGAAAATGCAAAAAGTCGTTAAAGTCGTTATTTAACGACTTTTTTGTTTTTTGGTCTTTTTTTGC
Source organism: Pseudomonadota bacterium (assembly GCA_018818835.1). Taxonomy (GTDB): domain Bacteria; phylum Desulfobacterota; class Desulfobacteria; order Desulfobacterales; family Desulfolunaceae; genus JAHIRD01. The sequence continues at coordinate 15,740 of JAHIRD010000101.1, forward strand.
TTTCATTTGAATTGACTTCATCGGGAAAAATGAAGCCCTTTACGATATCTTCCAGAGTGTTATTGGGGTATTCTTGCCAGATATAACCGGTAATATTGACATCCCTCGGAGAGACGAATGCCTCGGGGCACTGGGAAGCCTTTATTAAAAGCCAAATAGATACAGGCCGTTACAGTTCCGCAAGTGAGGTAGTACGCGATGCGTTACGACACATGGAAGAATGTACACCCCG
>JAHIRD010000302.1 GCA_018818835.1 Pseudomonadota bacterium
AACAACGAGCTCTAGGACAATGTAATGGGAGAGTGTTCCAGGAAACATTTAAGTTATATACTCCTAAAATCTCCTCTGGGTCTGTAGGACCAAAAATACCATAAGTTGGCACCCCCAACGCAGCAGATATATGAGTTATACCACTATCTAGTCCTATCACTAAATCGGCAGCCTTCAAATGCACCATCAAATCTCGAATCGGTAATGCCACTAAGGGAACCATCCCCTTAACAGCAAACGTAATCGGTTTGTCGCTCACAACAAAAACCTGAACGCCAGTAGACAAGAGAAGTTGTACCAACTTCTTCAAATGAGGGTAGGTCTTCCACCAATGTCTTCCACTCTCTTGCACTACTACTCTCTTCACGCCCTCCAACTGTAAAAGGAGAACTCTCTCCTCTTCCTCCGCCGTAAGATATAATCTAGGAGACCTACCATCGTAATGCAAGGTTTGCCCTAACACTGATGAAGAAGCACAAAACAGTTTCACAGCACTAACCTTGTCTCCGGCACGTAAACTTGCTATCGAAGGACAGTCATTAGGCGACGTAATGTCTAGAACAACCTGTGCTCCAAAAGGAGGAGGGCTATCTTCAGGAAAAGTACCAGTCAACATTGGATGCCCGGTAAGCAACTTCGAAGCGGTATTATCCCCCTGAAACCAAATCTCTCCCTCAATACCTGCCTTTTGAAGCATCTCAAAAGTTAAAGAGATGACGGGTTCGGTACACACCACATCTCCAAGAGGAGATAGCATTCGTCTAATCAAATATATATTTTGAGTTGCAAATAGCATAATTTAGTAATAACACCGAGTACACGAAGAACCGTCGTAAGGTTCCGCTGGAAGGGTCTCTCCAAGACACATAGACATGTCATATCCACCGCCGGTATATTGATGAGCCACATGAGTTTTACAACACGGAAACCATCCGTAAGCACTTAACAAAGGGGAACTATGACACGGACACGGATTGCTACCTACATGATAGTCTAGTGCATCCCAAAATCGAATAAGACTATTCCCGGGGGACAATCTAAAGAGTTCTGGTGACCGACTAGATATCAAAAGAGTATCGGTATAGACTATGTGCTTTTTAATTTCTTCTATCGTAGGTATGTCATCCAACTCACGATCATCCTGAGTGATCCGGATATAACACTTATGCTTTACTGCGTAGCTAACCACATTATTCAGGTTGTCATAGTCCGGATTTTGAGTTACTACATATGAAAACCCAGTAGGTAGAACTTTTGAGGGTACGAACACTCGCCCGTCACCGCAACTGACTCGAATATCGTCACAAAGATCTGCAATCTTCTCGGTTAAGCGTAAACCGTTTGTCTGTAAACAGATGGTCATCCCGAGCATTCTAGCTAGAACGAGAGCATCTTCCAAATAGGGGTAACAGGTAGGTTCTCCTCCTCCTGAAACCTTTAAACAAGTGCATCCGTGTTGATGAAAAACGGAGATCCACTTCATGAAATCAGTTACAGGTAGTTCATCGTCGCAACTCTGATAAGGACAAAAACGGCATGCAAGATTACATTTATGTGTGGGATGTACTTGAAGCACTCGCATATAATTCTCCAATTAACTTATAACAGGGTTGAGGTTGGAAGTACTTCTGAGATGTATGCAAACAGGTCAAGGAACGCACCCCGAATCCTAGCATAAGTATTTGACACGGAAACTATCGGGACGGATGCAAAAAGATATAAGTCTCCAGATTCCGTGAAAAGTAGCTTCGGGAATGCAGCTCCTTCAGAAGTAAAGCACTGAACCTCCCACTCGGACGAGAGACTAGCTCCTAAATCAGTAGATAGTAATCCCCAAAGATGCCACCCTCGATCAACTACTACCACTAAATGTCCCGTGGATAAAAAAACGGCATCAACATCTTGTGCACTACCATGACTCTCCGGGGTACTCATACTTCCAATATCGGAACCGTAAAGAGTATACAAGATAGCATCGGCAACATATCCAATAAAGATTGAATCTCCCTCCGAACCGTCATATCCTGCACCTCCAACCTCGGAAGCCTCAATACTTACTATTAACATTCCCGAGGCAAAAGTATCTTCCTCTGAAAATAAATACACGTCTGCAGCTCGTGCTACAACAACTCCTACATATCCGGAAGGAAGCACGAAGCTATCACACGCAATAGCCTCGGTAGTTATCGACTCCGGAGAAGAGAAAGTAACACCGAAATCCAAGGACACCTGATAATATAGCACATCATCATCAATAGTAAACAGGTAAAGCCTTCCTGGCACATAAGTGAACGACGGAGAGTGTCCCGGGGCCAAAGCGGACCGAGTCCAGGTTGGAGACTTAACCAAATAGATCTGTAAACCGTCTTCATACGCAACAAAGACAGTCTCGTCGACCTCGGTAACTGCAGGTCGGGTATGATGGCCACTAAACCGAAACTTTTCAGTGCTCATAGCTACCCTCTACTTCACGAAGCAATTCATCCCCGGTAAAAATAGGGTCGAATTGGCAGTTCATAGCCTCGATCATCTCTCTCG
>JAHIRD010000102.1 GCA_018818835.1 Pseudomonadota bacterium
CTCAGGAAGCATTTTTACGAGGATGTGAACGTGATTGCTTAGAACTGCATAACCGAGGATTTCCGTAAAATAGATGCGGGCAAACCGCTTGAGGATTGATACAAATTTTTCTTTTTCCACCGCTCCGAAGGGGAAACCGTCCAGGGCGGTCCGGGAGATCACATGATAAACACTCTTTTCATCCCGAATAACCATTCGTGTTGTTCTTGGCATAGGATACCTCCATAGATTGTGAAAATGGGGTTATTGTTAATGTATGAACGACCATAGCAGAAGGAACATTGTTTGGGAAGTGTATTATTAGCCTGTCCCCTAATTTACTAATTTTTGTATGATTATTCCAAGTAAACTGCAGCTTTTTTTGAAAATTGAATTAGGGTGGCAGCATACGCAATTATCAATAATTGAGAATTGCGTATGCTGTCCAGAACAATTCTATTGAAGGCCAATACTAATAATTATAGACGATCCAGTGAAAACTGCCTTGAATTGGGTTGCCGTCTAAATCATAAATATAAACCAATAAATTGCCGCTTACAGAACTCACATTGATAAATACCGGCTCGCTCATAAAGGGATTGGCAAAGGCGACAAAGCTGTTCGGGCTGACGCTTAGCCCTTCGACGTCGATTTCATAGCGACTGTATGTCGCATTCCAAACAACGTCATTGACGTTGGACGTACCATGGATCTGGTCTAAAAAGTATTGATTGACATAGCCAAAGGCAACCGGAAGACGCCGTTGATGAGTGTTGAAGCTTTGGCGGTGGGTGGAAAGGCCATTGGTATTGTTGCCGATAGCGGTGGTGTTATCATCAATAGCAGTTGCATTGGCGGTAATATCCGCAGTGTTTGTACTGATATCTGTCTCATTGGCGCTTATATTGGCGGCATTATCATCCACTTCGGCCTTTACTGCCGTAAAATTCTCGTTGACCTCGGCCGCCACTGCAGGCATGCCAGCTACAAATGCGTTGGGAATGGTGACTTCTCCGGCTTGGGTTGCGGTTAAGGTTGCAAGGATGAGAAATAGGGTAAGCGATAAAAAATAACTGGGTCGGTTCATGTGTGTCGTCTCCCTTTTTTGATAAATTCTTAAGTGATAAGTTCATGTTGCATACCAACGTTCTACTGCCAATTGCTCTGGTCCCAAGTCATGGTATCCCACTCACCTCTCTGGTCTTGGGGTGTTGGGTTGTTTGATGACCCGCCACCGCAGCTCGATAGTGATAAGATGCTCAGTAAAATGAATGTCACCCACTGGAAAACGGATTTGTTCAATGCTTTGCGGTTTTTCATAGCACACCTTCTCCTTTTGTCTGATTATCCATAGACTCTGATGTATGGTTCATTTGTTGTTAAGATCTGAGGTAATTGACGCATGGGAAGAGAATTTCTCGCATAATGTGTATGGTTTTTTTAAGATGCGGAAAAAAAGAAATCATAGTTTAATTTAATGTCACAATAATTAACCATCAAAGGACTTATAGGTCCCATGGGTCCTATAGGATTTATATTCCGCATATGCTAATGTGTTGGGGCCGTGACGATGATAAAATAAAAAAGCCGCCCATTGGGCGGCCTTTTTATTTTTAACTGGATAGTATCAGTGAGACAGGGTTAGTGAAAATCCTTTCGAAGAACTTTTTTGTCGATTTTGCCAACGCCTGTTTTGGCGATGCTGTCCACAAGGGCGATTCGTTCGGGCACACCGTATTTGGGAATGGTGCCGTCATCGGCGAATTTTTTGAAATAGGCTATAAGGTCATTATCCGTGACCTTGCCTTTGAAGGCTTCTTTGAGGACCACCAGGGCCATGGGGCGTTCCCCCCATTTATCATCGGGTACTCCGATGACGGCCGCTTCGCTGACAGCTTCATGCTGGCTGAGGATGTCTTCCAGGGTCAGGGATGAAATCCATTCACCGCCGGTTTTGATCACATCTTTGAGACGGTCGGTGATCTGGAGGTAGCCGTCTGTGTCGATGAACCCCACATCGCCGGTGTGGAGCCAGCCGTTGCGCCATAATTCTTCGCTTTTTTCTGGCTCTTTGACGTAACCCTGGGTGAGCCAGGGTGTCCGGACCACCACTTCACCGGTGGTTTCTCCGTCGTGTGGCATGGGATTCCCGCTGTGGTCCACGATTTCAAGTTGAACATTGGGAATGGGAAAGCCGGTACGGCAGCGGATAGCCACCTGATCTTCCATGGGCCAGTCCAGCATGTGGGGTTTCATGATGGCTGCAGTTAGAAGGGGGCAGGTCTCGCTCATACCGTAGGCGGAGTAAATGTTGATCTTATGTTTGAGGGCTGCCTGGCAAAGGCCTTTGGGCAGGGCCGAGCCTCCGATAATGACCTTCCAGCCCGAAAGATCGATTTTGTTGATCACGGGACTGTTGAGCAGCATGTGAATGATGGTGGGAACGCAATGGGAAAAGGTGACCTTTTCCGAAATAATCAGTTTGAGCAGCATTTCAGGTTCATAGCGGCCAGGATAAATCTGTTTGGCACCCAGCATGGTCATCAGGTAGGGAACGCCCCAGGCATGAACATGGAACATGGGCGTCAGGGGCATGTACACATCTCCTGAATTGATCGTCACCTGGCTTTTATAACCACTCACGGCGGTCAGCAGGCCATAGGTGTGCAGAACGAGCTGGCGGTGGCTGAAATAAACCCCTTTGGGATTGCCCGTGGTTCCTGATGTGTAGAACGTGGTGGCCATGGTGTTTTCATCAAAATCAGGAAAGTCAAACTGGTCACTTTCCTGGTTGACCAGCTCTTCGTATTCGCCCACAAAGGGGATCTTTGATTCGGGAATGGGGCCGAAATCGGCGATGAGAATAAATTTTTTAACGGTTTTGATTTTGTCATAGATGGGTTCGAGCAGGGGCAGAAGCATGGCATTGACCAGAATCACATCATCTTCCGCATGATTGATGGTATAGAGAATCTGCTCGGGAGTCAGCCGGATGTGCACTTTGTGAAGCACGGCACCCATCATGGGTACGGCAAAATAACATTCCAGGTACCTGTGGCTGTCCACATCCATCACCGCCACCGTATGCCCCGGTTCAACGCCAAGTTTGGTCAGGGTGTTGGCCAGCTTGGATACCCGTTTGTTGAAATCAGCATAGGTATATCTGAACTGGTCCCGGTAAACGATTTCCTGTTGGGGGCCAAGGGTCACGGCCGAGGGCAGAAGGCTTTTGATAAGAAGGGGATATGAGTAAGCGGACGGTGTTTTTTCGATTTTACGTAAAGCCATGGTTCCTCCTTAATTGATGGTGACTGTTCAGAAATAGGCTGATGTGTCTTTGGTGTTAATCAGAAGACAAACAGCCTCATAAATAAAGGCTGAATATGATCGATGGCGTCGTAAAAAGTCCCATATGCGGCGTTATAGTGTTTAGACGGATGTTCGACATACGCTCATGTATGCCTTCACGCCCGGCCAAACACTATGCCTTGCCTATGGGCCTTTTTCCATAGCCATTCGACGACTTTTTACGAGTTCATCATGATCGGTCGAGAAGGGGACACGAGGTTTGACATGTATCCACTTCTGTCAAGCACGAACGATGTCAGAAAAATATAAACAGGGCAAGCGTTAAAAAACAGTCAGTTCCTTGGTATATCACGCATACTGGCGTACGTTTCAATCAGTTGGCATTCATGGATGTAAACATCAGAACCGCTTCGGCTACGGCAGACTGTTTCTTCATCATAAGCCCACGGGTTGATGTCAATGCCTTCTCGGGTTTGCTGGGCACGGGCAGTCCACGATTTTTCCCCCCGGTTTCTCCGATGGTGTAAAGACCGGTTTTGGTGTCTAAATAATTTTGGGGCACACGGCTGATGAGATCATCGGTCGCTGCAACCATCTGAAGTGTTTCCACACCAAAGGGGGGGACGACGTCAAATTCACCCAACTCCAGCCATTTGTTAACGGCATCCCCATCCACATAATACACAAATTTTCTGTCACCCGCGTCATCCGTAAAATGAATGATATAGGAATAGGTTCCGTTTTCCTTGATGTTGTGGCTGACCAGATAAAAATAGCCGGGTTTGTTTAACTTGACAAGAAGTTTCATGGTGTCACCCCGGGTGTATAGGAGGTCATGTTTCCCCTTTTCTGTTTTGAGGTCCACCCGGAAATTCCCTGGAAGCACATACCCGGCCTGGACCAGTTTTTCAAAGTCAAGGGAAAGGGGTTTGACAGTATAGCCCTCATAGGCCGAAGGCAGAAAGAACACAAGACCTGTTTTTAATGTGTTACTGGTCTTGTCGGTGAGATGACAGGTCAACTCTACTCCGTTGTTTAGAATCTTGTATGATCCCGTGATAAACAGATCCGCTTTGTCTGGTGTGGGGCATGTTTTCAGAACCGTTGCCAGATGGTCTTTAACGGCCCGGCCGAATTGGGTTACTTCATTGGACTGTTCAGCGGTGGGCGGGTATATGTAAAGGTTCTTGCCGTCAAAATTCCGGGCCAGAATACGGATGCCAAAATCCAGGGTGTCCGCTTTTTTTTCCAGAGCTGAAAGACGGCCTGCGATGTCGTCGGTGGTGACGGAAATCTCAGGAATCGCATTGCTTTTGAGAAACTGGGCAACGATCCTTAGTTTGTAATACTGTTCGATCTGGGCGAGGATACCCTGGAGGAGTTTCACTTTAGCGGCGTTGCTAATTTTTTTTTCAAGATTGGTGATGTTTTGTGCAATGAGATCGGCTGTTTTTTGAAGCTCTTTTTCATAAAGCACCGTGGCCGATGAATTTAATATGGCATCCACCATGAACCCGTCCATGGACGTAAGGGAAGAGAACTGGGCACCCAGAATGGGAAGATCTGACTTGAGATGAATTATTTTGATTTTCAGCTCGTCAAGACTCGTGTTCCTCTGGGTCTGGGTGCTGGAGAATTCGCTTTTTACTTCAACCCGTATATTCTGTGACAATTCGGCAAGTGCTTCTTTTTTGGCTTCGTCCAGGGTTTTTCCGAAACCGGTTCCTGTGACACTCTGGGCATGGGTGCTTTGAACACTAAAAAGGCATGCAAATACGATCAGGGCAAGAATGTGCTTCATGTAACCTCCTGAAGAGGGGTGCAGAGATTCACGGTCTTTTTTATTATCAAATTGCAGGACTAAAGGATTTGGTATAAACATAAAGACCATGTCATAGTGACACTATCATTTTAACAGATTTATCTACACTTTTTACATGACTGACAGGGGGACGTCAACATGGGTTTTGAAAAAATTCAGCAAGGTCTCCGATTACTTGTACTTGTCTTAATGATATGGCTGTCCGCCAGCGGCCTGCTGGAAAAAGCCGCCGGTTATCTTGGGGCAGACAGGGCCAATGCATATAACACCGCATACATTGATCAGTCCTTTGATGCAGCCATGAATGGCTTTTTGATTCTATCGGCCATTAAAAGCGGCCTTGCCGTCATCGAAGGTTCCGAGGTGGGGCTGGGCTTCAACCTTGAGGTGGGGGATGTGGTCCAGTCGGTTTACGATTATGTGGATATCGCATGGAAAACAGCCCTGATGGGCGGTACGGTCCTGATTTTGACCCAGTTGCTGCTCCAGTCTGTGGGCCTTTTGAACCATTGGTGCCTTGCCCTGATGTTTTTGCTTCTCCTTGTGATGAATATCCAGACCCTATACACAAAAAAGGATATTTCACCACGCTCTCTGGTCAAGCAATTATTTTCCATGGTCACGGTGATGACCCTGGCCCTTTATATCATTTTTCCCCTTTCAATCCGGGGTGCGGCCTGGCTTTCCGGGAAAATCACCAATCCTCTTTTGACCGAAGCCCGGCAAGGGTTTTCATCGGTCAAGGACGATCTGTCCGTGGATACCCTGTCTAAAAAGCTGTTCAGTGATGATCCGGGCGGGGCTGAGTCCTTTCTGGACAAGCTGAATCTGGGAGCTCAATATACTAAGATCAAAAAGCATTTGGATGATCTTGGCGGGTATCTGGCGAAAAAAGCTGAGGAGATCGCCGTGTGGACCGTTAAACTTATCGCAGGGTATCTTTTTGATTGCCTGATTTTTCCCATTATATTTTTTGTGCTTCTTTATCTGTTTACCCGGTTTTCGTTTCAGTATCTGCTGGACATGAGTCTTTCCGGATATCGCGCTCGGGTGGTTGGCCAAGCATGATGACCATGAATCGATTATTTCTGATCTGTGTGACCATCCAGGTGTTGGTCTTAGGTCAGGCGGGTGCTGAACCGCTGACCCAGAGCAGTCGTTTTCCCCTGATGCTTATGGTGATGACCCCGGAGGCCGAAAGTCCGACACTGCCCCAGGGACAGGTTTCACTCCATGTGGTGACCGATTACACCAGCGTATTTATCAATAAACAGTCTGAAAATTGGCAGCTCTTGGCAGACATGGAAATCGGGGGGATCACCCCGGGTTTTGATATGCGGATAGGTGAACATGCATCTTGGGGTTATGCTCTTCCCCTGGTGAGCATGAACGCAGGGTTTATGGACGGTTTTCTTGCAGACTATCACAAGGCAGGGCATTTCCCGGATTATGGCCGGAGCCTGAGGCCTGATAACGAATTTGCCTACGTGGTTGAAAAAGATGGACAGGAATGGTTTTCTCCGGAAACAGGGGGCCTTCATCCAGCGGACAGCCGTCTGAATCTGAAATATGTTTTTCACAAGAACCTGGCGTGTTCCGCTGCCCTGATGTACAGTATCAAACTACCCACCGGTGATGAAAAAAAAGGTCTGGGCAGCGGTCGGGTGGACCATGGCTTTTTTCTGTTAAGCCGCATGGTGCGGGGGCCCGTGGTGTTTTATCTGAACCCCGGCCTGATCCTGCCCCATGACCCTGTGACCCTGGGCGCAGACGTGCATTTCAGAACCATGGCCACGTTCTTTGCAGGTGCCGAATACCTGGCCAGTGAAAACATGAGTTTGAATGTTCAACTCAATACCTTTACCTCCCCCTTGTCGGGAACGGGCATGGAAACCCTTGATCGACCTTGTGTGGAGCTTGCCTTTGGCCTTGTATGCCGATTAAGGACCGGTTTGTCTCTGGATGTTTCGTTTAACGAAGACCTTTCCGGACCTGCGCCTGATTTTACAGTTCGTGCCGGAATCAAAGCTGATTCCGGGTTTTAATGAAAAGGATAACCGATGACTAGTGTTTCGGATTATGAGGGATTGACCCCTGATATGATCATCAATGCTGTGGAAAAGGCACTGGACAGACCCATGACCGGCCTGACCTCACCCTTGCCCAGCTATATAAACCGGGTTTATGAGTTGCAAGCCAGGGATGACACCCGCTTTGTGGCCAAATTCTACAGGCCGGGCCGTTGGGCTCGTGGGGCCTTAGGAGATGAACATATCTTTATTCACGATTGCGAAAAGGCCGAAATTCCCGTGGTGTCACCCCTGGTTCTTGCTAACGGGGATACTCTGGATCAGGTGGGGGCCATCTATTTTGCGGTATTCCCCAAACGGTCGGGACGGGAAATGGAGATCATAGATGATGAGGACTGGCGAAGGATAGGGCGGCTTATTGGAAGGATTCATGTGGAAGGGGCCCAAAAAAAAGCACCGGCCAGGATCAGTCTCCAGCCCGGACTTTCAACGGCCAGCGATATTTCCCAGTTGGTTGAGGGTGGTTTTGTCAGTCAGTCCTATGAAAATAAGTTCAAACAGGTGACCTCGGAAATCCTGGACCTATGTGAGGCAGCCTTTGGTGACACGGAGTTCATTCGCCTCCACGGGGATTGCCATCTGAAGAATTTCCTCCACCGTCCGGGTGAAGGCCTTATGATCATTGATTTTGATGATATGGTCAACGGCCCGCCGGTTCAGGACCTGTGGCTTCTTCTTCCGGATTATGTGCACAAGGCCCGGCGTGAAATGAATCTGATGCTCCAGGGTTACGAGCAATTCCGGGAGTTCGACGACCGGACCCTCCGCCTTATCGAGCCATTGCGTGCCATGCGCATTATTTATTTCCTGGCCTGGTGCAGCAAGCAGGCCAGTGATTACAAATTCAAAACCCTTTTTCCGGACTGGGGAGGGGAGATGTTCTGGAGAAATGAAATCAAGGATCTTGAAGAGCAACTCGCCATTATGAAGAAAGCGTGTCTATAAAGTATTGATGAATTCGTAAAAAGTCGACGGACGGCTGACGCCATCAAGATTAAATGATGACTATACATTGAAAGGAGATCAGTATCATGGCAACAAATAAGCCGTTTTCAAAGGCAATGCTGGATCTGGATTGTGAGGCTTGTGTAGAGAAAATAACCGAAGGACTTCGAAAAAGTTTGGCATCAACTCTTCACAGACGCGGGTTTATCGTCGCTGTGTCCGGGGGCATTGACAGCAGTGTCACCCTGGCCTTGTGTGCCAAGGCCGTGGGACCTGAGCGGGTGATTGCCCTGCAGATGCCCGAACGTCACTCTGCCGAAGAAACATTGGATTTGAGCGGTCTGGTGGCTGAAACATTTAAGGTCAAAACGTACCATGAAGACATTTCACCTGTACTTGAATCCGTAGGGTTCTATACCCGTTATGACCAGGCCGTTCGAACCGTGATTCCCGAATATGGGGAGGGCTGGAAATCCAAGATTGTGCTGCCTGGTATCTCGGAGAACAAGGCCTATAATCTTTATTCCATTGTGGCTCAATCCCCGGATGGTGACATGGTTAAGAAAAGGCTGAAACATGACGCCTATCTGGCCATTGTTTCCGTGACCAATTTCAAGCAACGCATACGGAAAATGTTTGAGTATTATTATGCGGACCGGTTCAATTATGCCACCACCGGCACCCCCAACCGCCTGGAATACGACCAGGGATTCTTTGTTAAACTGGGAGACGGTAGCGCGGACATCAAGCCCATTGCCCATTTGTATAAAACTCAGGTGTACACGCTGGCACGGCATTTGGGTGTTCCGGCGGATATTGTGAAACGGCCACCCACCACCGATACCTATTCCCTTCCCCAGGGCCAGGACGAGTTTTATTTTGCTCTTCCTTATAACACGATGGATCTTTGTCTTTACGGCAAAAACCATGGTTATACACCGGAAGATGTGGCCATTGTGGCAGGCCTCACTGCAGAGCAGGTGGCTTATGTGTACAAAGATATCGACACCAAACGTGCAACAACAACCTATCTCCATTTGCCACCGGTTCTTTTGGGATCTGTGCCTGAGATCGTTCATGCGTGAGGTTTTGGTTTTTTATTTGATCTTTAAGCGGTCTTCTGTCATGTTTCTACACACAGAAACATGACAAGGTCAGGGGGGAGACGATGACAGCTTACAGAGAACTGATCGGGATATTTACAGCCATTGACAAGGAACAGGATATGGCCCGTTTGTTTGAAGAGATTTTTACCGGGCGGGAGCTGAGTGATCTTTCCCTACGCTGGCAGCTTTTAAAAGAGCTCCACCAGGGAAACACCCAGAGGGATATCGCGGCCAGGCATAAAATCAGCTTATGTAAAATAACCCGTGGCTCAAGGCTTCTGAAGAATGGGAACTCCATTATCAAGCGTCTTCTCACCGCGGCTTATGGCGATGGGAAACAAAAATAGCTTAACCATGTAGCACATGAAGAACACAGTACGACATCGTCGCGACCAAACAAAAGATATGGGACTTATACGACCTATGAGACTTATATGTTCTATTGTTTCCAAGGATTAAAAAATTATTGAAGAGGATGAACATGGATAAGACATTCCGGGTGATTATAGTGGCGTTTCTCGTTTTATGGCCTGGCTGTGGAAACGATTCGGGGCAAGGAGCTTATCCGGATCTCGTGGTCAACAGCCCCGAGGATATTCTGACCCCGGCCGGAGATACCATAACCCTGCGGTCGGCCATAGACTCGGCCGCATCGGGTCAGGTTATCCGGTTCGACCCAAGCCTGGACGGAGCCACCCTTGATCTTTCCATTGTGGGGGAAGCCCATTCGGTTCTTAAGGGCGAAGTCATGGGCATGAGAATGGAGGAAAGCGGTCTTGTGTCCTATCTGGAGGGTTATTTTGACCGGGATTACGGGGCCTCGGCACTGTATGCACAAAAGGACGTGGTGATCGATGCCTCGAACCTTCCCCTGGGCATCACCATCCGGTGGAATAACCCGGACACGGAGGCCAGAGTCCTTGGGGTTTACGGGAATCTTACCATGGCCAACGTGTCCATGACAGGGGGGCGAAGCGTGGCCCAGGATATATCGGATGACAATCCTGATCAGCCCTTTACCCTGGCCCGGGGCGGGGCACTGGCTGTCTGGGGCAGGGCCCGTCTGACAAACTGCCGTCTTTTTGACAATCATTGTGAGGGGGATTTTGGCCAGTCCAGGGATCGCGGGGCCTTTGGCGGTGGAATTTATGCGGAAAATGTGAATCTGATTGATTGCCTGATCAGCGGCAACACCGTTCTAGGGGCTGGGGCCGCCGGTGGCGGGGTTTATACTCTGGGGGGCATCAGCCCGTTGACTGCGGGTTCTGTGGTGGATCGGTGCACCATTACAGGGAACCGGATCAGCGGCATTTTTGTGTATGGGGCAGGCGTGTATTCCGATGGCGGGGGAATCGGTAACCGGAAGGTCCTGACCGTGACCCAGTCCACCCTTGCACGGAATCTGGCCGAACCCTCGGCAGATCTCCCCATTTTCCTTCTGGGAATGGGCTATTGGCGGGGCGGCGGGGTGTACATGTCCAACGGATATCTGAAGATGTCCGCATGCACCGTGGTTGAAAATGAGACCTTTGGTTATCCCCGCACCGATGATCTGGGCAAGTCCAATCTGGCCGGCGGGATTGCAGCCACCATCGGCAATGCCCATGCCGTTGAGAGCATGATGATCGGCCAATCCATTGTTTGCGGAAACACCGTCAACGAACTGAACCCGGCCGATGGCACCGTCGCTCTGTCCTATGCCCATGATATCTTTACAGGCTCACTTCTATATTTTAAAAGTCAGGGATACAACCTCCTGGGAGTGACTGATTTCAGTCAGATTCTTGTTCCGGTGGGCGAGAAAGATTGGGCGTCCCTGTGTCGAAAACATTTTCCCAAAAATGGGGACCAGGCAGGTGTCCTGGTTGAGGATGTGCTGGATCTCGGGTCCGGTGTCATGGTCTCGGATATGATTCTTTCAGCAGGTGTGGATGAGGGCCAGCCCACGGTTTTGTACTATGAGCCCAAAGGAGATGCCCTGGGGCAGATCCCCGGAACTCCCTATGTGGTGTCAGAAACCATGGCCGAATATCAGGTGGCAGATAGCGTGACAGATAACTTTCTTTCAATCCTGCTTCAGCGGTTGGAGGACTTGTACGATATCAATGGGTTTGCTTTGGATTTTACCGATGACTTTGAACTATTTCTCCAATCCGTGGACACGGACGCAGATGTTCCGGATAACCAGCCCTACACCGATCCCGACGGTCAGCCTGTGTTGTCCCTGGCTGACACCCACTGGTACGGACCTGCGGAAACCTGGCCCAAGGCCGTGGTCAACTACCCCTACATTGAATTCTGGCACCGTCTGGATTCGGCTCTTGGCGAGTTGGACATCCCGGACATGGGGGCCGAGGGCCTGGGTGACGATGCCTGGACTGCCTTGTTTTCAACAGGTCCCTTGGCTGAAAATACCGGTATCACCATAGCCATCTGGCAGGCCATCTATAGTGTAACCCCCTTGGGTGTGGATCAGCTGGGGCATGTCAGAGCAATGCATGGACCCTGGGACATAGGCGCCATTGAGATGCCGTGATGGCTGAGAATACACTGGATGCACATTCTTCGTACCAGCAAACAGTTATTTTAATTCGGGTCAGCTCAAAAAAATAGTGAATTGAAACTGAACGGATCTGTTGAACATTAACTTGCGCTAATGTTTATCGTACGTTATATTGTACGATAAATATTAAATATATGGAGATGCACCATGCAAAGACTGAGAATAAACGAAGATATCAAGCCGTTATCTGAAGTAAGAACCGGTATCGCCAATTTTATCAAGCAAGTCCATAATACAAAAAGGCCCGTGATAATTACTCAGCATGGGAAAAGTGTTGCTGTTCTTATTGATGCAACTGAATACGAAGCGATGCAGGAAAAAATCGAATTATTAACGGATGTTCAGACGTCCATAAGCCAGGTCGAAAACGGGCAGGGTATCGATCATGTGGAGGCCATGGACATAGTTTTGAGTCGAGTTCTTAAATGAATATCGTCTGGTCACCACTCGCAGTGGACAGGGTTTCGGAAATAGCGGCATACATTGCCCAGGATAAGCCTGCAGCAGCAGAACACTGGGTTAAAACCATATTTGCAAACGTTGAGCATCTAAAATTTTCACCGGAAATCGGCAGAACAGTCCCTGAAATTAATAACCGCAAGTTTAGAGAACTCATTTATGGAAACTATCGAATCATTTATCGTATTGAACCGGAAAAAATATCTATTCTTACGGTCCGTCATGGCAAACAAATATTGCCAATAGAAGAAATAACAGCATAACCACAGGTCGGCTCCTGCCTGGCTCCAATTGACATAGCTGGAGCCATAGGGCATACACTCCCAGGCTTTTAGCCCTTCTCCGTGATCTCTGTGCCTCTGTGAGAGACGAGGCTTTTTGGTTGTGGCTTTGCCGCACTGTGGTTCTTCGTGTCATTCAGTGAGCTACGCGAACGGGTGGTGTTAAAAAATCATGCGTTCAAGACCTCTGTTTCCTCCGATGTTTTCTTTATTTTTTCCTCTGCCTTTTGTTCAATAAACATTGTAATTTCTTTGGCAATGGTCCCTGGATCTTCAAACTGGATGGCATGGCCGCAGTTGACGTGGGTAAGCCGGTTGACTCCCTTTTCTGTGAAACGGGCGCCCATGAACTGAAGAACTTTGGCGTTGTCCACAATTCGGTCCTTGTCAGCCATAACCATGAGCATGGGTTGCCGGATGTCGGCAATGGACACCCATGAGAGTTCCTGGACTTCGTCCATGACGCTGGCTGATTTCATGGTGATCATGGTGGTTTTCAGTTTGTCATTCTCAATGAAGTCCAGCCAGGTATCGTTGAGGGTGAAATCCGTGCCTTCCATGGGAATGGGCACACAGGCATGGTCCCGGTCCGGTTTCAGGGAAAATTCATTGATCATTTTGAGCACGACTTTTTCTGCAATGGTCAAAACAGACCGGAAACGTTCGTTCCAGAAAAACCCCGGGGTAAGGAGGATCAGTGTGTCAACGTCCATTGGAAGACGGGCTGCGGCAATGGCCGCGTACTGGCAGCCCTGGCACCATCCTGCCACATGAACACGTTTGAAGTGTTTTTTCAAAAAAAGAATATGCTCGGTGACATCGGACGTAACCTGACTGACGGTGCCCAGATCACCCCTCTTGTCATTGAGGCCGCAGCCCCTTCGATCCGGTGCCATGACGGTCACGGACGGGGATATGGCATGCATAGCTGCAGCCAAAGGGGCCTGCCACGCCGAATGGCTCATGCCGCCATGGAGAACAAAAAGAACATCATCCCCCTTTGTTTTTCCCCAGACCCGATAATGAATATCATATCCGTCGGGCATGGTCAGAGATTGAATCAAAGGGTCACCGTCAGGGGGTGGGCAAGGCGACCTTCCGTCCATTCCCATCCCAAGATTCCATGTCTCGGCTGGAACAAGCTGGAGGCCCATGGAGGTTTTGTAATAATAGAGGCCATCCAGGTCCAGTTTCCCACTGCTGCCGAATCGAAGCATGGGCTTGACCGGTTCCCATTCCACAAGGTAATCGCCAAAGGCTCCTTCATGGGCGGTCAGGTTGTCACCTGCGGCACCTGAAGCGATCAGGCCAGCCCGGGTCAGAAGTGAACTTTCTCCCACATGGCAGCCGATGATAATGGGCCAGCCTTTTTTCTTCAAGGCCTGGATCAGCGATAGAGTCCGCATCAAGCCTCCCACCCTTGAGATCTTTATGTTGGCAATAAAGGATCCGGGAAGATCCTGGTAGGTGTCCAGGTCCTTGGGGGTCAACAGGCTTTCATCAAGGATAACGGGAAGACCTGTTTCCACGCTGAAACGGCTTATTTCCTTGGCATCCCTTGCCTTGACCGGTTCTTCCACTGCAAAAAATGACCCTGTAAGAGCCTTGATATGAGCAATGGCAGCATCGGTTTCTCCGGCCCAGAGATTGTTTGCATCCAGGCGAATTCGAAGATCGTCAATGCCATATTCCTTTGCAAGTTTGAGCAGGATATTGATTTTTTTCTGGTCTTTATCCAGCCTGCCGTTGAGTTTGATCTTAAAGTCCCGCATGTCCCTGACCAAATACTGGTCGGTCAGATAGGTGTATCGCCAGGTGTGATCGTCCCCAAGAACGGCTGTATAGCTTCCTTTTCGCTGAATCTTCCCGAGATGAAGCAGATCTTCGACGCCCATGCCATGCTCCCGGGCGAACAGATCCAGAAGAGCCATTTCAATGGCACACCAAGCCGACGGATAGGTGTCGATCAGCTGGCAGTTTTCCTGTGCCCAGAGTTCCATGGAAGAAAGACAGGCCAACGCATCATGGCCTTCTTGAAAATAGTCCCTGGCCCAGATGACACTGGATGTAAGGTCGTCTCCAGCTACATAATCCCGTGGACAGCCTTCGCCGTACCCTGAAAGGCCCTTGCGCGAGGCAACGACCCATATGCTTTCACCTTCATGGCGGGTTGCTCCGGCATGTCTGAACTTTGACTTCAAGGTCACCTGGAGGGGCTGAATGTCAAGGGTTACTGCTGTTTCAATCATGTTTTCTCCTTTATGTCATATCAAATTCATTGATGATTATCGTTTTTGTTTAACCGTTAATGCTTACCATTACCAAGTTTGTTTATCTGTTCCAGAAACTCGAAATAATGGTCCGAGTACTTGGTGGCCAGAATCCAGAGAATATATTGTTTCTGATAGGCGATTTTGTTTTTGTCAGCAAAGGATAAAGGATAGAGTAAAATGGGAAATCGTTTCTGATCAAAAAATGTGGAAAGCCTCTGGATCGTTTTGCTCACAACGTCAGGGGAGACCTCTTCCTCATTTATGACCATCAGGGTGATGCAGTTTGATAAATCTGACAGATTGATGGCGATGTCTGTGACATTGACCATGGCGATAGCCTTCAAACAGCCATTTTTTTTCAATGAAAATAAATGGCGTTCTTTTTTAAGGCCTGCATCGCAATATTTTTTTTCAAGCTCCATGCACCCGGTAAATGATGGAGACAGGTCAAGTGCATCGATCATCAGGCCCCCGGATGTTTTTTTGTAATAATCTGAAAGTGCCATGAGATCACCAGTCACAGAGTCTTCAAGGCTCCATTCGGGTGGTAAATCATCTTTAATGCTCAAGGGTTTCCGGTAGCTATAATAGGCAAAGGTGTCTGTGGACGAGCCTGCCGGGTCGTTCAAATTATCGGCAAAGCCTTTAAAGAAATAGTTGGGGAATGCGTTGTCCGGTCTAAAATAACAGAGCATGTACCGCATATGACAGGCATCCAGCCACATGGAATTGTAGCAGAACCATGCCAGGTGATTTAGAACGGCCAGGCCTGCTTTCACACTGGAACGCTTCAGGGCTGCATGGTGATGGATCAACCAGGCATCCTTGTAAATGCGGAGCATGGATAGGTGACCCACAATTTCGCCCTTTTCCTGGTAGGTGAAATGGCGGGCAATGCTGGGGCTTTTGCCATAGAGCTTAAGGTAGGTTTCACGAATCCGTTTCTTGTTTTCCATAATGCCTGTGTATTTCTTCGCATAGATAAATCCTGTTTCGAAAAAAAAAGCCCAGAGAGCATTTTCATCCACGGTTTTGCAGACACGGATCAGGCTGTTTTCCCGCTGATGAAGAATGCCGGAAAGTTTCAGATGATCATCAAGGGCCATATCGATAAATGCAAACCCATATGAGATCTTATCCTCACCCGCATCGGTTTTACTGACACTGCGATGAACAACTTGGGCGCTGCAGCTTATGGTAAAGGCTCCGGCGAAATTGAGTTCCAGCTTTGGAATGACCATGCCGGTAAGTAGAGCACTTTTGTCTCCGTCATTCTCCACGGAGAAACCGGCTCCGGATAGATCACAGACATTCATTGACAGGTATCTTCCATGGAATGGATGTATGAAATTGGCATCCGGAGAAGGGCTCAGAGAAAACCGGGGACTCCTGAATTTTTTTGGGGGGAACCTGTGGATGACCTGGGCACAGGGTTCTAAACGTATCCTCAGGTTTTTCCCCAGAATCTGTGTATAAAGGATTCTGTATTGTCCGGTAAAGAGTATCCTTCTCCCTTTGACAAAAGCGATATTAACGTTGGTTTGCGGGTCGTATTGAACGCTATCTTGCTCTGAAACATTAACAATAATAGAGATCCTGTTTTCATTTATTTCATCGATTTTTCCCATGGCCGAGTGGTTCGTCGTGTTGATTCTAATCCCCACACTCTCAAGGATCCGGCTGTGTCCTTCCGGTGCTGGGACCTGAATGCCGGATTCAGGGAGGCGGAGGCAGAAGCCTTTTTGTGTTATGGATCGAACGTTCGGCTCAAAGTCGATCATGGTTCCCTGGTTCGGGATGGAAATTTTTAAGAAGCGGTAATTCATATATGGTTTTATGGCGATATTTCTGGGCCAGAGGCAGACCAGGTTTGAGCCAAATGAGGGCTGGGGTTTCATGGGCAGGCATACTGTTTTGTCATCTTGGGGATGGCCGAAATGACACAAAATCATTTCGTCCTGGAAATGGATGAAATTGAGGTGGTTCACCAGTTTTTTTTTGGTGACGGTGTTCTCGGTGTTTCCGGATTCGTGACATGAATCATCGCGGGAGGGGTTTTGTGCTGAGAGAGTGACATTGTTCGATTTCATGGGTCTCCTCCTGAATAAATAAAATGATATGAACGCCTTCGCCCCTTGAATACGTTGCGGCGAAGAAAACCAAATGATCTGAATCGGCTTTCGCCAATTAATTATGGCGTAAATAGTTGTAACATTCTGTATTTATTTATTTAAATTTTATTAAAGTATGGGCGAACAATACCATGGTGCATGGGTAACGTTTTTTAATCGGGTTGAATAGTGATTTGGATATACCAGCATTCAATTTAGCTAAATTGTTGCATGATAGGTATAGTCCGCGGAAGGTCTGATAATCTATGCCGGATATTCCCATGAGAATATGGCCGCCTCCCCCTCCCCTTAAAGCAAAAACACCATGAACTGATCTGATCTTGTTCAGGGCATGTGGGAAGATAAAAAAAGTGACGAATTATATCTGGTTTCCCCCAGCACATGAACAAGTGTAAAAAATGTAAATAACGATTATTAACTGATTATTTTTCATTTAAAACATGTTTATATGATACGGTTTTATAATCATAAAAATTTAAATTTAACAATGTTAAAATAGACTATTAGGTAAAATAATTATTTTGCGTTTAAAAAATATTACAAATTAGTTTTATATTTATTTTTTGATGACGTAAAAATGATGTCGATGAATTCAGGTAAAGCCAGACAGGGGACTCTTCACTTTTCGCCAGAGAAGTGATATAGAAACAAATCAATTGAATTTTATATGCGTCACGCGTAAGATCGTCCCAGGTTTTTTTTAGATGTCCCATGCCATATCCGGCGGGATGTTCCCCAAACAAACAGCGCACCTCATCAAGGTGCCATTTTACGTTAAGGAGGGTATATGCTTACCTTGCTTGCAAAATGCTTGAAAATTCTCAACTCGGAAATTGAGCCTGGCCAGATTAGTCTGGCTTTGTGCTTTTCAATGTTGATGGGACTTACACCTCTTTTCAGTCTTCATAATGTGTTTGTCCTTTTTGCCGTGCTGTTCATCAGGGTCAACCTCTCGGCCTTTCTCTTGGGCTGGGGCATGTTTTCCCTGATGGCCTATCTGCTTGACCCCCTGTTCCATTCTCTGGGCCTTATTGTGCTCAGTGCCCCGGTTTTTCAAGGACTGTTTACGATTTTATACAACATCCCCATTGCCAGGGTTTCCGGTTTCAACAACAGTATTGTGATGGGGAGTCTGGTTTTTTCCCTGGTGCTTTTTGTTCCCTCATATATTGTATTCAAGATTCTGATTACCCGATACCGGGTTGATCTTCTCTCCTGGGTTCAAAAAGTCAAATTGGTTCAGATTTTGAAAACAAGTAAATTGTTTTCCATATACGAGTCATTATCATAATCGCGGTCAGGGTCATCTGACCCGGGAGGATATCATGAAAACGTGGATACGCTGGAAAGGAATTCTGGCTTTTGTTGTGATCATGGCCCTGGTGTTTGGTTTTTTTAAATTTTATGCCGGAACACTGGTAAAGAAGAGTATTGAATATGGGGGCACAAAAGCCGTGGGGGCACGTGTTGACCTTGGGGCTGTTGACCTTTCCTTATTCCCCCTGGGCATAACCTTAAAAGGACTTCAGGTCACGGACCCGGATGAGCCCATGACCAATATGGTCGAGGTCGGCACCACACGGTTTTCCATTGAACCCGGGAGCCTTTTGCTCAGAAAGGTGATCATCGATACCATGGCTGTTGACGATATGCGGTTCAAGACAGCCCGGAAATATTCAGGGGAAATTCCAAAATCAAAAGAAACAAAAAAAGACGAGAAAAAGGCCGAAGGCAGCAAATTATTTTCCATGCCATCCCTTGAGTTTTCCGATGTGAAAAGCGTGTTAGCCAAGGAACCCCTGGGTGTTGTCGAGGAAGGGGACAAACTGAAAAAGGACATGGAAAAAGCCCGCATTGATTTTGAGAGTCGTTTTATGGGTCTGCCTGACAAGGAGACATTCGAGGCGCATAATGACAGGCTCAAGGAACTGAAATCAGGGAAAATAAAACTGGGCAATATTCTCAGCAAAGCTGAAGATTTGAAAAATTTGAAGAAAGATGTGGAAAAAGACGTTGAAAAAATCAAGGCCATGAAAAAGGACCTGGCCCAGGCGGTGGATGATTATCAAGTCCGAATCAGGCAACTGCCCCAAATGGCAGCGGCTGATGTCAAGAGGCTCAAGGACAAGTATGCCTTGTCTCCCCAGGGCATGGGCAATGTGTCTGCTCTTTTTTTCGGACCAAAAAGTTCGGTTTGGGTTGAAAAAGGTCTTTCCTGGTATCTGAAGCTGAAACCCTACCTGAAGAAAAACGACTCAGGCAGTGACAAGGAAAAAGAACAAGAGGTGCCACAACACGACCGGGGAAAAGGCGTTTATGTGGCATTCAAGGAAAAGAACCCCAGTCCGGGTTTTTTGATCAAACATGCGGATCTGTCTCTGGTTCTTGACGCGGGACGAATGGAAGGGGCCCTGGATCAGGTGACCAATGAACAGTCCCTCACAGGTTTGCCCATGACCCTCTCCCTGGCATCGACTGAAATGAAGACCATGAAAGGGATAAAGATCGTAGGGGTGCTGGACCGGGTCAAGAAAAATGAGGATAAGGATGCTCTGATGCTTTCGGTCAAGGACATGAATATCGATGGTCTTGCCCTGGCATCGGGCAGCCCCATGGGCGTTCGTATGGACAAAGCCCTGGCTGATTTTGATATGAATATCAAAATAAATGGGAAAAAACTGGAAGGAACCCTGGCCGCTGCCCTTGATCCCATGACCCTAAACTCCTTGAATCCTGAAAAAAATGATCGCCTGAGCCGTGCCCTTTCCAAAGCCCTGGCCGATGTGAAGGCCATGAAGATTGGCGCCTCCCTTTCGGGGACAGTGGATGACTATAAGGTAAATCTGGAATCCGACCTTGATAAAATTGTCAAAAATGCCGTACAGGGAATAGTCAAGGATCTTTCCGATGAATTCGCCAAAGAGTTGCAGGTGGCTGTTCAGGAAAAAATACAAGGCCAGATCAAGGACCTGACAGGCAAGCTTGACCTTTATTCCAATCTTGGAACCGATGTTGAAAAACGTCTGGATGTGGGTAAGGAAACTTTGAAGGGTTTATAAAAACATCAAGCCATCGAATAAAAAGGGCCTTGGGCATCTGCCCGTGGCCCTTTTGCATTAGCTTAAATGAAGGGCGCTATGAAACGAATCTGTGTGTATTGCGGTTCCAGCTCTGGATCGGAACCCGATTATATCCAAGGGGCAAGGCATCTGGGCAGGGTGCTTTCCGAAAATAACATTGACCTTGTTTATGGCGGGGCAAAGGTGGGCCTCATGGGAGCGGTGGCCGATGCGGTTCTGGCCCATGGGGGCAACGTTATCGGTGTGATCCCCGATATACTCAACAAGGCCGTTGCCCATGCGGGACTGACCGAACTCCACGTCACCGGCTCCATGCATGAGCGAAAGGCCATGATGTTTGATCTTTCAGACGCGTTTATCGCCATGCCAGGAGGCATGGGAACCCTTGAAGAGATCTTCGAAGTGATGACCTGGGCCCAGTTGGGCTCCCACAGAAAACCCTGCGGGCTTTTGAACATACGTAACTACTACGCCAAATTGATTGATTTTCTGGATCATTCAGCGGATGAGGGATTTATCCACCGTGAACACCTGGGGATTATTTCCTCATCCCCTGATCCGGAACAGCTTCTTGACCATTTCCGGGCCTATCGCTCCCCCGCCGAACAAAAACTGGACAAGTTGTCACTTTTATCAATGCAAAAAAATTAAATTTTACGAGATAGAAGCACAAGGTGGCAAAACCACAAACAAAAAGCTGGCCGCCGGAGGCATGTTTTTCTTCGTGCTCTTCGTGTTCTTGAGCGACCAAAGGGAGCGGGTGGTTAAACTATTTAATCGTTTTTCTTCATGACCTTCATGTACTTCATTGTAAAACCGTTTTGGTTTCATTCCCAGGCATTGCCTGGGCAATGAAACCTTGTTTTCTTTTTTATCCACCACCCGTTCGCTACGCTCACTGAAGGACACGAAGAGCACGAAGAAGAGCAAAGACTATGCCTCCGGCGGCCCTGCCGGGGGCCAAACTTTTAAAAAGTTTGTCAAACAGGTATTGTTGTTCTTCATGTGCTTCATGATTGACATATAAAAACAGAAAAACAGAGGACTAACAGGCAAATAATTCGTTCTGTGAGAAAATGTTAACGGCATCCCCCAAAGGGGGAAACGCACAGTTTGAGGCCTACCCATAAATGGGGTTGTTCTATAAGTATAAGGTCATTAAGGACATGAAGTTTGGGCTATAGCTGATATCTTTTCTTCGTGCTCTCAGGGTTTTTGCAGAAATAGTCGGCGGGGTTTTGCTAAAGCTTGGGGTATGATTTTACAGTTAGTGATGCCATAGAAAACTATAGAGAATCCTTATTCATATGAGCGCAGCTCATCCAAAGATAATGCCTGATACGGGAACCGTATCAGGCATTATCTTTTATTCTTGAGGGACTCCTAAAAAGTCGACGGATGGCTATGGAAAAAGGTCCATAGGCAAGGCATAGTGTTTGGCCGGGCGTGAAGGCATACTTGGTCGTATGTCGAACGTCTGGCCAAACACTATAACGCCGCATATGGGACTTTTTACGACGCCATCATTCTTCGATGATCTTAAGTCGCAGGCTAAGTTCTTCCAGCTGATCCCGGCTGACAGATGACGGGGCATCGGTCAGGAGGCATGAGGCCTTCTGGGTTTTCGGGAAGGCGATGACATCCCTGATGGACGGCTGACCGCAGAGAATCATCATCAGGCGGTCAAAACCAAAGGCCATACCACCGTGGGGAGGGGCACCGGATTCCAGGGCTGACAGAAGAAAACCGAATTTTTCTTCGTAGTCCTGTTTTTCAAGTCCCAGGCTTTTGAGAATTTTGATCTGCAGGTCTTTATTGTGTATACGGATGCTGCCTCCTCCGATTTCCGTTCCGTTCAACACCAGGTCATAGGCCCGTGATTTAACGGCCAGAGGATCGGTGTCGATTTTATCGTAATCCTCTTCCGACGGTGCGGTAAAGGGATGGTGGGGGGACTGGAGACGTTTGTTTGTATCATCGTATTCAAACAAGGGGAAATGGGTGACCCAGAGAAAACGGTACTCATCCTTGTTGATCATCCCGAGTTTGGCGGCCAGATGATTTCGGAGATTGCCCAGGGATTCGTTGACCACCTTGGGCTGGTCAGCTACAAAAAAGACAAGATCCCCCGGTTCCATCTGAATTTTATCGGCCAGGGCTTTTTTCTCGTCATCGGTGAAAAATTTTGCAATGGGGGACTGCCATTCGTTTTCACGGACCTTGATCCAGGCCAGGCCCCTGGCACGGTAGATGGCTACAAAGCCGGTAAGATCATCAATGTCCTTGCGGGAAAAATCCATGCAGCCTTTGGCGTTCAGAGCTTTGACCATGCCCCCCTTGTTGACCACGTCCGCAAAAACCTTGAATCCCGACCCTTTAACAATGGATGAAACATCCTTCAATTCCATGTCGAAACGCAGGTCCGGTTTGTCCAGGCCATACCGGTCCATGGCATCGTCAAACAAAAGACGGTCAAAGGGCAGTTTCAGCTCAATGCCCAGAATCGCCTTGAACACGGCAGCCACCAGGCCTTCACCGGCCGCCATCACATCTTCTTCACCCACAAAGGACATTTCAAGGTCCACCTGGGTGAATTCGGGCTGACGGTCTGCCCTTAGATCTTCGTCTCTGAAACACCGGACAATTTGATAATAACGATCGAATCCGCTCATCATCAGGAGTTGCTTGAACAGCTGGGGTGACTGGGGTAAGGCATAAAAGTGGCCGGGATTCACACGGCTGGGCACCAGATAATCACGGGCACCTTCGGGTGTGCTTTTGGTGAGAAACGGCGTTTCAATGTCAAGAAAACCAATCTCGTTCAGATAGTTCCGAATGGCAAGCCCTGCCTTGTGACGGGCAATGAGGTTTCTCTGGAGATTGGGCCGCCGTAAATCAATGTGACGGTTTTTAAGCCGAATACTTTCGTTGACATCCACGGTTTCCTCAATGAGGAACGGCGGGGTCTGGGCCTCGTTCAGAATCTTAAGATCTGAAACCATGACCTCTATTTTTCCGGTTTTCATTTTACCGTTGACCATGTCGGCGGGCCTGTGAACCACTTTGCCTTTGATCCCCAGAACAAATTCACTTCGGATCCCATGGGCCTTTTCATGGACGATCGGGTTTTCTTCGGGGTTGAATACGATTTGTGCCAGACCGGTCCGGTCCCTGAAATCGATAAAGATCACACCCCCGTGATCCCGTCTTTTCTGAACCCAGCCCATGAGGACCACGTCCTTTTCAACCAGGTCTTCGTCCAGGTCACCACAGTGATGGGTTCGTCTCATATCTCCAAGAATATCTGTCAATGGTCTGACTCCTTTATCCAATTATTTTTATCAGTTGAGGCACAAGATCGTCCAAGGGAACGGAGATCTGCTCCTTGCTTTCCATGTTTCGAAAAAGTGCGTGGCCATTTTCCCGTTCATTGTCTCCCAGAATCAGCACAAAATCAGCATGAAATTTGTCTGCACGCTTCATATGACTTTTCAGGCTTCGTTCCTCAAAATCCATTTCCGTCTGGACACCGTCCAGGCAAAGGTCCGAGGCCCAGCCCCAGGCCAGATTCCGACAGGTGTCACCCAGAGCTGCAATATAGATCTTTGGGTTTTTGGGTGGAAGGGTGCGGTTTTGTGCCATGATTTCAGCCAGACGGTCAAAGCCGATGGCAAAGCCGATGGCTGGCTGGGACGGTCCGCCAAGGGCTTCCACAAGGCCGTCGTAACGCCCGCCCCCTGCCACGGCATTCTGTGCTCCAAGGGAGGTGGTCAAGATTTCAAAGGCGGTCCGAGTGTAATAATCCAGGCCCCTTACAAGGTTTTTGTCTATGTCAAAGGGGATGTTCTGCCGTGTAAGCAGGTCTTTGACCGTATTAAAATGGCTCTGGCAGTCCCCGCATAAAAAGTCAAGGATAGACGGCGCGTCTTTTAAGGCGTTCCTACAGGACGGTACCTTGCAGTCAAGGGTCCTTAGGGGGTTTTTTTCACTGCGTCTGAGGCAGTTTTCACAAAGATGGTCTTTTTGCGATTCAAGAAGGCTGAAAAGGGCTTTCTGGAAATCCGGTCTGCAGACCGGGCATCCCAGGGAATTGATGTGGGCTGAAACATTTTGGACCGCAAGTTTGTTGAACAAGGACACCAGCATGAAAATGATCTGTGCATCCATATAAGGAGACGCGGTTCCGAAGACTTCGGCATCGATTTGGTAAAACTGGCGATAGCGGCCTTTCTGGGGGCGTTCGCGCCGGAACATGGGGCCGATGGTGTAGAGTTTTCTCACCGGCTCTTCAGCATACATTTTATGCTGGATGTAGGATCGAACCACCGATGCTGTGGCTTCGGGCCGCAAGGTGACGTTTCCCCGCTTGCCGTCTTCAAAGGTGTACATTTCCTTTTCAACAATGTCGGTGGTGTCCCCTATACTTTTTGAAAACAACTCTGATTTCTCAACGATGGGCAACCGGATCTCTCGGAAACCGAAATCCTCGAAAAGTGCCCTTGCCGTATCTTCAATATACTGCCAGAGAACGATTTCATCGGGAAGTATGTCTTTAAAACCTTTGATTAACTGTATCATGTATCCTGTCACAACCGGAGTATCGCCCGGTCTTTAAAAGGTTAAAATAAAACCTGAAATATCAGATATAAAACCGTAACATAAGAATAACCACTTTATGTACATGAACTGAGGCGACTTAGTCAATACCAATATTTACAGTTACTTTTACCTTGAAACAGGATAGGAACGTTAGCGAGCCAACACCAAGCTGGATGCGACACGTAAAAGCAGAGTGCCGCATCTGGGCGTTATTGTCCGGCAAAGGCCATCATGGGTTTGATTAATTGATATATCTGTGATAATTATCATCGGTTTTAATCAGTTTTAAAAAAGATTCGTCGGTTGGGTGTTGATATTGCCTTTAAATTTAAAGGATATAGAAATTTTGCCCCACAACCGGGCAAATAAAAATGACCATAATGCCCTTTGTAAATAAAAAAAAAATTTACGACGCATGAAAAACATGTCATGTTTGGCCGTCTCTAAGGGAACATTTTGTAAAAACGTCACACGTATGGAGTCAATGAAGGGCAGATGAGCACAGAAAAATTACATCATACTTCCGAGGGAAGAGTATTATGGGTTGGGATAGTCATGGCTTTATTTCTGGCCGGCCTGGTGGTTTTCTATTTGTTTGTTGAACCGGAGCGGGCAAAGACCCTGTCTCTGGTTTTAGTCGCACATACCTTTGGAGGCAGGGCCGCAGGAGTGGGGCTGTGTATCATGTCAGGCCTCGGTTATGTCTGGAATGTGGCCTATAATCTGTATCTTGAAATCCTGATCGTCTGCTTCACTTATTCCGTCTTTGTTTTTTCATTGACCAACCATATCCATTTCCCCTGGGCGATTTCATTTACAAAAAATTTGATGACAAAGGCCAGCAAGCATAAGGATAAGATCGAAAAATACGGATGGCTCGGTTTGTTTTTATTTGTGATGGCACCCCTTCCTGTCACGGGGCCGGTTATCGGTTCTATCATCGGCTATCTTTTGAAAATGAATATATGGCGAAATCTAAGTGCTGTTTTTTTGGGCACACTGTCGGCCATTATTGTCTGGGTCGTCTGTTTTAACTTTCTGGAGCAGCATCTCCATATGATACAATATTTTCTTGGGGCCATCATTGCCATCGTTCTATTTTTTCATATCAAAACCATCAAGGGGCTTTTTTTATAAAGATCAGGCCTGCGTTTTTTTAGGTTCAAGGCCTCACCTTCCTGCTTTTTCTGTTTGTCCGCATACTTTTTAATGATGGAAATGCTGTGGGGCTTATGGGTCCTATGGGACTTATGAGACCTATGAACATCATAAAAAAGTCAAAATATTGATATTTGGGGCTATATGGGGTATTCTTACAGGATATAAACCCTGATCAATCAAGGGTAGGGCCTTTATTATGATGGCCCCGGGCGGAAAGTCTATTCCCCATACAGGAGAAAAATTATGAAACCGAGCTTTTCAATTGTGGGTTGCGGTAAAGTGGGAACCACCCTGGCCAGGTATCTTACCGGCGCTGGTTATACCGTGCATGGCCTTGCAAGCAGATGCCTTGAATCTGCGAAAAAGGCTGCGGAGCTGTCAGGGGCAACAACATATTCCACGGATCCCCTGGATGTGACACCCGGTGCGGATATGGTGTTTATCACCACCCCCGACGGACTGATCAAGGAGGTCTGTGACGCCATTGCCGCAAAAGGCGGCTTCAGTGATAAAAATATGGTGTTCCATTGCAGTGGGTCCCTGCCGTCCACTCTTCTTGGGTCGGCGAAGAAACAGGGGGCCGTGATCGGTTCTGTGCATCCGCTTCAGAGTTTTGCGTCGGCCTATGGGGATAAAAATCCATTTGAGGGCATCGTTATGGCTCTTGAAGGGGATGAGGCTGCTGTCAACGTGGGGCTTGAAATGGCTGAGACCCTGGGAGCCAAAGGGTTTCGCATCCAGACCGATGCCAAGACCCTGTATCATGCGTCGGCTGTAGTGGCCTCCAATTATCTGGTGACCCTGGTTGATTTTGCCTACCAGCTACTGGCATCATCCGGGATAGACCACAAGGATGCCTATACGGTTCTGGGCCCTCTGATTGAAGGGACATTGGCCAATATAAAAAAGGTCGGGACTGTTCAGGCCCTGACCGGGCCAGTTGTTCGGGGTGATTCAGCCACGGTTTCAGACCATCTGGACGCAATCAAGGATATTATGCCCCATGTGATGGGCTTGTACACGGTCCTTGGGCGGCATACCCTTGAGATTGCCAAGAAACGAGGAACACTGACCGAATCGTCCAGGGATGAGTTGACGCGTCTGTTCTCCGAACCATGAACGTCTGTCCGGGAAACCATGTTTTCCCGGACAGATTCATCAGATTCGGTGAAGGGTCAGTGCGTTTTCGCCAAGCTTTTTGTTGGCCTCTCCCAGCTTTTCTTCCCCGGAAATAACCGCCACGGACATGGGCGTTGTGCTTTCTATAAAATATTTTTCGCTGATCAGCCCCAGATCTCTTCGTGTGACAGCCAGAAGATTGGCTTTGTAATCAAGTCTCATTTGGTCTGTCAGGGAAAGAATACTCCGATAAAAGGCTTTCCGTGCTGCCGGGCCGGGTGTATCTGGCTTGTCGATGTGGGAACAGACCTGGAGTATGGCCTCGGTGACGTCCTCATCAGAGATCTGATTTGAATTCAAATACTGTCCGGTCTCTTCAAAAACCTTGATGGTGTTTACAATGTGGGGATCCCTGTAAGACCCGAGACTGAACAGGCCGTCCTCGGGATTGTAAATGGCAAACCCGCCATATGCGCCACCTTTTTCCCGTATTTCACGATGCAGGTATTTGGAACGAAGTATTTTACTGATCACGGCAAGGGCCGGTGCGTCCGGGTGACTTAAGGGAACCACTTCCCAGGATGCCGCGACAAAAGACACGGCACTGTTGGTGCTCCATCCTTCTCTGATGGCCTGTCTGTGGGGGGCCGGGTCCAGATTGACCTGGTGAATCGTTGAATCGCCCGGGATTCCCAGTTTGTCAGAAAGAGGCGAAATCCCCTTTTGGGCGGCTCTGATGGCCTCATCTTCACCCACCAGTGCGAATTTGAAATTATCCCTGCTGAAAAAAAGATCGGCCATCTGTTTGAGGGATCCGGCAAGGGACGTGAGCATATCTTTTTCTTCGGCTGGGTCCTTGAGGTTCAAACACAGGTCTTTGATGTGTTTCAACTGACCGATGCCATGCCAGATTTCGTTGATTCTGCAGGTGTCCGAAAAATGTCGTGAGGCAAGGGACATGGCCAGGGCATGTCCGTTCTGGACAACGGCGGATTCCAGTCCGGCACGGTATTCAAGAAGCAGGCTTTTCAATCGTTCCAGATCTGAGAAATCATAGTGGAAAAAGCACTCCTGGATGATATCAAAAAATGGATCAAGGTTACGATTCAGGCATTTCCCGCTGAATGAGACAAAAGGCAGGCATCCGGCATGCTCTCCGTAACATGTGCGGGCATTGGAGGACAGGCCTATTCCCCCGGTTTTCGCCGATATGATTCTGGCAAGGCTTGAATAATCCCGTTTCCGGGTTCCCATCCGTGTCAGGGTGGAACAGAAAAAGGGCACAAGGGGCAGCTGATCCGTGCTGAATTTTGAAATCCCGGCAGCTGCAGCCAGATAAAAAATCCCGGAGGTGGGTTGCTTGTAACAGGTGACCGGGATTGCATCATAGCCCTGGTTGGGTGCCATCACAGCCACATCCTTGGGTATGTCCGTAATTTGGAGTGTGGGCAGGCAAGACAGGTTTTCCTCACTGTCCTGAAGACTCTCCAGCTTTTGGTTGTCAGATTTTATTTTGTCGAGTTCGGCAGGGGTCAGGCGGACTTTGATTTCATCCAGTTCTTTTTTGACACGGGAGGTTTCTTTTTCTTCCAGGGTCTGGTCCGGGGCCAGTGTGAATCGGACACGATGGGTGTTTTCAAGAAGGTTCCGCCGGATCAGGTTCTCGAAAAAAGGACCTTTGTCCAATTCCTCCCGAAGGGTCGCAAGATCGTTGTCAAGCATCAAGGCGTTGATGGTATCACCGCCATGAAACCAGACGCCGGAAATACCCAGAAGAAGCTTGATTCCATAGGGATATGGAGTATTTGTCCGTTCTTTCCGTCTGAATTCGATTTGGTGAATGGCTGTATCCACGAGCTCTTTTTCAACGCCGTTTGAGGCCAGATCGTTCAGTGTTTTGAAAATAATGGCTTCGATCTCTTCAGCATCATTCGGGTCTACGTCTTTCAAACCGCAGGCAAACATGGTGTCGCGGTTGTCCGAATCAAATCCCGAGGCATCGCAGAGGGCCGATCCAAGCTTGGAATCAATCAGTGCTTTTCGTAAGGGGGATGCGGAATTTCCCATAAGAATGTGACCCAGAAGGGAGAGGGATAGCACATCAAAAGACCGGTTGATGTCTGCCGTGAGCCAAGCCACACAGATCTGGCTTTTTTTCCCGGTGTTTTCCTGTTTGTCCAGGGGATAAAAGTAGGTCGTCTGTCTGGGGGTCTCCCATCGTGGTTCATTTAAAACCTCTGTTTTGGGGTCGATCCGTTCAAAGGACCTGAGAATTTTGCTCTCTATGAACCGGAGGTGTTCCGAAAGGGGAAGGTTGCCGTAGGTGTAAAAATAAGCATTACTCGGGTGATAGTGGCTTTGATGAAACGTTTTGAGCTGGTCCCAGGTCAGATGGGGAATGATGGCAGGGTCCCCTCCGGAATTCCACCCATAGGTGGTTGTTGGATATAGGGCATTCAACAAGGCCCGTCCCATCACTTGGCTGGGGGATGACATGGCCCCTTTCATTTCATTGTAAACCACACCTTTATATAAAAGTGATCCGTCCTTTTCAATATCGAGCCTGTGCCCCTCCTGCTTGAAGCTTAGTTCTCCAATGGCGGGGAAAAATGTTGCATCCAGATACACATCCATCAGATTGTAGTAGTCCTTTTTGTTTTGACTCGAAAAAGGATACATGGTCCAGTCTGATGAAGTAAACGCATTCATGAATGTATTGAGGCTTCGTTTGATCATGGAAAAAAAGGGGTCCCGCACAGGAAATTTTTTTGATCCGCAAAGAACCGTGTGCTCGAGAATATGAGCGACCCCGGTGGAATCCTTGGGCACGGTTTTAAAGGCGACACTGAAGGTGTTTTCAGGATCACTATTGCTGATGTGAATATGTCTGCAGCCGGTTTCAATATGCTCCAGTTCGTAAAAGACAGATTCAATTTCCTTGAGGCTTACCTTGCGGCAACATCGATAGCCGGTCACAAGGTTTCCTTCATCCAGAGTCGGGTTGAACGGGTCATTTATTTTCATGGTGTATTATCTTTACTTTAAAGAAATAGGTCGGAAAAAGTGTCATGTAAAACGATTCATTTTGAGAACATAACATATTGAGGGGGGTTCGTAACAGAAAAAAACAAGAAGAACATGTGAATAAAAACAAAAAAGCCTTTTGACCCGAACATGAGGCAAAAGGCTTTTAATGTACTATGGACAGGTTATCTTGATCACCCGGTAATCGTGTAAATACCACGCGTTTTTCGTTCAATTTTTCCTATTTTATTTAAACGGAAAATAATGTTTCGAAGTTTTTTGTCTTCAAAGCCAGTTTTGGATTGAATCCGTGCAAAATCAGCACCTTGCCGTGAATTCCGGATGACTTTGAGAACAGCGCCCGACGCTGTCAAATCAGACTTGTCCACAATTTCTTTTTCTTTCCCACCCGGTGCTTTGATTGTTTTGCCGGATGTCTGTTTCAAAAGTTTTTCAAGACGGTCTATTTTTGCTGATACTTTCTCAACATCCTGCCTTGAAGCAATATCATAGGATTTTATGAATGCTTTAAACATGGAATCTACGTTTACTGATTTTACTTTTTTCTTGGCCATATGTGCCTCCTGGACATGGTGTTAACAACGAATGATTTTTCAAAGTCATTTTTTTTTAAAGAAAATACGTATAACATATAATATTAAATTGTTATGGAAATTGAAAACATGACGATATCCATGACTTAACATAAGTATCAAACGGTTGAATATCAACCTATAACGTTGTGTCTTCAAGAATAAAATGAATTTGAAAAAAACTCTAGACTAAGCCTTTTGTATAAGTAACTCATTTCTATGTAAAAAGTCAAGGGTGTATGCAGATAAAAAATATTTTATTTACTCTTTGTTGGAATAAAAGTCAAAGTGTTAGGAAATAAGGGGCTGAGCACGATTCCAACCGTTCTTTTCCTGTGTTCATTTTTATATATTTCAAGTATGATTTATGATAATTGACTCCTGAAAAAGCAAGAGGGGGCTATCAGAATATTTATTAATCCCGGCCTGTAGAAGCACCAAAGCCGGGAGGAAAGTTAGGTATTATGGCGGGAAAAGCCATGAATGATAAAATTATTTCATGAATAAAATATTTCGACATATTAGTACGTTGAATGGAAGTCCACGGTATGTGGCAAGGGGTGTGGCCGTGGGAGTATTTGTGGGGATTACACCCACTATTCCATTTCATACGGTCCTTGCATTCATATTGGCCTTGTTCTTACGGGGTAGCAAACCGGCTGCAGTCATCGGCGCTTGGGTTGCCAATCCCTTGACCATTCCTCTGTTTTATGCCGGAAGTTATAAGGCTGGTTCGTTTCTGTTTTTGCGATCAGTTTCAGAAAGAACCGATGTAAGGTCCATCGTCATTCTTCTTCAACAGCCGTTGCCCTTCCTTGATAAAGTAAGTGGAGTCAATGAATTTTTTTTTAACAATGTGGATGTGGCATGGAAAATACTT
The DNA here is from genome assembly GCA_018818835.1 of Pseudomonadota bacterium. Lineage (GTDB taxonomy): Bacteria > Desulfobacterota > Desulfobacteria > Desulfobacterales > Desulfolunaceae > JAHIRD01. Next base: position 31,416 of record JAHIRD010000102.1, read on the forward strand.
GCAGGGGGAGTTATTCTCGGGATCATTCCCGCTGTCCTGTCCTATGCCATTACCTTGAAATTTTGCAGTACTTATTTACCAACCAAGGAAAAAAAGGAAATCGATATATGACCTCGCCCCGGACCATTCTGACAGCATGGAATTTGCATGCTAAAAAGCAATTTGGGCAGAATTTTTTATCCGATCCTTCCACGCCGGAGATGATCGTGAGGAAATCAGGCTTGGCCCAGGGAGATATTGTTTTTGAGATTGGGGCTGGGCTGGGTGCCTTGACCATTCCATGCGCCCGTTTGGCAAACAAAGTTTACGCTGTGGAGCGGGACAACCAACTGGTCCCGCTTTTGAAAAATGAAATTCTGGCTGCAGGTCTGATGGATAAGGTGGACATCATTCATGATGATATCCTTAAGGTGGACCTTTCTGCCATTGCGGCAAAGCATGGACAGCAATTAAGGGTCATGGGGAACCTACCCTATAATATCAGCTCACAGATTCTGATATGGCTCGTCAAAGCCAGAAAACATGTGGACAAGGCTGTGTTCATGTTTCAAAAAGAACTGGCTGATCGTATTGCAGCACCTGCTGGGTCAAAAAATTACGGGCGGCTTTCAGCCGTGGTTCAATATTGTGCCGCCATTTCCAGTGTGGCAAAAATTGATGCATCACAGTTTTTTCCTAAACCCAAAGTGGATTCGGAAGTGATCGACATTGTTTTTTTTGATAAGCCCGAGTGGCCTGCAAACAATGAGGAGTTCCTATTTGCCGTGATCAAGGCAGCCTTTGGTCAGCGGCGCAAGAATTTGAAGAATTCGTTGGGAAGCAATCTCGCAGGAATGGATTCCAAATCTATTATGACGGCCCTTGAGCAGGTGGATATTGACCATCATCGGCGGGCTGAAACACTGTCTATCCGTGAGTTTGTCATGCTTTCCAATGCTCTTTTAGACTTATCTTCCTGAAATATTTATCGTTGTTTACCCGGATTCTTCCATGCTATAGTCACTAAAGATGTTATCATGAATCGTGCCTTGGAAATAACGGCCCACCATTAATCAACTCAGCAGGAAAAGATATTTTATGGATAATGAAACGATAAGCATTGATCACTTGATTACTGTTGTAAAAAAAGGGGGGCGAGTTAAGACAGGGGTGGATATCTATAATAAGTCGGGTGTTCTGCTTCTTGAGCAGGACATTATGGTGAGTTCAGCCACTGTGCTTGAGAATATCAAGAAAAACGGGGTGAATACCCTGGCGATTATTCCCGGAAATCAAGGGGGACTCTGGGATGAGACAGGTAAACCCATTGTCATTGAAACACATCCCAGAGCCCAGGGCACATCTGTTCCGACTCTGGACGCTGGCCCTGAGATAGAAATCAAACTTAGAGAAATCACCCATCTCCGGAAAGAGGCAACGGCGAATTACCAAAAAGCAAGGGGAAATATTAGTAAGGTCCTCGGCGATATTAAAAAGACCGGGGGGCAATTTGATTATACCCTGGTTGAGGATACGGTGTCCGATCTTTTGAAGTTCATGACGGAAAATGAAAACGGATTCTCATACCTGACCAAGGAGATATTTTCCTACGACAATTATCTGCACAACCATTCGGTGAATGTTTGCACCATCGGGACCGCCATCATCAGCCGGTTCAATAAACGCTTCAGCGAGTCGGTGAACGAGTTCCTGGCCAGTGGCGTGAATGTCGATGCCTCGTTTCGCTATTATCAGCCCGAAGAGCTTGTGGATATATCTGCAGGTTATTTTTTACATGATATCGGCAAGGTCCTGGTGCCTGACAACATCCTTAATAAAAAAGGACGGCTCACCCAGGATGAATTCGACGTGGTCAGGCGACATTCTTATGAGAAAGGGCTTGAGATTCTTGAGAAAAACAAGATAAACAACCGATTTATCCGAAACATTATCATGTATCATCATTCGGTCCTCTACGACAATGAAATGAATTGCTATCCCGATGAAAAAGCACCCGAAGGTCTGCCCGCCTACGTCAAAGTCTGCAAACTGGCAGATATATATGATGCCATGACATCCAAACGCAGTTACAAAGACGCATTCAACCCCATCAACGTGGTCACGGAGATATTCAGGAAATATGCCCGAAAGGATAATCTCCTGCAATTTATTCTTTATTCCTTTGTTAAGAGTATCGGAATTTATCCCACGGGAAGTGTGGTTATGCTTGAAAATGGCCAATATGCTTATATCCTGGACTCCATAGGGCCCCTGGTCCTGCCTTTTACGGATACGGAGGGGAAAACCCTTGATCAACGTCAGGCTGCCTTGGATCTTGGTGGCGAGGGTGCGATCAAAGTGGACAGTGAGAGGTCCCTTTTACACCCCATGGAATCCTTTGAAATTCTCCCTCCATACCTGAAGGCCCTTTCAATGCCTGCCTGATCGGGTTCGGGACATCGTCTCGGTTGGCCATTAAGACCACTCGTAATCATACTCATACTCAATCCCCAATGGACGCTACTCCTACGCGTACTTTAATGGGCAAATATGTTTACCCTCCTCAGGTTTTTTTATCTTTTTCTTGACAGAGAGTAATGGGCCTACTATAGGTTTTCCTTTTGTATGTTGCTATTCCTGAAAAATGAAATAGGTTGCCAATAAAGGCGGCTGACTGTATCAACTTTAAGCATGGTGGAGTTTTCATGACTACTTCGGACCACAAGGCAAAAGGCGATGCTCCGGACAAAGCCCCCAAAGGGCGGGAAGGATCTTCCTTCGGCATCATTGTGTCGTTTTTTCTCATCGGCTTTGGATTGAGCATGGCCGTCGGCTGGATTGCTTTTCCAAAGCTCCTTTATTCGGAAAAACAACAGCCCTTTGATTTCAATCATGCCATCCATATGGATCTGGTGGATGAGGGGTGTGAAAGCTGTCATCTTTTCCGTGAAGACGGGACCTATGCAGGCGTTCCTACCCTTGACCAGTGCTCAGGCTGCCACGAGGATGCTCAGAGCGACAGCCCTGATGAAGAAATCTTTGTAAATGAATACGTGGCCAATCAGCAGGAAGTGCCTTGGCTGATTTATTCAAAACAGCCCGATTGTGTGTTTTTTTCCCATGCCGTCCATGTGAAGACAGCGGAAATGGAGTGCGCCGAATGTCATGGGGATATCGGAACGTCCGAAAGTCTTAAAGTTTACAGGGAGAACCGGATAACCGGTTACAGCCAGGATATATGGGGCGCAAACATTGCCGGGCTCAAAAAAAATACCTGGGACCGTATGAAAATGGATGATTGTGGCAGCTGCCATCTTGAACGCATGGGAAGCAAGGGCCCTTGCTTTCAATGCCACAAATAACGACGATTCAATGGTTTAAGGAAAAGCGATGAAAATTGACAGAAGAAGCTTTTTAGCATTGGGAATTGGGGCAGCAGCAGGTACGGCGTTCACTCCGCTCCCCTGGAAACTGACGGATGACCTTTCCATCTGGACCCAGAATTGGCCATGGACTCCTGTTCCCGAAGATGGTGACGCATATTATGACCATTCCGTGTGCACACTCTGCCCCGGCGGCTGTGGCATTTTGGTCCGAAAAATAAATGATCGCATCGTTAAAATCGAAGGCATGCCATCCCATCCTGTGAACCGAGGAGGCATATGCGCCCTGGGTATATCAGGCCCACAGCTGCTTTACGGGCCGGACCGGGTCATCGCCCCCATGAAACGCAGTGGTGCACGGGGCGAGGGGAAATGGACAACATTGTCATGGGATGATGCCATCGCAGAGGTGCTTGACCGTTTAAAAAAACTTGAAGCCGACAATAAAACCGAGCACCTGGCCTGTATCTGCGATACGGATCGTGGTACGGTTCCCCAGCTTTTTAAGCGGATGCTCTCCCTTTTCGGTTCTCCGAATTTCATGACAACGCCCTCCATGTATGACAGTTACGAGGCTGTATTGAAAAAAATGCATGGGCGCAAAGACACCCTGGACATCGGTTTTGATTTTGAAAATACCGATTTTATCCTGAGCTTTGGCAGTGGTGTCATCGAAGGCTGGGGGTCACCCGTGAGGATGATCATGGCCAACAGCGCATGGAAAACAAAAAAGGCCAAACAGATCCAGATAGAACAGCGCTTGTCCAATACAGCGGCTTCGTCCAACGGGCTTTTTGCCGTCAAGCCCGGCACCGAAGCAGATCTGGCCCTGGGTCTTGCCTGTGTGATCATGGAGGAGGAACTCTATGATAAAGCCTTTACCGGGGCTTATTCCACAGGTTTTCCCGAGTTCAGAAACATGGTCACAAAAAACTATAATCCCGATGTGGTGGCTGAAAAAACAGGTATCGAGCGGCACCTGATCATTGAGCTTGCAAGACATTTTGCATCTGCCGGAACCTCATCCCTTGCCATTTGCGGACGTGGAAAAGGTCAGACTGCAGGAAGCATGATGGAATTTATGGCGGTCCATTCCCTGAATGCCCTGGTTGGGAAAATCAATACACCGGGCGGTGTTTGGTCTGTGGAACACCCGGATTACATTCCCTGGGCCAAAGAGATGAATGTGAGGGCAGCCATTGCCGGGAAAAAACGAATTGACGAGGCAGGGTCACCCGTTTATCCTGACAGCCTGTCTCTGTTAAACCGTCTTCCTTCAAAGATTCTTGAATCAAAGGAATCTCCCATTGAAATGCTTTTCGTGAGCAATGCCAATCCGGCATATACCCTTGCAGGCACGGACAAGGTTATAGAAGCATTGGGAAAAATTCCTTTTATCGTGAGTTTTTCAAGTTACATGGATGAAACAGCTGACCAGGCCGACCTGATCCTTCCTAATCACATCTATCTTGAGCGTTACCAGGATGTTCCTGTCCGGGGCGGTCTGGCCCGCCCTGTGATCGGTCTGACACGCCCCGTGGTTGAACCCCAGTATGATACCATGCACAGCGGCGATGTGGTTCTTAAACTCGCCAAGGGCCTTGGTGGACAAGTGGGTGAAGGATTTCCCTGGGACGATTACAAAGATTGTCTGGAAAAAACCATGGCGGACAGGTGGAAAGAGCTTGAAGAAACCGGCTTCTGGACCGATGAGGCTTACCAGCCCAAACCCTGGGCCGGGGCCTTTGGGGGGACCTATGGAAAATTTGCGTTTTCCGATACGATTTTGCCCCTGCCCGACCTTGAGGGAGATGTTAAAGATTATCCTTTGATTTTGATTCCCAAAGAGTCCATGAGGATTTCAAGCAGCCACATCGGTGACACACCGTTTACGGTTAAAACCGTTCCGGACACCGAGCTTAAAGGAAAGACTCTGGTCATTGAAATCAACCCCAGGACCGGAAAGGAACAGGGGCTTGCGGATGGGAAGGACGCCGTCTTGAAAACGCCCCTGGGGCAGGTACGGGTTAAGGTCAGTTTTTTTGAGGGTATCATGCCTGGTTTGATGGCCATGCCCAAGGGCCTTGGTCATACAGCTTATGGGAAATACCTGAAAGGAAAGGGCGCAAGTTACAATGCCCTGGTGGGTCCCATGGAAGATCCGGTATCGGGCCAGGATATTTCCTGGGGAATTCGGGCCAGGATCAGCCGGGTCTGACAACAACGAACCCAATACATGGGAGAGACCGATGTCTCTGGCCATTGTGATATGGACACTAATTATTTAATGAGGTCCCGATGAAAAAAGAAAGTTCCCATGAACCAGGCAGAAAATACGGGATGGTCATCGATCTGGATAAATGCACCGGATGCGGTTCCTGTATGGTGGCCTGCATGGCGGAGAATAACGTTTCGTTCAAGGAAGACGAGTCCAATAAATTGGACAGCATCACCTGGATGCGGGTCTACCGTCTGACAAACAACAAACCCTTTCCGGAAACGGAAATACGTTATCTTCCGAGGCCATGCATGCATTGTGGCGGCAAAGGCGATCTCGGCCATTCCCCGTGCGTTTCTGTTTGCCCGGCAACAGCCACGGACTATGACCACAAGACAGGTATTGTGAGTCAGATCTACACCCGCTGCTTCGGTTGTCGATACTGCATGGCCGCCTGCCCTTACCACGCCCGATATTTCAACTGGTGGGATCCCATCTGGCCTGCGGATTTGAAGAAATCCCTGAGCCCCAATGTCTCACCCCGGATGCGAGGGGTGGTTGAAAAATGCAGCTTCTGTTTTCACCGGTATCAGCTGGCCATGGAAAGGGCCTACAACGAAGACCGTCGTGAATTGGAAGAGGCGGAATACCAGACTGCATGTACCCAGGCCTGTCCTGCTGGAGCCATCGTGTTCGGTGATTTGAATAATCCTGATCATGCGGTTCATACTCTGAAGGATCATCCCAATGCCTTCAGACTGCTGGAGCGGCTCGGAACCAATCCCAAGGTTTATTACATCTCCGATAGGGAGTGGGTAAGGCGTTCAGGAGACAATTATCTGAATAATGAGAAAACGAATACAAAACCTGCGGTTCAGGAACACCACTCCTAAATAGGGGGTGTTGAACCGTTTGTGGAAAAGGGAATAAATCATGGATTCAGCGTTCATACCAAAAGGTGTCAAACGATGTTCTTTCGGGACGTTCAGTCTTGGGATGCTGGTTTTGACAGCCATTGTATTCTGGGGTTTTTATGCGGCCATACTCTGCTGGCTCAAGGGCCTGAACCAGACCAACATGAATGATTCTTACGGTTTCGCCCTGTGGATCTGGGCTGATCTCGCCGTAATCGCCATTGGAGGCGGGGCTTTTTTCACAGGGCTTTTACGCTATGTGATCGGTCTGGATGAATTAAAGAACATCATTAATTTTGCGGTGATTGTGGGGTTCTGCTGCTACTGTTCCGCCATGCTGATTCTGGCCATTGATATAGGTCAACCCCTTCGGGGCTGGTTTATTTTCTGGCATGCCAATGTGCATTCCATGCTCACCGAGGTGGCCTTCTGCCTGTCTTTGTATCTGAGCGTACTGGCCATTGAGTACATTCCTATTCTGCTTGAAAACAGGAAGATAGACGAGGTCCCGTTTTTTCATAATCTGGGGCACACCATGCATGGTGCCATGGCTGTGTTTGCGGCCACCGGTGCCTTTCTTTCCTGCTTTCACCAGGGTTCTCTGGGTGGCGTGACCGGCGTTCTGTTCGGGCGTCCCTTTGGATACCGGGAAGGCATTTTTGTCTGGCCCTGGACCTTTTTCCTCTACACTTGGTCTGCGGCGGCCTGTGGCCCCTGTTTTACCATGCTCACCTGCAAAATCACGGAAAAGATCTCGGGGAAAAAACTGGTCAAGGATAATGTCTATGATCTTCTGGGAAAAATTTCAGGCTGGATGATCGGAACCTATATGGTGGCGAAGATCGCCGATACCCTTTACTGGGCCTATGTGACATCGCCATCCTTGGGCTTTGCCGTGATGGATTATTACAATGCCCATCCCCTGCACCACGGGATCTGGATTCTGATTCTGGAAATAGTGATTTGCGGGGTTCTGCCGGCCATGATTCTGATTTCCCGGAAAGGGCGGGCCAATGCAACGCTGTTTACCCTGGCCACTATTCTGGCCGTGATCGGTGTTTGCCTGAATCGATGGGTCATGGTAATGACCCCCATGGCCATGCCCGTGATGACCTTTGACAGTTGGGTATCCTATTTTCCGTCCTGGCAGGAAGTGGCGACCACCATTCTTCCTTTGGCCGGCGGGATCATGATTGTGTCCCTGTCGTTTCGATATTTGCCCGTGTTTCCCCAGGAACAGGAATTGAATCCTGTTGACTGATCTGAAACCAGCGGGCTGAAGCGGTTGATTATGAGTTTAAAGACGATATCCATCCCGGGATAGGCCCTGGGATAGATACCAAAAGGAGATGGGTGATGTTTCCATTTATATTTGAGTGGGTTTGGGACTCGGGGCATTATATATTTTTCGGAGCCATGTGGTATGTTATCTGTATCCTCACGGTGGGCCTGACATACTGCCTGGTTAAAACCGTCAAAGACACCCTGGCCGGGGACAACGACCACCATTGATGGCGTCGTAAAAAGCTTTTCATAGCCTTCAGGTGATAGCCGGCCGACGATTTTTGCGAGTTCATCATTACTTCAACAGGGGCTTTTTGTGATCAAGCCCCTTTATCTTTCTTTGCATCACGGATTTGAGAGATGATTTCGGGGAGATATCTGAACAGATAGTCGATGTCTTCCTTGTTTGTCTGGAGCCCGAAACTGAAACGGACGGTTCCGAATTTTTGTGTATCCACTCCAATGGCCTTGATCACAGGCGATGCTTCCTTGCTGCCTGCACCGCAGGCCGACCCTCCTGATACATAGATTCCGATCTGATTCAGACTGATCAGAAGGGCTCCGCTATCCACATCGGGAAAGCCGATGTTCAGGTTGGTGTGTATCCTTTTTTCCATGGACCCGTTGATGATATATCCCGGGACATGCGCATCCAATTTTTCAATGAAATAATCCCTGAGTTTTGTAATCCTTAGTCGTTCATCTTTCATTTCCACCTGGGCCAGTTCCGCAGCGACTCCAAAGGCCATGATGTGGCTGACATTCTCTGTTCCGGCTCTTCGGTGAAATTCCTGTTCTCCCCCGTGAACCAAGGGGACCAGATTGTAACTGTCATTGATATAAAGAGCGCCCACGCCTTTGGGACCGTATATTTTATGGGCTGACAGGGAAAGAAAGGAAATGCCCATGTCCCTGGGTTTCAAGTCCATTTTTCCGAAGGCCTGGACACCGTCGACCATAAAGGGGATCTCGGCCAGAGTACAAATACGGCCGATCTCAGCAATGGGATTCACTGTTCCAATTTCATTGTTCACAGCCATTACAGCCACAAGAATCGTATCTGATCTCAGGGCGTTCTGGACCTGGGTGGCTGAAATCAGGCCCTGTTTGTCCACATCCAGAAAGGTGATATCAAAATTGAACATGCCAAGAAACTGGATGGCCTCAAAAACAGACGGATGTTCGATCTGGGTCGTGATGATATGCCCTTTTGATTTGCTCTGGATGTACTTCATGGCAATGCCCTTGATGGCCATGTTGTTGGACTCGGAACCACTGCCGGTGAAAATGATTTCACGGGGAGCCACATCCAGGCAGCGGGCGATTTTTATTCGAGCCTTCATCAGTTCATCAAAGGCGTTTTTACCCAGAAACGTGCTGCTTGAGGGATTCCCGAAACCGATTTTGCCGCTGTTGTACGAATGGAGAACCGTTTGAATTTCTTTGCGGATGGGTGTGGTGGCGTTATAATCAAAATAGACTTCACGGGGGGTTTCCACATGCACCTGTGCAATGGGTTTGCACATGTCATTTATTGAATGGATGGGAATGCCTACCCAAGAATAAACCGAATTGAGGCCATGGGGAAACAGTTCTTCGATGTCCTCGCGACTGGCTCCGGTGAACCGTTCGATGTTTGTGTAAAGGGGCCCCACACGGTTTTTTTCATAATAGGCATAGGCAAATTCAAGAATGGTCCTGTGCTTCTCCGTGATGTTTGTTCCTGTTCGTCGTGACATCTGGTTGATAAACGTTTTTACATAGTTGTTGAGCATATCCTATCCCACCTGATCAGTAGTAAGTTTGAGTATTGTCGGCATCGGGATACAGGTGAAAGGGAAATCCTGTTTTCGAATCAGCCATGCCTTTAACGATCTGTTTGAAATCCGAATAGGGCATTCCCATTCCCATTCGGTCCCCTTCGTATTCGGCAATCAAGCGAGCTCCAAGGCAGTATGTGGATATATTGATGCTCTGGGTCAGATAGGGTCTGACGATCAGATCGGAATTTACGACCCTCAAACCCCCCATGCTTGCCAGAACACGTTTGCCGGAGTTGAACTGGTAGGCCTGAATCAAGCGGGTCAGCTCCACAGGACGGACACTTAAGATGATCACATCCGGTTCAAGCCCCTTTAGAGAAAAGTCCTTGGAAAAAAAGAAGACAGCATGGGTGTCAGGGGGCTGAATGGCCATCATATCCGAGACAGCGTTTCGTGCAAGCTCAACATTCTGGTACCTTCCCGAATCGGTCGGGCCGAAAAGGGCAAAATTATCGCAACCCGAATCTTTGCATGCGTATACCCGTCCCTCGGTAAAGTCCTTGGGCGATGGGGGGTTGAATCTGTTTTCTTCTTTGGCCTGTTTCTTCATCAGATCAGTATAAACCCGTGGGCCTTCCATGGGGCTGTCCTGATTCTGGTTGACAAGCCCGAAGGTGATGGCTGCTGCCACACATCCGATGTTGTCACGTGTCAGACAGACCGCATCCCCCAAGGACGCTTGTCTGGCTGCCTGGCAACTGGTCAAGGTGATCCCCTCTGGTTTGTACTTCAAAATTTCAGGGGGGATGTCGTTGTTTTTTCCACGGAAAAATGTGACAGCCGTCAGGGGGATGATAAGGCCGGGAACGCCCATATCATCGATCATATGCTGGTATTGTTCGTTAAGCTCAGACATGATGTCCTCACATGTAAAGTGACGAAGAATAATAGATTTACCAACGGTTAATGTATCGTCGGGTTTTTTGCTTGATCGTATATCAGTTTGATCATTGACGATGAATGATACGAAGCGTTTGAATTGTTAACCTATTATAGTCTTACGGTGTTAAGAATGCAACCGTGGATATGGGGCAGATTATTTTCTTTTTAGGAAAGTGGGTATGAACACGGGAAATCTTTATGGGAGAAAAATGGCGAATTTATCTTTGATAAAAGGATCTTACAAAACTTTTACTTATGTGGGCAACCCCCTGTCCCCGGGTATGCAAAACAGACGAACTCAAATGGAAACGCCTGAAAAAACAGGGTATGGAACGCTATGCATAGGGAAAATCATGGGGGACAACCCTCCGTGACGTTCCTTATGTAAAAGGATGGAACATGGATGCTGGGGAAAAGGATTGACGGGTCTCATTTAATTCTGTCTATTGACGGATATGCTTCATCACTCAACCCGGCGCGGGCATTGATAACATTAAAGATCACATCCCGCCCATCTTTTTTTGGGATTTCTACACATGAAAAAGAAGTACTATATTGTTTATAATCCGGTGACCTACAATCTCATGGACAGCATAGGTTTATGCAAAACACCCCTGGAACTTCTTGGGTACATTGCCAACCGTGATGCCAAGGACCTGAACGAAAACACCTATCTTGATTTTCTTGATTTCGATCCCCGCAAGGAAAAGATGGGCATGGTGGAGACCTTTGCCATCGAGAGTTATGCCATTATTTATGTGGGCAATCAGGTGGCGAAACAGGATCCCGATGCCCAGGTGATTCTTTCCGACGGACTTCGGAACAAGATCAAAGATCTGATCATGGAAAACGGTAAGCCAGAGGCTGTGCTCATCTCATCCATGAGTTCTAATTTCCCCACCAGCGTGTGTACAGCCATTGCACTGAATCATGCAAAAATTCCCGTGATCATCGGGGGCATTCATGTGTCCACCAGCGGTCACGATGTGGATCTGTTCATCCGGAAATACGTTCCCCATCCCGAGCTGGTGTCCTATGTCCGGGGCGGGGCAGACACGGATGTGATGAGCGCGGTGATGAAGGATCTTAAAATCAGAGATTTGAAGCCATCCTACACAGGCTACAAGATGATTGAAGACAAGGTCTGGGGCCGGCCGAATATCACCTACATGCCACCCATGAAGCTGAATTTTTTAAGGCGGTTTCCCCTGGTGGGAAACATGATGGCCGAAAAGATTCGGATCAATCCCACCGCACCTTATCTGGGATGTCCCCATTCATGCAGTTTTTGCTCCATTTCCAGTCTTCCCAAGGATATCCGGCGTTTCACCCTGAGGAGCGCAGACGATTTTGTGAATGAAATCGAATATATTCAAAGTGGCGGTGTGTCCCTTCAAAACCGGCTTTTTTTCTTTCTTCCCGATAATATCATCCTGGGTGGGAAACGGTTGGTTGAAATGCTGGACCGCATGATCGACCGGAAACCCAAAATCAACTATACGGTTCAGATCTCCATTGAGGTTGCGGACAACGACGAGCTTTTGAAAAAGCTTCGCTTGTCAGGCGCATCCCATTTTTTTATCGGCTTTGAATCCCTGGATATCCGGAATTTGAGGGCGGTGGGCAAAAGTGTGGTCAAGGACATCGAAAAAAGCGGGCAAACGGTTCGGGAATACTATTCCCAGCGCATACGGAAAATCCAGAGCTATGGTATAGCCATTCACGGGGCCTTTATTCTGGGGCTTCCTTACGATTATTTCAATTCCATTTACGATAACACCGGCCACGAGTATGGAAAATTCTGCGTGGAACACAATATTGGAATCCAGGCTACGCCCTTGTCAGATCTGCCGGGTTCCCGAGATTTTGTTGAAAGTCAGAAGATCGGTCGCTATCTGTTTGCGAAAAACGGGACCATGGATTATATGATCAGCCTGGTGGTCTGCGATTTGACCGAAGGCAACAGGATCCCCTCGGAGCGACTGAAGAAAAGCCCCCTGGTGGTCCTCCATATGGCCTATGAAGCCATCAATCACGTGGGGCAGATGAAAAGTGCGTTTAAGAGTGCATTTTACATGATGGTGAAAAGTTTTCTCTACCCCACCATCAATGGCCGGGAGCGCTTTCTTTCCCGGCTGAACGATATGTTCGTCGGGTTTGCGGTTCCTCTTATCGTCAGTCAATACAAGGACCATGCAGAAAAGGTACTTTCATCATACAGTGAAATACGTGGATCCCTGGAACGTCTCTACGATATGGAAAAAGACCCATCTGTCAAGAAACAATTTACGAAGTATATCAAGGGTTTTATACACAGATAAAGAAAGGGAATGTACAGCCTGCCCCATGGGACACGGGCAGGCTTTTTTTATTCGGGTGGGTTGATCAGGGCTCTAACACGCCCAGTTTTACAGGAATCCACCAGGTTAGGCCGAAGATCAGTGTGTTGATGATGGTTTTTTCGAGTGTAAAACCCGCCTTTTTGGCAATGGGGATGGAAATTGCCAGTTCCAGGGGATGGCAGATACCCCAGACCAGGGTGATGATCAGCCAGAAGGTGTGGATATTTCCGTGAAGGGTCATTCCTGCACCAATAAAAATAAAAAGCCAGCCGACAACGGCTCCTGCCATGTTTCCGTACCAGAATAATGGGTTTTTAATCATACATGGATCCTTTTGGGTTATGGGTTTTTTCGTATCCCCGGCGAATGTCTTTCCCCTGTGTGATGCACCCGCATCCTTGCCGGTTTAGATTCATGGGAACCATAAAACGTGAAAGCCCGTGACAAGTCAAGCTCTTTTCCTATGTGGCCGGTAAATTTTTAAAGGGCCGGGTTTTCGAGTGATTTTCGATTGACAAGGCGCGCAGACCCCATGGTATAGAGCATGTGTCATGAACGATTTGGGTCCGTCGGCAGGGCCATGTGTCAGGAACAGGAGAGAGGTTTTGATTACAAAGGAATTGTTGGGAACGATTGTGAGCCACTATGCACAGAATGAAAACGGCCGTCACGGAATCGTCCATTGGGCCAGGGTCCTTGAAAACGGCCGCCGTCTGTGCAGCATAAACGGGGCACGGCGACAGGTGGTGGAGTTGTTTGCGGTATTTCATGATTCCGGCAGGGTCACGGAAAAACGGGATCCGGGCCATGGACAGCGGGGCGCCGATTTTGCCCTGGCCCTTCGGGGGAAGGCCTTTGATTTGGACGACGAAGATTTTAAGCTGCTCTACGATGCCTGTGTCCGCCATACCGACGGTGAAACAATGGCCGATCTGACCGTCCAGACCTGCTGGGATTCGGACCGCCTGGACCTGGGCCGGGTGAATATTACCCCTGATCCGGCCATGCTCTGCACCGAAGCGGCCAAAGAAAAATCCATGATTGAATGGGCCGAGGCACGCAGTAGAGAAAATCATGTGCCAACGCTAATCCGGGATGAATGGGGTATTGTCATACCCTGAAAATTTTCCGACGAAGCCTGATGTTAAGGCTTTTTCTCGGGGTCTTGTCTATTGTCAAATACAGAATGCACTATGATTTCATGCTCCTCAATTGTATAAAATATTGAAAAAGGAAATCTTCTTATTGGGCTTCCATGGAAGTTAGAGTATCGTATTTGGTATATCTCCGGACAGTCAATTATGTTTTGTATGGTCGCCTCAACACAATCCAAGAACTCAAAGCCGAGTCCTCTACGTTGCCTCTCATACCAGACAAAAGCCAATTCAAGATCATCCCTTGACCTCTCCGTATAACGAATATTCATTTGAATTTATTCCTAATTTCTTCGTGAACTGATTGCCAGTCATAAAGATTTAGTTCATCGTCCTTATATTCGTTATACCTTTTATCTAATTCTCGCTTTTGCCATTCAGGCATCGGAAGTTCTGAATTCATCTGAGCGATAGAATCCCAAACGTCCTCAATTAGTAATAATTTTTCTGAAAGATGCAATTTGTTTATTTCTTGTTTTATTTCGTTTGGCCTCATTTTAGTCTCTTCCTATTGTTTTAAATCTATGGCATGTGTCGTTTTGGAGACTTCACATTTTGTATATATGCATAATAAACACAAAAAAGATGATATTAAAACTGAAAATACAATTGAGAGTTGGAATTCATAGCCCACGATGTGTATCAATTTGACTTAATTTGGGTGCTTTCAAAAAGTAACCCCAAGAAGCGCCGAGTATTCCACACCGCCTTTGTCTGAATCTCTTATCGAATCCCAGCTTTCAAACACGTAATGGGCATACACATCGAAACTGAAGCGGCTGCCCAGGGGAATTCCGAGCCCGGCGCAGATCTGCCAGTAGACATCGGTCCAATGGCTTTCTGTTTTTCCTTTGACACGGCTTTTCAACGCACCGGCCCCCAGTCGGTAGAATCTGTCTTTGAGAATCAGATTGATCTGGGGCGTCAACACATAGTCGATATCACGGTCCTTGGGTGAGGGGGCATAGGATGCCCCCAGTTGCCAGAAACCAATACCTTCATGGTATTCGTACAGAAGTTTGTACGAATAATCCCCACGTTTCAGGGGGAGGTCTGTAAAATCAGGAATGGTTGTATGATATTGGGCCCCGGCCACGAGTTTATGCATGGGGCCGCCCACAGGTTTTCCGAGACGAGTGGAGTCTGCCTGGGCCGTAAGAGAAAAAGAACAGACAAGGACCAAGGCAATCATTTCTATGATCTGACCAACGCGTTTCATTTCATACCCCCAAAGACGGATAAACTCCTAAAAAGACAGCGTGTGAAGAGCGATTTATACTTTAAATGTCATATCATGTCACGCCCCCCATTCATAGGGCTGAATAATTTCTGACCTGATAAGCATGTGCCATAAAAGTATTGATTTCATCTCTGGGTGGGTATATGAGACAAAGGCCTCATTTTGTTTTTGACATAACCAGATTACGTTTCCCATTGCTTAAGTGGATAATAAGGAGGAACTCATGTCAAACGTTGCCATTCTCTATTGCAAGAATATCAAGGACCATTCATGTATTGCCTGTTCAAAATGCTACAAGGGCATGGATGAAAAAAACGGTGAATTCGCCATGCATGATGATATTCAACTGGTGGCCATGACCGATTGTGGTGGCTGCCCCGGCCTTGCGGTTCCACGGGTCAAGCTCCTTTCCGAAGTGACTGGAAATCTTGCCCGCCCCATTGATGTGCTCCATCTTGGGACCTGCATGAAACTGGCCATGGAAACGGCCGGATGCCCCATTGATTATGAGGATCTCAAGGTCACCCTTGAGAAAAAATTCAAAGTCCAGGTGGTTCTGGGAACCCATTCCTATTGATGCCATGAGGGTTTGGGGAAGGGAGAGACCCTTTCCCCTTTCCTTGAAAATTGTGGCAAAAACAAGGCCATGGATATTTTTTGTTGTTGCATAAGCATCCTTTCTGTACAATGTATTCCCATACACCGCTATTCTTAATCAAATCATAAGATATTTCTGTTTCAAATCGGGCGTGATCACGTATACGCCATGTGGAGGAAAAGATGAATTCTTGGTATCGATACCTATTTGTATGCATCGCGGTATGGGGGGGGCTTATGTTGCTCCATGCCGGTTTTCCCGGATCAAACGCATGGGCCCTGGATGGAAAAGCCACGAGACTGAATAACATCAGTGAGAAACTTGCGGCTTTCCAGGCTGAGCTTCCCGAAGACAGGGTTTATCTGATGTTTGATAAACCCTTTTATTTTCCGGGAGAAACCATCTGGTTTCAGGCCTATGTGAGAAACGGCGCCGATATGGCCCCTTCCGTGAAAAGTGAGATTGTCCACGTGGAATGGATCGGTCCTGCCGGAAATATCCTGAAAGAATTATCATTGATCGCCCGCAAGGGCACGGCATCGGGTGATATCAGTCTGGATGGGGACGCACCCGGAGGCCTTTACACGGTCAAAGCCTATACCCGCTGGCAAAAAAACAGCCCGGAGCCTGCGTTTTTTGAAAAGGAAATTTCCGTTCAGCACCTGGTCTTGCCCCGGGTGAAAATGAAGCTTGATTTTTTGAGAAAATCATATGGAAAAGGCGATGAGGTCATGGCGGATTTTGAGGCACGGGGGCAGGATGACAAGCCCCTGGCCATGCTGGATTTCACCTATACCCTCCGCCTGAAAGGCCAGGGCCTGCTCCCGGTCAAAGGGAAAACCGATGAAAAGGGGAAGTCCCTGATTCGTTTTAAGCTTCCTGATGACCTTGCCCATACGGATGCACTGTTGAATGTGACGATTCCTTACCAGGGTATGACCGAATCCATTTCACGGTCAGTGCCCATTTTAAACACCCGGCTCCAGCTGGGTTTTTTCCCCGAGGGCGGAGACCTGGTTGTGGGGCTGTCCTCCCGTGCGGCCTTGCGTGCCCTTGACCCATGGGGAAAGCCTGCGGATATGACAGCCCGGATTGAAACGGACAAAGGCACGGTCATCGAGGAATTCTCAACCCTTCATGACGGTATGGGGTCCTTTCGTCTCACCCCGGCCAAGGGAGAGCGATACCTTCTAAGGGTCATTCAACCCAAAGGCATAGAGGACCTTTATCCCCTGCCCGAAGCCCT
This sequence comes from Pseudomonadota bacterium, assembly GCA_018818835.1. GTDB lineage: Bacteria > Desulfobacterota > Desulfobacteria > Desulfobacterales > Desulfolunaceae > JAHIRD01. The sequence goes on from JAHIRD010000102.1 coordinate 48,479, forward strand.
GGAACGGGGTTATGTCCTTGAAGTACTCCCAGCCAAAGACAAGACCCTTGATGTCCTGGTGCGGTCCACGGAAAACGAGACACTGACCCTGGCCATCCGGTCCCGGGGAACCCAGGCCCAGTTTTTGTCCCTTGGGGCAAAAAAAGGGGAAAACCGAATGACACTGGACACCGGGGATTTCCCCATGGGTGTCTGCCAGATCACGTTGTTTGATCAAAGGGGCATCGAACGGGCCGAACGCCTTGTCTTTGTCAATGCGGACAGAACCTTGAATGTGAAAATCGTCACGGACAAAGAGGCCTACCTGCCCAGGGAAAAAGTGACCATGCTCATCGGTGTGGCTGATGACAGGGGCATGCCCGTGCCCTCCCAGCTGTCCCTGTCTGTGGCCGATGACGGTCTTTTGACCTTTGCCGATGACAAGTCCGGACGGATTTTCTCCAAGCTTCTTTTGGAGCCTGACCTGAAAGGAACCATTTATGAACCCTCCTATTATTTTGATCAAAGAAAAAAGGACAGGGACAAGGCCCTTGACCTTCTGATGATGACCCAGGGATGGCGGCGCTTTACCTGGGAGAGGATTTTATCCCAGGATAAACCCTCCCTTGCATTTGCAGGAGAGAAAGCCGAAATCCGGGGATTTGTCTACAGCGACCCCAGAAAAAACGACCCGATTCCCAATGCCGAAGTGAAGATTGAATCCAGTGGTAAAACCGTGATCACCGACGAAAAAGGGGCCTTTGTCATTTCTGATCTTGATTTATATGAGATCCAGACCCTGACGGCCACGGATGGGAAAAAGCAAAGTGACCCGGTCCAGGTCAGTGATTACAATCAGACGGTTAATCTCTACCTTGCCCCTGGCTTCCTTTTCAAGAAAGGGTTTAATTTTTTTAAAGGCCGTGAAGAAGAAGCCCTTCCCGGTATGGCTGTGGAGGGACGGGTTCAGGAAGCGGAGGCTCCGCCCGAGTGGAACATGGCCATGGCCCGAAAACCCATGGCCCCCATGCCCAAGGCAGCTCCCCAAGAAAAGCAACGGGTTATGAACGAAGAAAAAATTGATTTTCGAATTAACAGACAGCTCATGGATGACCAAGACAGAGATCAGCCACCTGCCCCCTGTCCTTATATCCGTGCCCGGGTTTTTCCGGCGCCTGTTTACACAAGCACAGACACCCCGGAGAGGACCGATTTCAGATCCACGGTTTATTTTAAGGGCCAGATTGAAACGGACCGGCGGGGGATTGCCCGCATCGAGTTTTACAATTCCGATGCCATTGCATCCTTCAGGGCCATTGTGGAAGGTATTGGGGCCGGGGGACTTGTGGGACGAGGGGAAAATGTCCATCATACCCAGCTCCCCTTTAGCCTGGATTTAAAATCCCCGGTATCTGTGGCCATGGGGGATAAGCTCAATGTGCCTTTGATTGTGACCAACAACACGGAAAAACCCCTCAGGGGTCTGATGAGGATCACACCTCCCTCTTCATTGCGGGCCCTGGAGCCCCTTGGCAGAGAGGTTATTCTGGACAAGACCTCATCGAAAACCCTGTTTATTCCCTTTGAAGTCATGGATATCCCGGGCATGGGAACCCTTACGGTGGAATTCGGAAGCGGCAAGGATAAGGATGCCTTCCGCCGGGACATTCGTGTGGTCCCCAGGGGATTTCCGGTGCGATTGGCCCTGTCTGATCAGGTCATGGACCGGACCTTTAATATGACCATCCAAAAACCTGTCACGGGAAGTATCCAAGCAAGATTTACGGTATATCCAACCGTGTTGAGCGATATGCTGGCAGGTATCGAAGCCATTCTCCAGGAGCCCTACGGCTGTTTTGAACAGGCCTCATCAAGCACCTATCCCAATATCATGGTGATGAATTACGTCAAAAACCAGGAACGGCCCGATGCAGCCCTGGTCAAAAAAGCCACGGATCTTATCGATAAAGGCTACAAGCGACTCACCTCCTATGAGACCAAAGAGAAGGGCTACGAATGGTTCGGCGAGACACCGGGTCATGAGGCCCTGACAGCCTATGGGCTGATGGAATTCAAGGACATGGAAAAAGTCTATGCCGGTGTGGATGCCGGTATGGTCCAAAGGACAGCCCAATGGCTTCTTGAAAAGCGGGATGGTCAGGGTGGTTTTATTCGAAATGAAAAGGCCCTGGATAGTTTTGGTCGTGCCGATGCAGATATCACCAATGCGTATATTGTCTACGCCCTGTCCGAGGCCGGGTTTGTATTTGAAATTCAAAAAGAGTTGGACAAGGCCTGTGAAACAGCCCTGACCTCGGATGACCCCTACCAGCTTGCCCTGGTTGCCAATGCCTTGTTTAATGTCAAAGACAAGCGGAAAGACGAAGTCCTGGGCCGTTTGATTCCCCAACAGGCCGAGAATGGCAGCTGGACCGGGAAAAAACATTCGGTCACCTGCTCCACAGGAACGGCCCTGTCCGTGGAAACCACGGCTCTTACCTTGATCGCTTTGTTGAAATCAGAGACACCGGAGATTCCGGTGCTTGACAAGGGCGTTCGATTTATCCTGGCATCCCGCTCCAGCTATGGAGGTTTCGGTAATACCCAGAGTACGGTACTGGCTCTCAAGGCCTTGACCGCCTTTGCCCAGTTCTCACGACGGACCGCCGAAGCCGGTGTGGCGGAAATCCAGGTGAACGGAAAAACCGTGGCGGAAAAAGCCTATGGAAAAGGGGAGCAGGGAGACATCGTCATTCCTGAAGACGTTCTGACCCCCTATTTCAAGGAGGGGGATTATTCCGTTCGGGTTCTGTTCAAGGATGTTAAAAATCCTCTGCCCTACACCTTTGCCCTTAGTTACAATACCTTTGTTCCCATAAGCTCAAAATCATGCGATCTTGGTCTTGAGACCAAACTGGACAAAGACACGGTGACCATGGGAGATACCTTAAGGATGAGCGTGACACTTTCAAACAAAAAGGAAGATAAAGGCCTTCCCATGAGTATCGCCATCATCGGCATTCCCGGCGGCCTTAGTGTTCAGCCCTGGCAGCTCAAAGAACTTTCAGAGAAAAAAAAGGTGGATTACTACGAAGTCCTGGGCAACGACCTGGTCATCTACTATCGTCAAATGGCACCCGGCCAAACCCGGTCCCTCAATCTGGACCTCAAGGCAGAAACCCCGGGCAACTACGAAGCCGCCGCTTCCAGTGCCTATCTCTACTACACCAGCGAACATAAAACCTGGGTCAAGGGAGAGACCGTTACCATCAAGCAATAAGGACTGTCAAAAGCACATGAAGGGCACATGGAAATGTGCCTCCGTGGTTAAACCGTTTTTGTTTCGTTCCCAGGCAATGCCTGGGAACTTAGCTTTCTGTCCACCACCCGTTCGCGTGGCTCACTGAAGGACACGAAGAGCACGAAGAAGAGCAAAATAAGGCCTCCTGCGGCCCTGCCGGAGGCATGTTTTTCTTCGTGCTTCGTGGTCCCCCTGTGTCAGGATAGTTGTCGCATGCTTTAAAAAACAGAAATCAAAAGTTGAGCAGGTGGCACATGTCCGTGTTCGTCCCTGTCAGTCCGTGTTTGTCCAGGCTATTTCTTCGTGGACGGACACGGACGAGCACGGACTGACAGGGACATTGAACCCCCCCCCCTGTCCACGTGTCATTTCATTTTCTTTTCGATTGTCCCAACAATACCCTGAAAGGATCACAAACAATTCAAAACATATTTGTCAAACTTTTTAAGCTTGTCCCCGCGAAGGCGGGGAAGCTGGCTCCCGGCAGGGCCGCCGGAGGCCTTATTCTGCCCTTCTTCGTGTCGTGGTAAATTGGTTTCTTCTTTTTTATCAGAACGGATACTCGCAGATGTCCCCCAGGTAGTTTTCGACCTGTATTTTTTGTGGCGAATTGCCCTTAAGATCGAAGGGCAGAAGGGCAGTTTTGCCTTTGCCTCCCGGGAGATCGATCATGTACTGGGGCACGGCGATTCCTGAAATATGGCCTCGCAGGGCTTTCATGATATGGAAGCCGGTTTCAAGGGAGGGGCGGAAATGGGCGGTTCCGGCAACCGGGTCCGGATGGTGGAGATAATAGGGTTTGACCCTGATTTTGATCAGTTTCCGCATCAGGGATACCATGATTTCAGGCGTGTCGTTCACCCCTTTGAGAAGCACGGTCTGGCAACCCAGGGGGATGCCTGAATCGGCCAGGCGGGCGCAGGCCTGTGCTGCCTGTTCCGTGATTTCGTCCGGGTGGTTGAAATGGGTGTTCAGGTACAGGGGATGGTACGTTGAAAGGGTTCGGACCAGATTTTCCGTGATGCGCATGGGAAGGGTGCAGGGAATCCGGCTGTGAATGCGGATGATGTCCACATGGGGTGCTTTACGGATTTCCTTGAGCAGCCAGTCCAGTTTGGGGGTGTCGAGCATCAGGGGATCTCCCCCGGAGAGAATCACATCCCGGATGGCCGGGGTGTTTCGGATATAGCCAAGACCTTTTTCCAGGGTTTCCCTGGAGGAAAAGGGCGGCCGGATGCCGATATTTCGTTTGCGCATGCAGTGGCGGCAGAACATGGCGCAGGTGTCGGAAACAAGAAAGACAACCCGGTCCGGGTACCGGTGAATCAGGTTGGCCACCGGGGACTGGCCCAGCTCATCCAAGGGGTCCTTTAGCCCGCACACATCGTCAAGTTCCCGGATGTGGGGAATGGCCTGTTTGCCCAGGGGGTCGTCCGGGTCCGTGATCAGGGACAGATAATAGGGATTGATCCGCATGGGATAGTGGTCAAGGACAGGGACCCTTTCCTTCAGGTCCCTTGAAAAAAAACCGTCCAGCTCATGGAGGGACACAATGCTTTTTTCAAGATATTCCTGCCAGTTTTTAAAGGGTTGTCCAGCCATGGCCTTAAATGATTCCATGGAGGCAGCCCCCTTTTTTACCCAGTTCATCCACACGTCGAGTCACCTTGGGGTCTTCGATGAGTGGCGGGGCATGGTGGGGTTTCAACCGGGCGTCAATGATCATGGGACCGGCACAGCCCCAGTGTTTGTTTTGATAAAAGGACCCGGCCCCATGGATGTCGTGGGACGGGTTGGACCGAGTGAATGTGACCCAGAGAAAATTGTTCAGGGTCCGGGCTGCGAATGCGCTGTCTTCGGTCAAGACCACCCAGGGCAGGCCAGACAGGTCCGTCCCTGCCAGGGCTTTTTCAAGGCGTTGGATGTCATTAAGGGCATTTTCTTCATGCTCAAAGGGCGGAGCTTCCACCATCAGCACACCGGGCAGAGCCAGGGCAGGATGTTTAAATCCGGGGGGAAGAACAAGCCCAGAAGGAATCCGAGTTGACAGGTCCCTGATTTTGTCTCCGGCCGCCGTGATCACAACCTTGGAGCCCTGATTGATGCCTGTGCCCGAATAATCCAGGGTATCCATGGTGGTCCGGGTCTGGAAATGCAGATCCCGGGAAAGGTCGATGCGTTCAAGCACATGGCGGAAAAAGGCGTCAATGTCATGGATATCCATGTGGGGCCGGTCTTCTCCGGCCATGATGATCAGGTATTTGGCCAGGGCGCAGTGACCGAAGCCCAGAATGGCATTGGCCTGGGTCAAAAGTTCCATGGGGCGCCGTTTTTCGTAAGGGGCATATCGTTCACTGCCCACAGCCAGGAGCAGGGGATGCACCCCTGCGGCATCCACGGCATGGAGTGCCGACACACCGGGCAGGGACACCGGAACCATGGGGTCGGTGATCTCGTGGATCAGCTGGCCAAAACTGGTGTCCTCCTGGGGAGGGCGGCCCACGGCGGTAAATGGCCAGATGGCATCGGTGCGATGATAGACCCTGTCCACCTTTAAAAAGGGAAATTCATGTTTCAGGCTGTAGTATCCCAGATGATCTCCAAAAGGTCCCTCGGTTCGGGTTTCCTGTGAACTCAGTGTCCCGGTGATGCAGAAATCCGCATCCGCAGAAATCACATGGCCGTTTTTTCGGATATAGCGGAAGGCCCGTCCACCAAGGGCTCCGGCAAAGGCCACTTCGGGAAGGCCTTCGGGCAGGGGCATGACCGCGGAAAAAGTGTGTGCAGGCGGGCCGCCCACAAAGATACTGACCTTGAGGGGCTTACCCATGGCCATGGCCTGGCTGTGATGGATGCCGATGTCCCTGCGAATCTGGTAGTGGAGTCCGATTTCACGGTTTGGGGCATACTGGTTTCCCCCCAGCTGGATGCGGTACATGCCCAGATTGGAGCGCATGATCCCTGGTTTTTCCGGACTTTCCGAATAAACCTGGGGTAGCAGGATAAAGGCCCCGCCCTCATCGGGCCAGGATGTGATCTGGGGCAATTGATCGATTGAGGTGGAATGGGCAAGGACAGGCCCGTTGAAACAGGGTCTGGGCAAGGCGGAAAGCCCTGTAAGGGGCAGCGCCATATGTTTCCAGGGTGCCTTGAGAACAGCCACGGCATCGGCCTTCATGGCGATGAGGCTCTTGACCCGAAGGAGCGTGGATCTGAAGATGAAACGTGACCGGTCAAGGGTGCCGAACAGATTGGATACTGCCGGAAAGGGGCTGCCGGAAACCCTTGCAAAATAGAGGGCTGGCCCCTTGTTCAAATAGACCCGCCTCTGGATTTCGGCCATTTCGAGACAGGGATCGACCGTTTGGTCAATTTTGATCAGATGGCCATTAATCTCAAGGTCATCCACACAGTGTTTCAGGCTTTTGTAAATCATGGGAAGAACGCTCCGTCAGGTTAAAGATCAACCTCCTCTCTATACCCGAAGCGTATGCTGTTATCCAGATAATATACCCGGGTCGGCACATATTTATACCACTTGACTTTAAAAGACGCTTCAATGGCTGCAAAGGTGCTCATGGGTGAAATGACTTTGCCCATGTCCCGTATAAAGCTGAAACGGCTGAGATAAAGAGCGTAGGCTGTGGTGGACCCCATGTCAAATCCGGCCTCTTCGATATGGCCTTCCATCTGGACCCCTCGGATGTCGGCCCAGCCCGAGGATGGCTCATGGACAGAGCCAGCCACGATTTTTCCCCCCAGGCTGTTGACGATGTGCCGAGATTCGGGATTGGAAAAAAAATAAAAAATCCCGCTTTTCAATACATAGTAAAGCGGCGACGCCCAAGCTCGTTTCTCATCACTGGTCGCAAGGGTGATGATGTGCTGGGAATGTAAAACTTCCAATGCTTTTTTGCTGATTTCATACGAAGTGTTTTCCACGCGTGCTCTCCATATTTTGGGAAGATATCGATGTGATAAAGGGTAGAGAAAAAACGGTTAATAGTGAGTATAATGGCTGACTTTTCCGATTGCAAGGAATTCCTGAAAATTCAGACCTGTCCTTATCTCATTAAGACACACATGTTATGATAAAAAAAGCCTATAATCCAATAAAAATGATATAAGACCCATACGTCTCATGAGTCTCATAGGTCCCATACGTCCCATAAACTACAAAGCCCAATAATGATAAAACCAGTGTTAAGCACTATCTTTAAAACCAAAAAGGAAACCCCATCCATGCCACCAAAACTCCCTGAGACCCTCATTGATTCCCATGTGCATCTTTTCCCGGATAAGGGCTTTGATGCCATCTGGAAGGCCTTTGATCAGATGTACCAGGTGCCGGTGCTCCACCACCTTTACCACCAGGAGTGCATTGAATATCTGCGGGCACGGCAGGTGGGGCCAATTGTGTATTCCAACTATGCCCACAAACCGGGCATTGCCGGGTCCATGAACGCGTGGAACAGGGAGCTTCTCAATCGTTCGGAGAACCTTTTCTGCTACGCGGCATTCCACCCCGAAGATGACGAGGCCCTGGCCATGGCCGAGGATATCTTAAGCCATCCCCAGGTCATGGGCATCAAACTCCATTTTTTGATTCAGCATTACTATCCCCATGACAGCCGGTTTTTTCCTTTGTATGAACTGATCATGGACAGGAAAAAACGACTGCTCATGCATCTGGGCACAGGCCCCATCGGAAATCAGTATACGGGACTGGACCATTTTAAAATCCTGTTAAAACGCTATCCTGATCTGCCCGTGACCATTCCCCATATGGGCGGATATGAGTACAAGGGCTTTCTGGACCTTTTGGATGATCACCCTGACCTGTACCTGGATACGGCATACAGTTTCTGGCATCAGGCCCCGGGCGGATATGACCAGGGGACAGAGGCCCTTGAGCGTTATCAGGACCGCATTGTCTACGGATCGGATTTCCCCAATATCATTCTCCCCAGAAAGGATGAAATAGAAGGGCTTCTTTCCTATGACCTTTCTTCCGGGATTTACAGCAAACTGTTTTACGAAAATGGTGCCAGGCTTATACAGTCTGCCTGCCCTGAATGCATACATTTTTGCCCACCACACGTTCACACAGCTTACTGAAGAATACGAAGAAGGGAAAAAAAGGCCTTTGGCGGCCCTGCCGGGAGCCAAACTTTTGAAAAGTTTGACAAATAGGTATTTTTTTTCATATCATTCAGGGTTAACTTACGATGACACACCCAACCACACGACCCATTTGCGTATCGGGGCGAAGCCTTGGCGAAGACCGATCCAGCTTTTTAGAGCTTGTCCCCGCAAAGGAGGGGAGCTGGCCGCCGGAGGCATAGTTCTTCGTGCCCTTCAGTGAAGCGTAGCGAACGGGTGGTTAAAAAAAATGTGTTTGCGGCTATACCGCGCAGTGTTCTTTGCGCCACAGTGAGAGACGAGGCTTTTTGCTTGTGGCTTTGCCGCGTTGAGTTTATGGGTCAATAGGTAACAAACAACCGCACGTCAGGCCCTTTTTCAAGAAACAGATAGTTGAAATAACCCAGGTCGTCATGGGGATCGAAATAAAGCCGCATCTGGGTCCGTCCTGACGTGTTTATGGCTTTTTTACCCTCCTCATTGAAATCCGATGAATCTTTGCATCCCTGGTCAAAGGGCTCAAAAAATGCCACAGATATGGCTGTGGCCCCATCATCCCAGTCGCCTGTCTGGCACAGGACATCTGACCCGAATTTGCCTTTTTTGACATCAATGGTAAGGCGTGCGTTTTCAAAGGGATTTCCGAATCCCGACTGATGTTTGATTTGCAGATAGGCCCGTTTTATGTCGGCTCCCTGGGGTAAGGGCGAGGTGTCGAATGAAACGATGGCCCGGCTGATCATCCCATCCCAGCCTGCGCCAACAGCCAGGCCGGCATCATCCACAACACTGCGGTTTGCCCCATCCACCGAGGCCTTGATGTACCCGTCAATGTCGGCAATGTTTTCGAATACCCTGAGCTGGGGCTCTGTTTGCCGGATGAATTCAGCGGTCGTCACATCTTCCAGGTTACCCTGTTTGTCTTTGGATCTGAATGTGACCGTGGTGGTTTCGGAAAGTGTGAAGGCGCTCTGGTAGAGATTCCCGTGAGTTTCATCGGGTATGCTGCCGTCGGTGGTATATTTGATCCATTCCACGGGTTCACCGGCGGTAAGGGATACCTCTATCCCGCCTGTGAAGCTGCCTCCGGAAGGAAAAATTTTCGTTTCGGGTGCCATATCATCATGAATGACATAATGAAAGATAGACCGGGTTTCGTTGTTTGCACTGTCTTTGGCATAGCAACTGATGGCATGATTCCCGTTTCCGCTCAGTAAAAATTCTTTGGAATTCACAAAAAAAGGACTATGAATATCCGGCACGGTGCCATCTAAGGTGAAATAAATCCTGACATCCTCATCCACGTCATCAACACCCCTGACGGTTATGGTGACGGCCGAGTCGTGAAAAACATTGACCGGTTCCGCTGTGATACTCGGCTGGATATCTGAGATGTCCATGGTGAATACCCGGGTTTCCACAGGGCTTGCATTGCCGGATCTGTCCTGTGCAAAATAGGTGAATGTCTTTTCACCGGATGTCGTGAGCTCAAGGGTGCCGCGATTGATAAAATGCATACTTCCGGTTGAGGGTGTCGAACCATCCAGTGTGTAATAAATCTTTGGCACCGGATCGGCGTTATCAACGGCCGTCATCATGACCCTTATCGGTTCGTGGTATGTTCCGGAATCATGGGAACATTCAACAACAGGCATCTCGTTATCCCTGGGGGCTGCGTCAGATGCGTCTGTCCAGACACCATCAATGTGGTATAATGTGAACGATTGCATGTACCCGTATTTTGAACCGTAGTGCAAATATCCGTTCACATCCAGCCGCCCTGCAATATAGTGTGCGGTCACGGTCCCTTGGGCCTGCTCTTTAACAGCCGCTTGGAACTTTCCGCACACGATGGGTGATGCGATTCCCGGTGATGAAATGGCCATGGCCTTGACAAGGGCCGTTTCCGAAATGGTCACCGTGGATGTGGCAACCCATCCGTATTCGTCCGAGCCGCCGTTGTTCATAAACAACACACCCACATCGGTCACAGCCTGGACCTGGAGCGTTTGATTGAAGGGGACAGAGCTGTCCGTGATGATTTTAACATGTGGCGGTATGACATCGGCATAGTAGGTCCGAAAGACATTTGGGGCGCCATCCGCTTCAAAGACAACCTCCCACATACCCGGAGATGCAAGGGTGAAGGATTGGCCGTTGGCCAGTGTATCGGCCACAGATTCGATCACCTCGGTTTCAAGATGACCTGCAATGATCTTTTTTGTCATCTTGCTGGCCTGGTAGAATATGGGGCCCGCATCATCAGGGGCGATGTGGACTGTGACCTCCACAGACCCATGGTAGGGCCCGCCGGGCGGATCAACCCGGATGATGACAGGGTCAACCGGAGGCATGGAGTTTAAATAGACAGCCCAGTCCCTGATGATGGCCGGTTCGTCTTTGACTTTTTCGTGGCTGAGCACACCGCTGCCCACATTGTAATTCCGGTTTTGATCCGCTCCGTCCAGATGTCCGGTACAGCCCTTGAAATTATCCATCTGATCCACATAGCCGCCGGGAACCATGCAGCACCAATACCTGACGTTGTGGGGCGGGGGAGGCGTTACAGGATCGTTTTTCCCATGGGGGGAGTTGTCCGGTGACAAACACCGGTAGATGGGGTGGGCCACAAGCCACTCATCATAGGTATCGTGGGGATAAAAGGTCTGGGAAAACTGTGACAGCCCTTTCATGGCCCCGTCAATCAGGACAATGGTGCCCACGTTTGCATACCGGGTTCCTTTGTCCCACACAATGGGCTCGCTTTGATTTTTAAGCCCTGCCAGATAACAGAGAATTAAAAAACATCCAAGGGAATGACCGACGATATCAACGCAATCCACGTCCAGATATGCTCTGACAGAATCGGTAAACACCCGGAGGTCTTCGACATTTGCCGTGTAGGCATCCTTGAGTGCTCGATCCCCGGAACCCAGATAGGATAAGGCCCAGAAATGCTCATCCGTATAACCGAATTCACTTCGCTTCAGCTCGTTGATCACCTTGAGCCAGCCCCACTGGGAATGGGTTGCGGTGCCTGTATTCCCATGGACCAGGACGATGGGCGATTTGCCGCTTTTTTGTATAAAGTCCCTGTGATAATCCCTGTCCTTGACCGGGTTGCCTCCAAAACCGCCCAGGGGCCGTCCGTCACTGTCATAAAGGGTAACAAAATCATTCGGAAAATTGCTCATATGCTATCCTCCTGTGTTGGTGGGTTATGCTGTGATCCTGGAGTGTTTTTTTAACGTTGTCTGGTCGTCATCACGCGTTATTTGACGATTAATCTACAAAACAGAATGATAATTAAACGTGGAAGAGCAACACTCATAGAAATGAATCTTGATTTTTTTCAAATAGCATATGACGTTAGTGTTGTCAAGACGATATAAAGCAATTGAGTTACCATTAAGGAGTCTATTGTAAGCGGTTAGACTTGGGGGGCGGTGATGTTTTCAAGGATGAGGAAATCCTGGGTTCAGTGAAGCCCCCTGGCTTCCAAGCGGATCAGTTCCGCTTCCCAGGCAAACCGGTCCGGCTTGTTTCTGAAAGCCCTGGGTAAAAGACTTTTCCGGGTGCAGTTGATCAGGGCCTGGAGGGTCTGATATCGCCGGGTTTCGCCAATGGCAGGCAAAATGATTTCTTCGATGACATCCAGGATATCGTGTTCGGTGAGTTTCGAGTGTTTCATGGATGCGCGTGCTTTTAATTCCGAACGTAAGGAGGCAAAGGCAGCCGCTGAATAATGGTCCAGGGCCAAACGCATGCGGGCGATCATCTCAGACGTTAGTTCTGTGTCCAGAACACCGGAGACCGCCCATGAGATAAAGGCGTCAATGTCCTCATCTTCGGGGTCAAGGACCGGGATGATCAGATCACCCACCCGGCCGGGTCGCCGGATATCCGGTGAGAGGTTGTGGATGCGGGCGGTCATGAGCAGCCAGAAAACACGGCCCCTGAGGCTGGTATCAGACATCATGGCCTGGATTTTACCGGTGAGCCGCCTTTCGGTGGCATGGGTTTCCGCTCCAATGCCTCCGAACTGGGTATCGGCTTCATCCACAAAGATCAACACCCGGGAAAGGGCGTTCAGTACCCGGCGCAGGCGCTCCAGAATCACATCGGTCTGGCCGAACCATTGACTCCTCAGGTTTTTCAGGACAAGCACAATCATATCAAGTTCACTGGCCACAGCCTCGAAGATAAAGGTCTTTCCCCCACCCACGGGCCCACAGACCGCCGCCCCTGGAAGGGCCGCAGAGGGTCCGGATTTGAACCGGGGCATCACCTCGGTTTTTAAAAATTCTTTGAGATCGGAAAACCCCACCACATCATCCAGGGTATGGCTGGGTTTTTTGAATTCAACAATGTCTTCACCAAGTTGGCTCTGGATATATTCCTCGACTTTTGAAATCACATCGGATGAGGTCAAGGGTGTTTCATCATGGACAGCCCCCAGGAGCAGTTGCATCAGGGCATGGATGGAAAGACCTGCCGTGTAATCGCAGAATTCGTCGATGCTCCCTTTCAGTTTCAGGGTTTTATCCCCGCGGTGCATCTGATCGAACCAGGTGATGAAATGGTTTCGTGCCTGGGTGTCCGGGGAATCAATGCTGACCTCAAGGACCTGGGGCAGGCGGGAGACTCTCTGGTTGATCAGGCTCCGTGATTCACTGAAAAGAATCACCGCATCGTCACTGGCCATGAATCCGGGGTCAGAAAACCAGTCCTGGCAGATACAGACCCTGTGGCGGTCGGCATCGGAAAGACGGGTGATTTCGCCGTCGGGGATGACCATGTCCGTCGCTTCAATGAGAATGATGAGGTTTTCACCCATCCCCGGTGTTTGTCCTTTCATGGTCCGTGAACAGAGGCAGAATTGGCGGAGGAGTTCCAGGGCCACCGTGGGGTTTCCCACGGCCTTTGTCAGGGTGTCATCAAAGGATTTTTCAAGGGTGTCGAGGCGATCCCGGGTGGAACCGGATCTGAGCATTTTTTCTATGGCCAGGCGATTGGCATCAAAGCCGCTGCGCCAGGTGAGCCAGGCATTTTTGACGATGTCCCGGTCCTGGGGCCGGATAAAGCGGATGGGGCCGTTGAGTTCATAGACCACAAGAATCCGGTCATCCACCTGCCAGTGTTCGCAAAGAAGGGAGACCAGGGGCAGGTAATCCCAGCCGTCTTGGGTTTGAAATGCAAAAAGGTCCTGGATGTTGCCGGTTAAAAGAACCGTGCGGGCTTGGTTTGAATTGATGATTTTACCGGTTTTTTTTAAAAAAGGGTAGCTGATGGTGTTCATAGGTTTCCTGCCCAGCCTTCCCTGGCATCATATTCCTGCCAGAACTGGACATGTTCGTTTGGGTCGGTGATGTGACGGGCTTCAAAGGCAACAGCCCTCAACATTTCCCGTTGTTTCCTGAACAACTCAAAATCCGGAGCTTCACTGGGACGGAAAACAGGGGACATGCAATCGTAAACCACGGTTGCCCCGGGATGGCCGGAAAGACCCAGGTCCTTATGATCCCAATGCTGGGATAAGGCCACCACACGGTCTCCCACATAAATGGCCTCGTTTAATTCATGGGTGACGATGAGGATGGTGTAGGGCGGTGTCCTGTCTTCATTGCGCGCCCGTGTGTTTTCACCATAAAGGGTCAAAAGCATTTTCTGGAGTTCTTCACGGGTGGCCTCGTCCAGCGCTCCAAAGGGTTCATCAAGGAGCAGAACAGACGGTTTCATGATCAGGGCCTGGGCAATGGCAACACGTTGGCGCATGCCCCCGGACATTTCGTGGGGATACTGGTTGACCGACTCCCCGAGCTTAAGGGTGTTTAACAGGGCATCGGCTTCATCCAGATGCTTTTTCTTCATGGTTCGCCAGCTTTGAAAACGAAACAGACGGAAGGGCAGGCTGGTCTGATCCAGCATAAGGCCCACGGCCACATTTTCACGGGCCGTGAGAAAGGGAAACAAGGTGTACTGCTGGTAGACAATGCCCCTGTCCCTGCCGGGCCGGGTGACAACCCGGGCCGTATCCGAATCCCGGGGTTTGATCATAACGTCGCCTTCACAGGGGGGATGGGTGCCCACAATGGCTCTGAGCAAGGTGGACTTTCCGCAGCCGCTGGGGCCCACCAGGGAGACGATCTCGCCCCGGATGATTTTCAAATTGATATTGAACAGCACGCGCTTGGGACCGAACCAGTGGTTGAGATTTCGGCACTCCAGAACAATATCCTCTTTAAAGGCCTGATGTTTATCTTTTGCCATGGGTATACCACCTGAAAAATATGTGCTGGGTCCTGCGGAGCAGGACATCCATAAAAAATCCAAACGCAGCCAGAACCGCCAAATACGGGTAAACCACATTCATGTTCAATAGACGGGACTGGAGGCGGATTCTGTAACCGAAACCCACATCGCCCACCACCATTTCCGCAGCGATCAGGTAAACCATGGCCGGTCCGATCTGAAGCCTGACTGCGTCCAGCATTTTGGGCATGATATGGCGAAGGATGATGTTCCAAATCAGTTCGGTTTGGGATGCTCCCAGGGTGTATGCTTTGTAAAGGGTTTCATCGGGGACTTCCTTGACAGCCAGGTAAATGGATTGGGCCAGGGTCGGCAGCACGCCAAAGGAAATCATGGCCACATACATCCGGGTGTCGGTTCCGGCCAGAACGAAAAAAACAGCAAGGGCCGCCGTGGGCGGAACCTTGGCCAAAAGGGACATGGGGGGAGCAAGAAAGGCTTCAAAGGGTGTGAAACAACCCATGAGGAGGCCGATGACCACGGCGCCTGCCACGCCGAAGAAAAGTCCAAGGAAAAGACGTGACATGGTGGCCTTACTGTCCACCACGATCCAGCGTTCGTCGGAACGGGGGTTGACCTCAATGATTTTCTGGACACCCTGGCCCAGCTGGGTCCAGGTGGGAATGGTGGAATCATCGGGGTTTTTCTGGTGCTGCCAGTGTGAAACCAGGCTGTAGAACCCCATCAGGACCAGAATGGAAAGGACCCCTATCATCAGGCTCTTTTTTTTGTCAATGGCACGTCGGATCATAGTATGTTTTCCCATCACCCTATGGGGTGTTTTTTACTTTTTCTATAAACATCGGATTGAATGAGAGCATCACAGGTTTTTGAGGCTCAGCATTGCCGTATGACAGTGTGGGCGGCTGGCTGACTATGTCATGGGCCACGCAAAAAGAAACAACCTTTTTCATGGTGTCCTGGGTATTCTGTGAGGTGAGAACGGTTATGCCCTGATCAGGCTGTTTATAGAACTGTGTCTGTTTGACCACCTCTTTCATGGAGGCAAGGGAAAGATTGGAAAATTTTTCACCCAGGGCCACCAGGGTGTCATCCGCTGTTTTCGGATCGTCCATGCGTCGGACCAGGGCGTAGAACGTATCAATGATGGCACAGGCAAAGGCCTGGCCCCCGGGCATGTCCAGTGATGCTTTGGACATGGCCACCATGTCGATGATTTCACCGGGAATGCTCGTGGAGTCAAAAAGAACCTTCACGTCTTTTCGCTTGGTAAGTGTCTCAAGCACATAGGGGTTCCAGACCACGATGGCATCAAAACCATCTTTTTTCTGCTGCATGGCAAGGGCTGCGGCCGAGGGGTCCATGTTGGTGAACCGGTAGTCTTTTTCCTTTTCTCCCAGGATTTCCAGGTTTCTTACGAAACAGTATTCGGAAACAGTTTTGGCAAGGCCATAGACCTTCATCATTTTAAGCTGTTTCACATCCGTGATGTCTTCGGTGACCAGGCAGGCATCGGCGCCGTGGCTGGTGCTGGTGGGGAGGATGGCCATCGAGGGCCGACTCAGGCAGGGGTTTAAAACATCCATGTTCGTGATGCACACGGCATCACACTGGGAGGCCCCGTACATGACCAGGCAGGAATCGTAATCAGCTTCCTTCAGGACAATATCCACATTCCATTTTTTTTCAATGGGGCCCATTTTACCTTTTTCCCCGTCAATGAGCTTTACTTCATCAGCTACGCCAAAGGTACTCCAGGACGGATACTCGCTCCAGGCCAGGGAAAAAGACGGTGTTTTGGTCTCCTCGCACACCACGGTCCGTGCAGGAAGAATCAGGACAAGCGCTGCAAACACAAAGAATCTGAATAAGGATATGCGTGTCATTTCGAATGTCTCCTTTTTAACCTCATAATCAACCATTAAATGATATGGGAACCATAAGTCCCATGTCCCATAAAAAATTCAGCTACTCGGGCAGCGACGATTTTTTATCAGAAATTTTTTCAGTCTTCTCTTTAACGCTGCTGTCAGTCTGTGATGCAAGGCCCACCAAGGCATCGAACTCGTTGTTCGAGACGGATGTCCGGGCATATTCCATGAATTCCGCTTCCTGGGCGCGGGTGTCCGTTCCGGCCATTTCCCTTGAAATCCGGGCCTCGGCCTTGACTTCCTGACGCAGCTCCCGCATTCTCTGGAGCTCTTTTTCCGTGCCGTCCTCGGCAATGCCCGAAAAGGCATCGGCAATGTCCTTTTCCTGTTTGGCTGTAATGATCTCGGCAACGGCATCTGCCGCTTCGGCTTTGAGGGTTTCGATTTCCCGCACAAGATGTTGCAGCTGAATCTTATGGTCTTTGATTTTATCCCCGTAACCCTTGATATCGGATTCCAGTTCATCAATACGGGCCTGTTTTTCAGTCAAGGTTGAACTGAAATCATTGAAGGCGGCCAGGCATTTCATATATTCTTCATTGGCCTTGATGTCTTCCTGGCTTTTACCCTGGGCCTGGAGTTCGTTGACTTTCTGCTTGGCTTTGGCCAGGGCCCCTGATTTGAGGTCTTCGAGTTTATTGGTTTCAGCGGTCAGGGTTTTCAATTTGGCGATTTTATTTTCCTGCTGGGCGATCAAACCGGCCACGGCCTGCTTGTATTGATGAATCCGGTCCGTCTTATCCTTGATCACCTCGTCATACTTTGCTCGCATCACATGGGGGTTGGTGTCCAGGGTCCGCCGGGCAGAGTCCAGTTGACCTGTGAGCAGATAGCCCACGGCTTTGACCCATCTGACAAGTGCTGTAATCATGGTGATATCCTCCTGAAATTAAAAATTTAAAGGTTTTTTGATCACTACCCGTTCGTAAAGCTCACTGAAGAACACGAAGAAGTTGCCTCCGGCGGCTCTCCGAGGGCCAGATTTTAAAAATCTGGACAAATGGGTAGTGGGATTTGATGTATCATCGTAAGTCAACCATGACATGAGAATAATAATACCTTTTTGTCAAACTTTATTAAAGTTTGGCTCCCGGCAGGGCCGCCGGAGGCAATTCCCTCGTGCCTTTCATGCTTAAAAATCCGCTGACGTCCGTCCAGCTATTCTTTGGTCAGTATGCCGATTTCCTGATCCAGGGAGCCCATGCGCTCATGGACCTTCAGTGCCACATTCAGACTCTGATCCAGTTCCTCGCGAATTCGGGCAAGGTCTGTATTACGCGCATTTTCTTTGCTGCCATCAAGGGTTTTGATACCCGAAAGAATTTTACCCAGGTGCCGTATGCTCTGGTCAATGTCCGAGATAATCTTTTCCCGGTGTTTGATCAGGGGCTTTCGCATGGCGTCATCCGACACCTTTTCAGCGGCTGTTTGAAGTTCTATGGTTTTTTCCAGTAAAAGAACACATTCACGAAACAAGCGGTCCACACCACTCAGTATATCAACGGTTGAGCTGGCTTTGAGGGAGCCGGTCCAGGACCTGCCCTGTTCAAAAACCCGGGCCAGGCCCCTTAGGTCCCTCAGGCACTGCTCCGGCCTGGGATCATCGTCCAGGCAAAGCCGTTTGTCCAGGGCATCCAGGGTTTTTTCCCGGTGTTTAAGGGCTGTCTTCTGGATGGCTTCAAGCACATGCTCAGCCGCGTCTTTATCCCCCAGTGCCAGCCGGGTCAGGAACATACCCAGGCCACCGAGGATCCCTGCAATCCCAGCGAAAATGAGAGCGCCTGACCCGATACTGAAGGTCCATAGCACCATCAGGTCCGTCAGCCCTGCGAGCAGGGGCATAAGGCAGACAGGGTTGGCCAGGAGCTTCAGGATATACCGTTTCCTGAAAGAGGCTGTTCCGATGGTCATGGCCGGTAAAATACCAAGGGTGCGCATCAGTAAGGAGCCTCGCCCAGAATAAAACTTACGGACTGGTTATCCCCGTCGGAGCCCGATGGCGTGGATGCCTCGGCTTTGATCCGCTCGGGGGCGACACCGGCAGACACCAGGTGGTTGAGGGCTGCTCTGGCGCGTTCTCCAGCCAGAATCATGTTGGCTTTGGGGTCCCCTTCGGCCCGGGTATGTCCCACCACCCTCAGGTAGTATCGGGGAAAGGAAGCTAATTTTTTGGCCAGTTCATCCAGATCCCGCGCACTCTGGATGTTGATCCGGGCTGTGCCCCTGGCAAAGACAATGGGGGCAATTTTAAGGGAACCCACAGGAACCAGCCCCGCCCACTGACTGTCGCTCAAGGCACTTAAAAGGGGCGTATTCCGAACAGCATCAAGGTCCACGCTGCCGGGCCCAAGTCCCTCAATGACGGCCATTTTTTTTCCGGGATGGAAATTCGATGACTTAAGTTCCCGTAAAATGGCATCATAATATAAAGTATGCTCTGTGCCCATAAGGGTAGTGTCGCCCAGAATGCCTGTCTTGAAAAGAACATCCCGGATGTTGCTGACCATATCGTCCATGTGGAGAGCCCCCTTGGACGATGCGTCTCCATCAAGCCCGAAATAGCTGTAGTTCTCCAGGGTGTTTTTCCACTCGATTCTCTCAACCATGCTTTTTGCCGTATCCTTGTCCATGGATTCGGCTCCGGTCAGACCCGCATCGTCCATGACGAGTTTTTCCATGTCCTCATCGGACTGGGAATAGGCAAAGGCGGATTTCAGATAGGAGGCCACCACGTCTTTGACCAGATCAGGATTGTCTTTGAGAAAATTTCGTTCCACCACCAGAACATCCACGATATAGCCCAGGAGTTTCGAACTATCCAGAAGAACATGGGCATCCTTGTTTTTAAGGGCTTTGCTCACGTAGGGTTCCCACAGAACATAGGCCCGCTTGCTGTCTTTATCGTTTTTTTCAAAGGCCTTGAAAACAGCTTTGGACCCTTCGGCGGGAATCATCCATGATTCAGGCAAAAGGGGCAGGTTGAAATGGGCAATCACGGTACGGGCAAGGAATTCACTGGGGGAATGGGGGGGCAGGACAATACCGGCATCCGCGTGGTTCAAATCTTCGATGCTGGAAACAGCGTTTTTGTATGCAACAATGGCATCGGCACCTTTGGATTCATCGATCACAAGAACCATGGTGGCCGGAAAATTATTGCGCATGGCACCTGTAAGGATAAATGAATCGATGGTGAACACCGCCATCTGGAGGTCCTTTTTTGAAAGGGCTTCCATGCGGGCTTCGTAATCGGCATTGTCATCTTTGATCACAAGTCTGATTCCCTGGGATTTCAATTCTTTTTTCATCACCTCCGACCGGAGAATCGAATAACCTGAAAAGGAGTCCGCAGCAAGGGTGATGGTATGCTTAAACGGGCTTTCGGAACTGGTATCCTGGAGCAGGCCCTTTTCAAAATAGGGAAGAATGAGGAATTTGGCAGCAATGGAAAGAATCCCGATAATCAGGATCCACATGACGGCTGCAACAAGGATACCCCTGGTTTTCTGGTCGCTCATGAATAGTCCTTTAATGTGATGAGTCTATGCCAATTCAATATGGCACGCATCGTGATTGGTGTTATCGTCGCTTCCGTTTTCGTCTCCGTAGGTTAGAGGATATGATAATGGACATAACAATAACAACCATCACGATTCCCCATATGCTGCCTCCCATGGACCGGGACTTAGACGGCCGCGTCAGGGGCTTTTGTGATGATTTTCCGGGCGTATCGACAAGGGGCTTGGCCAAGGATCCTAACAAATTCCGGCCGATGGGCTGATTCCCGGTGGTCGCAAGGGCACTTAACATGGCCTGGGCCAGTTCATCGGGAATGGAAGCAAGATCCGTGAAGTCTTCCTTCCCTTCCACAGATGTATTATTACTCCCCACTTCGGCAAATACCTCGCCCAGGGCCTGGATCAGGGATTCGGGATCATCGGCTTTCCGGTAGGAATGAACATGGGTGGCCAGAGTGTGGGCCTCGGGCATGGACACCCCGATCACATCCATGGTGATTCCCCGTGAAATCACGTCCGGTGTATAGATGTCCACAAGCTCCTGGTCCTGGGCTTCCCCGTCCGTGACAATAAGAAGCCTGTATGTCCCGTACCCGAACTGTTTTGACCGCTCTGCCAGAAGACGGTCAGCTGCCTTTTTGATGTAGACCCCAAGGGGTGTTTTGCCCCCGGGCACGGGCAGGTTGATGGCCTGGATCAATCGTTGTTGATCAAGGGGTGCCAGGGGGTACACCCAGTCATCGGTCAGATTGGATGAGCTGAACACCAGGAGGCCCACACGAGTATCCGGCGATATCTGCTGGATGACCTTGATCAGGGCCTCTTTGGCCGCATCCATTTTTTTCATCGATGTGGAACCCATCACATCGCCCATGGAACCCGAGGCGTCAAGAACAATGACCACATGGTTCAATGCCGTCTCATCGCCATGGACGGGTTTGGAAACCATGATGCTTCCTATAATAAGGCAGAGAATCACTATCCGGATGTTCATGAATGTTCCTTTCCTGATTTAGAAATCAAAATCGGATTTTTTGACTGCTTCGGCTGCAACCCTCATCAACCGGAATTCCACCCGCATGTTTTGTCGGGCCTCATCCATGGAGACGGGCTTGGCTATAAAGGGCTCACTGATTCCCGCGCCGGCAGACTGGATCTGGCTCGTGTCAAAGGGAAGTCCTTTGGTTTTTGCATAGGCGATAATGGAATTTCTGACAGCATCCGCCCGTTTTTTCGAAAGATTGAGTGCCGCCTGCATGGTTTCCCTGGGATTGGCCTCTGTTGATCCGTCAAACCCGCCCGCCTCGATAAGCTTGATCAGGCCCGGTGTATCCGCGATATTAAGGGGTCTGCCCTTGAACGAGTAACTGTAGTTCCCACGGGTGCCGGAACGTTTGAGAACCCCTTTGCTGACACCGGCCTTGACCATATCCAGAAGGGTTTTTGTGGGATCGGAATGGCCCCGTATGGCCACCACGGCGTTTCCGTATTTATCAGCCATTTCAAGGACCCGTTCGTACTCGTCTTTGTATGTTTTCGCATCAAAATCCATCTGGTTCGGCTCAAAGGAAATGGTGAAGGAAATGATGGTCCGGTCATCCAGCCCCCCTATGGAGCTGAGCTCTTCAATCTCTTTTTTGACAGCCTCACCCCTGAACCGGTCTTGTTTGACCGCTGAGGTCTTGGTCAGGTAATTCATGAACGCAGGCGAAGCCAGGTTGATTTCCGATTTAAGAAGGGGTTTCTTTGTTTTGGCGTAACCCTGGCCCACAGCCAGTCTCAACGCATTTTCCTGGAAGGTGTCAAACCCGTGCAGGTTGTTTTTTTGGGTGAAAAACGCCACATTGCCGGGGTGCCCCACAAAGGTGCAGTCCGACAAAAGCCCATGGGCATCCTCTTCCAGGGTGGGAATGACCGATTTCCCATAGATATCCTGGGTGAGCTTCAACAACCTCATGTATTCGGGGGACCCCTTGGATTCATACTGGTTTTTCAGATCAATCACCGCTTCACAGGCCTTCAGGTATCCTGCCACAAACCGCGTGACCAGATCCGGGTGGGCATCGAAAAAGTCCTTGCGGCAGACATAGACATCGGCAATGGATCGGGATAATTCGGCGGTGGAGATCAGAACCCGTGATCCGGCCACGGTGCCCTCGGCTCCCGAGCCTGTGTCGGTCAAGCCGCCACACAGACCGATCATATCCGGAGTGATCACAAAGCACGCGTCGATGGACATGTTTTTCCGGAACATGGCAGCCGGTGAATCCGGGCTTCCGGTGAGATCCTTGGCCCAGATGACACGGATATCATTCCAGTTGAGGCGAGCCGTGTGGAGGATGTCGTCCAACATGCCCACATGGGGGCCGCCCTTTTGGAGTACAATGGTTTTTCCTTTGAGATCTTTGGCGGTTTTTATGCCGGGTCTGACCAGCATATGATCACCGGCAGACCAGGTCATCTGTACGATCACCATGCCCTGGGTCCGCTTATCCGAGTTGATCAGTTCCGAAGCCATGCCCATCATGCGGAAGGTTCCTCGTAGAAACGGACTTTTTCCCGAAAGATAATCCCTGACCTGCTGGGGAAAGTCATCGCCGGGGGTGAGCTTGAGATTCAGTCCCTGTTTGTCAAAGATACTGTTTTTTTGGGTACGGGTTCCCCCGTTTGCGTAGAATGTGGCCATGTCTCCGCCCCAGGTGATATAGGGGACAGTGATGGCACCACCCCCATCAGCCACGGAGCCTATGTTTACCTTTCCCACGAGGTTTTCAAAACTCTGCTCTGCAATACTTTGGGAAAACAAACCGGACATCAGCAGAAAAGCGCAAACAATCCACAGGTATCTGAATCTTGTCATGGGTATCTATTCCTCCATAAAGCGATGTTTTGTTTATCATCTGAAACATGTTCTGCATGTGTGGTCATGGGAGCTGATTTGTAAATAACCCTTTTATATATCAAAAACAGCCACGTTTCAACCTTGTAAATGATGAAGCCAAGGGCCTGGGCGGAAGGTTTTTTCGGCAGGCTGCTTTTTGGGCAGCCGTTGGGACAGCCTTACGGACTATCCTAAGGAATAGGGAACGACGGAATAGCGGAATAGGGGACAGGCAAATAGTGCGGCCGGGCAAGGTCGTGTAATCGAGCGGGTGAGAATCCCGTCCCGGAAGGAAGGCCATCCACCGGGTAGCGAGTCTTTGGAGGCGATGTGGTAACACAGCGCTTTAAGCGTAGGACAGCGA
>JAHIRD010000284.1 GCA_018818835.1 Pseudomonadota bacterium
CATAGTTATCATTTTTTTTTATCCTCCTTGAGAAAAGCCCTGGCAGTCGAAACCAGGGCTTTTCTCGTTTTGCTTCTATACCAGCCCTGACCGTTGTGTTTGAAATTATAAACTAGAAAAAGTATTTCTGTCAAATTAGTTGACAGATACTATATATTGTGGTACATAATGGATTATGCCTTACATATACGTAAAATCAGAAAAGTTAATTTGTCCTGAGTGTAATCGTGGCTTTCAGAGTAAGTCGAGTTTCTTAATACACTATGCCTATAACCATAGTGGGGAAATTCAACGTGTGCTTAATGAGGCATTGTTGAAGAGGAGTGAAGCTAATGCCAACGGAAGCGGAGCTAAAGAATCTGAAAAAGATATACGACAAATACTTTACAGCTTCGGAGAATGAGAATAAGGAGGTTGAACCTGTGGCTGAAGATAGTCAATTTTGTCCCACCTGTGGCGCACCTCACGACCACCGCCATATACAGACCGATTTAGAGGTCGAAAAAGACCGGCATCAGCGTGACGTTCAGGAGCGAGATATTATAATTAAGACGTTGGGGGATGAGAGTGCTCAGCAAATTAAGGAACTTCAGGGCCAGCTTCAGTCGGCGGCTAACGGTCATGTGGAGCCGACAACAGAGCTTTTTGAAGGCTGGCGGTCCTGTCCAGACTGTGGCCCGAAATTGGCGCAGTTGATACGGGATGACCTCAATGCTGATGAGGTGGCGTCTTGGTTGCGTGAGCGCCAGGCGATGGGTGTGGTAAAAGACAAAGACGGACAGAATAAGGTTTTTAGGGGTATTAAAACAGGGGGTGTGTAATGCCGAAAGGGATTGTTTATACTTGTCCGGAATGTGGGAAGGAAGATGTTAAGAGCCTGCGGCGGCATTATCGGTCATCTCATCCAGACATGGACATACCTGATATTCTTAAACCTGCTAATGAAGTCCCCGCAGCGCTGGTGCCGGAAACAGAAGTGCCAGTTGAGGAATCTTCTATGGAACCTAAAGATAGTGAAAAGCCTAATCCCCTTGATAAACTGCGTTTCGTTGGCATCGAGCCTGAAGAAATAATGGCAGCTTTCAGCCCTTTGGTGGAGGCTTCTGTGGTCAAAACACTAGAGAAATTACAGCTCGGGGAGTTTATCAATAAGAAAATAGACGAAGCGACCGCAAAGCTCAGTGAACAGGTAAAGCCTCTTACTGACCTAGCTTCGCAGGTACAAGATTCACAGACCTCATCAGAGCCGAGCAACGGCAAGACTGGTAATCAGGCGTTGGGTGACCAGATTTTGCCTCTGCTAGTTCAGAGGTTCATAGCTCCGCCCAGTAATGGCATGGGTAACATGGAGCAAATTACTAAATTACTGGGCTTGGCTCAGTCGGTGTCCGATGCTGTTAATAAACCTCGTATGGAAGAGAGGGTAGCAACCCGCCGTGAAATCAGCGAAACGTTGAAAATGTTACGGGATGCTGGCGCTTCACCTGAGAAAGCCAGGGATACGATAATCGGACAAATTGATGCTAATACCTGATATACCTGATGGGGAGACGTTACGGATAGTTAAACTCTTGAATAAGGGTTTAGACCCGTTCCGATTTGCTAGAAAGCGTCATGCCCGTTTAACCAGGGGGAGAAGAAATGGCAGTTATAAAAGGAATGGAAGTAAAGCTCGAAAAGCCAGCCAGTAAGAAGATGATGCGGTGGCAGCTCAAGATGTTGGTGGGTGAGTTCCTGTTATTGCAGCAGCACTCGACTGATTTGTCATGTCCTTGTGAGCTTACCACCGAGCACGAGTTTTGCCAGGTCAAGCATCTGTTGGCGATTGAACGGTTGGCGGTCGAGACCGAGCCGATGACCAGTGACCTGGGACTAAAAGAGAAGCTGAGGGCTATCTCTGGTGCCGCCGATGACCTCAGCCGTGCGTATCAGCAAGCCCCAGAAGACAATCGTCCCTACGACGAGATAACCCAATTTAGCAGGGATGCCCGCAAGCAGCTTGAACCTTACTTATGGCAATATAAACAAACGCTTACTCTTCAACAGAACAGGTGTTCTAATTCTATGGAGGCAGTCCGGGTGAAACAGGAGCCGAGATGGTGTTTTGGCGTAAAGTCTGTTGATAAACAACTAGGCAGGTTCGCGAAAGACCTTGGTATGATACAGAGTAAAGCAAAGAAGCTACAGAAGGAGCTTGTTTTACCGATAAATATATGTCGTGGGCAGGTCGAGATGATGCAGGTCACGGACCCGTGGGGCAGCCGGTGCCGTAATCCGCTCACTGGGCAATGGGCATCTCAAGAGGACTGTCCGTCAGTTCCAACAGATACTTTCACCATTAAAGGGAGTGAGTTGACCTGGGCGATTAGTCCGGTAGGATTGAGACGTTATGATTTCGTTTACCGTGTTTATGAAGCCAATGAGCTTATACC
>JAHIRD010000103.1 GCA_018818835.1 Pseudomonadota bacterium
AATACATCATAAAACTATTTTGGGCTTTGCACTTTTTAAGGGAGGAACAATGATCAAGGAAACCATAGAAGACGGCATTGCCATTATTACTCTTTGCCATGGAGCCCACAATTCCATCACCATAGACACATTGCGTCAGATCGATGCCATTGTAAAAAAAGTGAATACCCAGGTGGATCTTAAAGGAATTGTTCTTACAGGTGAGGGGCGTTTTTTTTCAAGCGGATTTCATCTCCCTGATTTTTTTGGGTTTAAGAGTCTCGAAGAGGTTTATGCCTGGTTTGATGAGGAAGAAGAGCTTTTATTGAATTTTTTTACCAGTGATAAACCCGTGGTCTGTGCCATGAACGGCCATAGTGCAGCCGCCGGTTTGATCTGGGCCATGGCCTCGGACTACCGTCTTGTGGTAAATCACCCCAAAGTCAAGTTGGGCATGAGCGAAATCAAAATCGGCCTGCCCCTTTCCGTCGGACAGAGTGAAATCGTCCGTTATGGACTGGACAGCGAGAAAACATACAGAAACGTGATGTTTTTTGGAGACATGTTCGGCGTTGAAAAAGCCCTTGAAATTGGCATGGTGGATGAGATTGTAGAAATCGATCAGCTTATTGCCCGTGCAAAGGAGATTGTCACGCTCTGGATAGATACACCCAACCGGCCCTTTATTCCCATCAAAAAATTGATGAAAAAGGAATATGTGGATAAAATTCGGGCCGGACTGAATGAGGGAAACTGGAAACAGGGGCTTGCCTGTTTTTTGAGTGATGATGTCCGTGGAACCCTTCAATTTGTTCACTCCATGCTTCCTGTTTGATTTAAACGCGTTTGTCCGAGCCGTTCCATGATCCCTTTGGGTCATGGAATGACTCAGGCAACTCGACTATTTCCCACGCATATATGAAATCACCCCATCGTATCATGCCCTTTTTCATAGTCATCCGTCGACTTTTTACGAGTTCATCTTATATAGATCATGTCTTTTTCCACAACCACATTATTTTTAACCACCCGATCCATAGGCTCACTGAAGGGCACGGCGGCATAGCCGCAACCAAAAAGCAGGCCTCTCACTGAGGCACAAAAAGCATGGTGGAAATGATCACTGTATAAGACAATCATCTGTCATTTCATATTGACACGGCTTGGATAAATCACTATATTCCCATTTAGCGATATAGGAATTGTTATGAACATATGATTTTAGGTGTTGAAAGTCGCATCCCAATGTCGCTCACCCACAGATTGCATTTGCAACAGGAGAAAAATGATGAAGACGTTTACCCCAAAAACCAAACGAATGATTTCTGGTATTATTGTTATTTTAATCATTGGGGCAGGTGGGCGTGCATTGATTATGAAGAAAAAAAAGTCGCTTGCCCAGGCACCTCGTTATCATGTGGCCTCCACCCTGGTCAAAACAGCCACGGTTTATTCAGGGGATTTGTCGGAATCCCATGATTACCTGTCCAGTATACAACCCCTTCAGTCGGCCAGTATTTCTGCTCGTTTGACAGCCACCATTGAAAACGTCATGGTTAATGAAGGGAAATCAGTCGAACAGGGCCAGCCGGTCATCACCCTTGATCACCGCCAGATTGATTCGCAAGTGGCGGCGGTCAAGGCCCAGATCAAACAGACTCAGGCCGATCTTCAGGGCAACCGGTCTACCGTAAAGGCCCTTGATGAATCATACGCTTACTGGAATCGTGAAGCTGACCGGGGTAATCAATTGGCAAAGGACGGTACGATCCCACGGGCTCAGGTTGAGGCGACCATGGATAAACGGAGCGAAGCCGAAGGGAAATTGGCGGCTGCACGTCAGAAATCCGCTTCCATTGATCAACAGATCCGGTCTCTTGAGGCTCGTTTAGGCGAATTGGAGACAACCTTGAGTTATTGCAGGATCGAAAGCCCGTTTTCAGGAGTCGTCGCGTCCCGCCTGGTAGATCCGGGTGATCAGGCAGCTCCCGGGAAAACATTGCTGGTGATTGAAAGCGCAGGGACAATGTCCATTGTCTTTGATATCCCTCAAACAGACCTGCCTGTGATCAAGCCCGGTCTTCCGGTTTTTTTCAAAATTGGCGGAGAAAATCGAACCGCCACAATCACACAGTTGTATCCATCCCTAAACCGTGCGCGTATGATGCGGACCGAGGTTGTTCTTGACCAAGATCAGGCACGTGGGCTTACGTCCGGACAATACTTGACCGCAACCGTTATTTTCAATCAACACAAGGATGTGTCCCTCATTCCTTCTGACGCGTTGATTGAGGGAAAAGAACCTGATTCTTACCGCGTATTTGTTGTTCAAGACGGGAAGCTCACCGCACGGAATGTCCAGGTCCTTGGAATGGCCTGTGCCCGTGCGGCTGTTGAAGGCGTGCAGCCGGGTGAACAGGTCGTTGTACATTCTTTTCTGGGGTGGGCAAGGCTCTCGGAGGGTATGACGGTGGAGGCCCAACCATGAATCTCACAGACTTCTCCATCAAGTCACCCTATGCCGTCATTGCCGTATCGCTTCTTATCGCATCTCTGGGACTGTTTGCTTTTTTTCGGACTCCCACAGACTTGTTTCCTGACACCGTACCCCCGCAAGTCGTCGTTGTCACTGTGTGGCCCGGAGCAGATGCCGATGATATGGCAGACAAAGTCACCCAGGTTGTTGAAAAAGAATTGAACACCTTGGGGGGGCTGAAACGTGTAACCAGCACCAGCCGTGATGAAGTGTCGACAATTAACGCGGAATTCTATTATGATAAGGCCTTGGGAGAGGCGGTGGTTGATGTCCAGAACGCGGTGAGCCGCATTCGTGCAAAACTGCCTAAAACGATTCAGGAGCCTCGAATTTATAGAATTTCAGATGCGACCCGTCCTTTGCTGACCTTGTCGTTGACTCCCAAGCCAGGTACGACGAAAGACATCTCACAGATCCGTCTTCTTGCTGAAAACCAAATTGCTGATTCACTGCTCAATGTTCCCGGTGTTGCTGACGTTGATGTTTTCGGTGCCCACAAACCGGAAATCAAAATCCTCATCTCACGCGAACGCCTGTATGCGAACAAACTGGGACTGACGGATGTGCTGGCGGCCTTGGAAAGGCATAATGTCTCTGCACCGGCAGGGACTGTTTATTCACCAGACCGGGAGTACATGCTCAAAGTTTCAGGTGAATTTAAAAATCTGGATGAAATTCGCCGTATACCGATTCGTTTTGATGAAGGCTCGGTGCTTCGGATTCAAGACATTGCACAGATAAAACTGGGCGAATCCGAGCAACGCAGCATGTATCACGGTAATGGTAAATCGGCCATTGCCATGAATATTCTACGACCTGAACATGGGCCGACCGTATCTGCCATCCGAAATGTAAAGACCCGGCTCCCGTTGCTTCAAGCGGAATATCCTGACATTGATTTTTCGATAACGGATGATCAGGCACCCATTATCGATTTGAATGTTTCAGGTATGCGTGTGTCTTTGATTCAAGCCATCATACTTACCGTGGTGGTCATTTTTCTTTTTCTTGCAGATCTCAGGGCCGCTTTGGTTGTTTCAACCAGTATCCCAATGGCCTTCCTTGCCAGCTTGGTCGTTCTCTGGTTCAGTCCATACACCCTTAACATGGTGACCCTTTCAGGAATGATTATCGCTGTGGGCATGGTGGTTGACGCTGCCATTGTTGTGCTGGAGAATATTTATCGCCATTACCGTGATGATAAAGATAAGAATCCAGTGCTTGCCGCTTCTATTGGGGCAAAGGAAGTGTCCCTGGCCGTTCTGGCCGGTACTCTGACAACGGTCATTGTGCTGATCCCTGTGATGTTTGCAGGGGGGTATACCCAACAGACCATGCGGCCTTTGAATCTAATCATATCGGCCACCCTGGCCGGTTCCTTGCTTGCTGCACTGACCATAGTACCATTAATGGCATCCCGACTCTTGGCACACGGTCAGCGGAAACGTACCATGATAGAACGGTTTTTTTCCCTAACCGACCGTGGCGTGGATCTTCTGGCCCATTTTTATCTGGGATTGCTTCATAGCGCCTTACGTTATCGTTGGGTCGTCGTTGTTTTAGCCATGGTGTTTTTCCTGTTTACAATGAAACAGGTAAAGCCGCTTTTGGGGGGGGAATTAATGCCGCCCATGGACACCGGCATCGTTAACCTTGATTTTGAAACACCATCCGACTATACGCCCCACCAGGTCGAGGACGTTCTTTCAAACATTGAAACTATGATTTACGAAACCCCTGGCGTCCTGACCATCTCATCGGTGGTGGGGTCGGAACCAGGGGAACTCAGTTTCGGTGGCGGAGGAACTACCGCCCAATCCGGACGTATCAAAATCACCCTTGTTGATCGGACAAAGCGACGCGATGATATTTGGATAATCCAGGATCAATGGCGGGGGAAATTAAGTAAAATTTCAGGTGTTCAGGAATTCACCATTGCCGAATATGGAGCCACGCCCCTGTCCACCACCCGTGCACCTCTGGATATTGTTATCAGCGGTCCTGATCCGGTTGTGCTTGATGACCTGACTCAGCAGGTCCTTCTGGAACTCGATGGTGTTCCGGGTCTGGTGGATGTTCGTCGTTCCTGGCGGATTGATAAACGCGATTGCCGGATTATTATCAATCCGGATCTTGCAGAGCTTTATCACGCAGCACCTCCGGCCATAGCCAGAGAATTAAGGACAGCCGTTAAAGGCGTGGAGGCAACCCCCATGAGGCTGAATGGTTATCTGGATATCCCGATAACCGTTCAATATCAAGGCGCTGATATCAAATATCCCTCTCAGTTGCGGGATGTTTACCTTGAAACAGCACTCGGACAAATTCCCTTGCGTGCTTTGGCTGATATACACCCGCATCGAACACAACCCTTCGTCACCCGTGAAATGCTCATGCCCACCATTGACATTACGGGCGTCAATCGTGTCTATACCATCGGCCAAGTCACCGGGATGGTGGA
The DNA here is from genome assembly GCA_018818835.1 of Pseudomonadota bacterium. Lineage (GTDB taxonomy): Bacteria > Desulfobacterota > Desulfobacteria > Desulfobacterales > Desulfolunaceae > JAHIRD01. The sequence goes on from JAHIRD010000103.1 coordinate 4,977, forward strand.
AAAAAAGCTTGCCGGGCTTAAGCCACATGCGGGATATTCCATAACTATTTCAGGAACAGCGGCCGACATGAGTGTGGGGCAAAAGGAGATGGGTCGGGCTCTGATGATCGGCTTCGTCCTGCTCTTTATCCTGATTGTGGCCATGTTTAAATCTTTCCTGCATCCATTCACCATCATGGCTGCGATCCCCCTGGCTGTCGCCGGTGGTTTCTGGGGATTACTTCTTTTTGACAAACCCATGTGCAAACCCGCCATGATGGGTATGATCCTTTTGGGAGGCACCATTGTAAACAACAGTATCCTGTTACTTGATTTCATCATTACGGCACGAGCCAAGGGGATGACAAAGGATGAGGCCATCGTTCAGTCTGTACGCCTCCGTCTTCGGCCCATTTTAATGACAACCGTCTCGACAATCGTCGGGCTTTCCCCACTGATTTTCGAGATGGCCATCGGCCTTGAACGCATGAGTCCTTTGGGGATCGTCGCCGCATTTGGCTTATTGGTCGGGACATTTTTAACCATGATTGTGATTCCCGTTGTTTATTCGTTGTTTGATGGCTTGGGGGATTCTGTTGCCCGGACATGGCATTGGGCCTGGGGTTAAAAACGGGCTATTTCAACATTGGGGAAATATTTTTTACAAATGTTAAATTAGGTATTGATTATTTAAAAAACATTGATATAATTGCTCTCAATTCAGACGTAAAAAATTATCCATGTATAGCCAACCCGGCAAAAAACATGAAGAACCATGCGTTCTATTCGTTTGATACAGAATCCATCGGATGATAGATTCTAAGTTTGTACACTGTGTTACCTTAATCTCGGATACTTGATGTCCCCACATCTGTATCATAACCCTCTGTTTTTAGGGGCGGTCGAAAGGCCGCCCCGTTTTTTTTGATACCATAGACAAAAAGCTGCCTTTGAGCAAAATATTGACAGACTCATGGGATATGTATATTGAAATTATACAGGTATAGAAATTATATGCGGGTCTTTCATAATTTTTAGAACACATATGGGGTTCGATATTTGTTTTAAAGATGGTGATATGGACCTATGCCAGGTGGGGTGTTATGACCAATAGAGTATGGATACTGGGAATCGTTTTTGTCGTTTTCATGTGGGGTTGTTCTGTGGATCACGGTGTTCCTGACCAGGGTTTGGATCCTGATTTGCCGAAGGTGACGATATCGGGAGTTGTTGCGTCCGGTGCCCCTGTCAGTGGTGTGGTTATCCTTAAAAATTCCTCTGCTTTGAATGTGTCCTTAAAAGACGTCATTGGTCAAGACGGATCGTTTTCAATTCCCCTTGCAACAGAGATGACCGGACCTTATCTCCTCCAGGCCAGAGGTACGGTGGGAGGCCGTGTGGTTTATCTCCATTCCATGGGCATGCGGTCTGATGAATCAGCGACCGTCAACATCACCCCGTTTACTGATCTGATTGTGGGGAATGTGCTGGGAAAGGTGCCGGAAGAATACTTTGAAACATTTGACGGACCATCTTTATCCGATGTTGCAACCCCTATGAATATCCAAAGGCATGAAGCCCTTTTAAAGTCACGATTGCAGAAGCTTCTGGACAGTGCGGAGGTGGATGAAACCGGTCAGTTTAATCTGATAAGTACAGCTTTTGAGGCGGATCATTCAGGTATGGATGCGGTTCTTGATTTTATCCGGGTCATACCCACCTGGGAGGGGGATGGGCAACAATCACAGACCATGCTCATTCGGAATTTTTTCACGGGAGAGTTCATCGAAGATGATTTGACAGTGGACTCTGAGACCGATGCCCTGCCTCCTTTTCAGGTGACGGATTTTTTGAATGCATCCCAGGCTGTGGTGGATATCAACGACGTGTTTGATCATTGGATGAGTCTGTTTGATGACGACAGTCCGAGTTCCCTGGGTGAGGTGGATGAAGTGGCTGCCCTGGAAGATCTTTTTTCAGGCGATTTCATGGTTAACGGATTTGATCGGGATAGCTTTTTGGAAAAAATAATCTCGGATGAAAATCTGGTTGGATTTTCTTTTTCCGGTCTTTCCGTTGATTCACTGGATACAGCAAACGGGAGCGCCCGGGTTTCCTTTGACGTGATTAACAATCGCTACCATACCGAATCCCATTATGGGTGGTATATGATCCGGTCCAACGGTCGGTGGCTGATCCGGGGAAATCAGCAGATCCTGGATGTGTATGCGGGGTCCTACGCCGCATTCGGTCGATTGATCAACACGGTTTTATTTAATGGAATGAGTCTGTATGCCCATGCCCCAGTGGATTATCGGGCCTCTACTGTGGATTATATCACTGTCTCGGGACCGGGCATTGACCCTGAAAATCCCTATCGATTATCAAAACAAGTCGGAACACCGGTGGTTTTCGTGAACTTAGAATCCCAACCCCAGGGATTTTACCAGCCCATAGACAGCAACGGTGACGCATTCCCCATGGGGCTTACTGATAACTCGGAATATGTGTTCACACTTTATGATAACGAGAACAACGTTCTGAATCCAGGGGGATACATCCGTATTTTGAAACGGGGAAACAAAAGCGACCAGATTCTGCTTGACCATGTGGATGAGCACTTTGTGAAGCTTTCAAAACCAATTCCCCTTATCTTTTTAAATTTTACGGGCGATGGCTATGTAGATTGTATCTGGAATCTTCCGTTCCGGGTAAAAACCATTTCCATCAATCATTTCGGTGTCAATGCCAACGGCGAATTTTTTCTGACCGAAAAACTTGACACCACGGATGAGGATTATAAATCATGGATCGATAAGTCAAATATCCAACGATTTGATCTCTATATCCGGACCTTGGACGAATTTGATCGTGTCCGGGATACCTTCATGTCCAAAAATGTTGCAGATGGACGGACAACCCAGGCCAAGACACTGATTGATCTTGACCGGGTTTTTTGATTCACATAAAAATGTATTTACTATTTAAATCGTCAATAATATTTGGGAAACATTACCTTAACATCAGGCCACGGTCAGGCGGTTACGGCCCGATGCTTTTGAACGGTAAAGGGCTTTGTCTGCAAGGCGGATAAGGGTTTCTTTGGAGTTTGTCGTCGAATCTAATGTTGAGATGCCCAGACTGACAGTCACCTTCAAGTGTTGGCCCTCATGGGGCACGTGGTGGTTTTCCACCTGATTTCTGATTCTCTCAGCGACCATTTTGGCCTCGTATAAGGTTGCCATGGGAAGGACCACCACCATTTCCTCACCCCCGTAACGAGCCACGATATCTTCGATGCGGCAGGAGTTCTTCAAAACACGGGCCACGTCCTTTAGTACCAGATCCCCGGCCTGATGGCCCCAGGTGTCGTTGAACACCTTGAAATGGTCGATATCCAGCAGAATCAGAGAAAGGGGATGTGAATGCCGTCTGGCTGAAATGAATTCCTGGCTCAAGATGTTTTGAAAATGGTCATGGTTGAATAGACCTGTTAGACCGTCAACTGCCGCTTTCCGGGACAGCTCCAGCCGTCCGGCCGCAGACAGGCAGATGATTCCAAGGGTATCAAACCGTTGTTGGGTAAACGCACCGGTGGCGCGATTGTTTTCAAGGTACAGGATGCCCATCAGCTCCTGGCCGTCGCTGCTCTCGGTAAGGATGGGGAGGCAGAGCAGGGAGAGCACGTTCTGCCTTACAATGTAATCGTCTTTTTCAAGACCGGGGATCTGTTTGCAGAATTGCCGGGCATCGTGGATAACGATACTTGTCTTCGTTCGTGAGACATAGTTCACGACGCTCTGGCAGAGATGACCCTCGGTGACAGGAATGGATTGAAGAATACGGGGATCTCCACCATCCACACTGGCCTCGGCTTCGATATAGAGCACGCCTTCAAGATTCCGTAAAATAAGAAATCCTTTCTGGGCTCCTGCAAACTCCATGGCTTTGGCGATAATGATTTCAATCATTCGGCTGTGAACTGTTTCCTGTGCTATGGTTTTAAGTGCTTTCATCAGGGAACCCATATCCATTTGGGACATGGCAATGGAATCCGTGGTTTCCTTTTGTTCAACGTGTGATATGAGCTGGGGAAAACGGCTGTGAAGCTCATCCACTTTGGCCTGGGCTCCCCAGCTCCGGTAAAGGTCTCTGGCTTTTTCAAGATGGGGCAGGCCCAGGGTGGTTCGGTCATCGTTCATATGCATGGCACCGCACAGTTCCATGGCCATGGCCTCCTCATGGATAAATCCCTGTTCGCGCGCAAGACGGCTTGATTCTTCGTATAAGGCATGGGCTTCAAAGACTTTACCCATAACCCGAAGACGTTCGGCCTGGATCAGACGGAGTTTGTTGAGCGTATTGGAAGGATTGGTTTTAGCCCAGCGTTTGAATTTAAATAGATTGACAGTGACCTGAAACATCAGCCACCTTCGTGCAAAGAAACCGGCGGTGTCCGCATTGGACAGACGCACCAGGGTATCCATAAAAAGGTTTGCCACAATAAAATACATCCCCTGAAGGGCATCGGAGTGTTTCCGGCGGATGATATTGACATAGTCAAGGGCTTTTTTGTGCTTTCCGAACAGGTAGGCCAACAGTGCCCCGGACTTGTAATCTATGAACAACAGCCCCTTGTCGCCGTAATTTTCATGCATTTTGATCATCGGTTCAATATCATAAAATCGTCCTGTCAATATGGACGGATCATCGGCATGACCCAGGAGGTTCTCGGTGGTCTGGAGCATATTTTCAAGATAATGGTTTCGGGGTCCCTGTTTGAGGGGCTTGAGCACCGTATAATTGTCCATGACCGCCATGTAAACATCCTGAAGGTTCACTCCGGAATCGAATATAACCCCTGCATGGACGGCCGCCGAATGAGCCGCATATTCAAAATCTCCATGTTCAAGATTTAAAAAAAAGGCCTTATTCAGAGGGGCAATTATGTTGCCAACGGGTTCTTTCCAGTGACGAACCATGGCATTGTAGACATGGCGGATGCGTCCTTCGATGGATTTTGCCTGAAGCTGGTCCACCATGTCAATGGCCAGCCTGCCAAAGGCTTCGCCTCGTTCAACGTCCCCGAAAATATCGGAAAACACCATGCCCATGGCCGCGTATCCCATAAGGGTTTCCGGTGCATGGCCGTAAGTGAGGGATAGTCTGAATCCAATGCAGACCAGAAGTGGGAGAAATTTCGGCTGGGCAAACATGGCCGCCCCCCCAATTTGTGCGCCGATTTTCATGATCGACTGGGCCCTGGGGTCTGTCATGATCGGAAGGCTGCGCCAGTCCTCCATGGGTTTGTTACGAATCAGCCATTTGATTTTGATAAGCTCGATGACGATATGGTAGGTTTTGGGGTTTGCAGGATAACGCTGTCCCAATTGCTTGATGATCTGTTTGCCGATATTAATGGCCTCCATCAGCTGGCCAGTCGCCATACAGGCCGAAATTTTTACCATATTCGGTTTAACCCGGTCCATCAGGTTTTTTGCCTGCTCTGAACAAATGTCCAGCAGCTTGTCCATGGTATTGTAATCCACAGTCAGGTAGGCTGCTTCGGCCGCCTCTGTGTAAAGTTCCATGGTGAAATCGTATTGGTTTTTCCATGCATGGGGTGACAACAATGCAATGGCCTGACTGAAATAGATGAAGGCAGGCTGATATGCATTGGACCGCTTGGCTGTTTTCCCTGCATCGAGATTCAGTCGGCATAGCATGAATCGTTCGTCTGGATCATTTATCAGTTCGGCGGCCATATTCAGATGATAAGCAATTTCAAACCGTTTTTCCCTTTGCTGTTCCAAGGAAAGATGCGTCAGCAACAGTCGGCCGATGGACAGATGAACGCGGTTTCGGCTATCTTCCGAAAGCAGGGCATAGGCTGCCTGATGGACCCTGTCATGGGCAAATGTGAATTCCACGGTCACATTCGTCATCTGCGGATTATGATCCAATTCAAACAATGCGTTGGCATTGCCCATAAGGGAAACCAATCCGTCGTTGATAACAGGTCGAAGACATAAAGCCACCTCAGCGGGCGATTTTTCCGAAACAAGAGCCAGGTCCTTCAACGAAAAAACAAAGCCGATGCAGGCACCCAGTTCAATCATCTGCAAGGTTTCAGGTGGAAGTCTTTTTAATTTAAAGGTCATCAGATCCACCACATTGTCGGTGTATTGCTGACCGCGAATACGATCCATATCCCAGGACCAGCTGTTTATTTCGGTGGAATAGTTGATCAATCCTTCATGGTAGAGGGATTTTAAAAATTCTTCGGTGAAAAATGGGTTTCCTCCGGTTTTTTGTTTGATCAAGTCAGCCAGGGGTGCTGCTGCGGGAAGGTCAACCAACAGGGTGTCCGCAAGCAGTTCCGTTAAATGGGCCTCGGTCAGCTGGCCCAGGTGGATGTCATCATAGGCAATGTTTTTTAAACGGAGATTATCAAGCCAATGAGCCACAGGATGGTTTTCTGAAAGGGCGTTGTCTCTGTAAGCTCCGATCAATAGAAGATAGGAAACGCCGGATTCGGTGGCGGTCAAAAGATCAATCAGGTCCATGCTTGCACGGTCGGCCCACTGGAGGTCGTCCAGAAATAGCACAAGGGGTTGCTCAGCCGTGGAAAATGCCTGGACAAAGTGCTGGAAAACCAAATGAAACCGTTGTTCAGCTTCCAGTGGCGGCACGTCGGGGACTTCAGGCTGGGGGCCAATGATCAGTTCGAGTTCACGGATGATATCGATGATCAGATGTCCATTATGGCCCAGGGCGTGAAGGATTCGATCCCGCCAGGCAGCCAGTTTCTCATCGGGTTCCGTCAGGAGCTGCCGGATCAGATCGCGCAGGGCGGCCGACATGGCATAATAGGGGATGTTCCGGTTAAGCTGGTCGAATTTCCCGGAAACAAAGTATCCTTTTTTTTCCGTAACAGGTTTGTATATCTCCCGGATCAGACGGGTTTTGCCGATACCGGCATAGCCGGATACCAGGGTCATTTTACTGTTTCCGCGTCCCACCTGATCAAAGGCGGAAAGAAGCTGATGGACTTCCTTGTCCCGACCGTAAATACGCTGGGGAATCTGAAATCGGTCAGACCTGTCATGGCGGCCCAGTGGGAACGGTTTGACAGAGCCCGTGCTCTGAATGTCACCCAGGCATTGCAATAGATCGGCTTTGATTCCCTGGGTACTCTGATAGCGGTCTTCCGCTGTCTTGGCAAGAAGTTTCATGACGATGGCCGAAAGGGCGGAGGGAATGGAAACATCGGCCTGATCCGGCGGCACGGGCTGTTTAGCGATATGGCAATGGAACCATTCCATGGGATCATTGACGATAAACAGGGGGCGACGGACGAGCAGGGTATAGAGTGTAGCACCCAAAGAATAAAAATCCGTGCGGTAATCCATGGACCTGTTCATTCGGCCGGTCTGTTCCGGGGAGATGTAGGGCAGGCTGCCTTCAAACATCTGGGGGCTGGTGATGGACGCCTGCTCCCGGGTGAAATAAGTCGAAATGCCGAAGTCGATTATCTTGGCCACGTGGGTGATTGGATTGAATACAATGTTGGACGGGTTGATATCCTTGTGAATGATATGTGATTTATGGATTTCTCCCAGAGCGTCTGCCACCTGAATAGCCATCACCAGGATTTCTTCGAGGGTCATCCTGCGCTGTCTGGAGATCGTGTCCAGGGAATGGGCTTCAAAGTCCTCAAACTCAATAATGCACTGTGTGGGGTGGCGCTCAAAGGAAAAAACACCGATAACACCGGGAGCATTCAACTGCCGGGTTACTTCGTATTCGTGTTTGAACAGAGCAGGGGCTTCATGATTTGAGTGCGTATGGCGAAGGACCTTGAGTATGACAAAGGTTCCGTCTTTTTTTCTTTGGGCTCTGTAAATACAGGCGGGATCTCCATAAGAGACAAGGTCATTTATGGTATGATCAGGAAAGGTGTCATCAAAGCCATCATTCGCCAGAGGGGGCGTTGCGACCATCCATATGTCCTTTTGGTTTCCAGCCTAATGCGCTGATTTTATATTTGAAAAAATCAAAATATTATCTATGTGCATTGCCATTTAAGGAGAACCCAAGGGAATACGTGTTAAACCTGGGTCTCAAATCTGCTGCCGATCAAAGAATATTAATGCGTTTAAGATGTAGCACACGAGAGGCCTTTTGACCAAATCTTTTAAACAGTTGTAGATTATTTGTTTATTCCTTTGATTAGTCTCGAATAAAGTTTGTTCGAATGGCCTCTTCTTTTATGGGAAGCGGAACACCGGCTTTTTTAGCTGCCTGTACGCATTTTAAAAACCATGCCATATTTCGTGCAAGTACGCGCATGGTCTGAAGACCTTCCAGATCTTTTTTTACATCTTCCGGAGCTATCCCGTGAACCATATTCCAATACCGCGACGAGATCACAGGCATCTCAGATATGGTGAAGTACTTGTTGAGCTGGTCAAAGGCGGCTGTTGTCCCGGCTCTTCTGGCAGAAAGGATGGCCGCAGCAGGCTTTAAGTAAAACGCGTTTTTTCCGGCGTTCATATTTGAATAAAAGGCCCGATCCATGAAGGACGTTATGGCACCGCTTGCGGCGGCATAATGAACCGGGGATCCAAAAATAAATCCATCCGTTTCCATGTCAACAATCAACTGGGCCACTTTTTCAAGGATATCGGTGGATAAACCGATATGGCCTAAGGCCTACAAACAGGGTAGGGCCCTGTTTTCGGAATGTTTATCATTCTGATGCCTTATGCCTTTACCCGTTCCGCGGCCTTCTTGAGGGTGTTGATAATCCCCAGTTCATACATGAGTTTTCTCCCCACAGATTCTGTGGGAGCAAACCGTCTGATGAAATCGATTTCCTGATCAGACGGGGCAGGGGTGATCAGTACCGAGTCCGCCACCTTGAGATCCCATGGGATGTTATTTCTAACCATCTCCACCGTTATGCCGGGGTGGAGCTGGGCCAGATACATTTCCTTTGTTGTTTCATCAAACCGGAACACACCTTGGGTCGTGAGCAGCATGGAGGGGCCGGATCCTTTGGGGAAAAGGCCACTTTTTTCACGGCTGTCTCCACCGTCCAGAAAACCGGGTGAGGTCAGATAATCAAGTGTCTCCACAAACTCTCCACCACGCATGGTGAGAACGGTTCTCTTTGCATAGGATAAAAATTCAGGCGCACCGCCAGACCCGGGAAGTCTCATGTCAGGATGGTCGTAATCACCAATGACGGTGGTGTTTATGTTGCCGAATTTATCGATCTGGGCCACACCCAGAAAACAGACGTCCACAAAACCCCGGTATGTCATGGTAAACATGGAAAATAGATCTGTGGCGTATGAGAACCCTCTGCATGCATTGGCATCAGCAATGTGATTGGGAGGCACAAGGGGCTCAAAATCAATGATGCCCGATTCCATCATGAGGGTGGCGTTGGGTGCGAACAAGGCTTTGGCCACAGCACCCGCCGTTGTGGGAAGGCCCACGCCGAGAATGACACAATCCCCATCATTGATTTCCCTTGCGGCGCTGATGATGAGCAGTTCGTCAAGTGTATATTTCTTAGCCACGGAGCAATCCCCTTTCTTCCAAGATGGTATTCAATTCTTCCATGGTGACCCCCATGGTTCGTTCTCTGCCCTGGTTGTCCCAGCATGAGTCAAAAGCTGAGCCGTAATTGGCCGGGGCTGAATAATAGGCCTTGGCCCGGATAGCGTCGATGGTCCGGGCGCCATTTTCTGCCATGTATTTTTCAATATAGGCATGGCGATTCGGGCATCCGAACACCCATTGGTCCATCCATGCCTTAAGTCCGTCACCGGTCATGTCTGACATGAGGAAGAGGGCGTAGGCGACTTTATCGAGGTTGTAATAACCCACCACTTCACTGGGATGTGCCCCCCAGGGTATTTCCACAACAGCATCCACCCGGAATGCAGGGATGATGGTCAGGTGAGGGCTTGACTTGATAATCTCATGATCCACAATTTCCTCGCATGACACAATGATCCGTTTGCTTGAAAGAGCGGCAGCGGCAACACTTCCCATTGCCCCCCAGTACTGGGCATTGCCATATTTGTCGGCCCTTTGCACATGAACGATACAGACATCAGGATTTGCAGATGGCACGGTGAGGATTTCTTTGTCCGTGTAAGGGCAGCGTATGATTTTGTATTTCCCCTCACCCATGAACGAACGCCGTTTGAACAGGTCCGTGACCATGCTTCCCTCGGGAACCTGCATGAAAGAAAATCCATGCATTCCCGCCATCAGTCGGGCATTGTACTGGAAATTGGTGTAATCTTCCATGGAAAGTGACCCGTCTTTGAGGGACCGCTCCACGGCAGAGCCGCCTTCCTTTCCTCCAGCCCTGTATACATAGGTTGATATCAGCTTGTCCACGCATCCCGCGCCAACCAGTATTTCCACATCAAAAATACCTGACTGTGAATAGAGTGTCAGGGCTTTTTTCTGCTGCCGTGCCACCTCGAAAACCAGTTCCGCGCATGTGCTTACCGTGTAATTTCCGATGATCAGTTGATCACCATCGTTGACAAATCGGCTTATGGCCTCTTTGGCCGTCATGATTTTACTCTTGGGGTTGATCATATTATTTCTCCATAGCCATCTGTTAACTTTTTACGAGTTCATCACGTTTTCTTGTATTAGTGGTTTGTTATACGTTTGTCAATAATTTAATTGAACATGTTCAACTTTATGAATTTTTTTCCATTGAGTGTGTGGTAAAAAAACACTGACTTTGTTGGTCATTGGTATCACTCTCAAAATTGTCCGGAACATCAGTGGAATCGATTGAGAGGAACGCAATAGTTGATCTCGGGCATGCCGATCGATACACTTGAGCCATTTGCACAAACGATATGCCCAGGCAACAAACGTCATGCTGACACGGTATACATCACGTTTTTCATGGTCGAATTTTTTGCACCTTTTCGAGTACGCGTACGAGAACCTCCCCTTCGGGGCTGAGTACGCGTACGACTATTTTGGATCGCCAACTGTCCGAACGCATGGGGAAGCTTCCTCCCTATCTTTTCGGAACCCTTAACACCATGAAAATCGAACGTCGAAGACTGGGGCATGACATCATTGAAAACAAACATCGCCTTCGCCAGGCCTTGAGGCAGATCAGCCGGATGTGATGGGCTGGCAGCATTGGTTTTTCATCAACCAAGATCGTGTGGTCCTATGGGACTTATAGGACTTGTGGGGCTTTTCAAGGATGTCTGCTGCATCAGGGAACACACGATTGATCGTTGATTATCGTCAATTCAATCGATAATATTTTCAGCGCACCGAACACAAAGGCCGGATTCCGGCATGATCGCTAATCGTGCAAAGGGAATGGGCTCTTCGCATTCTTGGCATACGCCGAAATCGGGATCATCAATGTTGGCTAAGGCCTGTTCTAATCGTGATCGTGTATTTTTAGCCGTTGTTAACGCGGCTTCATTAATACTTTTACTGTTTATGGCTTCCATTCGAGTGATTCGCCCTATGGCGTTATCAGGTGAAATGGGTTTTATAAGTTGCTCATAGGATACGATGTTTTCTTTTATGGCCAATAATTTTTTTTCAATTGTTTCTTTCAGTAGTACTTTTTGGTCATTTTTCATAATATAGTCTTTTAATAAGTTGAAGAACCCCTAAAATGTTTTGGCCATGGTTATCCATGTTCTTTTTTTATGGCACATCACTATCCAACAATTCAACCAACAGTACATCCAATCCTTACATGAAAACAATATAAATCAATTTTCACTGAGGTCTTATGGGGCCTATGGGTCCAGATTTTTAACGTGTTCCGTCGGAAAAGTGGCTCAAAAGGGGGGCAACAGAGGGTCAAAAGATGTCTTGCCAAAATAACACACTGTAATAAGGGGTACAAATGATTTTGCTCATGAGAGTTGGACGTTAAATCTTCATACGTCCCATGGGTCTTATAGGTCCCATAAGACTTATAGGACCCATGAGGTATTGTTTCAGGCCACGTTACTCGTTCCCAGGCTCAACCTCGGTCTGATCCTCGGGACTTACCCATTGAACGGGATTTCCCGAGTGGCAACCCACAGAGCTGCACGTGCGATCTGCATTGGTATAGACCGCATTAATACCCGATGCCGATGAGATAAAGACTTCCGAACCTTGGTTCCCATCAATATGCCCCGGATCATCAAACGATAGGGGTTTGATATGGCAATAGGTGCAATCCAGTGATTTATGGCAGAGGCCGCAGGGAGTAATGGACAAGCCTTGATTTTCTATATGCCGGGAATGGAGGTCTGTTGTGCTTGTTGGCATGTCGGGATCATCGTAAAGGCCCAGAGGTGGTGCCCCTGTGTCATTATCTTGTCCCCCATGGCAGAAGGTGCAATCTGTCCTCCAGGTTGAACCCCCATGGCAGGAATCACAGGACACTCCAACAGAACCTCCCGTATAGTCGTCTCCATGGCAGCCCTTACAGTTGTCCTTATTTTTATTAAAGGCAAAACCGTGTTGGGACGGGGCCGCATAATCCTCGGGATGGAACCGACTGGATGGACTTTCCGTGTCATCAACCTGGATTATCCCATCAATATGGAGGCCACCTGCCACATCAATTCTGCCGTCTTGGTCGACGGTACCCGAATGACAGGCCTGGCACTGGTTCGCAGCAGGGTGGGCTTCAGTGGGTGGATTCCCATGACAGGTTCCGCAGGCAGCCTGGGTATCATTGACTATGGTCCATGTGGGTATTTTATTTGTTCCGCCACTGAGTGTTGCTCCGTGGCAGTATACATTGGAGCAGGTCCCAAGGGTTCTGTCCCAAAGCGGTGCCGTGTTTCCTGTTCCAGCTAAGGTCCCCCATGTGATTTCAGCCGGGCTTTCGTCCATATGGCCGTCCTGGTCAGCACGGGTGGGAACGAGATGGCATTGTTCACAGGCCAACGCCTTTTTCAGGATTCCATCATGGAGGTGGGACTGATGGGCACCCACCGAAACTGAGGATGTGTCATATTCACTGTTTACAGACATGGGCGGGGCAGCGTTCTCACTGTTTCCGTGGCACTCGGTGCATGACAATCCCGATGAGAGTGTCACATCACTATCTGCAAGTCCATCAGGAATTTCAGAGTTTCCGCAACCATTGATGAGCATGAGACATCCCACTGTAATCAAAAAACATATCAGGGTAAAACGGGTCTTTTTATCAGGAAAATGAATGGGGGCTTTCATATTAAAATCCTTTCAAACATGTATTTGATGCCGTCTTAATGGCGTTGAGTTCTATCGTGAGTTATGGCAATCCGTACACCATGCGGGCCTGTGGCAAAGGGCACAATTGCCCATGGTACCGGTAAAACCCCCTGGTATTGAAAGACCATGGGAGTCACGCCAGAGACCCTTGTGATTTAATGGTTTTGTCTGTTTGTGGCACTGGATACAGGAACTTTCCGCATGGCAGGTTTTGCATGAAGTCCTATCCAGAGATGCTTTGAGACCATGCCCGCGCATCCGGAAAAACCCGGTATGGGACTTGGGCTTCATGGTTTTATGGCAGGATGTGCAAACAGGTTGTTCATGACACATCCTGCAATCCCTGCCATGGGGTGCATCATCGCTCATATCATTTGAAAGCCTGGAATGATTTATCCCAAAGGTTTTGCCATGATAGCCGGGCATCACTTGGGTTTTGTGACACACGGTACAATCGGGTTTTACGCTTTTTTGGGCATGGCATGTGAGACAGTCTTTTGAAGGCTCTGCTGTGATAGCCTTGTTTTTATCTATGCTGTGGCATGGTGTGCATTTGATTTCGGCATGCTTCCCATGGGGGAATTCAAGATTTTCATCAGGAATTCTTTGCTTGAACGCACTGTTTTCAAAATCACGATTGTCATGCTCATGGCATTCCATACATGCTTTTTTATCGGGGAAACCAGGGGCCTTTTGTTCTAAAAGACCATGACATGTTGTGCATGTAACCGTATCAAGACCCAGGTGGATATCATGGGAAAAGGGTTGCCGTATCGTTTCATTGCCCAAGGCTGAATGTGTTGAGCCGATCATAAACAGAACAATTAGTAATAAACCACGGTATGTCATATCTTGCCCTAAAATTGATGAACTCATAAAAAACCTACAGATGGCTATGGAAAAAGGTCCATAGGCAAGGCATAGTGTTTGGCCGGGCGTGAAGGCATACTTATTCGTATGTCGAACGTCCGGCAAAACACTATAACGCCGCATATGGGACTTTTTACGACGCCATCAAAATTGCCATTCAGTGCTTAACCTTACACTGTGTTCGTGAATGTCATAAATATCCAACTGATATTCGGCGTTTAGCCGGATGGAATCAGTCGGCAGGTATTTTATCTTTGTAAACAGGGTGTATACATCGGTTTTCTCATTGAGATCCGAATAATAGTCGTATTTATATAAGGAATAATAGGATCCTAATCCCAACGTTGATTTTTCATTCCACTGATAATCTAGCTCCCCGCCACCCGATACGATACGGTCATCCCCATTGGCACTGTCCGGGGTGTCCGTCTTGCTCTGCCAGATGTCGCCTTGGACAGTCAGGCTCAGATCGGTGAATAAAAATTCGGATTTTTCCATGGAAAGATAGCCATGGACAAAGGAATGATTGAATGCAGAATCCGTGTTCGCATCTATCAGGTCCCGCCAGTCACCACCACCTGCAATGACAATATTTGGACCATCAAATCCTTTGATGATTTGAAAGGATACTTGCTGATAGGGTTTTACCGGACCCAGCAGAGTGATAAACGGAGACAGGGCAGATGCCCGCTGTGAAATGTCAATGAATTGATAATAATACGATGCTGTGATGTCGAGATTTTCAAATGCCCCAGGCACAAAGGATGCCCTTAGTCTGGCTGATTCCATGTCATTGTCAAAGGTTTTAAGGGTGGCGCCAATCGTTCCAGTATCCCAGAAACCCTTGAGTGAAAACGAGGCCTGATGAAAATTTTCGTCCGGCGTGATCAGGGTATCTGAATTGTCCGTTTTTTCATGAATATAAAGATATTCCATGCAAAGTTCGGCTTTATCTCCCAACAGATAGGTCAGGCCCGTACCGGCCTGGGTGGAATCTGTCCAGGTTTCAAACTGATAAAGATCAACAGACTGGCCCAGATAGGCGTATAGCAATCCCTTGTGATCTGAAAAATGATACTCAGTGCTGAGGCCATCCATATGGGTTGAAAACTGATACGTCACATACTGCCGCCCCATTTTTATATCAAGGGAGGGCAGGGTGTTGTTTAAACAGGCATAGGCTTCATAGAGAAAGGCGTCCGTGTCATCGTAGCTGTCCATGATGGAACCTTCATTTTCATTGGCATGCCGGTTGAGATTTGCATAGATATCTCCCGATACAAAAAAATATATGGTTTCCAGGGACTCCGGTTTCACGGTCAGATTTGTGGACTGAAACAGCCGTGAGTATGTTTCGGATGTTTCCAAGTTCTGCCTCATCAGATATTTCAGCATGATAGAACCGGAAAAAGGGTCAGGTTTGGTGCTGTGATACCAGCCGGAGTTGTTCGCAGCATATAAGAGGCTGGGAAATAAAAAAAAGGAGGACAAACAGATGCAACATGCAATAAAAATAAAACGACCATCACGACGATTCATTGTGTTCCCATGTATTCTTGTCTTAGCACCACGTGGAGAGGCTTGATTTTTTTATATTGAGCCACTTTAAAAAAGAATGAATTTGTGGTGCCTGACCTTCCGGTCCCGTTTCATCCCTCATTGTCAGTGTGACGTTGTAAGAGACGTTTTGTCATTCAAAATAAACATTAATTATAAGTGTAAACATGATTAATTTACATGTATTTAATTTTTTACTGTTTGGCAAGATTAATGTTCATGCCAAGCCTTCAATTTGTTCTTTTGCGAATGTTTTATTTGGGGCTGATCTCCATAGAATGACCAGTACTGCCGGGGTCACAAGAAAGTCCGCAAGCAAGGCCAGAATAACGATCAGGCCGGTGATGGACCCAAAAATTGTCAGATTGTTCAATGTCGCAAGGGTATAGACAAAAAAGTTACTGCCCAGAACCAGGGATGTGATCAGCATGGCCCGGCCAGTTCCCAGCATGGTGTCTTGGACAGCTTTGTGAACATCTCCGGTTGCCAGGATGTTTTTCCGGAAATGATAAAAAAAGTGCATGGTATCATCCACAACCAGTCCTATGGCAATACTGCCGATCATCAATGCGCTCAGGTCCATGGGGATATGGGCAAATCCCATGATGCCCAGGGCCATGAGGATGGGAAGCAGGTTGGGTATCATACTTATGAGCCCGGTTTTGATATCTCCCACAAGAAGGATCATCAATAATGAAATGATCAATAATGCAATGATATAACTTTCTGTCATGCTTGACAGGGCAATGGGAAGTGTTCTGGCCATCAGAGATGTCAACCCTGTGATGGTTATGGTGCATTGATTATCGAATGTTTCATGCAGGCGGTTTTTGATGGTATCAATGAATCTGTCCGTAATCACAAGATCAACCCAGGGAATTTTGATTGAAATGCGCAAGGTTGAATATTGGGAATCAACAAAACGTGAAAGATCGTCAGATCCGCTGTTTTCAAACAAGAGCAGTTCCTGGATGATCAGGTTTCGATCCTGGGGGATGCGATAGTACATGGGATCGTTATCATGAAGAGCCTGGTTGGTTTCCTTGAGGATGTCAATCATTGAAAAAATCTTACCCGCATACATGGTATCAAAGGTTATTCCGGATATATCATTTAAGGCTTTTTCAAGTTGATTCAGGAATATAGGATCGCAAACACCATCTTTTGTCTTTGTGTCCAGGACAAGGTCCAGGGCAAGATTCCCTTTAAGATGTTTATCAACGGAAATTAAATCCGGCTTAATGGCCATGGAATCGGGAAAGTACTCAAGGGTGTCATGGGACAGATTGATTTGAAAGATATAGACAATGGAAATGATACAAAGGATAAGGCTTACCATGACAATTTTAACGGGATGGCCCGTGGATAGACGGGTGAAAAACATGAGAATGTGATGAATAAGGCCGGGTTTTTCATCATGAACGGATTCTTTGTGTTTTATCGGGGTGATGGCTAAAAGTGCAGGAAGCATGACAATCGTATAGATCAGGGCCAGAAGAACCCCTGCCGAAGCATATATTCCAAGATCACCAATGGCTGAAAGCTCAGCAAAAGAAAAAGACAAAAGACCTGCGGCTGTGGTCAGGCTCGTCATAACAATGGCCAGGCCCGAATGGCCCAGGGCATAAGAAATGGCTTCTTCCTTGTCATGGTTCAGCTTGAATCGCTGAAAAAAAATGGTCAGAACATGGATGGCGTCGGCCACACCCACGGCGATCAAAAAACTCGGTAAAATCATGGTCATGATGGAAATGGACACATGGCCCAGTGACATCAGGCCAAGGGTTGAAATCAAGGCCGACTGAACAACGATAAATGGGAATATAACACCGGATAGTCTTCTGAATAGAAGTGCAAGAAACAGGATCATGGCTAAAGACGACAGTACAATCAAAAAACCGATATCCTTCTGGGTAGATCGATTATAGGCTTCGACAATCATGGGACTTCCGGTTACCGCAATTGAAAAGTCCTTTTTATCGTGGGTTTTGATGATCTGCTCCAGGGCCATGACAACACGGGTGTTTTCCTTTTCTGAAAAATATATTTTTTTATGGTTTTTTTTATTCTCATGGAGTTGATCCGGCTGAAAGTCAGAAAGGACATCATCACCCTGTCCGTGATCATTGAGAGTGGCTTGGGTTTCAAGAATGATGGCAGTATATTGGCCGTCTTCCGAGATGAGATGATTCGGGAAAAATGAATGTGTCATCACATACTGTTTGATCTCGGGCATATCCACAGCCTGATCCGGCCAGTTTTTAAACAGGTCATCAACAAAAAGCGCATCATGTGTGCCGGTTATTCGCCGGGCATTGATAAGGCTGTTGACTTCAAGCAAAAATGGAACGTTTTTCTCGATGTCTTTGTGAAAGGCATTCAGCCGGGTCAGGAAATCCTCATTGAAAATATCCGGGGACTTTATCATGAGGACAATCAGTTCCGAGCCTTTGAACTGGTCCCTGAAGGCATTCAGTGCCACCCGATCCGGATGGTTTTCACGCAGCATGCCTTCAAAGGATGTATCAATGGTGAGAAAGGGGATCTGGCTGGCCAGAGCACCGATGAACATCACCATGATGATCAGGACTTTTATCCGATTCCGGAAAATTCCATGCCCCAGACGATTAAACAGGGTCTCAATGTTGGATTTAATATCTGACATAAGTCTCCATTTCAAAACTGATGGCGTCGTAAAAAGTCCCATATGCGGCGTTATAGTGTTTGGCCGGACGTTCGACATACGCATCAAGTATGCCTTCACCCCCGGCCAAACACTATGCCTTGCCTATGGGCCTTTTTCCATAGCCATCCATCGACGTTTTACGAGTTCATCAAAATTGCACATGATTTTAAAAAATTTTTTCTCACAAAGGCACAAAGATCACAAAGAAGGGCAAAAGATTATCCCTGCCGGGGGCCAACCTTTTAAAAAGGTTGCCAAACATGCATTTTGGGATGATTCAAATGTCCGCTGTCGAGATGCAAGCAAGGGCACGACGCATCGTGCCCCGACCCTACGTGCGATGATCTCACTTGTGTGTTCTTTGTGCCTCCTTGAGATGCCTGCGTTTTGGTTATGGCAATGCCGCACTGTTCTCTTCAACGACCAACGGGTGCGGCTTAATAAATAACTCTTTCCTGGGCCTTCCCAAGAGTCTGCATCCTTCATTAATTCATTCCCGGTGCAGGGCAGTGAACCAGGCTTTGAATAAACTTTGATATGGTTTTAATATCCCTGAAATTATCTTCCACCAGTTTTTCAGGTTTGATGACAATTTGATACTGTTTTTCGATAAAGGTCATCAGCTCCAAAATCACAAGAGATGAGACAATACCGGAATTATAGATCTCCATGTTGCCATCAATTTCTTTTTTTGGAATTTTTCCGGCTTTGGCAATAAAGTTTATCAAATCATTTTCAATATTCATCATGCACTTCCTTTGTTTGTTAATTAACAGTATTTATCAAATACTTTTGCCACGTGCCTGGCAAAGTATCTGCCCGTTTTCGTTAATGTGATTGTGTTTGAATCGTCATAGGTAACCAATCCGTCATCACGCAAACTGTCAAGCCGGTTAAGCTCGGGTTTGAAATAGGACCTGAAATCGATATTGAACTGGTTTTCGATGTCACTCAAATTGATGGCAAATTCACACATGATCTGCTGCTGTATGAGTTTGTTTCTGAGCTCGTCATCCTGGGACAGGATATGGCCCATCTTTCCTTCGATGGGGAGTCGGCTTTCTGAAACGGCTGTATAGTAATCCTCCAGGGATAATAGATTCTGGAAAAATCCTTTCCCAAGGAAGCTGATTGCAGCATGTCCAAAGCCCATAAATTGTTTTCGGTTTTCCACGGAATACCCCATGAAATCCCGGACCACTTTTTTCCCTGTATCTGCCTGATGCAGGGAATTCCCTTTTTTTACAAAATGATCATAGCCGACTTTATGGTAGCCATGTTCAAGGAAGAGATCCTGGGCTGATTTGGACATTAAAACCCGGATGAATGAGTTGGGAATGCTTGATGAAGGAATCTGACGCTGCAAGGGAAAGGAAAGGGGGTAATGGGCATAGGTGAACAACGCGACCCTGTCCGGTTCCATGCTGATCACAGTCTTCATGGTATTTTCCAGTTCATTTTGACCTTGGAAGGGAAGGCCGTAACATAAATCAACATGGACTCTGAAACCCAGTTCTTTTGACATCCCGACGATTTTTCTTACCGAATTTTCCTGTGTATCCCGGTTGATCACTTTTTGAATGCGCTTATCAAAGTCCTGAATGCCAAAACTGATTTCATTGAAACCGATATCTTTTAATAATTTCAGTTTTTCATAGGATATATCTTTTTCATCCGGATAGGCTTCAATGGAAATACTTGAGGCGTCCTCATGGGCAAAGGAGATGTGGCGGCAGGTTGCATTGAAAATTTTATCTATCTGGGTAAGTGACAAATGGGTGGGGGTGCCTCCGCCCCAGTGCAGGTGCTTGACATCTTTAAAACCTGAAATTTCCAGGAGGGCCAGCTTGTGTAAAAACTCTTTTTCCAGGTGCTGAATGTAGATGTCGTTTTTATGTTTATCATCTGAAACAGCTTTATAGCAGGCACAGTAAAAACAGGCTTTCCGGCAGTAGGGAAAGTGAAAATACAAAAAGGGATTATCGGTTGTTGAATATTCATTGACGAACATCCTTTCATCCATCCGGGTTTTCCACCAACTGGAAACAGGATAACTCAAATAAAGCGGGATATTGGCCTCGTCATATGTTTTGGATAGATACTCTAGTTCCAGCAATTCATGATGTTTCATTTATAACCACCCTTTGATCGTTTGTCTGTCAGTTTTTCCGTTGGAATTTTTTGGAATCTCTTGAACCTGCTCAATGATATCAGGGACCATGTACCTGGGGAGAATGGTGGTAAGATGCTTTTTTAACTGGATGATCGACAGATCATTTCCAGGTTTTGAGGTGACAAATGCATGAAGCCGTGAGTTTCCCATTTCTTTATCTGAGTGTGCAACCACAACAGCCTCTTCGATGGCCTCATATTGAAACAAGGCATGTTCAACTTCAGGCAGCTCGATTCGAAAGCCTGAACATTTGACCATGAAGTCCTTTCGTCCCACATACTCGTATGTGTTTTGCTCTCGTTTCACGACAATATCACCGGTTTTGTAAAGAAAGGCGCCATGGTGAGACGCAAGGGGGCTTTTTTTAAACACAGCATTTGTTCTCTCAGGATCTTTATAATAACCGCTGGTGACACCGGATCCCCTGACATGCAATTCACCTTCTTCACCCTCTGCAACCGGCTGATCATGGTCATTTAATACAATGATCTGGTAGTTTGAACAGGCCCTTCCGATGGGGACAGGACGAAGGCCCAGGGACTCTTTGTCTTTGACATGGTAAAAGGTGCAGACGTTTGTTTCTGTGGGGCCGTACAGATTATAATAGGATGCCTCCGGTAGAAGGCCCATGAGTTTTTTAAGGTAAACCGTGGGGAAAACTTCTCCGGCAAAAAGGATATGGCTTAAATGGCTTAGTTTCTCTTTTTCAATGGAGGCATAATTCAAGATGGTAATCCAGACCTGGGGAACCGAATACCAGTATGAAATTTTATTTTCCGATATCCATTGGATCAAAGCCCTGGGATTTGATGCTTTATGAAAGGGAACCAGGCAGGTGCATGCCCCCGATGCAACCGATACATAAATGTCAAATACGGAAAGATCAAAGTTCAAGGGGGCATGGTTTGCAAAAACATCCCCTTCCTGGGGTTTGAAACAGTCCAGTGCCCAGTTAATGAAGGTCAGGGCGTTTACATGGGAAATCATGACCCCCTTGGGTTTTCCTGTTGAACCCGATGTATACAGGATGTAGGCAAGATCCATGTCGGTCATGCCCTGTATGTCCGGAGGATTATCATCAAAGGAATCATCATAGTGAATCAGACGAACATCTGTACTGCCTTGACGGTCCGTATGCGTGCCCCCGAGCAGGTTATCGGTCAGAACAACCGTCAGGGATTCCAGGTTCTGTCCATGGTTTTTCAGATCATTTTTCAGGGTATGCCACAGCTGTTCATGTGTGATCATATGGCGAGCGTCACTGAGTTTTATAATTCCTGCGATTCTTTCGGGAGGAGAATACATGGAATCCAGGGGGATATAGACGGCTCCGGCCTTTAACACAGCAAAAAAAGAGACAATGGCTTCCAGGGATTTGGTCAGATAAATACCTACTGGATCTCCGGGTTTGACACCTTTGTTTCGCAGCATATTTGCAAGGCGGCTGCTTTTCGTTTCCAACTGCCGGTACGTGATACTCTGATCTTCATAACGGAAAGCAATGTTATCCGGGTATTTTAAAGTGCTTTCAAGAAGAAGATGCTGAAGTAAAAATGGCGTCATAGGTGCTCACCTATAATTTTTTTCTGCATCTCACTGGTTCCTGAATACAAGGTGGCCGCAAGGGAATCGCGTACCTGTTTCTGTACGTGGCTATCGGTCATGTATCCATAGGCTCCGAACACTTGCAGGGCAGAAAGGCTGTTTTTCACTTTGGCTTCCGATGTCATCAGTTTTATCATGGAGGCATCGGACAGATCGGCTTTACTCTGATCATATTTCCAGCAGGTATGGTAAAGCATCAATCGTGCGGAATCGATCCGCATTTTCATGTCCACAAGTTTGTCAGACACGCCTGAAAATTTTTTGATGGATCGCCCAAATTGTGACCGTGTATTGGCATGGGACAGGACCATCTGATACTGTTGCTCCATGGCCCCCACATGATAGGCACCCATGATGATTCGCTCCCACATCATGGAATGATTGAATACCATCATGCCGAAACGTTCTCTTCCCAGGAGATCCTCCGTTCCCACGGTGCAGTTTTTTAAAACAACTTCACTTAAGGGGGAGGTTCTGAGTCCCATTTTTTGAAAGGTTTGTCCGTTCATGATCCCTGGATTTTGTGTGTCAATGACAAAACAGGACGTATCGGCCATTTTCATCCCCCCGGGATGTTTGGCGTAAATCAACAACAGGTCCGCCACCGGGGCATTGGTCACAAATAGTTTTGTTCCGTTTATGACAAATCCATCCCCGTTTTTCGTGACGTCTGTCTGGATTGCCGAGGAATCCGATCCTGCATTTTCCTCGGTGATTCCATTCCCACCGATCAGACGACCCGATGCCAGGCCGGGTAAATAAGTGTCTTTTTGGTTCTGGGTCCCGAATTGGCATAAGGGGATGATACATGTGCAGATATTGGCACATAAGGAGAATATGAGCCCTTCATCCTTGCAGTATTGTCCCAACGATTCAATGGAAAGAGCCGTTGTAAGCATATCATAGCCCGAGCCATCATACTCGTCGGGAATCACAAGGCCCTGGATGCCCACATCACCGCATAGGAGCCATTTATATTTGGAAAAGCTGCCATGGTTATCATCATCCATGACGTCATCATTAAAGGCGTCATTGCACAAATCCCGAATCGACCTGCAAATGGCTTTTTGTTCGTTATTTAAGGTAAAGTCCATGGTATTGACTCCTCATAAAAAATTCTACCAGACAATATGAAGCAATGCATATGAAAGTCCGCATGAACTGCTGAGCAGTAAGATTGAATCACCTTTTTTAATCAGGCCCTGTTCATCTGCAATGGCAAGATTAACCGGGATATTGACCGTGGCCATATTCCCAAACTGTTTAAATGTGTTCACCGGCGCTTTTTGATGGTCTGCATTGAGCTTGTCCATCAAGGCAAATGTTACATTATTGCCTAGTTGGTGATGTATAAAAAGATCAATGGATTGGGCATCAAGACCCCACTCGCTTAATTTCCGGAGGATGAATTCAGGCATTTCCCGGATCAATGAGGATGAGATCAATCGTCCGTCTGACCAGAACCCGGTGATTGTATCGCCATATTTGGCTCCTGGCACGGCGGTGCCGGGGAGGGTCAACATGGAGGCATCCCAGTCATTCGAGGTTCTTTGCTCCCCATAATGTGTTATGCGGCCCTTTCCCCCATCCGAGCTGAGAATCATAGCCGCAGCCCCTGTGCCCACGATAAGTCCGCTTAACCTGTTATCGATCTGGTCTGTGTTTTCGATATGAATATCAAGTTTTAAGGTGTTTTTAAGGTCATAGGGACTTTCACAGGTTGCAACAAGGATATGGCGGTATTTTTCGCTTTTGAGATAAAGACCTGCAACGTCAATACTCTTCATAAAACCGTTGCAGGTATCATTGATATCAAAAAAATCACCGGTTTTTATGCCCAGGCGGTGTGCCAGCATGATGGCGAATGAGGGCTCCCGAAAAGGATTTGTGACACCGGAGAAGATCAGGCAGTCGATCTCTTCGGGTGGTATCCCTGCTTGGTCAATGGCTTTCCTGGCAGCTTTTTCTGCCATGGACGCAAAATGATCACCGTTTTCTTCTGAACAGCAGGATCGGGTTTCAATTCCGAGAAATTCAAACTTTCGGGTGCAACTGTATGTCAGAAACTCAATATCCTCTTTGCTAAAGTGTTCCTTATTATCCTCAACCAGAATTTCGGTGATGTCACTGTTGGTGATGCGTCCGTCGGGAATGTAATATCCTATGGATGTGATAAACATGTTTTCGTACTCCTGATCACTTATTGTTCAATGCCTCGGTAAATGTATCATATATTTCGCCTAAATTTTTCATGGCCCATATATGTTCCACATCAAATTTGAATTTGAATTTATGTTCGATTTTTACAAGAAAATTGATCACGCTCAGGGAGTCTATTCCCAGATCATCCCGGAATGATAAGTCTCTGTTCAACAGTGTGTCATCGATGCCCAGGCCATCTGACACCATAAGTTTGAATTCGTCGAAGGTCATTTATTTTCCCTTAAGTAGTTTTCTTTACATGCATGCCGCTGGATTTTCCCGCTGCTTGTTTTGGCTATTGTATTCTGTTTGATTAAAACAACTTCATGGACTTCAAGCTTAAAATATTTCATAACGGCCTTGGATACAGTCTTACGTATGAGATCGTGATCATCAGCCGTATAATCCCCTTTGATTTCTTGAACAATGACTAATTTTTCTTCTTTTTCATGGTCAATGGAAAAGGCGGCAGAACATCCGAGTCGCAATGCCATGTGTGATTTTTCAACAACAGCTTCGATATCACTGGGGTAATAATTTTTCCCCCGGATGATGATCAGGTCTTTGAGCCGACCGGCAATATATAATTCACCCCCATGTATAAATCCAAGGTCACCGGTTCTAAGGAACGGGCCGGACATGTCGTCTTTCAGATATGCCTGAAAGGTGGTCATGGTTTCTTCGGGCTTGTTTAGATAAAATTTTGCGGTGCTTGGGCTTTGTACCCAGATTTCACCTATTTCAGAGGGTTGACATTTTTTATGTGTATCCGGGTTGACGATGACCATGCGATTTTCAGGTCGTGGTCGTCCGCAGCTGACCATGGTTAATAAATTATCCTGATCCCCATTGCCCTGTATGGCTTTGTTACTGTTCATGGCTGTTTTATCAAAGGAGGTGATGGTGGGAGGTGTGTTGTGCAAGGCCCCGCTTACGATCAGTGTTGATTCTGCAAGCCCATAGCAAGGGTAAAGTGCTTCATACCTGAATCCGTAATGCTTGAACGTATCGTAAAAACGCATCATCGTTTCATGCCGGATGGGTTCTGCTCCGTTAAAAGCAAGATTCCAGGAACTTAAGTCCAGGCCTTCCAATTGGTCAGGACTTGCTTTTCGGACACATAAATCATAAGCGAAATTAGGCCCTCCACTAATGGTTGCTTTAGAACTGGAAATGGTTTTAAGCCAGCGAAGGGGTTGACGCAAAAAATCCAAAGGAGAAAACAAGATGGATGAGCCTCCGCAAAAAAGCGTCTGCAAAACGCCACCGATAAGGCCCATATCATGATACAAAGGCAGCCAGAAGACCCCCCGTGATTGTTCGGATGTCCCAAAAAAATGGTTGATGGCTTTTGAATTGTCCAGAAGATTGTCATGGGTAAGACAAACCCCTTTGGGCGTTGATGTGGAGCCGGAAGTGTACTGAATAAACGCAATTTCTTCATTATGCCCAGGGCTTAAAAATTCTTTTTCAGGCTCGTTTTCAATGGTGTCCGTTGCAATCCATTTTATTTTGTCCATGTCTGCGTCATCATTTAACTGGGATTTAACAAGGGGGATGATGTCTTCAGTGGAAAGAAGATAGTTGGCCTTGCAATCCTTGACAATGGATTTGAATCTGTTGAACAATATGGGCGAATAGGGGGGATAGGCCGGTACGGCAATGACACCTGCATAAAGACATCCCATAAATGCAACGATATAATCCAGGCCAGGGGGATAGATAAGGACAGCAATGCCACCGGGATTGTTTTGTTTTTGTAACATGGATGCAATTTTTATGGCGGATTGATTTAACTGCCCATACGTCAGACTGATTTCCTTAGGTGGATTATTCCTTTCAAAATGATGATGTGAAAAAATGAGTTTATTCGGATGAATACGAGACCGTGAGGTCAGCACATCCACTAAGGATCGTGATTGACTGAGTTCTTTCTCATTATGTTTATCCAAGTTCTTTCTCCTGGATTGATTCGTTTAAAGGGTTCAGGCAACTTTACTGGAGATGATATCCAGCATGGCGTTAAACGAATCCATGGATTCAATCTCCTCATCGAAAATGGTGACATCCAGTTCCGACTCGATGACGGCGATGATTTCCAGAAACATCATGGAATCAAGAAGTATGGATTCATCTTCATTCCCGGTCACTTGGTCAATATCCATATATCCTGACAGGATTTTTAATAATTTCTCTTTAAGGGTATTTTTTTCCATGGGTATCCTTCTCAATCTTTAGTGTTCGAACCCTACCGATGGCGAGGTGCACCGTGCCACGATAGGTGGGTTATTTATTGAATAAATTCAAACATCATACGGCAATCATCGGGAACGTCGTTTTCAGCCCAGTCTTTTAATATATTTTTTTGAACTTTCCCTGATAATAGTATGGGAAACTGTGACACGAAAATAACCTCATCCGGAATCTTATAGTTTGATATTTTCCCACGGCAAAATCGTTTGACATCACCTTGGGAAAGACTCTCGCCCGGATTGGGAATGACAAAGGCAACGATACTTTCACCCAAAAGGTCATCGGGTCTGCCAACCACCGATACATCCTCTATGGCATCAAGCTGAATAAGACATTCTTCAATATCCGTGGGATAAACGTTAAACCCGCCCCGGATGATCATGTCTTTACATCGACCCATGATTTTAATGTTCAGGCCATCATGAACGCAGGCCAAATCACCGGTATACAACCAGCCGTTTTCATCAATCACCTCACTGGTTTTGGTGTCATTTCGATAATATCCTTTCATCAGGTAGCCCCTGACCGCAAGCTCACCGATTCCCCCGTTTTTGAGTTCCTGTCGTGTGTGCACATCCACAATTTTAATTTCAACACCTGGAATCGGTCTTCCCACGGTATTCAATCGAATGTCATCAGGATCATCCGGATGGGTCAATGTTACGACACCCGTTGCCTCAATCAGACCATAGGCGTTTAATAGGGTGCATCCCATGTTTTGTTCAATACGTTTAGCAAGGGCTGGGGAACAAAGAGATCCTGATACAATAACTTTATTTAAATGGGAAAAGGCCGATGCTGTGATATAGGGCTGCATCAGAAGGAGAGACCACATGGTCGGCTGAGTATGAAATGTATTGATATCCCCTTTGGCAAGTTCCAGTAAAATATCATGGGGATTGAAATTCAAGTGCCACTTCATGGTGACCCCGGCGACCAGATCAATGAGAACGGCCAGAAACCCCTGTGCTGCATAAAGGGGGGCAACTGAGAAAGCCACCTCATGTCCGGTGCCCCAGATTTTCTGTGTATGATACGATGTCAATACAAGGGTCTTGTGGGAAATCATCACCCCTTTGGGACGTCCTGTTGTTCCTGATGTGTATGCAAGAAGAGCGACGTCATCCGGTGCAACATGGGATTGATTTAAGATATGATCAGGGCCTATGTCCTTAAATTCGCAATAAATCATTTCATTTAAGGAATGCCTGGTCTCGGGTACGTCATTTTCCAGAAGAATATAATTTTTAAGTAAGGGCAGGTCATCTTTAATGTGTGAGAATATGTCGCTGTATGAAAGTATACCGATGCGGTTTTTATAAATGACCGTGGTGGACTCTGAATCTTTTAAAACATTATTTAATTCCTCTTCCTCCCACCGTGTACTCATGGGAACGGCCCAGGCCCCAATCATAAAAAGGGCAAAATAGATGTACATATATTCAAGGCAATTGGGCAGGATGATGGCGACTTTATCATCTTTTTGGATGCCCATTTTTTTAAAGCTTAAAGCAAGGTTCTTGGAATGCTTGAACATGTGAGCATAGGACAACTGATTGTCTTCAAATATAATGGCTGTTTTATTCGAATGTTCATGGCTGACTGTCTTAAGGACACAACCCAGTGTCAGTGTTTCAAATTTCATATCTGTTTCCTGATAGTTGAATGAAGCAAATCACGCGCCTAATTTCTATGAAAGAAGATTTTCAAAGTCATACCCTTCAAAAAAGGCATGTGCTTCGTCCTTGTTTTTAATTGCACCCAGACATAGTGGAATGTGATTGGGCCGTTGCAGGGCAGTCAATGCATGCATGACATAGTTGTAGTTGTTTTTGAAGGTCTGCATGGCAATACACTGGACAATAAGACCGATCAGCGCTCCCGGGACTAAATTTGTATTTAAGAATCTTGCGTTTGTGCCATGACAAACAGATGGCTTAAGTTCATTGATGCAGTTCAAAATAAATTTTAGAAAATCTCGGTACATATATTTACTGGTGCCACGAAAGTCATCGTTGCTGAACATAAAGGAGCCGTTTATAAAAAAATCGATTTTTACGTTTTCCAACCCTTTTAAATTACCGGCTTTGTCAAAATTGACAACACGAAAAATGTCATGGAATTTCAAGGTGTGAAAAATTGGATTTTCACCTTTCATGACATGGGAACTGCAGGCATAGCAATCGTCGTCTTTTATAAAACAGTCCATGACTTCTTCTTCGTATTCAACGCTGTCCCGGGCATGGATTTGTTTGTTTTTTAATATCCGGTAATAACTGTAAACACCGCTTAAAACTTCAACCAGATGGAAACAATGGAGCTGGTTGACTGTGATGGCTTGTAAAAAATTTGTATCCAGGTGTAATCCGATGAGTTTCTTTTTTAAGAGTGTATCCAAATAGGGGCGTGAACAAAGAAGGCCTTTGCTTCCTCTGAAGGATGCATCCAGCTCAATATCCATGATTTCTTCACGGTCATTCACGGTCAAGGATATGAGGGTCGGCATGGATACATCCATGCTTCTTATCCGGGACACATTCCTCTGCCACCCGAGGATGGTTTCCATGTTATCCGGGCGTGTCCGGGTATCGACGACCGTGCCCCTGAAACGGCACATGGGTACTGTACGGCTTATTGAATAATAGTGATTTTCAGTAATTGATTTTTTAATGGACTCTAAATCATGAATTGCTGAATAATCGTTTATCAAAAGCGTTGGTTTAATGCCATCCACAGTCGTATGTACCCTAAATAATAGATATTAATAAGTGTATTGCGTTGTTTTATGTCATGTCGCGTATCTTAAATGAATGACATATAAATAAAACACATCAAGGGATAAAAACGTAAATATGCCATTACCCTTGGCAAGGCCTGAAACTAAGAATGGACACGATTTAAAAATAATCCTTGTTAGAGTGCCCAGTCAGTCCAAAAATGAAACGATAGTTTTTGTCAATGTATTAATGAATATGTATCCAAATGATATGAGGTTGTCCAGTTGTTTGTGAGAAGTATTTTCCCTGAGTGCCCTCATATTGCGAACATATACAGGGATTCCTGGGTGTCGGTGAGATTGTGATTTATGTTTGTTCATGATTGTATACGCTGTTTTTCATGATCGAAGGGTGTTTCCTTCACAGGTATTTTTTAATGTATTGACCTTATGTAAAAAAATTGTCACAAGGCCTAAAAATGAATTTCATTAGTTCAGTGATAAGTGTTTATGGTGTCTGGAAGGTGATGTGTTACTGGGTTTTAAAAAAATAACATGTTCCAAGGAGCAAGGGTTTCATGACATACGTTTCAGCCGAACCATAAAAAAACCATCCATATGGTGAATATGGGGAAGAGAAACAAAACAACCTTTTGAGTTTTTTAGAACAGCGATGCGTGATGGGAGGTTGTCATTATCATGAATTATCATGAAATCAGGGTGCTGGTGAAGAAATGAGTCGATGACAGCCTCGTTTTCTTCGGGTTCAAAGGAGCAGACAGCATAGACCATGACTCCTGATGGCTTGAGTTGCTCTGACAAGGCACTGAGAAAACGGACCTGACGTTTTTTATAACGGTTGAGATTTTTTTTAGTCAGACTCCATTTACTGTCCGGATTACGTCGGATCACTCCCATTCCCGAGCAAGGAGCATCCACAAGGATTCGGTCAAAATAACCGAGCTTTTCAGAGTCAAAGGGTTTTTCAAGATCAATGATCTGAGTTTTTACAATGGAAATCCCAAGACGCTTCATGTCCAGATTCAGGCGGGCTAATTTTTTCCCGTCATGGTCTAAAGCAATAATTTCACCCCGGTTCCCCATAAGCTGGGCAAGGTGACCTGTTTTTCCTCCCAGGCCAGCGCACGCATCCAAGACACGTTCACCGGGGCAGGGGCAGAGAATCTGACTGACCAGCTGGGCTGCTTCATCCTGTACCTGGAACCATCCGTCCTTGAATGGCGGAAGAAGGAAAATGGCCTGATCAGGATGGGTAAAGGACAATCCATCAGTTGCAAACTCTGAGAACATCAGATCTTTGACATGGGGGTCCAATGATTCGAAAAGGGCTGTTTTGTCTGTTTTCAGTGTGTTGGTCCGGATGGTGATTTCAGGTATGCTGTTTATATGGTCACATAGCTGAAGGGTTTCTTCTTCACCAAAACGATTCAACCATTTCTGAATCAACCAGGTGGGGAAGGATTTGCCCAGGGATATGGACAGGGTCAAATTTTCATCTCCATTGGGAAAGGGTACCGAGTCCAAGTTCCTGGCGATGTTGCGCAATACACCATTTACAAATTTGACCACCCAGACCGGACCGTTCTTTTTGGCCAGATCCACCGAGGTGTTCACGGCTGCAGACTCGGGAATCCGTGAGAGAAACTTCAGCTGAAAAACACCCAGTCTCAACGTGTTCAAAATTTCAGGCTTGATTTTTTCCAAGGGCGTTTTTGAAAAATGGGCGATGATATAATCGATATGCCCTCTCCACCTGATCACGCCGTACACAAGGGCATTGACCAGGGACATATCCCGTTTGTCCAGCTGGATTTTACCTTCGGTAAAATCATTCATGACCATATCCAGGGTAAGATTTTTTTTATCAAGGGTGTTTAAAATGTTGAGGGCCGATTCCCGTGCATGGACAGTCATGTCAATCCTTTATCCTGGGTAAGCAGTGATTGAAGTTTGAAAAATCTATAGTACACTTTGGTTGATTTTGCGAGAAGAAAAATGGTGGAACAGGGCTTATGAAAACATGTCGCCCTCGTTGATGGGAAAACCCCTGAGGAAATCGGCAACAGGCATCCGTTTGCCTGATGCCCCCTGAATTTCAAGGATGGAAACAGCGCCTTTTCCTGCCTGGACAATCAGTTTACCGTTTGTGCTTCTGATAACCATGCCTGGAATGATTCCAGGGGAATGATCCATAACCTCAATCTTGTACACTTTCAGCCGTTTATCTGAAATAAACGTATAGGCGCCGGGCCAGGGGGTCATGCCCCGGACAAAACAATCCAACTCAAAGGACGTTCTGGTCCAGGGTATCTGGCCTTCCTTTTTGCTGAGCATGGGTGCGAAGCTGACCAGGTCAGGGTTCTGGGGCTGGGGTCTGTGTGCCCCGGCCAGGATTTTTTCCAGGGTTTGGATAATCAGGCCCGCTCCCATGGATGCCAGACGGTCATGGAGACTTTCCGCAGTATCATGATCAAAAATATCGGTCTTTGAGCAATCCAGGATGTCGCCGGAATCCATACCTTGATCCATGAGCATGGTGCTAACGCCCGTGGTTTTTTCTCCATTGATAATGGCCCGGTGAATGGGGGCCGCCCCCCTGTAAGCAGGCAGTAGAGAGGCATGGATGTTCACGGAACCCAAGGGAGGGATGGAAAGAAGCTGTTGTGAAAGAAATTGCCCAAAAGCCACAACAACGAAAAAATCAGGATTCAGAGCCTTGATCGTTTCAACCACGTCCTCTTCATTGATCCGGACAGGCTGAATAATATCCAGCCCAAGATCAAGGGCTGCTTTTTTTACAGGAGTGACAACCATTTTCTGGCCCCGGCCCTGGGGCCGGTCGGGCTGGGTGACCACCAGAGAAATTCGGTATCCCTTTTGGTGAAGCTCAAGAAGAGGCGGCACTGAAAAATCAGGTGTTCCCATGAAAACCAGAGAGGGACTCATATCTCAGGAATCCTTTAAATGCTTTTTGACTTTTTTCTTGTACAGATTCCGTTTCAGAACACTTAAATGGTCAATAAAAAGAATACCGTTCAGGTGATCGATTTCATGCTGGAGAATTACGGCATGAAAGTTGTCCACTTCTATGGTCATGGGCTCACCCATTCTGTCCAGGGCTTTGACCACGACACGTGAAGACCGCCTGACCGTGGCCCGAAGTTCAGGCACGCTGAGGCAGCCTTCATTATCTGAAACGAAAACCCCGTCTTTTTCTATGATTTCCGGATTGATAAGGGCATACCATGATTTTTCGGCATCGTCCATATCTTCGGTGGTGTTCACGACGATGATCCGTTTATTGACACCCACCTGGACAGCAGCCAACCCGGACCCCGGAGCCTCGAACATGGTTTCCGCCATGTCTTCGATCAGTTCCTGGATCGAGTCACCGAACTCGGTTACGGTTTCAGAGGGCTTCAACAAAAGGGGGTCTGGATAAGTAATGATATCTCGAATAGCCATGTCAAACAAAATACCTTTCTTGATTGATCAGACGTTAGAAGAGTCCTGATTAAACAATTGTTTGAAATTGATACCAATCATCAACGCAGAAATCATTCCTGCGATGATCACAGGCACAATTTGAACCACGTGGTTGATTAAAGTATACCCTGCTGCCGACTCTCCGGCAACAGAAAAGAGGGTTAATGCAAAAATCCCGCCGGCTTCCCAGATACCCCAATAACCAGGGACAGATGGAAGGGCAATGAAAAAACAGATCATGACCATCACCGTGACAATTTGGGGAAATGAAACATCAAGCCCCGGGCAGGCAAAGGTCATCAGGTAGTATGACAGGGCCTGTACGACCCAGATGGCCAGGGTGATGCCCAGGCAGGCAAGAATTTTGCCGGGGTTCTTTAACAAGGCCAGGCCATCGGCAAAATGCTCGATCAGGCGTGAGGCGGGTCTGAATACCTTGGTCTCAAGCCAATTTCGCTGTTGAATGCTGAGAAACACCAGATACTTGGGAATGCTGATGACAAAATTTGCCAGGAGTTCCCGGAAGACCTTGATGCTGACAAGGATAATGCCCACAATAAGGGCAAGGCAAAGCTTTGCCATGCCATAACACACATGGGTCAGGGTCGCCCCGGTAAGTTGGTATTTGCCCACAGTAACGGTGAGGGCCGGGTCAATGGTGATATAGGACAGTGACAGGACAAGAAAAAGAATCAGGCAGATCAGGTCAAACAATCGTTCGCACACAACACTGGCCACACCGGTTGAAAATGGGATTTTTTCTCTTTTGGCAAGAATGATGGGGCGGGCAAGTTCACCCATGCGGCCAGGGAGAATACAGTTGAGCATAAACCCGATCATCAGGGGATGAAAGGCACCCCAGAAGGAAACAGGCTTGTAAGATTTGAGAATCCACTTCCACCGAAAGACTCTTAAAATAAATGACAGAAAAGCAGACAGAGAAACGGGGATCAGCCAAGCATAATTAACCGTCCCCAGATAATGCACAAGGTCTCGGACAGGGATGTTTCTAAACGCCAGATAAAGGGCGAGTCCTGAAAATATAAGGCCCAGGCACAGGGAAAGTATAAGTTTTTTATTCATCAGGCAAAGGGCTCCAAAATCAGGCGGGCCTTTTCAATATCTTTCCTGATTTGTTCCGATAATTCGGAGATCCCTGAAAATTTCTTTTCATCCCTTAATTTTTCGATGAGATTGACCCGTATGTCCTGGTTGTAGATATCATGATTAAAATCAAGGATATGGACTTCCACGGTGAACAGATGGTCATCAAAGGTGGGGCTGTAACCAATGTTGGCTACCCCTTTGAATAGTCCGAAACGGCATTTAACAGTAACGGCGTAGACACCGGTTTCCGGTGAAAGCTCATCACGTAAATTGATGTTCGCTGTGGGGAAACCCAGAAGCTTGCCGCCCCTGTCCCGTCCTGAAACCACCTTGCCCCTGAGCTGGTAGTGACGTCCCAGAAGTTCAGGCACGGTTTTTACATCACCCGATTTGATCATGTCCCGAATACGTGTACTGCTGATCCGGTCATCTCCATCAGGCGCTGTAATCCATTGGGGGATAATGATTTCAAAACCGAGTTTGTCCCCATAGGCTCTCAATAAATCGATATTCCCTTGCCGTTTCTTTCCAAAGGAATAATCGTTGCCCACCACAATGGCCTTCATGCCCAAGCGTTTGACCAGAAGATCTTCAATAAAATCGTTGGGTTCCATATCGGCAAATTCCCGGGTAAACGGGATGCTTAAAAGGACATCAATGCCGGTTCTTTCCAGAAGCTCGAGCTTCTGCTCATAGATGGTGATCAAGGGTGGGTGGCTACCATTATCAAGGACCCTGATGGGGTGGGGCTCAAAGGTGATGGCAACGGATGTCCCGTGGATTTCATGTGCTTTTTCAATGGTTGTATTCAACAGAGCCAGATGGCCCTTATGAACCCCATCAAAATTCCCAAGGGTGATCACTGCCTTTTCAAAGGGCTCATGGATGAGCTCAAGATCCTCAATTAATTTCATATATTACAAATCCCTACTAATACCTTGACAAGAATTTCAAAGGGATATATAAATTTTTTTTGTTTTTAAATCAACGTTTTTATATGATTCTTCCGGCCATACGTTTTTTTAAATAAATCACTTGCTCCGGACCTAAATCGTTGATATACACAGTCCCATTGCCGAAGTGGCGGAATTGGTAGACGCGCTAGGTTCAGGGTCTAGTGGGCGCATGCCTGTGCGAGTTCGAGTCTCGCCTTCGGCACCATAAAAAAATAAAGGGTTTTGAAGATTTTTCTTCAAAACCCTTTTTTTTATCTGGTCAACAGTATTTAAACTATTCTTCAATAGATCCTTACCATCCTAAAATTGCTGCTAAAATTAACGTTTAAAGTTAATGACCAAAAAGAGACGTTGATATAGGGTGTTAAAAGGTCTATACTGATATAGACTTCGTAAAGGAGGTAAACCATGGAAGCAATTGCTCGATTGTTTAAAAACGGCCGATCCCAAGCAGTGAGGTTGCCAAAAGAATTTCGATTTGATGGAGATAGGGTCAGAATAAGAAAAGAAGGAAAGCGTGTGGTTCTGGAACCTTTGGAAAGAACCGAGTGGCCGGATGGCTTTTGGGACAGGTTTTCGACTGATCCGGATTTTGAAATTCCTGTTGCCTTGCCCTCGAAAGATATAGACCTGGATTAATCATGGATATGTTACTGGATACGAATATTGTCAGTTATTGGATGAGGGGGGATGAACAGATCATTTCAAAAATGCAATCCTGCCGACCCTGCGAGTTGGCCATATCAACAATCACCGTTGCCGAAATTCTTTTCGGAATTGAAAAATCCTCCAGCCGGAAGAAAGAGCGGATGAATAAATTGGACCACATTCGATCACTTATTGAGATTATACCCTTCGATGTCGTTGCAGCGGAACAATACGGAAAAATAAGATCATATCTGGAAAAAAATGGGATTTCCATCAGTGAAAGGAATACCCAGATTGCATCCATTGCATTGGCCTATGGCCGGGTGGTCATTACCCATAACACAAAAGAGTTTAAACGGGTTCCCGGATTAGTTGTTGAGGACTGGAAAGAGGATTGAGAGGTATTTTACCGAATCTGGGATTATCGGCAGCAAGGCGTTTGTGAGCGAGCATTACCAACGGTTCAAACACATGTTTCAATCCATTCATGAAAAAACCAATAAAATTTAGGCATTACATACAACTTCCAGCAAAAATAATTAAATTTTATGAGATAATAGCACGAAGAAGAGCAAAAATGGCTTTCGGCGGCCCTGCCGGGGACCAAATTTTGAAAAGTTTGATCCACACTGCCTATACCCCCAAGTCACTTCCTTTTTGTGTTGCAAGCGCATCAATATAAGCCGATCTGTTCAATCCACGTTTTTTGGCTTCAAAATCAATCAATTCAACGGTCGTTACAGATAATGACAGGTTGACTTTTTGTTTCGGGGCATATGTCAACATCAGATCCCTGCGCACGGGTACAGCCATAACCGTGATGTTTTCGCCCTGATGGCGAAGGGTTATGGTTTCATATGTCGATGGTTTTTTGATGAATGCAGGTTCAGCTGCTTCAAGCCATCCTGCTAAGGCATCTTCCGCAGCTGCAATTGCTTTCTCCATGGTTTCTGCAAAGGTATTGCAGCCCTTTAAGTCCGGAAAGCTGACAAGATAGCCCTCGTTTTCTTTTTCAAAAACAGCGTAGTAAAATTTATGCATGGTCTTTCCTCCTCATGCTAATTGATGCCCGCATCTTTCAGTATTTTTAAGGCCAGGCGTTCATTGATTTCACGATGTCTCGGAACTGTGATTGGCGGGTGTCCTTTTTTGACCCATCTGTCGTGTTTTGCCCCGTGAATCTGAGAGAAACCTGCTTCTTTAAGCTTTCTTTCCAATTCTTTCTTTTTCACAATGCCCCTCATCGTCGGTTGTTTTTGTTTCTCTCTTTTTTGTGATTTATTGTACGTGCGCATGTGCGCAAAGTCAATCCAATATTGTGCATATATACGCATATTGGATCGATCAGTCCGATCAAAGGGCCTTGAGGGCATGTATTCCTTAGTCAAAACAATGGAAAACTATCAAAAAGAGCAAAGAAAAAAGAATTCGAAAAATTGACAGAAACAGAAATTTCGGCAATTGAAGAGAAATACTCAGAGATTTTCGCTTTATGACGTAGCGTTCTATCTCCTGAGTATTTGACAAAAAAAACATTGTGTTGTACAATTGTCCATAATTTAATTTTATGAGGATAAATATGGATATTGTAGTTGATACCTCTGCATTGATTGCTGTGATCGTTGGTGAGCCAGAGCGAAATACAATTATTGAATTAACAACGGGAAACACGTTAATCGGCCCTGGATCAATTCCATGGGAAATCGGTAATGCCTTTTCGGCTATGTTTAAGCGCCAAAGATGATGAACTCGTAAAAAGTAATTCAAGTTAAGTTACTGAAAAAATTATAAAATTGCAAATTTAACACTTGCCTTTTTCATTGAAATTTGATAAAGAAGTCTAATATTATCAATAATATAAAGGCAATTTTTATGATCAAG
>JAHIRD010000104.1 GCA_018818835.1 Pseudomonadota bacterium
GGGAGACCATACAGTAATAAAAGGTGAATGGGGAGATGTCAAAGGTTACGAAACTTATACATCAAATCCTAAAAGTCCAAGTGGTTTTGAACCCTCAAAACGTGTTGATATAACTGGAGGGCCTCATGCTAATAAGATTACAGGGCAAGATATTCTGACTCCTCATGTGCATGGAAAAGATATCCCAGGTGGGGTAAGGCCTGCAATGCCAGATGAAATTCCAAAAAAATTATAAATAAGTAGATAAAATTATGAACATTATTAAATGGCTACAAGATTATTTTGAAGAATGCTGTAATGATGACTGGGAGCACACTTATCAAATAAAGATTGAAACTTTGGATAATCCTGGCTGGTTAGTTGATATTGATATAGCAGATACAAATCTAGAAAGTTACTCTTTTGAGGAGATCAGAATCGAGAGAGATGACAACAATTGGATAACATGCCGTATTGAAAATAAAGTATTTAAGGGGAGAGGCGGCGTAAAGAATTTAGAAGAAATATTAACAATTTTTAGTGAATGGGTTCGACCAAAATCATAAATAGTCCGTTGGGTTGAGGCACGAAACCCAACACCAACAACCCATTCAGCCATGTAAATCCCAAAAGCGGTTAAAAGATAAAAGCCCTCTTTTTCTTTTTAACCGCTTTTTTTTTGCCTCGCTTTTGATTCACACACCACCACATTACTCTTTTACTCAGGGAGCCCCTGGGGGCGGACGGGTGTTAGCATTGAAATAGTGTAACGGCATTTTCAGCGATAATTCGCAAAATAGTGTAACGTCCCATCCAAGTTCAATTCAGAATTACCATTCTCCCTAAAAGGCTGGATAGGCTGGGTATTTTATGAATTAATAAGGCTGGGTACGGCTGCGGGATACCCCCCTGAAGGCGTTACAGTATTTTGGCAGCAGGGGTGTTACACTATTTGAATCCTAACAGACGGGCTTTATGCGACACCCTCCAACCCGCCACACCTCTGAACACTGAGAAAAGGGGCTGGCGTGATGCCTGCGACTGATTACATAATCTCGATTATTGGATGATCGGGTTGGCGGTCGGTTTTTTGCTTATGCAAACCGGATGACAGGCCGAACGTCGAATAATTGGCTATAATTATGTAAGAAGATGCAGGCAGCATGATAGCCCCGCTGCTCGAAACTCTACACCCTGGGCGGGCGGGGGAATAAAATCAGCCCGGCGGCACTGCCCGCAGGACCTTAAAGACCGCCCAAATGGGCTGTAGGCTGAGGACAGAGACGTTCCTTTTATTCTTTGTTGATCCATTTGCTGGCTTGACGGCGAAGTATTATTCCATCAATAACCGCTTTTATAGTTTGTATATCGTCTTTGTTTAAATCGGAAAATGCTTTAAATTGAAGAATGAAATCATCGGGCGGGATGCGTTCTTCGTCATCAAAAAGTAGAGGCAACTTAGGGTCAAATCTTTATTCTTGATAAATCATAAATATTCAATAATTTCAGCATAATGGCATGACAACATTGCATCAAATATTCAGACGAATGTTATTATCATGGGGTCAACACGTCTGAAATGAAAGCTCTGTCTCCCATGGGCATGGCTGGAGCCATGCGGCACACACCCCCAGGCTGGAGCCTGGGAGCGAGACAAGGGGGAGAGTGACTCGTCCCTATTCTCGGCATAGGATGAGAATGGGCTACCCAACCTTTTTGCATGTCGGGGCGAAGCCTTAGCAAAGACTGGCCCAGCATTTAGCGCATCGAACAGCGCGGTAATTGTCAGCTGGGGCACCATTGTTAAGTGCGATTTGTGGTTAATAAAAATTGTTCAAGAGCTTTTATTACGACATTATTTAAATTCATACCTTGTTCTTTAGCATATAAAGTAGCTTTCCGATGAAGTTCAGATCCCGTTCGGACATTAAAACTCCCCCGAAAAGACTGATCTGGTTTAGTACCTTCACTTTGACAAAGTTCTAAATAATCATCAACGGCCTCCTGGAAAGCCTGCTTTAAACTTTTGACATCAGTACCTTCATAATTTACCAGACTTTTGATGTATTCAATCTTTCCAAAAAAAACTTGATCTTCATCACTATAATGTACTGAGCCATAATAGTCTTTATAATGGATTAAATCTTTCATATCATTCCCTCCTGTTTTAATATATCTAATACCTGATCTACAGCATATCGTTTCAGTATATTTTGAGGATGAGGTTTGTGTAGTGTGATAGTTGCAGCAGAATCATGTACAAATCGACGTCGAGACCCACCTGCTTTACCAGTTTTAATTTCTCGATATCCCATGTATTTAAGCAAACTTATCAATTCATCCCATGTAAAATTTTTAGGGCGTTGTTGAAACCTTGAAATAAGTTTTTCTTTTCGACTCATATTTATCCTTTTTTAGATATTATAGGAGTATTTATATGAAAATGCAACTAATTTTAGTTACTTTTTAATTGATATGGCTAAACGGGCGTGGGGTCCGGGCGTGGGTAAGTTCGGGGGACACCTTAGTTCGGGGACGTTCGGGGGACACCTTACTTATAGTTGGAGTTCGGGGGACACCTTACTTAATTATCGGGGATATCGACAAATGCTTTGAATTAAATAAGGTGCTTAAATGCAAAAGTATCATTAAAGAATAGAGACAAAAAACCTCCCTGAGGCATAATGGCTTTAAGATTTAAGCAGCTGGAATGATAGTGTCATCCAGAATTATTACCACAAGGGGGTTCTAATGATGCAAATGGGGTCGGGCCACGGCAATCGGGCGCGATTTATTCTTGATAAATCATAAATATTTTATAATTTCAGACGAATGGCATGACAGATTTGCATCAAATATTCAGGCGAATATTATTATCATGGGGTCACAAGTCTGAAATGAAAGCTCTGCCTCCCATGGGCATGGCTGGAGCCTGGGAGCGAGACAAGGGGGAGAGTGACTCGTCCCATACTTCGGTGTAGGAAGGGAATGGGCCACCCAACCTATTTGCCCAGCTTCGACCAGAGTTCCATTGATGAATTTGTGGATAATGCTTGATACATAAGTCTGGTATAGAAGGCCTTCCTACCCGGTATAATCGTATCTAAGTTTCCACAAGGGTTTCAAATGCTTCCATAAAACCGACCAGATCATCCACGATGCACAGATCCGACACGTTGAAGATGGCAGCATGGGGATCGGTATTGATGGCAATCACATAGCCCGAGGTATTCATTCCGGCAATGTGCTGGCTTGATCCTGAAATACCGCAGGCAATGTACACATCCGGTGAAACCACTGCGCCGGT
Source organism: Pseudomonadota bacterium (assembly GCA_018818835.1). Lineage (GTDB taxonomy): Bacteria > Desulfobacterota > Desulfobacteria > Desulfobacterales > Desulfolunaceae > JAHIRD01. The sequence continues at coordinate 3,287 of JAHIRD010000104.1, forward strand.
GATGCCCACCTGATGTTTATACTCCAGCCATCCCATGTCGATGAGGGGCCGGCTTCCGCCCAGGGCTGAGCCTGGAAAAAGGGCTGCAAATCGCCGGACCACGTCAAGATTTTCCTCGGATCCAATGCCCCGGCCGGCAGAGACAATAATCCGGGCCTGGCCGAGGGCGGATGCAGCGGCTCTGGCTTTTTCCATGCCCATGACCTGGGTGGTCTCGGAAACACACTCATGGGTTTCCGTTGATACCTGACCGGGTTTGTCCACATGATCCCGGGCCGGGAAATAGCCGGGCTGAACCGTGAGAACAGTGCACCGGGACTGGGATCGAATCAGGGTGTTAAAGTTTCCTCCACAGATGGCCCGTGAAAATAGAGGCTCCCCGTTTTCGGTTTGCTCAAGTCCGTTCACGCCAGTGATACAGGCCGCATACAAACGAACAGCAAGGCCCGGAGCATAATCCGTGCCCTGGGAGGAATGGGCCGTGATCACATGGGACACATTCCAGGCCACAGCTTGGGCCTGAATCAGGGTTTTATAAATGTCCCCGTTGTAATAATCGCATCCCGGCACCCGCAGGTACAGGATGTCCAGGCCAGTCTGGCGGGCTGCATCTTCACACACTCCATCAAGATGGTCCCCGATAAGGACAAGGCCCAGTGTCCGGGTGCCCTGTTCGGCCATGCGCTGCCCCAAGGTGACCAGTTCAAGGGTAGAGGGTTTGAGTTTGCCGTCCAGATGTTCGCCGATAATCAGAATATCCCTGTTTTCCATGGTTTACCTCATGATATTTTTTTGATTGAGGATACGGGCGAGTTCGCGGGCCTTGTCTTCCCTGCTTCCCTGAAGCACCACACCGGCTCTTTGTTTTGCCGGGTACTGGATGACCTCGCAGGATTGCAAAGGATCGATTTGGGTGTCGGGAACGGTTTTCACCTCTTTCCTGTTGGCCTTGAGAATCTTTGACAAGGTGGGATACCTGGGTATGTTGATCCCGGCCTGGATGGTGAGCACACAGGGGAGGGTTACCCGGACCAGACTCTTCATTCCGCCTTCGAGTTCCCGTTTCACATGGGCACGTTTTTCCTTAAGATCCAGGCCGATCACCGAAGACACGCAGGGCCACCCCAGGTTTTCCGCCAGCATCTGGCCGGTCTGGGCTTGCATCATATCCTCGGACATGATACCTGTTAAGATCAGATCGTATGACCCTTTGGCCGCTTCCCGGCCAAGTTGGACAGCAAGGGTTCCAGGATCGTTATATCTGTTATCATGACTCAGAATATGCACACCGTCATCGGCCCCCATGCCGAAGGCCCGCTTCAATACGTCCCGGCAACGTTCCGGCCCAAAGGTGATGACATCCACACGCACATCGGGCAGCCGTTCCTTGATTAAAAGGGCTTCTTCCAGGGCATATTCGTCAAAACGGTTCATTTTATATTCAACGTGACCACCTCGAACGATCCAGGTTTTATCAGCATTTATAACAGTGGCCGACTCGGACTGGGGCACCTGTTTGATACATACCAAAATGTTCATATTCCACCTGCTGTTTTGGGTTCATCAATTTTACGTAAAAAATAACCCAGTTACTCAAAAAGATCAAGGCAAAAAGCGAACGCTCGTTCTTTTTTTGTTGACAGTTTTTTTTTCCGCCGGTACTATGTATCCCACGTCAGGAGTCAGGCATGCCATGCCATGCCATGCCATGCCATGCCATGCCGGGCTCTTTATGAAAAAAAACATGGGATTTTGGACACACTATGACGAAATTATGGATCATACGGCACGGCCAGGCATCATTCGGTGATTCGGATTATGATAAACTCTCGGACACAGGCATTCTCCAGAGCCGGATCCTTGGCCGATACTTTAAATCCACAGGCACGGAATTTCATATCGCCTACGTGGGCACCATGAAACGCCAGATCGACACGGCGGATATCGCTCTTAGTGAACTCTGCCAGGGTAGCCGCCCCTTGAAGGCGTTATCTGAAGCGGCGTTTAACGAGTACGATTTTAAACCCATCATCACAGCTCTGCTCCCAGAACTGTTGGTTGATGAACCGGACATGAACCATGTGCTTCCCAATATATTCAAGGACAACCGGGAATTTCAGAAAATGTTCGGCAAGATCATGGACCGCTGGGTTTCCGGCCGCTACGCCACACCGGGCATCGAAACATATGCCCAATACACCGGGCGTGTGAGAGAGGGGCTTGTTCGCGTGACGGACCTGGAAGATGATAAACCATGTATTGCCGTGTTCACCTCGGGTGGCGTGATCTCTGTGGCCATGCAAATGGCCCTGGGCCTTTCGGACCATGAGGCCATGCGTCTGGCCTGGTGGGTGAAAAACACTTCGGTGACCCTGCTTGATTATAAGAAAGGACGATTCAATCTCTTATACTTTAATCTCCTTTCCCATCTTGAGCTTGAAAACAAACCCGAACTTTTAACCTACAGGTAAGGAGTTCAACTAATATATAATGATGTATAAAAAACGTACATGCTTATTTAACCAAACATTCCGGAGGTAATTATGGATTTCAGCGTATCAGAAAAAATGCAGACCATCATCGGCATGATCAACGAGTTTGTGGACAAGGAACTGATCCCCATGGAGGCTGAGTATCTCAGCCATGACTTCCTTGAGATGCTTCCTGTCATTCGGGAAAAACAGGAAATGGTAAAAAAAATGGAGCTGTGGGCCCCGAATTTCCCGGCGGAACTGGGTGGCATGGGCCTGTCCCTTCTTGAACATGGCCTGGTTTCCGAAGCCCTGGGCCGTTCGCCCCTGGGACATTTCACCTTCTGGTGCCAGGCACCGGATGCGGGAAACGTGGAAATTCTCCATATGTTCGGTAATGACGAGCAAAAAGAGACCTATCTCAAACCCTTGATTCAGGGTAAAATCCGCAGTTGTTTTTCCATGACCGAAGTGGATATGCCCGGATCAAACCCCGTGATGCTTGAAACCACCGCTGTCAAAGACGGTGACGACTATGTGATCAACGGCCACAAATGGTACACCACCGCAGCAGACGGCGCGGAATTCGCCATTGTCATGGCCGTCACCAATCCCGAAGCCCACACCTATCTCCAGGCCAGCATGATCATCGTCCCCACCAAAACGCCGGGCTTCAACCTGGTTCGCAACATCCCGGTCATGGGACACTCGGGCAGTGATTACGCCAGCCATGCTGAAATTCTTTACCAGTCCTGCCGTGTCCCACAGAAAAATCTTCTGGGACCCGAAGGCCACGGATTTGCCATTGCACAGGAACGCCTTGGGCCCGGACGAATTCATCACTGCATGCGCTGGTTGGGAATCTGCAAACGGGCCTTTGACCTCATGTGCTACCGTGCCAACGAACGAGTCATCCACCCGGACGGAAGCACCCTGGGCTCCAGGCAGATCGTCCGCCAGTGGATTGCCGATTCGGCCGCGGAAATCGAAGCAGCCCGCCTCATGACCCTGAATGCGGCATGGCAGATTGACAATGTGGGTGCAAAAGCCGCCCGTGACCACATTTCCATGATCAAATACCTGGTGGCCAACACCATGAATCGTGTTGTGGACAGGGCGCTTCAGGTCCACGGCGGTTTGGGCATGACTGATGATACGGTTCTGGCCTATTTCTTCCGACACGAGAGAGCCGCCCGTATTTACGATGGCGCCGATGAGGTTCACAAGATGTCCCTTGCCAAGCGCATCTTAAAGACTTATGAAGGTAAAGTTGTAAAATAGGTTGATTATCTTCAAATATATGTGCATCGGATGTTGGAAAAACCATGACCTACGCGGAATTTAAACAGAAAATCACCGAAACCAAGCAGACGATCTGCCGGGAAGTGTATCGGGAGAACCAGGAAAATATTCGGATTAAAAAAGAGAAAACCGCCATCAAGAATTTTGAAATAATTTTTGATGCGGTTTTCAAAATTTCCTATACAAAAGGGTTTCAGGCAATGAGCATGCGTGACCTGAGCCGTGAGACCGGTCTGAGTATGGGTGCGCTTTACGGGTATTTCAAAAGCAAGGACGAGCTGCTGGAGATCATCCAGCGCCAGGGACGGTCCATGGTCAAGGGCGTTCTTGTGGACTGCATAAAAACCGTTGACAACCCCATGGAAAAGCTCAGCACCGTGATCAAAACCCATATCTATTTGAGTGAAATGGTCCGGCCCTGGTTTTTCTTTACCTTCATGGAAGCACGGAACCTCTGCGAGGAAGAGCTCAAAGCGGCCCAGGCCATGGAGTCCTACACTGAGCAGATCCTGGTTGATATTCTTGAACTCGGTGAAACAAAAGGTGTTTTCAAACCCAAAAATCACCGGCTCACGGCCAGTCTGATCAAGGCCATGCAGCAGGATTGGTACCTGAAGCGCTGGAAATACAAAAAACGAAACATTACCGTGGATGAGTATGCAGATTACGTCATTTCCTGCGTAACATCCTTTTGTCTGGCCTGATATGAACCGGCCCTAAAGATAAAATATATCGGAGAACATAAATGGAGCATATCGATAAACCCAAAGATATACGACAAGGAGAGGAGCTGGAACCCAAAATTCTGGAAGCCTACCTGAAGGACACCATTGACGGTCTTTCCGGTTCCCTTGAAATTCAGCAGTTTCCCAGCGGATTTTCCAATCTGACCTACCTGATCAAGGTGGGTGAGACTGAAATGGTACTCCGGCGTCCTCCCGTGGGTGCCAACATCAAATCCGCCCATGATATGGGCAGAGAATTCAAAATTCTTTCGGCACTGCGACCGGTTTACCCCTACTGCCCAAAGCCCCTTTCGTACACAGAAGACCCCGGAATCATGGGCTGCCCCTTTTATGTGATGGAGAGGATTCCGGGAATCATTCTCAGAAAAAACATCCCCAAGGGAATGGACATGCCGGCTGATAGCATGAAAAAGCTCTGCGAAAAGCTTCTGGATGTCCAGGTGGAGCTCCATTCCATAGATGTAAAGGCCGTGGGCCTTGAAAATCTTGGAAAGCCCGCAGGTTTTGTCAAAAGGCAGGTTGAGGGATGGAGCGGCCGGTACCGCAAAGCAAAGACTCCGGATGCCCCTGATTACGAGACAGTCATGAACTGGCTGGCTGAAAAGATGCAGCCCGATACAGAGCACCCCACCATTGTTCATAACGACTATAAACTCGACAACGTGGTCCTGGACCCCAGGGATCCCATGAACATCATCGGGGTCCTTGACTGGGAAATGGCCACCTATGGCGATCCTCTGCTGGATCTGGGCAATTCCCTGGCCTACTGGGTTGAAAAAAACGATTCTGATGAAGCGAAGATCATGCGGATGATGCCCACCCACATTGATGGAGCCCTCACCCGCAAGGAACTGATCGCTCGATACGGAGAAAAAACAGGCCGTGACATGAAGGCCATGGATTTTTATTACTGTTTTGGTGTTTTCAGGCTTGCGGTCATCGCACAGCAGATCTACAAACGATACTACGAGGGCATCACCAAGGACGAACGTTTTGCACTTTTGATCGGCGCTGTCCAGATTCTTGAAAAAACAGCCCTGAATGTCATCAATCAATCGAAACTCTAAACAAAATGATTTATTAAAAAGGAGGCAACATGATTGTTGTGGCCAAAATGACGGCGTTAAACGGTAAGGAAGCAGATATGGAAAAAGCCCTTCTCGATATGATTCCCCTGGTCAAAGAAGAGGTTGGGACCATCACCTATACACTCCATAAGGACCAGAACAACCCCAGGGTTTTTCTGTTCTACGAAAAATACACGGATCTGGATGCCCTGGTGGCCCACAGTTCCACCGAGTATTTCAAGGCCTTGTTCAAAACCCTGAAACCCATGCTCGACGGGAAACCCGAAATCAGCATGTTCACTGAACTGGCCGGTATTTCATAGCGTTACCGGGGGAACCATGACCATTTTAAAGGGATGCACACCATGAAAAAAATCATTCTCATCTGTTTCATTCTTGTGGGGCTCTTGGTGGCCGGATTCATGACCTACAGCCATATGAACCCGGAAAAAGTCTTTGTTTTCACCCAGAATCTTGAACGTGGGGCCGCCCATCTTGCGGTCAAATCCACCACGATAAACGGCATTGACATCCGCTACCTTGACGGTGGGAAAGGCCCTGCCCTTGTTCTTATTCACGGGTTCGGCGCAGACAAGGACAACTGGACCCGGGTGTCCAAATACCTGACCGGTCATTTCCGGGTCATAGCGCCTGATCTTCCGGGTTTTGGTGAAAGTTCGAAATTAACCGATCTGGATTATTCCCTGTCAGCCCAGGCCCAACGTCTCCATGATTTTGTTTCAGCCCTGGGACTTAAAAAGATCCATCTGGGCGGAAGCTCCATGGGTGGAGCCATTTCAGGCGTCTACGCATCCATGTACCCGGACCAGGTGGAAAGCCTCTGGCTTGTGGCGCCAGGAGCCGTGAATGCCCCGGAACAAAGTGACTTGGGCAAGGCTCTTATGGAGGGGAAAAACCCCCTGATCAATGAAACACCGGAGGAATTCGATACCACGCTGGATTTTGTGTTTTACAAAAAACCCTATATTCCCTCATCCATTATGGCCATGCTGGCCAGGCAGTCCGTTGCTGAAAAAGCCATCAAAGACATTGTTTTCAAAGCCATCATCACGGATAAAACATCCATCGACACCTTGCTTACAGGGTCAACCATCCCCACCCTGGTTTTATGGGGTGATCATGATCGCTGTCTCCATGTTTCAGGAGCAGGGGTCTTGTGCGAAAAGATGGCCAATGCCACCTGTGTGATCATGGAAAGCGCCGGGCATCTTCCCATGATCGAGCGGCCTGAAGAGGCTGCGGAAGCATTCCTTGCATTTCAGGGGATTGCAAATGATAAGAACAAATAACTGAACCAAGAATACGACGATCAATAAAATCTTTTTTGAAATATGAATCACTATACGGAGGATCACATGGTTAACTTTTCATTGAACGATAAAATCGCCCTGATCACAGGTTCAAGCCGGGGAATCGGTGAATCCATAGCCCTTACGTTTGCAGAACAAGGTGCCCATTGCATCCTGGTCAGTCGGAAACAGGAAGACCTGGAGGTCGTGGTTAAAAAAATCACGGACAAAGGCGGTTCAGCCGAAGCCATGGCCTGCAACATGGGATATCTTGACCAAATCACAAGTTTGATGAACGCCATCAAGGAAAAACACGGAAAACTGGACATTCTGATAAACAATGCGGCTGCCAATCCCTATTTCGGTGAAATGATCAATGCCGAAGAATGGGCCTGGGACAAAACCATGGCCGTGAATCTCAAAGCGCCCTTTTGTCTGACCCAGGCAGCGGCCAGGATGATGAAAGAAAAAGGCGGGGGAACCATCGTGAATGTGTCCTCGATCAATGGCGTCCGCCCTGCATTTCTCCAGGGCATCTACTCCATCACCAAGGCAGGGCTGATCAGCATGACCCAGGCCTTTGCCAAGGAGCTTGCGCCATTCGGGATCCGGGTCAATGCCCTCCTCCCCGGACTCACGGATACAAAATTTTCCGGAGCCATCACGGCCAATGACGATGTGAAAAATATGGTGGTGTCCCAGATTCCCCTCCAGCGCATGGCCCAGCCCGAAGAAATGGTCGGCGCGGTTCTTTATCTGGCCTCCGATGCATCCTCTTACACCACAGGGTCTTGTATTACTTGTGATGGTGGAATGCTTGCATAAACACATGGAAATTGCACCTTGCGGTCCATGCCGGCGTTCTCGGTTTTTTGAAATCCTCAACATAGCTCCGCTATGCCTGCGGTTTCAAAAAACCTGCGGCCTTGGCCTGAACCACAATCTGCAATTTCCGGATGAGCACTGCGACCCGATCAACCATTACACCTTGCTGTAAATGAACCTCCTTGATAGCTTCAAGGGGTTTCTTGTTATGGCTATGAATAATGATTTAAGGAGAAATACCTCATGGAACAGGAAGTTCTGTTTGAGATAAAGGATCAGGTTGCCCTGATCACCCTGAACAGGCCCGAGCGGCGAAATGCCATGAACCAGGCCCTTTTATCCCAATTATACGATGCCGTGGAACGGGTGGCATCCGATGACACGATTATGGCAGCCATCATCACAGGCCAGGGCAAAGCCTTTTGTTCGGGCATTGATCTGGGCTGCCTGGGCAAGGACAATCTCTTTGATCCCAGGGGCGATGGTTCGGATATGCTGTCTGTTTTTTCCGCATGCACCAAGCCCATCATCGGTGCGGTCAACGGCCCCACCATCACCGGCGGGTTTGAACTGGCCCTGAACTGTGATTTTCTGATTGCCTCGGAGCACGCCTGTTTTGCCGATACCCATGCCAAAGTGGGCATCCATCCGGGGTGGGGCATTACCCAATTGCTTCAGCAGGCTGTGGGCCAGCGCATGGCCAAACAGATGTCCCTGACCTGCCAGTTTATATCTGCGGAAAAAGCCCTGGCTGTGGGTCTTGTCAATGAGGTGGTTCCAGCCGAACACCTTTTGGATCGGGCCTTTGAAATTGCAGGCCAGATCTGTGCCGTAAACCCCCTGATGATGATGACGGTCAAAGCCCTTATTGAAAATCGAAACACGGGGAGTTTTGACCAGGGCATGGACCTTGAACGTCAAGGATTTAATGCCTTTACCAAGGCATTCAGGTAAGGGCTATGAACAGCATCGATTTCCAGATTGACACCCACGTCCACATCCTGACCAACTGGCGTATCCAGGGCCTGGCACGCTGGATGAAAAAAGCATTTCCCCGCCATCCCGTGTCGGTGGATGCCACGGCCCAGGATCTGGTCAAGGATCTTAAAAAAGGGGGGACCACCCATTTTTTCAATATGGTTTACCCTTTTTCCGCGGATGAAACAGACAGCCTGAACGCCTTTAATGCCGACTTCTGCAAAAAAACCCCAGGGGCCATCCCCTTTGCAGGGATCCACCAGGACACACCGGACAAGGCCCGGGTTGCGGAAAAACTCCTGGTCCATGACAAGGTGGCCGGTTTCAAACTTCACCCCTTTATCCAGAGATTCGATCCCTGGGACCCCCGCATGGACCCCTTGTATGCCTTTCTCCAGGAAGCGGCCAAGCCGGTGTGTTTTCATACAGGTTTTGAAGCCTTTTACGGTCAAACCATGCCCATTCAAAATCTAAGGGCCTTGCTCAGGCGCTATCCCCACTTGCCCACGGTCTTTGTTCACATGGGGTTTCCCGAACTGGCCCAGGTGTTTGACATGATGGACGAATTTCCGGAGCTCTATCTGGATGCCACGGGCGTGTTCGTGTTTCTCAGACACAGCTTTAAGCCTTATCTGGCTCCTTCCCTCACGGGCGGAGTGTTTGAACGCCTGCTTGAACATAACCTGGAAAAATACAAAGACCGGATCTTTTTCGGCTCGGACCACCCGGTGGGCTGGGGTGATATCGGTAAAATATTTAAAGATTTGAATTTTGTCCCCGTGTCCGATCAAACACGCCAAAGCCTCAGGGCCGGTGCGGCCATGGCCTTTATTGACAAATATGCGCCTGGATGGGATTGGGGAAAAAACCTCCAGGACAACTGGCCATGACGTTAGATTTATCTGTTTTTTACACGGGCATGGAGGACATAAAGAAAAGAAATTGATTTTAACCACCCGCTCCCTTTGGTCGCTGAAGAACACGAAGGACACGAAGAAAAACGCCTCCGGCGGCCCTCCGGGGGCCAGATCCCGGCTTTCGCTGGGACAAGCTTTAAAAATCTGGGAAAATGGGTCATGGTGTTTGGTGTGTAAATATAAGATTTACTTTTAAATATTAGCGATAATTTACGGCATTAGCGGCAGGATAAAATTATTTATCAAACTTTTCTAAAGGCCTGCCCCAGCGTAGTGAGGGGTTTGGCCCCCGACAGGGCCGCCAGAGGCTTAATCTTTGCCCTTCTTCGTGCTCTTCGTGTCCTTCAGTGAGCAACGCGAACGGGTGGTTTAAATTATTAAAGGCTTCCGGGTGTCATATCCCAACTGGGATGAACTATTTTTAATTTTTTAGGAGAGTTTTTATGACGGATGTGTATGAAAAGGTAAGGGCTCGATTAGACGAATGGGCCACGGGTTTTCCGGAAACGGAAAGCAAGGTCGAACTCAAGGTATTGAAAAACATTTTTTCACCGGATGAAGCCGCTCTTTTCCTTGAAATGGCACCTTTCCCTGAATCCGCTGATGAGGTGGCCTTGCGCCTTGGGAAAGATACGGGCAGTCTTTCTGATATGCTGGAGACCATGGCCCAAAAGGGCCAGCTGTTCAGGGTTCGGAAAAAGGGTCTGGCCCGTTACAGTGCTGTTCCCTTTGTTGTCGGACTCATGGAATTCCAGTTGAACAACCTGGCGACCAATTCCAAGCTGGCCATGGACATGGCGATTTACGGCAAAAACGGCTTTATCAAGTCCCTGGCCTCATTGTCAACGCCCCACCAGCGTGCCGTGCCCATCAACACTGAGATCGTGACCTCCTGGCCCATTGCCCCCTATGACGATGCCATTGCCATCATCAAACGCCAGAAAAAAATCGCGGTGGCCAACTGTGTCTGCCGCACCATGGTCCGAAAAGTCACGGCTGACCTGTGTGAAAAACCCCTTGAAACATGCATGATGTTTGGGGCCGCTGCCGATTACTACATAGAAAACAAGATGGGACGGTCTGTGGGCGTTGACGAGGCCCTGGATATCCTGAAAATTTGTGATGAGCATGCCCTGGTGGTCCAGCCCCTGAACTCCAAGGATTCCGGAGCCATTTGCGCCTGCTGCGGAGATTGCTGCGGCATGATGACCTCCTTGAAAATGCAGGAAAAACCTGCCGAGGCAGTGAAAAGCAGTTATTTTGCACGAATCGATGAGGATGCCTGTGTGGGCTGTGAGGTCTGCCTGGACCGCTGCCAGATCGACGCCATCACCATGCAGGATGACAAGGCCCGGATCAACCTGGACCGGTGTATCGGTTGCGGCTTGTGCGTGACAAAATGTCCGTCGGAAGCCCTGTCCCTGATCAAAAAGCCCCAAGACCTGTTGTATGATCCACCTGAAAATCACATGGATATGTATGTTCGTATGGGGATGGAAAGAGGCAAGATATAAATTTAACACCAAAACAGAGAGGAAACAATCATGACCTTTATGACCATTGATATGGAAAAATGCAATAAAGACGGGATCTGCGTTGCAGAATGTCCCATGAAAATAATACAGATGAAAGACGAGGCCCCTGTTCCTGTTGCCGGGGCCGAGACCCTGTGCATTCGATGCGGACACTGTGTGGCTGTCTGCCCCACAGCCGCTCTATCCCTGGATACCCTTACGCCCTCGGAATGTCTGCCCGTGAATAAAGAGCTGCTGCTGGATCCCAAGCAGGCCGAACATTTCCTTCGCTACAGGCGATCCATCCGGACCTACAAGGAAAAAGCCGTGGACAGGGAAACCCTTGCCGAATTGATCCGCATTGCCTCCCATGCCCCGTCCGGCCATAACAGCCAGCCTGTTTCATGGCAGGTGATTTACGAGCGGGATGAGGTGAAACGTCTGAGCGGCATGGTCATTGACTGGATGAAATATGTAATCAAGGAGCAACCCAAGGTGGCGGCCCTGCTCCACCTGGACATGGTTGTGGCCGGATGGACCTTCGGCCTGGACACGGTGAGTCGTGATGCTCCGCACCTGATCCTGACCAATGGCCATAAAACCAACATCATGGCAAAACCGGCTTGTATCATTGCCATGACCTATCTGGAACTGGCCATCCCCTCCTTTGGCCTGGGCGGTTGCTGGAATGGTTTTTTCAATGCCGCTGCCATGACCTGGCCTCCCCTCAAGGAAGCCCTGGGCCTGACTGCAAACAACATGGAAAACCACGGCGCCATGATGGTGGGCTTCCCCAAATTCAAATACCACCGCATGCCCCCCAGAAATACCCCGGCCATCACCTGGGCATAAAGAACAGGGAACGTGCATGTTTTTTGCCTCCGGCGGCCCTGCCGGGGGCCAAACTTTTAAAAAGTTTGACAAATATGTCATTGATGTTAAACGACCATATAGGTCCCATACGTCCCATGGGACTCATGGGACCAATAATTAGTTTCACCTATGCAGCAGGTGCTAAAATGATTCACACCACAGGAACAAAGAACAATGCCTGAAAAACTCTTATTTTATGCCGGAGAAAAAGCCCTTGCTCAGATCCGTGAAAAAGGGCTGACACCGGACATGATCAAGGTGATCGCAGGGGCTGCGGGCGGACCCAAGTGGATTGTGCTATACGGTCTGGACCAGTTTATCTTTTCCTCATGGATGGTAAAAAGGTCTGACCCTCTTTATCTGATCGGTTCGTCCATTGGTGCTTTCCGCTTTGCTGCGGCCATGGGGAACACGCCTGAAGAATCCATTGACAAGCTTCTTGATGCCTATATCCATCAGGCATATGCTGATAAACCCAGCCCGCTTGAGATTACGGAAAAAAGCCGTGATATCATACACCATTATCTCGGAGATTCCGGCGTGGAACAGGTTTTGAGTCATCCCTTCATGCGCCTGAATTTCCTGACGGACCGGTGCAAGGGACTCACTGCACATGATAACAAAATGATCCAGGCCCTGGGTTTTCTCCCCGCCCTTATGGGGAATCTGCTCAGTCGGAAAAACCTTGGTCTGTTTTTTGAACGCACCCTGTTTTTTGATTCCAGAGACAAGGCGCCCTTTCACACCATGAATTCCCTTCCAACCCGACAGGTTCCCATTTCCAGGGAAAATCTTGTCCAGGGTATTCTTGCTTCAGGGGCCATCCCCTTGATCATGGCGGGTATTCATGACATTCCCGGAGCAGGACACGGAACATTCAGGGATGGGGGTCTTGTGGATTATCATCTGGATATTCCCTATGGCGTGAATGGGGACATTGTTCTTTTCCCCCATTACACGGACCGGGTTACCCCGGGATGGCTGGATAAAAGCCTTTCATTCCGAAAACCCCGTAAAGAGCATATGGACCATGTGTTGATGATTTGCCCTTCACGGTCCTTTATCCGGGATCTTCCTTATGCTAAGATTCCTGACCGAAATGATTTTATGGCATTCAAAGGGAATGATGATGGCCGCTTTGCCTATTGGCAGACCGTGGCAGACAAAAGTCGCCACCTGGCCGATGACTTTTCAAAGGCCGTGGAAACAGGGACCATCAAACAGCGGGTCCGGGCTTTTCCCTTTTGAGGCTTGTTTTAATACGATATGCCTCCGGGGGCCAGATCCCTGCTTCAACAGGGACAAGCTTTAAAAATCTGGGCAAATAGGTTGGTGGATAGCTCGGGAATGGTAAGAAAAACCATAGTGAAAGAGTTGCATCTCTTTCGTGTTTTATATAAATTGGGAATCAATCTGATAAAATACATGTTTGTCAAACTTTTCTAAAGGCCTGCCCCAGCGTAGTGAGGGGTTTGGCCCCCAGCAGGGCCGCCGGAGGCCATTTTATAAGGATATGCCCATGCATGAACTACCGGTGATCAACAGCATTCTTTCTGTGGTGCTGAAACATGCCGAAGCCAACCAGGTTCAAAAAGTTGTGACCATTTACCTCCAGGTGGGGGCCATGTCCGATCTGGAGGACACCTGGATGCAGCAGTACTTTGACCATTTGAGTAAAGGCGGGGTTGCCGAAGGGGCAAAGCTTGTCATTGAGCGCATGCCTGTGGTCATGCGCTGTAATTCCTGTGGTCATTCCTTTGAAATCAATATTAAAGACGGCACGAAGCCTGTCTGCCCGTCCTGTTCAGGTGAAAAGCACAGCCTGGTTTCGGGTAGGGAATATATTATTAAAAATATGGAGGTCCTATGAGCGATACGGTAAGACTCATTGAAGTCAAGGAAGATATTCTGGCGGATAACAATGCCATGGCAAAGGCTCTGAACGATGAGCTGACCCAATCAAAAACGTGTCTGGTCAATCTGATGGCCTCCCCCGGCGCAGGAAAAACCACAACCATTCTCGCCACCCTTGAAAAGATCAAAAACGATCTGAAGGTCGGTGTCATGGAAGCGGATATCGATTCCATGGTGGACGCGGAAAAAATTGCGGCATCGGGTACCGAAGCCATCCAGATCCGTACCGGTGGCTTCTGTCACATGGATGCCACCATGGTGAGAACGGGCCTTGAGGCCATGGATTTTGGTAGATTTGATCTGGTCATCCTTGAAAATGTCGGAAACCTGGTCTGCCCGGCCGAGTTCGAAACAGGGGCCCATATCAACGCCATGATCCTTTCCGTGCCCGAAGGCGACGACAAGCCCTTGAAGTACCCCCTGATGTTTTCCATCTGCCAGGTGCTTTTGATCAACAAAATCGACTACCTTGAGCTGTCTGACTTCAACCTGGATCTGTTCAGGCAACGGGTTCTTTCCATCAACCCGAATATTACCATCTTCGAAATTTCATCCCGTACCGGCCAGGGCATTGGCCCCTGGGCTGATTGGCTAAAAGATCGGGTGAAAACGATTACAAAATAAAAATATGCCTCCGCACGATGGGAGGCAACTCTTCCAGGTAAATGTTTCCAGGCTGGAGCCGTGAAACGCTAAAAAAAATTGTTTGTCAAACTTTTCAAAAGTTTGGCCCCCGGCAGGGCCGCCGGAGGCCAAAGGAGACCTGTATGGAAAAAACGATTTACGACAAAATGGCTGACAAGATTTTTCTTTCGGGATCCAAGCTCATTCCACAGCTGTTTGAAATGATCGCGGATAAGGATGAAGCCGAACTTCTGATGAGCATGCCCGGAAGCCCCGAGGATCTTGCAAAGGGCGTGGGGAAATCCGTGGATCAGGTGGATGGGATGTGCCGGACCCTTTATGTCAAAGGTCTTGCTTTCAAATCCCTTCGGGACGGCCAGACCAAATACAAGATGTGCCGGGACCTGATCCAGTTCCATGACGGCACCATTTTATGGCCCGAGGCCACCAAAGCCTACCATGATCTCTGGCAAACCTTCATGGAAACCGAATGGCCGGATTATGCCCGCATGATCACCAAACTTCTTCCCACGGCCTTTACCCGAGTCATTGCCGTTGAAGAAGCTGTGGACCCCGGAAAACAGAAGATTCTTGATATGGACAGCGTCAACACGATCATTGATACATCCGAGGTCCTGGCCGTGACCAAATGCACCTGCCGTGTCATTGCCCATAAGTGTGACATGCCTGTGGAAGCCTGTATCCAGGTGGGTAACGCCGCTCGATACACCCTGGATCGCGGCACGGGCCGGGAGATCACAAAAGAGGAAGCCTATGCCCTGATCAAAACCTGTGAGGAAAAAGGGCTGGTCCATGTGACCATGAACAAGTCCCACGTGGGGCATTTTATCTGCAACTGCTGCGAATGCTGCTGCCAGACCCTGCCCCTTATTATCTCCGAACGACTGAATCTCACGGCCCCCAGCCGGTTCTGTGCCCAGGTGGATCCGGAAGCCTGTTCCGGTTGCGGCACCTGTGTGGACCGCTGTAAATTCAAGGCCATCGACATTATCGATGATGTGGCCCAAATCAACGAAGAATTCTGCCTTGGATGTGGTCTCTGTTACGGGACCTGCCCTGAGACGGCCATTCGTCTGGTTGAGAAACGCCCGGTTGATTTTATCCCCCAATAAAAGAAAAGACCGGGCTTTGGCCCGGTCTTTTCTTTTATGCTTTCTTAATTGAGCCACAAGTCAGGCAGATAGGTGATCAATTCCGGGAAAAGAATACACAGCACAACGCCGATCAACTGCAACACTATAAAAGGCATCACGCCTTTATAAATCATGGACATGGTATAGCCGGGCGGAGCCGCACCGGCGAAGTAAAAGAGTGAATAACCAAAGGGCGGCGTTAAAAACGAGGTTTGCAATATCACGCAGACCAGCATGGAAAACCACAAGGGATCAAACCCCAATTCAAGGCTGATGGGCAGATAAACCGGCAGTGTCACCAGCAAAATGGCAACCCAGTCGATGAACATGCCCAAGGCAAAAATACTCCCCAACATGATGGAAAGGATCGTCCACTTATTCAAATCTCCGCCGATCAGCAGATCGGTCATCACATCACCGCCACCGATGAACAAAAAGGTGGCACTGAACATATTTCCGAACAATACCAGGATCATCACCATGGACGTGGTTTTCAGTGTGGCAAGACCAGACTCACGGACCACGGTCCAGGTCAGATTACGAAAGGCAGCCGCCAACAAGGCCGCACCCATGGCCCCCACAGCCGCAGCTTCAGACGGCGTGGCCACACCGCCCAGGATGGTTCCCATGACAGCAAAAATAAGAAGCATAGGGGGGACCAGGGATTTCAAAACCATGATCAGCTTTTTTCGGCCGCTGTATTTGCGGGCCTCGGCAGCCTCGATGCTGGGACCCCATTCAGGGAAGATACGGCAAATCACGAAGACATAAATCAAATAAAGACTGGCCAGAATCAAACCGGGAACAATGGCTCCTGCGAACAGATTGCCCACAGACGTTTCCTTCATTCCGGTCAGGCCCCCGTACACCACCAGCATGATACTGGGCGGAATGAGAATGCCCAGGGTTCCGCCGGCGCAGATCAATCCGGCAGACATGCATTTGTCATATCCTTTTTCAAGCAGCTTGGGCCCAGCCAACATGGCCATGCCGACCACCGAAGCACCGACGATACCGGTGGTCGCAGCCAGGATAACACAGACGATGACAACAGCAATGCCCAACCCGCCCTGGATACCCCCCAAAATAATATAGAGCGACTCAAAAAGGGCATCGGAAATCTTTGAGCGTTCAAGCAACTGGGCCATCAGAATAAAAAGGGGTACTGCCACCAGAACAATATTGTTCATAGTTCCCCAGGCATTGTTGATAAACATGCCCATCAGTGCGTCCACATTGAATCCGTTGTCGATCAGACCAATAATCGTAGCCGTTCCGACAAGGGCATAGGCCAGGGGCACACCTGCGACAATGAACGCAATCAAAGTGACAAACATGAGAATGGTCATCAATTCCGGGCTCATCGGACACCTCGTCTAATCGCTTTGGGTTGAGCGCAATGCACTGATTTTTTTAATAAGATTGGACAAAACCTGCAGCGCCAGAAACGTAAATCCAAGGGCCATAAAAATCTTCACGGGCCAGATGGGCGGCCCCCAGGCACTGGCACTCCGTTCAAAGGTCCGGGTGGACTGCCAGGCGTTGTCAAAGGACCATATGCAAAGCATAATACACGCCGGCAGGGAGATTATAATGGTTGTAACAATATAAAGGATATCCTGCTTCTTCTGGCTCAATTTGGTTGTGAAAATATCCACCCGGACATGGCCATGGAACTGTTCCGTGTAGCCGTATCCCAGCACAAAATGCATGCCGTACAAAAAGGTGGTGAATTCCAGGCCCCAAATGGTGGGGGATTTCAACACATACCTGAGAAAAACTTCCGTGCACATGATGATCACCAAAAGGATCATGAGCATGGACGAGCCCTCGGCCTGGAAGGCCACCAGCCGGTCAATGAATTTGCTTAATGCACGCATGGGCCCCCTCCTATTCGTATAACTTGCCCTTGATCACATCCTTGATGGGCCAGGGTGTCACCCCTTTTCGAGATTGACGCCAGTCTGCGAAATCCTCTTTAAGGGCCTCCTGAGAATCAAGGACTTTCTTGAGAAAAGCATGCTCGGCTTTGAGTTTTTCAAGGTACTGGTTGGAAATTTTCGCGAACTCCATGATGGCCGCATCGTCCATGCGCACAATTTCCATTTTCTCTTTGAAACGACGGATGGCTTCGGCGTTGAGGTTATTGATCCAGGAGTAACTCCACAGCTGGGTTTCTTTGGCCGCCGTATCAATGATCCATTTCAGGTCATCACTGAGTTTGTCATAGGCTTTTTTGTTGAAAAAAAAGGAAAACTGGCAGCTTGGCTGGTGTACGCCCGGCTGAATGGCATACTTGGTGACTTCATCAAAGCCCATGGGCCAATTGACTGCCGGAGAGGAGAATTCAGCGGCATCCAGGACACCGGTTTGCAAGGAAAGGTAGATTTCACCACCGGGTGTGGCCACGGCTGAGGCCCCAAGCTGATTCAAAATATCCATGTACCAGCCGGCAGTACGAACCTTGAGCCCTTTGAAATCGGCGATCTTTTCGGCACGCTTTCTGGAAGCCAGCCCCATCTCCTGCCCCACCTGGCCCCCGGGCAGAACAAACAGCCCATACTTGCCGTAAAGTTCCTGCATCATCTCCAGGCCGCCACGTTCATAGAACCAAATATTATAGAGTTCAGCGTCCAGCCCATAAGGGACAGAGGCAAAGGCGGTAAATGCCTGATCCTTTCCCTGCCAGTAGCCAGGCCAATCATGGCCGGCCTCAAAGGATCCTTTGGCCACCGAATCAAAGCACTCCATGGCCGGAACCAGTTCACCGGCGGAAAACGCTTTGATGTCCAGGCGGCCCCCTGAAGCCAAGCGGACCGTATCGCAGAAATGGACTGCCAGGTCGTAGAACAGGAGGCCTTTACTCCAGGGCATCACCATCTTCCAACGATGTTTCTCATCGCTGGTTTTAACCTTCAGCCGAGCCACCTGGTCGTGGCGTTTGTCCACCCCGAATTTTTCACGTTCAGCCAGTGAGGTGCCGCAAACAAAAAACAGACAAAGAATAACAAATCCGATTGTTTTAATACCCTTTTTCATCGTGATTCCTCCTGTTTCCTCTGTGGGTGTTGATCTTCAGATCGGCCTTTGCCGAGCCATGAAAACAAATAGTGATGGCGTCGTAAAAAGTCACATATTGGGCTGTAAGATACAATTTATGGATTGACACTAAATAGTAATGCAATGTGAAATCTGGCTGGCCGGTCAATGGTGAGGGAAACGCAGGTTCAATTCGAATCGGATCCATGGAACGTTAAGGAGAGATAGAATTTTTACTCAAGTCAGCAAAACAGGGCAAGAGAACTCACCGGCTTATTCTAATATGTACCTTAAATTATTCAGAAGCGCAAGCATAGATGCTTTGGGAATCTAAAAGAAACTTCTTGTGCTTGAGCATAGTCAGGTTCCAGAACGAGTTCTGTGCATTTTTTCTCTCCCAGCAGATGCACAAAAAGACGCAGAAGGGAGATGAAAATATTTTATTTCATTACCGTATATGTATCATCCATGAATATTGATTTTTGGTTTAAATACCACTGCCCATCGTGTTTAGTAAGTTTATCTTCATAACGACAAACCGTTATGATCACCTGACTGGCATCTTTTGGAGCTGCATCGACATCCAAATATGAAAAGGCAGTTGCCTCATCACCCGTAATGTCAATCAAAGGGCAGGTTATTTTGTGACGTAAGTATTTCACGGCTGTTTTCATTACCTGAGTATAGTTAAAGAACCATTGACGTATTTCCTCATGCCCTGAATATTTTCCATTTTCTTCCCAATTGATTATCAAGATCGCGTTTGGGTGAAAACAGCTCATTATTTTATCAATATTCCCTTGATCCACGGCATGGCAACAGCGATACAGAAGTTGTTCTATTTCTATTATACTTTTGTGCATAATTATAACCTCTTTCGAATCATAGATTTATCGTTGGAATTCAGTGGACAGGCACTTAAAGACCTCCATTATAAACGGACTCTATTTTTTTTAATCAAATGTCTTGATCTTAATATATGTTCGGCACGGCGACCCTCTTCCATGGTACGAGGAACACAAGGAAAAAACGGAAACAGACCAATTATGCACTTGCAGCTTTCATTAGTGCATCAATATATTCGGGTCGCCCCGTTTTATAAAGCCCATACCAAGCATCCAACACGTGCAGCGAGTATAGATCAAGACGACGAAAAATATGGTATGCAAAGTCAATGGAGGCGACTCCAGAGGCTGTTATGATATTATCGTCAGTGACGGCAGGCGCGTCTTCATAAAATGCCGTTCCGCAATACTGAGTTGCGGCCAGATATTCAGGTGCATTGCTTGTATGTCGACGGCGATCCAGCAGGCCTCCACGGGCAAGCCCGGCAGTCGCACCACAAATCGCCGCCACAGGTATACCTAAGCGAAGAAATGCGTCAGCAACCTCGACAGATTCCATATTCTTGCCTTCATCCCAAGCTATCCCGCCCGGTAATATCAACATAGCGCTGTCCTTTGGAGAAAGCATATCGAGTGTGATGTCAGGAATAATATGAATTCCACCCATAGTCATAACCGGGTTTTTTCGTAAGACAAACGGGGACTAAGACAAACGGGGACAGGCAAATAGTGCGGCCGGGCAAGGTCGTGTAATCGAGCGGGTGAGAATCCCGTCCCGGAAGGAAGGCCATCCACCGGGTAGCGAGTCTTTGGAGGCGATGTGGTAACACAGCGCTTTAAGCGTAGGACAGCGA
>JAHIRD010000105.1 GCA_018818835.1 Pseudomonadota bacterium
AGGCATCGGGCGGTTCCTGCTGTCCCCATCTGAAACCGCTTTTCCATTTTCTCATTTAACTGGATTGATATATTCTTACGCTGGGATTTCTGCGTGGGATTTTCCACTGATTTTCGGGGCGTTTTCGGGGAGATTCAACACTTTCCGACCAAAGACTTCTTCTCGTTCAAAGGCTCATGCCTGGGAGTGTATGCCCCATGGCTCCAGCCATGCTTTTAGAGGCAAGAGTCTGGGAACGAGGTGCAAAGCCTCACCAAAAAACGCATCTCTCGCGGAGGCAATTTCTTCGTGCTACTATCTCGTAAAATTTAGTTTTTTTACTGGAATCGGTTTGGAATTGATCCTGTAGCTTGACAGCAGTGAACCAAAATGGTATTCATAAAGTATCATACCTATAAGGAGACTAACATGAACACCATCAAAGTGGCTATTACTATACCCCAAGATCTTGTCATGGTGATTGACATGCTCAGCAAACAAAACGGTCTATCCCGGAGCAAATATATCACGGGCATTCTTCGTGAAAATATTCTCAAAGAAAATGAACGAATACTCAAAGAACAATACGACAGTGTTTTTTCCGATAAAGACATCCTAAAAGAGCAACGTGACATGTCACATTGGTTTGAAGGGACGGATCTCGCAGAGGGGCAGGAATGGTGATACGAAAAGGATCGATTTACTGGATCAATTTCTCGCCGGGAAAGGGTTCGGAACCCAGAGGGAAACGGCCGGGGCTTGTCATCCAGACCAATGCATTGAACGACAGCAAGCTGAATACGGTCATCGTCGTTGCAATCACGTCAACCATGAAATTTGGCGAGCTCCCGGGCAATGTCATTCTTGGCAAAGGCGAAGCGAATCTTCCCAAATCGTGCGTCATCAACACGACCCAGATCAAATCCGTGGATAAATCAAGCCTGACCACCCTGATCGGTTCCCTTTCCGACCAAAGACTGGAGGAGGTTCTTGAAGGGATCAAACGGGTTATGGGTTTTTGATCATCAGGGCTTGATATGCTCTTTTATGCCCAGTTCTGCACCGTTAAGCCGGGTATGCGCTTGAATTCCCGTTCATTGTTCATGTCAAGGATCAGGTTCTCCGCCTTTGCATGGGCCGCTATCCAGAGGTCATTATCACAAATCCTCTCGTTCCTGCGGAGGTTTATCACATCGACCATCACTAAAAAAATCATCCGGGAGATCCGCCAGAAGCTCAAAGGCCCGGCCCAAATCCTTGTGAGGTTCCCTAAGAACGATTTCATCTCCCCGCCGGAAAATCTCAAGGACCTTACTTTTGACCGAAAAATTCTTGGGCAATCGGACCGCCTGACTATTGCCTGATTTAAAAACACGTGTGGTTGTCATTCTCTCTCCTTTCATAGGATAAGCATAAACAAACACTTCAACCGATATGTATACACATAATAGTATATACATTTAACGGCTATGGTCAAATCTGTTCACAGGGAACACATGTAAGGACTGTCATATAAACACGATCTCATCGCCCGTGACATCCACGGTCACCGTGCTGTTTTCCGGGTAAACCCCTTTAAGGATTTCAAGGGCCAGGGGGTTTTCAATGTATTTCTGAATAGCCCGTTTCAAAGGCCGGGCCCCGTAAGCCGGATCATAGCCCTTTTCAACAATGAAATTAAGGGCCTGATCCGAGAGAGCGAATTTTATTTTCCGGTCCTCCAGGCGTTTGACCAGGCGCTGAATCTGGATTTTCACAATATCACCTATCTGTTCGCTGGTCAGATTGTCGAAAATAATGGTCTCGTCAATACGATTCAAAAATTCGGGTTTGAAGCTTTGTCTCAGAAGCTCAAATACCTGGGTCTCCATCATGGCCCTGTCCTTTTCTCCCAAATCCTGGATGATATGGCTGCCCAAGTTTGAGGTCATGATCACCAGGGTATTTTTAAAATCCACGGTTCGGCCCTGGCCATCGGTCATGCGTCCGTCGTCCAGGATCTGCAAAAGCACGTTGAACACATCGGGATGGGCTTTTTCAATTTCATCAAAAAGAATCACCGAGTAGGGCCTTCGCCGAACCGCTTCGGTCAAATAACCGCCCTCATCGTAACCCACATAACCCGGAGGGGCACCGATCAGACGGGATACCGCATGTTTTTCCATGTATTCACTCATGTCGATGCGGATCATGGACTTTTCACTGTCAAAAATGAATTCGGCCAGGGCCTTGGCCAGCTCGGTTTTACCCACACCGGTTGGGCCCATGAAAATAAAAGAGCCAATGGGACGATTGGGGTCCTGGAGGCCGGACCTGGCCCGTCTCACCGCATCGGAGACAGCTTCAACCGCACGTTTCTGGCCGATGACCCGCATCTGGATCCTGTCTTCCATGCGAACCAGACGTTCCATTTCCCCTTCGAGCATCTTGCGGACAGGAATCCCTGTCCAGTGTGAAATCACAGATGCCACATCTTCGTCATCCACTTCTTCTTTGAGCATTTTTCTGCGGGTCTGAAGTTCAGCCAACTTTTGGTTGGCTTCCTCCAGCTTGGTTTTCAGGGCCTGGGTCTTGCCATAGCGGATCTCAGCCACCCGTGCAAGATCGCCTTTGCGTTCGGCCATCTGCTCTTCCACGCCAAGCTGTTCCAATTCTTCCTTGATGGTGCGGATGCTCTGGATCGTGTCTTTTTCATTCATCCAGTGGGCCTTCATGCCATTGATGCTTTCCTTGAGAACCCCGATCTGTTTATCCAGGTCAGAAAGCCTCTCTTTTGAGCCTTTGTCCGACTCTTTTTTCAAGGCTTCCCGTTCAATTTCCATCTGGGTGATCTTCCGCTGGATTTCATCGATTTCAGCGGGCATGCTGTCAATTTCAATCCTGAGTTTTGAGGCGCATTCATCTATCAGGTCAATGGCCTTATCCGGCAGGAACCGATCCGCGATGTAACGGTTGGACAAGGTGGCTGCAGCCACAATGGCCGAATCCTTGATACGAACCCCGTGGTGCACTTCGTATTTTTCCTTGAGCCCCCTTAAAATGGAAATCGTGTCAGCCACTGAGGGCTCCAGGGTCATCACCGGCTGGAAACGTCTCTCTAAGGCCGCGTCTTTTTCGATGTATTTCCTGTATTCGTTGAGGGTGGTTGCCCCCACGCATCGCAACGTTCCCCGGGCCAGAGCCGGTTTCAGCATATTGGAGGCGTCCATGGCCCCTTCGGAGGCACCGGCCCCCACCACCGTATGAAGCTCGTCGATAAAAAGAACAATTTCCCCGTCAGCACTTTCCACTTCTTTTAATACGGCCTTCAGGCGGTCTTCAAATTCTCCCCTGTACTTTGCACCGGCGATCATGGCCCCCATGTCCAGGGCGGCCAGACGCCGTTTCTTTAAAATTTCAGGTACGTCTCCAGCCACAATTCTCTGGGCAAGCCCTTCCACAATGGCGGTTTTTCCCACACCCGGCTCACCGATGAGCACGGGGTTGTTTTTCCTTCGCCGGGACAAAACCTGGATCACCCGCCTGATTTCTTCATCCCGTCCAATGACCGGGTCCAGCTTGCCCAACCGGGCCAACTGGGTCAGATCCCGGCTGAATTTGTCCAGGGCCTGGTATTTCTCTTCGGGGTTCTGGTCTGTCACACGCTGGTTTCCTCGAATATCCATCAACACTTTCAAAATGGAATTTCGTGTGATGCCATGACGATCCATCACGACACCAATGTCTTTTTTTCGTTCATCGAGAATGGCCAGAAGGATGTGTTCAATGCTCACGTACTGGTCTTTCATCTTTTCCGCTTCGGAAAAGGCTTTGTCCAGTATTTTTTTAAGCTGGGCAGAAATGTAAGCACTCTGGTCTCCCCCACTGACCTTGGGCAGGCGATCAATGATTGTTACAACCTCATCTTTTATCTGATCCGGGCCGACGCCAAGTTTGCGAAGCATGGAAGACGCGATTCCGTCTTTGTCATCCAGCATGGCCCACAGCACATGCTCCGATTCGATCTGCTGGTTCTCCCTGGAAACGGCAAAAGAATGGGCCTTTTCGATCAGTTCCTGTGATTTTATTGTGAATTTGTCAAATCGCATCGCTCCCTCCCAATTTTCTACAGATTTGTAATACCCATTGTCCAACAGATAATAATGACAGATTAACTCTTGTCAATTTGTTTGATAAAATAGCCCAGCCATGATCCAGTCTTATAAACGATATCCATATGTCCCATAAGTCCCATAGGTCCTATCTCTCCCATATGTCCCATAACTCCCATTAACCGCGCCCATCCCCCATAAGCCGTGCCCCAAACCCACGAACCTCTCCAAGCACCGAATCAAGATCAAAGGTCAAAAGCCGCCGGTTTTCCACCACAAGACGTCCTGCCACCACCACATCACGCACATCGGCCCCTGTTGCCGAATACACCAGATGGGACACAGGGTTGTACATGGGAACCAGATGGGGTTTATGTGTATCAAGAATGATCAAATCGGCATATTTACCCTTCTCCAGCGAGCCGAGCAGATCCCCCAGGCCCATGGCCCCTGCGCTACCCAGGGTTGCCATGGCAAGAACGGTTCGGGCATCCATCACTGTGGGATCATTGGAGTGAACCTTATGCAGTTTGGCAGCACTGTCCATTTCTAAAAAAAGATCCAGGTTGTTGTTGCTGGCGCTGCCGTCTGTTCCCAGGCCGCAAACAATGCCCCGGTCCAGATATCCCGGCACAGGGGCAATGCCCGATGCGAGTTTCATATTGCTTTCCGGGGCATGGGCCAGGGTCGAACCCCGATGTGCAATGATGTCAAGGTCCTTGTCATCCACGTGGATTCCGTGAATGAGAAGCGTCAATGGATCCAGAATGCCAAGATGATCCAGAAAGGCCACGGGGCTCATGCCCTTTTCTTTTTGGATCTGCTCCCATTCCCCCAAGGTTTCCGCCACGTGGATCTGAAAAAGAACGCCCCGGTCCCGTGCTGCTCTTTTAGCCTTTTTCAAGGTTTCTTCCGAACAGGTGTAGGGGGAGTGGCAGAAGATGGAGGGACGGATACGCGGGTGACGGTTCACCCACTGATCCACAAATGACAGGGCACATTCAACATTCCGGGCTGGGTCAGGGACTCCCGGCGCCGGGAAATCGATCACACCCTGGGCCAGGACTCCGCGCATGCCTGATTCAAGAACCGCCCCAGCCACCTGGCTTTCATGAAAGTAGCCGTCACAGCAGCAGGTGGTCCCGGATAGCAGCATTTCCGCGCAGGACAGAAGGGTCCCGAGATGAACTGTTTCAGAATTGATATACCGGGCCTCGGCAGGAAACATGTGTTCGTTCAGCCAGGTCATCAGGTGCAGATCATCGGCAAGCCCCCTGAAAAGACTCATGGGCAGATGGGTGTGGGCGTTGACCAGCCCCGGCATCACAAGGCCCTGTTTTGCATCAAGCACCTTTCCCGTGAATCCTTTTTCAAGATCACATGATAAGCCCACGCATTCTATGATGCCCTCCCGGATCAGGACAGCCCCGTTTTCAATGATCCTGTTTTCCCTGTCCATTGTCACCAGGGTCCCGTTTTTCACAAGAAGATCATGGTTGTTTTCTCTGCTCATACTAGTTGTCCTATACATTCAATGTCCTTCATACTCTTCATGGAGCACACTATTTGCCGACCCCATGATTCAATACATTGTTTCACTTGACAAGCAACATTAATTTCTATAATTGAGATTATAATATTATAGCTTAATAAATTCCTAAGGCGGAACACGTTGTCATATCATACCAGGATTGTCTGTGTTCTTCCAAAAAGAGTATGACCGGAATTTAAAATTAATTCAATACGGAATGGCAATCTGAGAGGAGCGTTCATGACCTTACCCATTCATGTAGAAATTATCGGAGAAAAGCAAGGGCCTATCCACGGCTCCTGCAAGATGAAAACCCGCCCTCGGAAACCACACTCACCTGGGATTCCGATGTATCCTGGAAAACTCCCCATGCCAAACCCATCGAGGCCCCAAAGAAAAAAGCAGCATCTTCCGTGGCGTCCGTCTCGTCCACGGCACCCAAGCCCTCTCCTTCCCCTGTCGTCACTGCAATCATTACAAAAGCTACGACCAACAGCCGCTCCCGATCCGAAGCCTTGGGAAAAGCAGGGATGGAACAGGCAAAAAGCCGTCTGGGCCATACCACGGACCCACGGTATGTTGACCGGTATCATGGCCCTGATGACATAGCGAATGATAAAGAAGACAGGCTTGCTGAATGGGAGGCCAAAGGAAACAATACCGATAGTTCTACGGTAGCTGTCGATTCAAAGGGTAATCGGCAGGGTTCGAGCGGGAAAAATTTTAGACGAGCAACTGCAATGACACGGAACAAAGTAAAAAAGATTGGCGTTAATTCCAGTCGGCAGGGTGGCCCCTATAAAAAGGATGAAATTGATTTATGGCATGAAATCATGCGTAAGCGTGGTAACAAACAACACATATCTGTCCATACCAATACTGAAACAGGTAACGTAAAGGTATTTGAAAGAAATCACAAAGGTAAAATCGTTAAAGCTCTTGATGATTTTAAACTTAATAATTTCGAGGTAATAAAACAGGGCATCAAGGAGTTGATATAAAAAATGAACCTTCCCGAACAACATCAAATTGATCATTGGATCAAAACCGCATTGGATAGTATTGCACAAACGTACAAAGATTTTGAAAGCGGTTTCTACGAAAATGAAAATATTTCAATCCAAAGTGTACATACGGGCACAGCCTTATTTTATGCCTCTCTTGCCAGAGCGAAATTTTTGAATAGGTCACCAATTAAGGATGTAAGAAAAGAGTTTTCAAAAGCGGCCCAATATATATTAAAAAGCTTCACCATGACATACGACAAATCGGACCCAGACTACCAAGAGAAAGAGCCAGACTGGAGTTGTGTCATGGAAACACATGCCATTGAGGGAATGAATTTTGCCTTAATGGCTGGAGATATTGACACTTCTTCCAAAATTGCTTCTTGGTTCCAAGATCCTGGCGATGGCGATTTAATGGACATTGAAGTAAACCGCTATGCGCATGCATTGGCAAATGTTTTAAAAAACAGGCCTGAAGACGCCATGAAAAGGCTAAATGATCAGATGGCAGACTACAAAAAGAAACCCGCAAAAAAAGGATATCGATTAAATTATTATACATTGAGCATGGCTCTTGAAGGTATCCTTGAATTTGATGGAAAAAAATTCAATCAAGGATTGTTGGAACATCTTGAATTTTACCAAAATGATGCCCAAGGAGAGTTAAAAGACACCGATGAAGAATTTATCTGCGATGATGCCGTGGCCCTCGGCAATCTCGGCATTAAACACGGTTTAGCCGTGACGGTTGAATACGACACCCTCCCCAAAGGTTTATTAATCAATTCTTGATGGCGTCGTAACAAAGCTTATCTCATTTTTTTCTTCGTGCGACTATCTCGTAAAATTTAGTTTTTTTTGCTGGAAGTTAAAAACCATAAATAAATAAATTACTAAAATTATTTACTTTTCTTCGCACTCTTCCTGCCCTTCAGTGAGCTACGCGACCGGGTGGTTTAAAAAAAGAAAAAACAAGTTTACCATAAAGCATGACGTTCATGAAGAAAAGAAAACATCGCCACTCTAAACTTCATGTCCTTCATGGTGATTATAAAAATCCCAGGCCTTGCCTGGGATTGAAAAAAAACAGTTTAACCTTGCAACACCGTCTGCGGAACATGTCCGTGTTTGTCTGTGACAGTCCGTGTTTGTCCAGGCTATTTCTTTCGTGGACGGACACAGACGACCACGGACTGACACGGACATTGGAACACTGTCTGCCGCGCTTGTTCTTCGTGTTCGCAAGCGACCAAAGGGAGTGGGTGGTTAAACTATTTAATCGTTTTTCTTCATGACCTCATGGTTAAACCGTTTTTAATACACCCCCGTAAATAAATACCTCTATTCAGGCTATGGTGCCGAGGTCTTCTATCACGTTTTGAACAAGGATTTCAAGACGGGGGGCGGCTGTTCTGGCCACGGCAATGACCCCTTCCATGGTGGCAGGTTCCGGATGATCCGGATCGCAGCGGTTGGTAATCACCGAAAGGCCCAAGACGCGAAGACCCGCATGTCGGGCGGCAATCACTTCCTGAACCGTTGAAAAGCCCACGGCCTTTGCACCGATAATACGGAGAAAACGCATTTCAGCCGGTGTTTCAAGGCAGGGCCCTTTGAGACCGGCATACACCCCTTCGTGAACAGGAATTCCCAATGACTGTCCCATGGAAAAAACACGTTCGGACAACATTCTGTCATAGGCGTTTATCATATCCGGGAACCTGAGGCCCCAGGCATCGATGTTCTCGCCAATCAGAGGATTTTCACCGGTGAGGTTGATATGATCCCGGATGATCATGATATCACCGGGCTCAAACCTTGGATCAAGTCCCCCCGAGGCATTGGTGACAATCATGGTCTTCACCCCCAGGGCCTGCATGACCCTTATGGGAAAGACCACCTGATCCGGTCTGTATCCCTCGTAGAGATGAAACCGGCCCATCATCACTGCAACATATCGTTGCCTGATTTGCCCTAAAAGAAGATAACCTGCATGGCTTTCAACCGTGGGCACTGAGAAATGCGGGATATCCCGGTAATCCACCCGGAGCGTGTCGACCATTCCCGTGGCCCAGTCGCCCAGACCTGTGCCCGTGAGCACAAGAATATCAGGCGTCCTTTTTATGCGACTGTGCAGAAAACAAAGAGCATCTGCCACATTTTTTTTGGGGTTTACCATGGTTACTCCAAATAAAACAGCCCCTTACGGGGCATAGATGCATTGTTGCGACAAAGCCGCAATCAAAAAGCAGGTCCCTCACGGAGAGCACAAAGAACACAGAGAAGGGCAAAAAAACTAGTAAATAGTAGTTTTTTCCTCGTGTCTTGGTAAACTTGTTTTTTCTTTTTTTAAACCACCCGTTCGCATAGCTCACTGAAGGACACGAAGAGCACGAAGAAGAGTAAAAGATTATCCCTGCCTGTGCCTACCTTTTAAAAAGGTTGATGAACTCGTAAAAATTCGACGGATGGCTATGGAAAAAGGTCCATAGGCCAAACACGATAACGCCGCATATGGGACTTTTTACGACGCCATCAAAAATGGTGAAGCATTACTCTTTCTTTGAACAGGCCTGGATCAATTCCGATAACTTTTCAAACTGCTGTTTGGTCATTCGTCCGAAAGAAACACTTTTGCGTTTTAATAATCCTTCGGCCTCAATATCCTGGGAATTCATTTTTTTTTCCGAAACGATCCGGCATTCCATATCGTCCAGGTTTACACCTTTTTCAGCCATCAGTACGGCCACATCCACCAGATCTTCTTCATTGCTCTTGCTGCCGTCGCTTGAAAAAGACAAGCCGCCCTGGCTGATATCAATGATACGTATACTGTAGACCCCTTTCTGATCGGACACGGCCAGGAAATCTTCTGTTGTCATGATTCGGGCTGCATTGCGCCTGTCAACATGCTTGACAAGCATGGTTTCCAGAGTTTTAAAGGAAAACGGTTTCTGAAGAAAGTCATGAACACCCGTTTCCAGGAGGCTGCTTAGCTTTGAGCCCGGATATTCGCCACTGCAGACCACGATTTTCATCCGGGGTCTTGCCGCAACCAGATACGGAAGGATCTCATCACCCTTCATATCCGGAATATCCATATCCAGCATGGCCAAGTCAATGGCACCCGCATGACTCCGGGCATATTCAATGGCCGCCTTCCCTGTTCTGGCCTGGAGAACGGTATACCTGAGTTTTTCGATCATGGCCCTGCCCACATCCATGACAATATCATCATCTTCAATGAGCAAAATCACTCCGAATCCATTAACATCATCTTCCTGATTTAATTTTTCCATAATCTCATGTTCTTTCGAGTTATAATTCAACATATCCTCAACCTACTCTCATCGGATTATCCTTAAAACAGCAGGTCAGGTCAACATTTCTTTCATAAAAGATATCAGACGTTCCATGTCCACCGGCTTTGAAAGATATTTCAACGTCCCAGTCTCCATGGTGTTCTCACAGTCATTTTTCAGCGTCATAGCAATCACGGGAAGAGGCTTGAACCTCTCCTGACTTCTTATTTTTCCCAAAACCTCAAATCCTCCCATATCAGGCCTCATGATATCCATGACCAGAAGATCCATATCCGGGTGTTGCTCAAGGGTGTCAAGGCATTCCTGACCGGTCTTGGCAACCGAGATATCCAGGCCGAAATCACCCAGAAAATGGATCAGAGCATAGACATTACGCATATCATCATCGACTATCAGCATTTTTTTCCCCAAAAACAAAAGGGGCGCCCCCAGGGGAAGATTATCATCCAAAGAGGGTTTTTCCATAACATCCGGTGGTGTTCCCGGCCCCGAACCATTGAGACTCGGATCCTTGATGGCCAACAGGATGTCATCCTTTGCTGGTGGATCAAATGCCTTGGGAATATACACACTGAATACACTGCCCTTGCCCGGCATACTTTTCACCAGAATATCCCCCCCCATTAACCGGACCAGTTCCCTGGAAATGGAAAGACCCAGCCCTGTCCCTCCATAGTGCCTGCTGATGGCCCCATCAGCCTGCTTAAACGCCTCAAAAATTACCGCCAGCTTGTCCGAAGGGATGCCTATGCCTGAATCCTCCACAGTGAGAAGCAGAACATGTTCCGCCTGGAAGTGATTTACAAGCCCCGGAGGGAGAGTGTCCGGAATCCTGAGGGTGACCGTCACCTGGCCGTGTGAGGTAAATTTAACCGCATTGGCCACCAGGTTTTTTATCACCTGATCCACACGTTTGAAATCAACATAGACATACTCGGGAACATTTTTATCCAGATCCACACAAAGGCCTATATTTTTTTCCCGGCAGACAGGACCAAACACGGCCATGATTTTTTCCTCAAAATCCTGGATCGCTGACTTGTCCACATGGATTTCAAGTTTTCCGGACTCAATTTTTGAAAGATCAAGAATATCATCGATGAGGGACAAAAGGTCCAGACCGGCTCCAAGAATGGTCCGTGAGAATTCGACCTGTTTTTGGCTGAGGTTCCCATCTTTGTTTTCTGACAGCAACCGTGAAATAATAAGAATACTGTTCAGAGGCGTTCTTAATTCATGGCTCATATTTGCTAGAAATTCAGATTTATAGCGACTGCTGATTTCAAGATGTTTTGATTTCTCAAGCAATTCTGTCTGGGTTATTTCAAGTTGATTATGTTTCTCATTGATGGCGTTTTTCTGTTCTTCCAGGTTCATGGACCGATCCTCAAGGGCTGCATTGGCTGAAATCAATTCCTCTTCCTTCAACCTCAACCTTTTTTCAGAGTCTTTCAATTGCTCCGCCTGTTTGATCAGATCCCGGTTGGCTGCCCTCAGTTCTGCCTCCTGCAGTCTCAACTGAGATTCAGTCTGCTGAAGGTCACGGGTCTTTGCCTGGAGGTCCCGGTTGATTCCATCCAGTTTTTCCTGATTAAGATTAAGATCTTCAGTCTGTTTGACTGTTTTGTCAAGGAGTTCCTTCATTTTCACCCGTGCAACGGCTGACGACAAGGCAATGGAGACACTTTCCGAAACAAGCTCCAAAAATTCAAACTCCTTGTTTGTCAGAGCGTTCAATGAGCCCATTTCAATGACACCCTCCACCTTATCTTCTCGGACAAAGGGAAAAACAAGAACCGATGAGGCAGCCCAGTCTCCGGATATGCCATGAATCACCATGTAGTTATCCGGACAATGGTCAAGAATGATCTTCTTTTTTTCGACCATGGCCTGCCCAAGCAAGCCTTCACCGGGCTTAATCACAGTGGGCAGCCTGGTTTTGTCACAGGCAAAACCACTGTATAAGCGCAGACATTCCCCTGAATCATCGCGAATATAGAAGGCCCCCACAGACGCGTTAAAGCACCTACAGAAAAATGACAGAATATTCCGAGACAGTTCGTGGGTCGTCTGGTCTCCGCGAAGGATTTCACTCAGCTCAGCCTGCAATGATTTCATCCGAGCCTGATTTTCATTGGATTCATGGGTGCTTTTTATTTTGGCGACCATACTATTCACAGATTTTGCAAAAAGGTCATCGGGGCCTTTCACCGTGACCCGGACACCAAAATCCCCTCCGGCCAGGGCTGACATGGCCTCTGCTGCATCCCAGAGGGATCGTGTCATCTGTTCCAGGGCCACTCCCAGTTCATCACTGGCAGATCTCGGTTCAATTTTCGCCGTGAAATCTCCGGAGGCAACGGACCGAGCCAGCATTGCAGTCTCCTTCAAAAACACAACCACCTGGCTGAAGCTATGGATAAAATGGCCCATTTCATCGTCACGGATGTCAATGTCCCTCATGCTCAAATCACCGGTTGCGACCTGGTGTGCCCAGTCTGTCATAACGAGTACCGGCCGAACCACCCGTTCAGCAAGAATATAAGAAAAAATCCCCACCACGATGAGCAGAATCAGGGTAAACAGCAAAAAGACCTGCCGGTTTCTTTCAAGCAGCCCAAAAACCTCCCTTTGTTCGATTTCTCCGATCAGTGCATAGTGGACGCCTCCTATTCGAACCTTGCCTCGCATGCCCAGCATGGCGATATCATCCTCACCCTTATAGTGCATAATGGGCTTTCCGGAACGACTAAATGGAGCCTCTTCCGTGTCAGGAAAACGAATGACCCCAGTGGCCACCGTATAATTCAAGGCCTTCCGTTTCAGACGTTTCCCGAAATCGGATCTCAGGCGACGATCCGTTCCCACCAGATACAGTTCAAATGTCTGACCCAAATTCGGATGATCTTCCATGATCCTGTTGAGATCCTCCACACCGAGTTTAACCACCAGAAGTCCGATCAGCTTATCCAGGGTGTCGTTCATCCGGATGATCATATAGCCCAATGCTTTTTCAGTCCCTTGGTCCGGATAAAGTTCATAATCGGAAAAAACAGCTTCAGCCTTGCCCAGGGCAGCCCTGCAGGCGGATGAAAGAGCACTGTTTTCATATGTCCCCATAAAAACATTGCCCCCCAATCGCTCACTATCAGTGATGGAATAGAGGATATTTCCCTTTACATCGGTTAAAAATGCATCCGTGTAATCCCATAAAGCAGGCCTGAACGTTGGGGCGTCCTTCATGTTTATCAGCCTCTGCCAATCATCACTGGCCACATAGTCCCCGGGAGAAAGGCCGCTTTTCTCCAGCCCTTGTATCAAACGTTCCAGAAGCAAGCGGTTGGACTGTCTTCTTGACTGGGCCTTAACACTCCAGCCCATCTCACGAAAATACTGTTCCACATCTCTGATTTTCATGGACATGGCTGAATTTAAGTCTTTTTCAAGGCCTTTTAATAAAACGTTTTTCAAGGCTCTGTCACAAATCACACCAAAAATCAGAACAGGGAGCATTGAAAACAGGAGTATCCACAGTGCCAGGCGTCTTTTTAATCCCAGCCCAGGCCCATAGACTCCAATGCGTTTGGGTTTTGACCTGTCAATGGGGGTAACCTGATTAGAATATTTCACATCCCTTGTTCCTGTTTTAAACAATAAAATCAATGAATAGTTATACGTGATGAGTATGTAGAACGTCCTGCAAAAAGCTATAACGCCATATATGGGACGTTTTACGACGCCATCATACGTCGGTCAAAAACACACCATCCATCATCATACCCCAGGGCTCTTGGGATACGACACGGATAGGCTTGAACATAAAGGAAACGGCCGATACATTACCCTGTTTATCCTTTATCTGAAAAGACTCATGAAATGCCTCTCCGTTTATCTTGGCACCAAAGGCTCGCCGCAATCCATGTTCGGCCTGTTTTTCTTCTGCCCACCAGGTTGTGTTCCAGACAGGTATCCCTAAGATATCGATTAAATGCTGTCCCGTGAACAAAATCAAAGCGCTGTTCACATCCTGAATAGTTCCATCCTTATCAGTAATCACGATGAGATGTTTCGAATGGTTGAATAACATTCGAAATTTTTCTTCACTTTGCCTGAACGCCAGACCCTGACGTTTAAGCTCATCGGCCTTTTGCATAATATCGTGGATCAAAAGGACTCTATGGGTCATTACAACAGCAGATTCCGTTGCGATGGCCACGCTTTCGGATATCTGGGCCAACAACGCCAAATGTTCCGGTTTAAAGCCATTAAAACTCCCCATTTCCACCACACAGGTCACATGCCCGTCTCTTATGAAGGGATACAACAGAATCTGCTCGGATTTGGCCTGCCCCAGAGCTGAGCTGATGGAAAGCCTATGGTCGCTTGGGGGAGTCAGAAGATTGCTTTTTTTATCTGCCACAACCTGGCCGACCAGTCCTTCCCCCAAGGTGAATTCCAGGGCGTTTTCATCAATCATTTTTAAGGCATAAGAGCCCACAGCCCGTATGGTTTTTTTCTGTTCATCGACATAATAAAACAAACCTGCGCCGGCCTTGAACTTCGGGCACAGATAGCTGAGAAGCCGTCGGGCTAATGCCTCGATATCCTGGTCATCACGAAGGATTTCTCCCACGGCCACCTGGGCGCCCCTGAGCCATTCCTGTTCCTCCATCATCTCCCTATTTTGAATCAGTTCCTGATTGGTCTGGGTAAGTTTTACTTCGACATTTTTCAAATGGGCGATATCCATAATAAGCTGACGGATGATCCGGTTGATAGCCCATACAATGGAATCCAGTATGTCTGTTTTATCCCCCATGGACCTGTCTAAAACCAGCTTTTTATCACCATTCGCACGATCAAGATTCCCCAAATAATATTCAATTTTCCCCAGATGTTTCATAATCATATGATGAAAGATCATTAAGATGCACATTGAAAGAATCATGATTTCAATAACTTTTATAAAAAATGTGGAAAATATTTTCCAAATGACCTGATGATGTATTTCATCCATGCCTGCATAAACCACAAGCGTTCCGATATTTTTGACCGTGCTCTCGGATATATAATTCAGGGGGAATATCTGTTCCTGATAATTTGTGTCCTCAATGGCGCCCAATGAGAAAACCATTTTTGACTGACCGGCATCTATCTCATACACAGCGACTTTCTTGATCAGAGGCAGGGTGAGAAGCCCCCTGACCTGCGCCTCCATCTGAAGGATATCAAAGGACCAGAGACTTGTTTCCAGAGGTTCAAGATAACTTTCATGGATCATGGTCATCGTCTCTTCGATTTTTTTTATATCCTTTCGATACCCCATATAAATCTGAATGGCCGTGGATAGGAGTGTAAAGGTGATACTGCATAAAAGGATGTAAAACAAAAGGGTAAGGGACAAACGGTTTCTGTTAAAATAATTGTCCATCCACTTTTTCATGAAAACATCCCCGATGTGTGTTGATTTTAAAAAAAACAGCTAAAGCAAAGAAGCATATGAAGGGCATGGATGCCCGGAACAGATCCGAAATGATTCATAAATTCTAACACGACAGGCCCCATGGCGGCAAGATTTTTGGCGACGTTTACCCCTTGGGGTTAAAAAAAATACCTAAAGGGGCTGGCCAGAGGCAATAGAAAAACCAAGGCGGGTTATGGATGGACACGCGTTCGTGTTCATCCGTTAAATCAGATATCACAAGGTATAGTTCGATATAAAATAATCTATCTTCTGACTTAAATGGGGGCTAAGCTCACCAAAACGCAAATTCCGTTGCCCTTGTTGTCCCTGGCCCTTTGGCACTGAATAGGTGTAAGGGTTTGGGGGAATAAACTGAAAGGGAATACCCGGAATTTGAAACAAGCCCTTGTCGGCAACGATGGTCATCTCCTTCCAGATGTCATGAGTATCCGGTGAGCCTGGCTCCAGAATGGAGGCCCCTCCACGACTGATATCAATCAGATTTTTTTCAAGGAGGTCCTTGCCATGGGGAAAGACGATCAGGCCGTCATTGACTCCGAAGCGTTTGTACCGTCTGCGCTCAATGAACCTTTGAAGAATCTGGGCCAGATCGCCAAAACTGAACGGCTTCTGTAAAAAAAACTGGGCCCCTTTTTTGATCAGATCATCCGCGGGTCCATCAAGGGAATAACCACTGCAGACAACAACTTTCAAGGCCGGACAGGCCGCCATAAGGAAGGGATAAATTTCAGTTCCCTTCATATCGGGCATTTCGATATCAAGGAGGGCCAGATCCACGGGTGTTTCATGGCAACTCACCATGGCAATGGCCTCTTGTCCTGTGGCGGCGGTCATGGCCTGATAACCCAGTCGCTTAAGCATGGTCACGGTCAGACTGCGTATGGATTCGTCATCATCAATAACAAGGACAGTCCCTGTGGCTTGGCCCATGACCTCGGGCAGATGAAACGTCGCGGATTTTTTATAGCTTTGAATAGGAAGAAAAACCCTGACCCGGGTGCCTTCCCCGGAGTTTGAATCCACATCGATATAACCGTTGTGGTTATGCACAATCCCCTGAACCGCAGCCAGATCAAGGCCCCGTCCCTGGAACTTGGTACTGAAAAAGGGCTCAAACATACGAGCGTATATCTCGGGGCTCATACCCTGTCCATCGTCCGCCACCTCTAAGCAGACCATATTTTTCAGGGTGAGTCCCCTGGGTAAAACCGATTCTTCACCCCCTGGGACATACCTGGTTCTCACCGTTATATGACCCTTTCCCGGAATGGCTTCCAAGGCGTTTTTCAACAGAGCGGTGAAGACCATCTGCAACTGAGCCTCGTCGGCATCCACCTGGATATTGCCGGGGTCCAGAAAGGTTTCAAGGTTAATCCGTTTTTCGTCCCGGAGCAAAAGCGAAAGAACCTGGGAAAGAACCCCGTTGAATTCCACCTGATCAAAATTATGATGGCCCGTCCGTGCATAGGCCAGAAGCTTGTCGGTAAGGGTAGTCATTTTTTGCACTGAATCGAAAATCACCGTACTGAACTCTTTGACGTACCGGTTATCCGGCAGATCCATTTTAAGGAGTTCCACATGGCCCGTGATAATGTTCAAGATATTGTTGAACTGATGGGCAATACCTCCTGCAAGGTCGGATATGGCAGGGCTCACCTGATGACAAAAATCAGGGGTTCCTTGGGATAGATGGCCCTCACATGTTTTTTGCCGATACATTTCCACAAAAAACCGGACCTTATTCTTCAGCATGATGGGATGAACCGGCTTGACAAGATAATCCACGGCACCTTTGGCATAAGCATTCAACACGCTGTTTGCATCAATCACATAGCCGCTGATAAAAATGATGGGAGGAATCTGGCCGCAGGTGCGACGGTGAATAACCTCCGACAATTCAAATCCATCCAGGCCAGGCATCATGACATCAAGAAGGATCAGTGCGAAATCGTAAGCATCCAGAAGTTTTATGGCCGCATCTCCGGATTGGGCCCGGATGGGAATTGCATCCGTTTCTTCGATAATAGCCGAAAAGGAAAGAAGGCTGGTCTCATGGTCATCCACTACAAGAACAAAGGGTTTCTTTGATTCTTCAATCATGTGTCCACGTTTCCTTAAGGATAGTGTTCTCCGATAAAATATCAGAATATTTCGTTTTACCCCTGCATTCAGAAGGTCACTGAGGATACGAGAACGTATGGGAGATACGCGTTGATTGGGGGCCTGAACGGGTTTTGGCGATCCAAAATAGTCGTACGCGTACTCAGCCCCGAAGGGGTGGTTCTCGTACGCATACTCGAAAAGGTGAAAAATGTTCGACCATGAAAAACGTGATGTATACCGTGTCAGCATGACTTGAGTACGAGAACGAGAACGAATAATTCGGAAGTGCGTCGCCAACAAACAAATGGAGGCGACGCATAAAACTGCGCGCCTCAGCGTGGCGATATATATGTCGTATTTAAACCATGATTCCCCAAAAAGATCAAGCAGTATTCCTTCCCTTAAAAGGATTCGTGATTTAGGGATTGCAATATTTATCAATTTATGTGAAATTAATAGAAGTTTTTGTCTTATGGTAAATTATCTCATCTAAATTTTTTAATTATATTTAAAAAAATAAGACCAAATGGGTCATGCTTTAAGGGATTTCGAATTCACCGCAATGGGGGGGGGGAGTTACGAATCCGACAAACATGATGGAATTTTATATTTTTGCCCATGTCGTTGAATAATCAATCCACATCCACCACCGTCCTTATTATTGATGCAAATGAAGCCTATACGCATTCCCTTTCCATGGGACTTGCGGCAAAGGGCTATGGCATCAGCCTCGCTTCCACCGTTGAGGAAGGCATCAGGGACGTGTTTAAAAAAAAACCGGGATTGATTCTCATTGACAAGGATCTATGGTACGACCTGCCCCAAAACCGTTTCGAGGAAATCGGAGAACGTCTGAATGAAAGCATCTGCCTTATGTTGGTAAACGACTCTAAACTTCCAAAGGGCGTCATCGTCCAGACAGAAGGATTCGATCATTTAGACAAGCCCGAGGACCCGGAGAATCTTTCCGACCAGCTCCCCTGGATTCTCCAGGTGCTCACCTTAAGAAAAGAGAAAAAACGCATTGAAGACTCCCTGAGAATTAGCGAAGAAAATTACACAAACCTGTTCAACAACATCCAGGATATATACTATGAGGCGTCTCTCACAGGAGTACTTTTAGAGATCAGTCCGTCCATCTGCTCTTTTTCAAACTACAGCCGGGAAGAACTCATTGGTGCCTCTATTCTTGATTTTTACACAAACGTTTCAGACAGAGATCTCTTTTTAAAGGAATTATTTGCCCAAAAAAAAGTCAATGACTTTGAACTGCTTTTTCAGGACAAGGACGGTGAAAGTGTCTGCGGCTCGATTACATCTGTAATTCACGTCAACGAACACGGCGAACCCGACCGGGTTATCGGCTCCATCAGAAACATCAATGAACGGAAATCGGTCGAAAACGAGCTGAAAGCCATCCGTGGTCAACTGGAACAACGTGTTCAGAAGAGGACCCAGGAACTCCGGGAAAGCAATGAAAAACTTCTCGAGGCCATGACCCGGGCCAATGAAATGACCCTGAAAGCGGAAATGGCAAACACGGCTAAAAGCGAATTCCTGGCCAATATGAGCCACGAAATCCGAACTCCCATGAATGGCGTCATCGGCATGACGGATCTCCTTCTTGACACGGAACTCAATGCTGAACAACGGAGTTTCGCAGATCTGATCCAGGAAAGTGCATCGGCCCTTCTGGTGATAATCAACGACATACTGGATTATTCAAAAATCGAAGCCAAAAAAATGGAATTCGAAACCATTGACTTTGATTTGCGGAGCATGATTGAAAGTGTGGGCGAGGTTCTGGCCATAAAGGCCGAAGAAAAACACCTGGAATTTTCCCTTCTGATCTACCAGAAAGTCCCTGTATTCGTGAAAGGCGATCCGGGCCGCATTCGCCAGATCCTCATGAATCTTGGCGGAAATGCCATCAAATTTACCGAAAAGGGTGAAATTGTTCTCACCGTGTCCCTGGTCAAAGATAATACAAACTCAGCCCTGATCAAATTTGAAATAGAAGATTCGGGAATCGGCATTCCTAAAAAAATCATCCCGACCCTTTTTGAATCGTTCCAACAGGCAGATGCCTCCTTTACTCGAAAATACGGTGGAACAGGACTGGGTCTCAGCATTTCCAGGGAGCTTGTCCATATGATGAACGGAGAAATCGGGGTTGACAGTATTCCTGAAAAGGGTTCCACGTTCTGGTTCACCATCGAGCTCGAAAAACAGCACAGAAAAGAATCCGAGGATCTTATCAACCCCGCCATGGTTAAAAAAATGAAAATCCTTATCGTTGACGACAGTCCTTCGGGTCGGCATGTGATCGCCGAATACCTGAAATCATGGGGCTGCCGCCACGGAGAGGCCCATGACGGGAAAGATGCCCTTGAAAAGCTCCGCATGGCGGCAAATATTAAGAGCCCCTACGACATTGCCATCATTGATAAAAAAATGCCCTTCATGGACGGGGAAACCCTGGGTCGACGCATCAAGGCAGACCCAAAGCTCAAGGACATCATCATGATCATGTCCACCGGTGCCGGCGAGCGGGGCGATGCCACGCGTATGAAAGAGATCGGCTTTTCCGCCTATATGACCAAACCGGTCAAGCAGTCCCAACTGTTCAACTGCATTGCCATTATCAAGGGAAACAAAAAAATACCCGTGGGGGATTCAAGCCCCAAGATTTTTATCACCCGCCACAATGTCTCGGATGGGCACAAAAACAAAAAAAACATTCTTCTTGCCGAGGACAACCCCGTAAATCAAAAACTTGCCACACGGTTACTGGAAAAAAGAGGTTACAGGGTGGATGTGGTTTCAAACGGCCAGGAGGCCGTTGACGCCCTTTCACGAAATAATAGCGCCCTGACCTACGATATCGTTCTTATGGATATCCAAATGCCCGTCATAAACGGCCTGGAGGCCACGGAACTCATTCGGAGCGCCCAATCCCCCGTTACTGACAAGACCATTCCCATTATCGCCATGACGGCCAATGCCATGAACGGTGATAAGGAGAGATGCCTCAAATCAGGAATGAATGATTATATTTCAAAACCCATCAACCAAAAATTACTGTTTGACGTCATTGAAAAATATATTGGACCCAAAAGCTGATTTTCTTCAAAAAGGTTTTATGACCGAGAAACGAATCATCATCGTCAATCCCGACGTTCAGGTTTGTGACAGCATGGAAGAGACCCTCTCCCTGGCAGGATATCTCTCCTATACGGCAGCCAACTGCCTGGAGGCTGAAAAACTTGCACGGATTCTGATACCCCATATCGCCATCCTATCGGAAACACTTCCGGACGGTATGGGGATGGATCTCCTGGGGATCATCAGAGAAGCCGCACCGGATTGCCATTTTATCATCATACGTATCAAGGGATCCAACGATGAACAGATTCCAATTGCTCTCAAGGGAAGCCTATCCTACCTGACAGCCCCTCAACTGCCTGAAACACTTCTCAAGGCCGTGACCCATGCGTTTGAAATATCTGCTCTGCGAAAAGAAAAGATGAACACGGAATCCTCCCTGCGAAAAAGAAACAGGGAACTGGAAAATATTAATAACCGGCTCCATCAAATCGTGGAATCCACCCGGAGACTGACCTCTTTCAGCGGAACAGGGGATATCTGTCCCGTGATCCTCCATGAATTCGCAGGAAACATGAATGCCCAGGGAGGCAGCCTTTATCTCCACAAAAACAATGAGCTGGTTCTGGCCTGTTCCCTGGACTCCAACCATGCCCAGGAGCGAATTCCCCTGCCCTTATCCAACAATTCGGTGATGAGCCATGTTCTTTCTAAAAACGAGCCCATACTCATAGAAGACATTTATCAGGAAAACAGCCTCCGCTCCAGCGGGTGGGCCGGTTATTCGGATAAGTCCCTCCTGGCCTTCCCCCTCCTTGAGAAGCATGGAGACATTGTGGGCATCATCACTCTCCACAACAAAACAAATCCACCGTTCACCAAACAGGATCGCGAACTGGGCTCCATACTGGCATCATACGGAAGTGAAACACTCAGGGCCACCCAGGCCATTGAAAACCTCAAACAAAGTGAAGAAAAGGCCCGGATCATCCTTGAAGCCAACCCCGACCCTGTGGTTGTTTTGGACAATGAACAAAAGGTACGCTATTTCAACCCGGCCTTTACCCGGGTGTTCGGCTGGTCCCTGGAGGAATTGATAGACAGACCCATGGACTCTTTTCAGCCCAAAAGCACACGTTCCAAAGAACACATAAACCATGGCAATGAACGGTTTTCCGGAATTGAAACCCTTCGTTACTCCAAATCAGGGGAGCTCATCCCTGTGAGCATCAGTGGGGCCATGTTCAGCGACAACAGTGGCAAGGTCCTGGGAAGTGTCTGCAATTTCAGGGATATCACCAGCCAGAAAACGCTGGAAAGCCAGTTGATCCAAAGCCAGAAAATGGAGGCCATCGGAACCCTGGCAAGCGGCATTGCCCATGATTTCAACAATATCCTCTCAGCCATCTTCGGCAACCTGGATCTGGCCCTGATGGATCTTCCCGAAGATGCATCCCATAGAAAAAACATAGAGAACATACACAAAGCCGCCCACCGGGCAAAAAATCTGGTCAGCCAGATTCTGTCGGTCAGCAGGAAGAAAGACAAGACCCAGGAGGACACCCAGAAAATTCATCCCCACCTGATCATCAAGGAGGCCTTGTTTCTGTTAAGGGCATCCCTGCCGTCCACCATTGAAATCCATGAAACGTATCTCGACAAAAAAAGCACCA
Organism: Pseudomonadota bacterium; assembly: GCA_018818835.1. GTDB lineage: Bacteria > Desulfobacterota > Desulfobacteria > Desulfobacterales > Desulfolunaceae > JAHIRD01. The sequence goes on from JAHIRD010000105.1 coordinate 22,298, forward strand.
TCCTGGCCAACCCAACCCAGTTTCATCAAATTATCATGAACCTATGCACCAATGCCCACCATGCCATGAAAGACAACGGAGGACAGCTCAGAATTCAGCTGGAACGGTGCACGGGAAATGCCAAGGCCGCCCATGACCCCATTAATGTAAAACTGACCATCAGTGATACGGGGTGCGGTATGGACGAGGATACGGCCAAACGGATCTTTGATCCCTATTTCACAACCAAGGATAAAGATCTGGGAACAGGCCTGGGACTGTCCGTTGTTCGCAAGATCGTGGATGACTGCAAGGGACAGATATCGGTGTTCACCCACCCGGGCCATGGAACCCGTTTTGAACTTCTTTTCCCTGAAGCTGGAGGCTTGGATCCCATGTTTGAGGACCCTGACCTTGAAATCGGAAAAGGCTCGGGAAATATTCTCTTTGTGGATGATGAAAACGATATCGCCGTTCTGGGCGTGACCCTGCTCCAGAGACTCGGTTACACAGCATCGTCTTCCACCCATCCTCTGGAAGCCCTTGAACTGATCAAAAACAACCCCTTTGCCTTTGATATGGTCATCTCGGACATAACCATGCCCAAGTTAACCGGCATCCGACTTGCCCAGGCCCTGAAAAAGATCCGACCGAACCTACCCATCATCCTGTGTACCGGTTTTAACCAATCGGAATTTGAAGGCCATATTCCGGATCACACCATAGACGCCATTTTAAAAAAGCCAGTGGGCCTCAGGGACCTGGCCTTGACCATCGCCCGCCT
>JAHIRD010000106.1 GCA_018818835.1 Pseudomonadota bacterium
AGATTTGAACGTGAGATTCTAATTTTTTATTTTTTTAATATATCACGATTGTTGAAAAATGCGAATCGTCATTATTTCAAATGACACATATTCTTTCAAGCCAGAATCATTAAGGATTGACATGGATGAGCCTTCGATATTATTGTTATAGAATCTTTTTGGTGCCCGAATGGAAACAATCGTTTTCGCAATAATATTACATGTTCTATCTTTTGACTGGTGAATCAGGCCCATATGCCCTGCCAACAGCCATTTTTTTGATTTAAAGGCAGAACGATGTTTTTGTTTGGGAAACAGGTTTTGCGATATTAACACATGGGGGTAAACTCGATGAAAAAATGCGTTTTGCTAAGTGCTACCTTGTTCGTACTGATTCTTTTCATGTCTGCCTGTTCACCCACGGAAGATCCGGTCATTTCAGATGAACCTGCTGTTATCCCGGTTCTTGAAACGGGCCAAACCGCATCATTTACCCTGATTCAGACCACGGATGTCCATCACCATGTCGTGGGGACCGGCCCTTCTGCTACCTATGGCAAAGAAACGGACAGCACCATGGGTGGTTATTCACGCATTGCACGTAAGATCGCCCAGATCAAAGCCATCCAGGGTGCCCAGGGCATTCCCACGGTTCTGGTGGATTCAGGGGACTTTTTTATGGGAACAGTTTACGACATGTCTCTGGGCGCAAGTCCGGCGGCACTGGCATTTTTTGAAAATATGGGATATGACGCAATCACTATTGGAAACCATGAGCTGGATTACGGTCCAGGGCCCCTTGGTGGTTTTTTCTATCTGGCCATTGGTGATTATCCCGGTGTCTCGAAATTTAACGTTCCTGTCGTTGCCTCAAATATGGTCACAGATAGTGCTCCGGGAACAGGGGATGACTATCTTGAGGGCCTTAAGGCCGCCGGTGTTATCAAGGATTCTCTGATGTTGACCCTGGCCAATGGTGTTAAGGTTGGGATACTGGGTTTTCTGGGTAAAAAGGCTGAAAGTGACGCTCCCCTTGCAAGTCCTTTGACCTTTATCAATGATATGACAGATGGGGATGAAATCGCTGCCATCCAGGCCAAGGTCGATGCCCTGGAGGCTGACGGGGCCCATGTGGTGATTGCCCTGTCACATTCAGGAATCACGGACCCCAACGGGACACCGGGCGGAGACGATATCGACCTTGCCGATAATGTGACCGGCATTGATATCATTGCCTCGGGCCATGACCATGAGATGACAGATGATGTGGTTCTTGAAAACGGAACCCGGATCATATGCGCAGGACGCTATGGTGAAAATCTGGCCCAACTGGACGTGACCGTGACCATCGGCACAGGGGTGGACACTGCTGTGCTGACCAACCACACCATCGACAGCAACCTGGTTGAGTATGGTTCGATCAAGGTTTTTTTGGTTGGCGCTTTGGACTCTGGGATCAACGAAGCCCTGGCTGCAAACGGTCTGCCGGAAGTCAACGACATTGTGGCTGGTACCAATTCCGACAATATGGGTATGCCTGATATGGTCGAAGAAACCGGCATCGGGAACCTTGCTGCGGATTCTTTACGTTATACATTGGGTGGAGCTGAAGGTAATCCTTCGTTGGGTATCGTGGCCAATGGTCTGATCCGAAACGGCTATGCTTATGGACAGGAAATCAGTTTTGCAGATCTTTACAATACCCTTCCCCTTGGAATGACACTGGACCCTGTAAATCAGACGATTCCGGGATATCCTTTGCTCATGGTTTACGTTGATGCAACCAGTATCGTTAGTTTGTGTAATCTGGCGTCCTTGACCATCGCGGCGAATAACGATGCATTTATGACAGCACTGTTGAACAGCGGTGTTCCTGCCTATATTCAAAAATATTATCTGCTGAAAAATCTTAAATCGGATTATTATCTGAATATGTCAGGGATTCGTTACTCTTATGCTGCAGATTATTCAGTGGCTGCGGGCTCGATTGCCTTGTATGGTCCCACAGATTTTTCATGCCAGAGTGCAGCTCCAATTCCCCTTGCTGGGATCGGTGCAAGTTATATCCCCTGTGTGTTTGATCTTTATATGGCCAAGATGTTTTTGGATCCGACGATGCAGGGTCTTTTAACAGCCGCTGGATTGAGTATCAATCCCATGGTCATGGGAGGGGGCGGACTGGAAGCATTGAGTGAGGCCAATATCATGTCCGCGCGACTTGACAGGGATGCCGAGACAGATGGCGTTCAGGAAGTCAAGGAATGGATGGCTCTTCTCCAGTATGTGACCAACCCCACAGCCTCAGCTGGATTGAACAGCCTTATTCTCGATGCGTATTACGGAACAACGGCCCTTGAAAGCGGCAATGCCAGCCGTGTGAATGAGCCCGCCCCCTAAGATCGCTAATAATGGACCAAGCAAAAGAGCCTTGCCGGGAATCCGGCAAGGCTCTTTTTTTTATTTTTTCTTCACCACCCGTTCTCGGGGCTCACTGAATGACACAATGAGCACTGCGCGGCAAATCCACAACCAAAAAGCCTCGTCTCTCACGGAGGTACTAAGAGCACGGAGAATGGCTAAACGCTTTTTTTGTGATCTTTTTGGCATTGTTTGACTATAGGGGGGATATTTGTTATGGGTTTGGGTCATCATTGATGCTATTGAGTAAATATACTCAGCCATTGAGTAATTTTCATTGCATTGGAAATTATGCAATGATATAAAAAGTATATGAACTATCAACGACCGTTAAAAACAACACTTTCAACCATCTTTTCCCGCCCGACACCTGTCATTCATGTTTTGATTGGTCCCCGCCAAGTGGGTAAGACAACCATTGCCCGCCAGATCGAGCAGACCATCGGTATCCCGACGATTTATGCGTCTGCGGATAGTCCTGTTCAGCTTGATTCAGCATGGATTGAAACCCATTGGCGACGTGCTGTTTCCGAGGGGACGGCTCATGGAACACCGATTCTTTTGATCCTTGACGAGCTTCAGAAAGTAAAAGGATGGAGTGAAACCCTGAAAGGTCTGTGGGACAATCGTTCAACCGGACCTGAAATCCGTGTTCTGATTCTTGGCTCTTCATCCCTCATGATGCAGGAAGGATTGACCGAAAGCCTTACCGGACGTTTTTATTTACATCGTTGCACACACTGGGGGTATGCGGAGTGCCACACGGCTTTTGGCTGGAATCTGCAACAATGGATTTATTTCGGCGGATATCCCGGAGCCGTTGCATTCATCGATGATGAGATATCCTGGAAACGCTATATTACCGATTCCCTTATCGAGACTGTTTTGGCCCGTGATGTTCTCCAGATGAGCAAGGTCGCCAAACCTGTGCTTCTCCGTCATCTCTTTGCTCTCGCAGCGACCTTGCCTGCCCAGTGCGTATCTTACACTAAAATGCTCGGTCAACTCCATGATGCCGGAAACACAACCACCTTGGCCCACTATCTTAAACTGTTTGAAGCAGCATTTCTGGCCAGCGGTATAGAACTTTTTTCTCGGGGCGTCCAACGCAAACGTGGCAGCAGCCCCAAACTGATACTCTGGAACAATGCCCTTGTGAATGCCCTTTCAACCCGATCTTTCGTCGATTCAATCAACGATACAATCTGGTGGGGGCGTCTTGTGGAAAATGCCGTCGGGGCCCATCTTTGTAATAATCTAAATTCTGTCGAATATTCTGTGACCTATTGGCGTCATGGCGATTACGAAGTCGATTTCGTGATTGAACAAGGGCGTAAGGTCTGGGCCATTGAAGTCAAAAGCGGCAGGAGCGGAAAGACAACGGGCTTAAGCCGGTTCCGGGAACGTTATCCCGAGGCTGACGCTCTTCTGGTTGGAGCCCAGGGAATACCCCTGGAGGATTTTTTCAGTAAGGATGTAAAGGGTTGGCTTACCGACAACTGAAGGGTGGTGGATAGAAAAGTTAAAAACAAATTTACCAAGAGCATGAAGTTCATGAAGAAGAGAATACAGCTCCAGCCTAAACTTCATGCCCTTCATGGTGAAAAAAAAGTTAAGCTTCCAGGCTTTGCCTGGAAACGAAATAAAAAAACGGTTTAACCACGAAGACACGAAGAGCACGAAGAAGGGCAAAAGGTTATCCCTGCCGGGGGCCAACCCCAGCCTTCGCTGGGGCAGGCTCTTTTAAAAAGGTTGCCAAACATGCATTTTGGGATGCACATACATTTTTCTCACAGAGGCAGACAACAAAGAAAAAACTATTATTTACTTGTTTTTAGTCCTCCTCCGTGTTCTTTGTGCCTCCGTGAGAGACGAGGTTTTTTGGTTGTGGCTTTGCCGCGTTGTGCTCTTTGTGTCCTTCAGTGAACTATGCGAACGGGTGGTTTAAAAAAACCGGAGGCAATTAGCCCATCGAGTGGGGCACATAGGTACACAAGGGCTCTTCAGCCATAAAGTCGCCTGTGGCCTCAAAGGCTCTGGCCCTGCATCCGCCGCAAACTTTTTTGTATTCACAGGGGCCGCATTTTCCGTCCAGAAGATCGTAGTTGCGCAAGGTAAGAAACTTTTCAGAGTTTTTCCAGATCTCGTCAAAGGGCTGTTTGGTGACATTGCCGCAGTCGGTATGCAGGTAGCCGCAGGGTTGAACCACACCGGTGTGGGAGATGAAACAAAAGCCGATACCGCCCAGGCATCCCCGGGTGACTGCATCCAGGCCGTGGGTGTCAAAGCTGATTTTTTTGCCTTCTTCCTTGGCTCTCTGGCGCAGGATTCGGTAATAGTGGGGGGCACAAGTGGCCTTGAGCTGGAGCGATGTTTTTTCCCGTTGGTCGTAAAACCAGTTGAGGGTCTTTTCATACTCCTTGGCTGTGATTTCCTGGTCGAGCATGTATTTGCCACGACCCGTGGGGACCAGGAGGAAAATGTGATGGGCCACAGCCCCCATGTTCTCTGCAGTTTCAAGAATCTTCGGGATCTGATCCAGGTTGGCCTTGGTAATGGTGGTGTTGATCTGGAATTCGAGGCCCACTGCTTTGGCATGGCCAATACCTTCCATGGCTCCGTCAAAGGCCCCGTCCACACCGCGGAATTGGTCATGAAACGTCTTGTCTGCACCGTCCAGACTGACACTGATCCGCTTGATTCCTGAATCCACCATTTTTTGTGCGTTATCACGGGTGACAAGGGTTCCGTTCACTGCCATGACCATGCGCAAGCCTTTTTGGGTGCCATAGGTGGCAATCTCGAAGATATCCGGGCGCATCAAGGGCTCGCCACCAGTGAGGATGATAATGGGATTTCCCACCTTGGTAATCTGGTCCAGAAGAGTAAAGGCAGCCTGGGTATCCAGTTCACCCTCGTAGGGCCCGTTGTCTGCGGCAGCCCTGCAATGAACACAGGAGAGATTACAACTCCGGGTTGTTTCCCAGGCCACAAGACGAAGGGTGTCATGGCTCGCATTGTTTCCGGGATGGCCATGGCCTTTTGTATGGGGGTGATTCATTGTCATTCCCTTTTTTTGGTAATTCCTGATGGACTTAGTGGACCTGGTGGACTTAGTGGACTAAGTGGACGGGGTGGACTAAGTGGACTGTCAGGGTATCAGGTGTTCAGCAGTCTGGCTGCATCAAGGGCGGAGTAGGTCAGGATCATGTCCGCACCGGCCCGTTTGATGGAGGTCAGGGTTTCCATCATCACCTTGGTGCCGTCGATCCAGCCCATTTTCTCCGCCGCCTTGATCATGGCATACTCACCACTCACACTGTAAGCTGCAATGGGCAGATCAATTTCATCCTTGAGCCGGCAGATAATGTCCAGATAGGAAAGGGCCGGTTTCACCATGATGATGTCAGCCCCTTCTTCCACATCCATGGTGGCTTCCCGAATTGCTTCCAGGGCATTGCCAGGGTCCATCTGATAGGTTCTCCTATCACCGAATTTGGGGGCTGAATTGGCAGCCGACCTGAAGGGACCGTAAAAAGCCGAGCAATATTTGACCGCATAACTCATGATGGGTACCTGGGAAAAGCCATTATCATCGAGGCCTTCGCGGATTTCAGCCACTCTTCCGTCCATCATATCCGAGGGGGCCACCATGTCGGCACCGGCCCTGGCATGGGATATGGCGATCCTGGCAAGGAGATCAAGGCTTGAGTCATTGTCGATGATGTTTTTTTCAACCATACCGCAGTGTCCGTGATCCGTGTACTGGCAGAGGCAGACATCGGTGAGAACCGCCAGGTCAGGCAAGGCATTTTTAAGCTCTTTGACCGCCCTCTGGACCACACCGTTCTGGGCATAGGCTTGTGTCCCCAGGGCATCTTTACTGTCAGGGATACCGAAGATCATCACAGCGGGGATTCCAAGATCATAGGCCTCACGGGCTGTTTTCTTGAGATTGTCCATGGACAGTTGGAAGTGGCCCGGCATGGATTCAATGGGGTTTTTCACGTTTTTCCCATTGATGGTGAACAGGGGAAGAATCAGATCATTGACGGTCAGGGTGGTTTCACAGATCATTTTTCGAAAAGCGTTGTTGGCCCTTAATCGCCGGGCTCTGTATTCGGGGAAGAGCATGGTGTCTCCTTTGTCTTTGATGATGAAACGACCCATCAGGGTTTGGCAATTTCTTCGTCGGTCAGATAGCAGGCCGGATCTTCGGCCCAGACATCGTCTGTTAATGCTTCGGCCCTGACCCTGAAGTTACCTGCGCATATATCCAGCCAGCGGCATTGGGCGCATCGTCCTCCCACATGTTTCTTTTTTTCTTTCAGTTGGAGCAGGAGATGGTCTTCGGGTTCTGTCCAGATTTTTGAAAAGGGCCGTGTCCGGACATTGCCGAAACTCTTGTGTCGCCAGAACTGGTCTGCATGGACATCGCCGTTCCAGCTCACACAGCCGATCCCGTGGCCGGAACTGTTGCCTTCGTTCATCTGAAGCAGTTCAAGGACCTCCTTGGCACGGGCCGGATCTTCCTTGAGAAGACGCAGGTAGACCAGGGGGCCGTCAGCGTGGTTGTCCACGGTCAGCACCTCTTTGGCCTTTCCCAGGTCGTGCAGTCTCCGGGTTTCATCCATGATCATATTCACCACCTGGCGTGTCCGTTCGTGGGACAGGTCTTCCTTGACCAGCTTGGAACCCCGGCCCGCATACACGAGATGGTAAAAGCAGACCCTGGGAATGTCCATGTCTTCAAGAAGGTTGAATACGGACGGAATGTCTTCCACGTTGATCTGGTTCATGGTGAAACGTAAGCCCACTTTGATTCCGGCCGCCTGGCAGTTCCGGATTCCTTCCATGGAGGATTTGTAGGCGCCTTTCATGCCGCGGAAACGGTCATGGATGTCCTCCATACCGTCAAGACTGATTCCCACATAAGAAAGACCGATCTCCTTGAGTGTCCTGGCCATCTGGGCTGTAATCAGGGTTCCGTTTGTTGAAATCACAGCACGCATGCCCTTGGACACGGCATACTCTGCAAGTTCGGGCAAATCTTCCCTCATCAGGGGTTCACCCCCTGAAAATAGAATCACTGGAGAGCCAAAGGCGGCAAGATCATCGATCAGGGCCTTGCCTTCCTGTGTGCTCAACTCATCTGAGTCTGCCACGCTTCGGGCATGGGCATAGCAGTGAATACATTTCAGATTGCAGCGCCGGGTCATGTTCCAGACCACGACGGGCTTCTTGTCCATGGAGAATTGAAGCAGGTGTGAGGGCAGTTTTCCCGAATGACGTCCGTATCGTAAAGCGTCGGACGGTTCAACCGTCCCACAGTATAGTTTAGATATTCCAATCATAGCTCGTTTTCGTCTCTTTATATCTTAAAGGTTAAAACCCTTCCGGGAGACTGTTTGTACCATCCTCGGAATGGCCCAGTTCCCTTCTGACCAGGGAGTTTAGAAAAGCATCCGGGTCAATCAGGGCGTCCCTGGAAATAAAATAACGACTTCGTCCCGATTTTTCCTGAATCAGCTTAAGACCCAGTTCGAAATCCGACGAGAATTTTGCATAGATTTCATCGAATCGTGTCCCAGGGTCAATGAATCGACCAATCAGATAATCAACGGCGTCCTCTTCAAAAATGATATTGATATCATGTTCTGAAAAAAAGGAAAGCTCAAGTTTTTTGACTTCATCATAATAGGATTTGATGGTATCCACCGCATTGCCGATGCTGGTCACGTTTTTACTGTAGTAGTGGGCCACATGTTCGATGCGGTACTGGGTCAGGGTCAGATTGTGCCGAATGGACAGTTGTTTCCAGCTTGCATCCACAAAACGCCTGACCTCTTCCCGTTCATCAGCTTCGACTTTTTTGTAAAGATCCTCCCATTTCTCGTCGTTTGCATGGGAGCACAATGAGTCGATTGATTCTTCAGGATGTTCGACCACATCCAGAGTGATGGGGAAATACCGGACATGCTCTGTTGGAAGCTTCGTTTCAAAGGGCAGCAGTATCTCTTCAATGGCGTTGACAAGGCCCCGCGCCCCGGTGTTTTCAGTGTAAGCATTCCTTGCAATAAGCCCCAGGGTATTTTCCGTGAAACGGGCTGCAATGCCGTAGGCTGCAAAATCGAGTTTTTTGCCAAGAATCACCGGGTTGTTAGGGTTTTTCAGAATGGAAAACAGATCGTCTTCGGTCAGCCGTTCAAACACAGCCCGCACAGGAAGTCTCCCTACAAACTCTGATTCAAAACCAAAATTGACAAGATCTTCGGTTCTCATTTTGGAGAGCAGGTTGTATGAGTAATCCCCCGTAGCAAGTTCGGAACCAAAACCGATGGTTTGTTTTGCGGTTCGTTTTTTGATGATATCAGCCATCCCACCAAATGCACCACTCACGATAAACAGAATGTTGGCCGTGTTGATCACCTGTTTGTCTTTTTTACCGGTTTTTTGATAGCGTTCCATTTCCTGGAGCATGGACACCGGATCATGGGGTACTTTGAGCTCTACATCGGTATCTTCCATGGGCTTCAACAGAGCGCGCTGGACACCTGTCCGGGAAATATCCGCACCGATGATATTGGGCGAGGAGGCAATTTTGTCAATTTCATCAATGTAAATAATGCCATGCTGTGCCAGTTCGATGTCGTCATCTGCTTCCCTTACAAGATCCCTTACAAGATCTTCCACGTTGCCGCCAACATAGCCGGTTTCAGTGAATTTTGTGGCATCCCCTTTGACAAAGGGAACCCCGAGCTTCTTGGCGATCAGACGGATCATGTAAGTCTTTCCAACACCTGTGGGGCCGACCATCAGGATATTGCTTTTGATTCCACCCACCATGATGTCTGTTTTGTTGCCGGTGTTTTCGAGGTGCTTGATACGGTTGAAATGGGTGCAGATTTTTGTTGCAAGAATGGCTTTGGCCTTATCCTGCTTGATAATGTACTGGTCCAGATGACCTATGAGTTCTTCGGGTTTCAGGTCAAAATTAATTTTTCTTTTTTTCCCTGTATCCTTGTAGGATTTCCCCTGGTTTGATTTTTGTGCAAGAACACTCGGGGACACAATTTTTACGTTCCCACCGAATTTTTTATTCAAAAATTCGCCAAGTTCTTTTTCGATTTCTTTCGGGTCCGGTATTTTTTCATTGTTATCGCTCATAATCCGTTAATATAAACACAGCTATTTTAAAAAGCAAGGGCTGCCAGGGATAATTTAGGACGCGTTCAGGTCATTGTTGGGGCATGGAATAGTCTGAAACCAACGTTGCAACCGTTCGGCTGATCTGTAAATGTCTTATTGTGTTTTTTGTTTATTATTCGGAATTTTTTTAAAGAAATAACAGCGAGGGCCGATAAGAACACTAACAGGTGTATTGTCATATCTTTCATTTAGGGGCTGAAAGCAGATGGTTTTCGGCACCAACGGTGCGTTTGGCCATTATTCCCATTAAAGGAGAATCCGGGTGAAAAAGTCCGGGCACATCAAAATCCTCATTGTGGACGATAACGTATCCACACTGCAATTGCTCAAGCACATGCTAAAAAAAACCGGGTTTGAAATCATCTGTGCATCATCCGGAAATGAAGCGATTGACGTGGTCAGTGAAAATGATCTTGCACTTATTCTCCTGGATGTGGTTTTGGATGGGGCATCGGGAATGGACATTGCGGAAATCATTCGGGGCAGCGACGGAAAAAGTCATATCCCCATTATTTTTATGACCGGCCATGACAAGGACAGTGGCTTTGAATTCAAGGGTTATGAAATCGGTGCGGTGGATTTTATCTATAAGCCCATTAATCCTGTGGTGCTTCACAGTAAAGTCGGTGTATTTGCAGAACTCTACCTGAGGGAAAAAAAGCTGGTTGAGAGCAACCTTGAACTTGAAACAACTCTGTCATCCTTGCGCAAGGAAATCGGGATGCGGAAAAAAGTTCATCAGGCCCTGAAACGATCCGAAGAACAATACCGGACCCTGTACGAAACGAGTCAGGATATGGAGTCCCAGCTTCGTCAGGCCCAGAAAATGGAAGCCGTGGGAACCCTTGCCGGGGGAATTGCCCATGATTTCAACAATATTTTGGCGGCCATCATGGGCTATATTGAACTTTCCCAGTTTGATGTTCCCGAGAGCAATCCGGCCCGTCACAGCCTTGATCAGGTTTTGAAGGCCACCCACCGGGCCAAAAAACTGGTCAGCCAAATCCTGGCATTCAGTCGACAAAACAACTACGAAAAAAAACCGGTTTATGTTCAATGTATTATCAATGAATGCGTGGAACTTTTGCGCGCCTCCATCCCAAGTACGGTGGCCATTGAAAAGGATCTCTGTCAGGAACTGAAAGCTGTGAAAGCGGACTCGACCCAGATCCATCAGGTGATCATGAATTTATGCACCAATGCCTACCATGCCATGGATGGCGGAGAAGGACGTATTGATATCACACTGTCACCCTACGGGATGCGTGATGAGGACTGTTTGTCCATGCTGGGCCTGAGCCAGGGTGAATATATGAGGCTTGTGATCGGAGATACAGGCTGCGGGATGGACGAGAAAATCCTATCCAAGATTTTTGAGCCTTACTTTACAACCAAGGCCAAGGGCCAGGGAACAGGCATGGGGCTGTCTGTGGTTCATGGAATCATTAAATCCCATGGGGGCCGTATTGATGTGACCAGCGAACCGGGAAAGGGTAGTCGGTTTACCCTGTATCTTCCGGTTATAGATATGAGTGCCAGTGACCATACAGACGTTCCGGCTCTGCTGCCCCTGGGCAGAGAGCGTATTCTATTTGTGGATGATGAGGAAACCCTGGTGGATCTGGGTGTTAAAATACTTGAACGCCTGGGCTATGAAGTCGTTTCGGAAACCAGCAGCCTGAGGGCTTTTGAGCGGTTCAAGGATGATCCCCAAGGGTTTGATCTGGTGATTACGGATATGACCATGCCAGATTTGACAGGCATACAGCTGGCCCGAAAAATTAAAATGATATCTCCCGGTGTTCCTATTATTTTATGCACCGGTTATCACAAGGAAATCAATGTTTCAAAAGTTAAGGACTTCGGTATTGATTTCTTGTTGTTGAAGCCCCTTAAAATCATGGACCTGGCAACGGTGATACGTGATGCTGTTCAGCTGGAGGAGGAGATCAGGGTATTCAAGCATGCATGAGAGATCAACTATCAAAGCCGTTCTTTTAAGTGTTTATGTCTTATTCGGGCAGGTTTCTGTCCTTCATGGGCAGGGCACAGACTTTCGAGAGGTGACATGGGGAATGAGCCGTCTTGAAGTGATGGCCCATGAGGAATCGGGACCGGTGTCCCTTGACGCCCCTTTTATCTATTATACATCCCGAGTGGCGGGCCAGGAACATCACCTTCTCTATGGATTCATTGAAGACAAACTTGTGAACGCCGTTTACATCATCGTAACCCAATCACCCCGAGAATATCGTTATTTTAAAAAGAATATCGAGTCCAAATATGGTCGGCCGAAAAAATCATATGATGGGGGAAGCCAAAATTACCTCTTTTTCTGGGAAAATGAGCGGACAGAGATAACTATAAGACCTGGAAATATAAGGGAATGTCGCATTGAATACATGGCTAAAAAGTTCAAGCCCCTAAGGGCGAATAAGGAAAAAGAAAGAAAACAAAGACTCTCAGATGAGCTCAGTAGAGCCTATTAATCCCTTGGTACTTATATATGTGAACAATGTTCGAATGTGTAAATTATCTTAAAATGATAGAAAATGATTTGCTATTTAGTCTGAAAATGATAATGATTTAAAAATGTTCAAAGTTCCATTCAATATTACAGTAAGTTACCTGCTGTTTTTTATCAAAAAAACAAATTAAGGAGAGAGGTATGAGGAGAAAGTGTTTGTTGGGCTTTGTTTTTCTGGCAATTGTCGGAATGTATTATTCATTCCCAGGAATTGCGGTTGCGGATGATCTGATCGTCATCGGTAACAGAAGCGTGCCTGCATCGGAATTGTCCCCAACGGATATCCAGAATATTTATCTGGGAAAGAAAAAAATGTGGGATAATGGGGTGAAGGTTGAGGTGGCCACCTTGGGTGGCGGAGAACTGACGGATCGGTTTTTGAAAGCCTATGTGAAGAAAAATTCAAGTATGTACAACAAATACTGGAAAAAGCAGGTGTTTACCGGAGGTGGAAAGCCACCGGTTACTTTTGAACGTGAAAAAGATCTTGTGGAGTATGTCTCCAAGACAAAAGGAGCTGTGGGCTACGTGACATCACAGTCATACACGGACAGCGTGAAAATTCTTGCAGTCATGCACTAATACGAACTTTAATTCGATCGTTTAAAGCTTACAGGATCGTACAGGATGTATCATACAGGAGGTCAAATCATGAACAGAAGGCTTGCTACTCTGATAATATTCATGCTTGGCATGGCTTTTTCAAGCAGTGTCCAAGCTCTTGAGTTGAATGAAACGGGCAAGGTCGATATTCACGGCTTTATCACTCAAGGCTATCTTTTTTCCGACGACAATAATTTTATGGCTGATACCGAAGGGAACGGATCGACCCAGTTCAATGAGATCGGTATCAACTTTTCCTCAGACGTCAGTGAACGTCTTCGAATGGGTGTCCAGTTTATTGCAAGGGACCTCGGGAAAATGGGGAACCAGGCTGTTACGATTGACTGGGCTGTTGCGGATTACAGCTTTTATGACTGGTTGAATCTGAGGGCCGGAAAGATCAAATTTCCCCATGGCCTCTACAATACAGCACGTGATGTTGACATGCTGAGAACCTTTATCTTTTTGCCCCAGAGCGTTTACACCGAAGGATGGCGAGATTCCTTGAATGCAGGAAGCGGAGCAGGATTTTACGGATATGTTCCCGTGGGAATCGTCGGGAGTCTTACCTATATAGCGTTTGGTGGAAATGCAGGTATGAAAGATGACGGGGGTGAAGCACGACTCCTTGAAGACCAGGTTCCCAAAGAACTTCAGCTGAATGTTCTTGCCATGGATACGAAACGGACATGGGGTTCTCAGTTGATCTTGGATTCAGCGTTCAGCATTGACGGCCTGAAACTTCTTGGCGGGTACTGGGGGCATGAGTTTACTGCGGACTGCAGTGTGATCAATGGCACAGGCTCACCCTTGTTTGATGCGACAAACACACTGGTCGGGTCTAAAATGGACACGGAAACCAGGGTTTTCGACATTAAGATCCGTTCAACCACAGCAGCTCTTGAATATTCCTGGGGCAATTTGATTTTCGCCACAGAGTATATGCAAAATAATTACCGATTGAAACTTCCCCTATCCACACGTGTTCTTCCATCGGGTATGATAAACAAGGATTTTGATGCCTTAGCATACTATGGAAGCTTGACCTACCGATTTACCGATTGGTTCGAATTGGGTGCTTATTATTCCGAATACTTTGCGAACAAGGATGACAAAGATGGTGCAGAATCTGTCGCGGAAGGAACGGTCAAGGCGGGTCAGGAACATGTAAAATGGCTCAAAGATTCCTGCGTAGCATTGCGGTTTGACCTTACGCCTAACTGGATACTGAAACTTGAAACCCATTATGTTGACGGTGCTGCCTTGATGTACAGTGATGACGGGAATATAGCGGCCGACGGAGTGACAACCACGTACGAACGTTACTGGATGCTGTATGGAGCAAAGCTCTCCTACAGCTTCTAACACCACGTACCATTGACATAAAAACGGCGCATGACGGTTCATGTGCCGTTTTTTCGTGAGGCTGCATACGGGGTTGCAGGTTTACACGACTGCGTATTTACAAAACGGGACATCATGTGGTATGTGCAAAAAAATGCTTAATGATTCCTGATGCAAACCCGAAATATAGGGTGCGGGTCAGATCATGGCATGCTTTTTTTAGTATTATTTTGAATAGTTCATTATTTGGGGGTTATTATGATAAAGAAAAAGACAATCGCTCTTATTGTAACGGCAACCCTGCTGGTTTTCGCAGGGATAGCATCCTCAGCCTATGCCAAGGATATCAAAACCTATGAAGAGTTATACAAACTCCTCCCCGGTCAGGGCAGTGTTGACCATGCGGGTGAGATTGACCGCGCTTTAAAAACCGTGGTCAAACTTCAGGAACTCCGTGAACACAGGACCCTGACCATCGAAGGGCCCAAGGATTACCAGATCTATAATCCCAGGTTCCTGTCCATTTCCTTTTATGCCAACGTGAAAAAACCGGGAAGTGCTAAAGCCAAACCCTTGCCTGCGGTTTACGCCCTGTTGTTCGAGAAGGATGAGGACAACAAACTGACCTTCTTTAAAAGTATCTTTCTGGCCTGGGTCGGGGATCAGGATGTGGAGAGTTATAAAACAGTGACACCTGAGAAGATGTGCGAATACTTTCGTTCAAAAGGTGCTGAATATGTGTTCCTTGAAAAAAAGGCCGACGTAGTGAAACCTGAAGATATGGTGATAAACGGCTCCAATGTCAAAAGCGGTGTCATTGCCGAGCAGTTTATCGATAGTGCCATTACGCGGGACAGTGAGTTGCAGTTTGCCCTTGAAAATTATGTTCAAAAAGAGGTGGAAAAGGTTAAAAAACCGGATGATTCAGTGCGAGTTCAGCAGCTTGAAGCCCGGATCAAAAAGCTTGAGGCTCTTTTGTTGAACGTTACGCGCAATGGCAATGACCTGGTTTTCAGCAATATGAATGTTCATATTGAAAACGGTTCAGGATCCGTATCCAAGGTCAATGGTACCGGAAATCTTATCGTGGGCTATGATGATCCGGGGAATGGATCTCACAACATCATGGTGGGCACAAAAAACAAATGCAGCTCCTATGGTGGAATTGTAACGGGCATCGGAAACGTGGTTACCAATAAATTCGCAGCCGTAGCCGGTGGAACAGGCAACGCTGCAACCGGAGATTATGCCGTGATTCTTGGGGGGCATGACAACAAGGCCACCGGAGATTATTCGAGTATTTTGGGTGGCAGCGACAATAAAGCCAAAGGGGATTACTCAAGTATCAACGGGCAGCAAGGTCGGACCAAGGTTGCGGAAGGTGAGAATAAACATTTCCGTAAGGAATAGCGTGATCCATTTGTATCAAAAGGCCAAAGGAAAAGGGGTATGATGAACCGAATATTATCAGCCATAAGCATCATGTGCATGGCGTCTCTTGTGACGGCCTATTCTGCCTTGTGCGGGCCCGGCAAGATAGAGGATATGAAGCACAAGGACGGCAAGCTGGGGGCCTATCATGCATTGCTCATCGGGATTGATGACTATCAGGATTCAACGATACCCGGCGTGAAATCAGCATCAAAGGCTGCCAATGAACTGGCCGGGGTCCTGAAGCAGAATTATGGATTTGACACGGACCTTCTGACCAATAAAAAAGCCACAGGCGAAAACATTGTCAAAGCCATTCAGGTGCTTTCTCAGAAAGTGGGTATTGATGATACGGTCATCATTTATTTTTCCGGGCGGGGAGACGTAGACTCCTCAGGGAAAAAGGGCTATTGGTATCCTTATGATGCAAAGGCCGGAGCTGTTGAAAGCTATGTGGACAATGAACGAGTTCAGGGTTTTATTCGGGATATGAAAGCCAACGATATTCTAGTTATCTCGGATTCCACCTATGCCGATACCTTTTTTGGTTCGGCCCACAAGCTTCCGGAAGAATTCAGCGATGCATATTACCTGAATCTTTATAACAAACAGAGCCGCTGGGGTTTGACTTCAGGAACAGATGGTTCAAAGGAAAACGGTATCAGTATCTTTACTGATAAGATCATTCAGGCTTTGAAGGGAAATGAAAAACCCCATTTTTCCCTTCAGGAGTTGTATGAAAAAATCAAGCCGGATATCCGTAAGTCCAGCATCCGTCCACCCCGATGCCGATCTTTGAGAAATACGGGGGATCAGGGTGGTGAGCCCGTGTTTGTTCTCTTGGCCTCAGCTCTTGAAAAAATAGCCGCTGCCAAAGGATCCGATGAGGATAAAAACAGTAAAAACAAAGCCAAATCAGGAGATAAAACAGGGGCCAAGGATAAAATCATTGGTGATAGTACCTTGAGCGTTGCTGTCAATATTTCTGATGCTGAGGTGGCCATGGACGGTGTTCCCCTGGGAAAAGGGGCTGTGAATAAAATGGCCGTATCCCCTGGAATTCATCTGATTGAAGTCACACGGGAAGGCTATGTTCCCTTCAAGAAAAATGTGATCGTGAAACGGGGTGCTCTGGCGTCTCTCAATGCAGATCTTGCAAAGGTTGAGGTCAAATCCACCAAGGGGAATTTGCAGGTGACAGTGGTGCCTGAAACTGCCGATATAAAGTTTGTTGGTCAAAACATAGCTTACACACCGGGGATGCTGATGGAAAAGGGGACGTATACCCTTGAGATTTCAGCGCCTTTTTATGATAAGCAAAGCAAGGATATTGTTGTCAAGGCCCTTGAGAATAATATGTATTCCGTGAACCTCGATCCTGTCAAATCCGTTCACCATAAGACTCTGGGTAATTTTGTGTTGATCAATCCGGGTACGTTTACCATGGGCAGTCCGGACAGTGAATCAGCCATGCGGAACAGCAATGAGAAACAACATAAGGTCACACTGTCCCGTCGGATTTATATGCAGGAAAAAGAAATGACCCTGGGTCAATGGCGATGGTTTATCAAATCCGCAAACTACAAGACTGAGGCGGAAGCCGGTGAGGGTGCCCATATTCTGGTGGATTACAACTGGGAAAAGGATAGTGAATACAATTGGGGAATTCCCGGATTCAATCAGAATGACAAGCATCCGGTTGTCTGTGTGTCCTGGAATGATACCCAGGCCTTTGTCAAATGGGTGAACAAGAACAGCAAAGAATCGATTACCTTCAGACTCCCCACGGAAGCTGAATGGGAATATGCCTGTCGGGCCGGTTCCAAGGACCGTTTTGCCTTTGGTCATTGTCTGCTCCGTGAACAGGCTAATTTTGAGGGAAATGCAAAATGGGAAGACTGTCCTGTGGGTGTAAGTAGTTCCGGTACAGGTGAGGTCGGCAAGTTCCAACCCAATGCCTGGGGCCTTTATGATATGCACGGCAATGTCATGGAGTGGTGCCAGGACTGGCTGGGGAATTATCAGGACGGGGATGTTACCGACCCCACCGGCCCCCAGTCCGGAACCGCCAAGGTGGTCCGCGGAGGCGCCTGGACCAGCTATGCCTATAATTCAAGGTCTGCTAAACGGTACAGCCGAAGCCCCAATGAAAGTTACAGTGATATGGGTTTCCGCCTGGTGCTTGAGCCCTGATCGTTCCATAAGATAATACAAACTAAAAAAGCCCCGTTAAGGGGCTTTTTTTTTGAATAAGCTCCGAAGGTTGATATGAATGAACGCTGCATATGGGACTTTTTACGACGCCATCAGTATTTACCGAATTCCGTATCATCCAGCTTAATCAGATGCTCCGGCCGGTGGCTGGAGTGGGGCGGCGGGTTCTGTCTTTCATGATGTAAGGGGCCTGATTTATAACGAGGGCGGATCTGTTCATGTTCTTCGGGTTCGGGCAAAATCAAGCTATTGTGAGGCTGTTTTGCTTTTAATCTGAATTTGGCCAGGGTGTTTCTCACGTGGCGGGCCTGGGTGGATAATTGTTCGGCTGCCGACGATGTCTCTTCCGCGTGTGCTGTGTTTTGCCGGGTGGCATCGTCAATGTAGGCAAGGCTTTTATTGACCTGGGATATACTTTGAGCCTGTTCATTACTGGCATCTGCAATTTCTCCCACCAGATTGGCCACTTTGGAAATGGATTCGTTCATCTCGGTCAGGGCTTCGGCTGTTTTTTCGGCAATGGCACTGCCGCCTTCAACCCGTTTGGCTGAATTTTCAATAAGGTGCGTTGTGTTCTGGGCGGCCTTTGCACTCAAGGCGGCCAGATTACGAACTTCTTGTGCCACAACGGCAAAGCCTTTTCCATGTTTTCCTGCACGGGCTGCTTCAACCGCAGCGTTCAGGGCAAGCAAATTGGTTTGAAATGCGATGGAATCAATGGTTTGGATTATTTTTGAAATTTCTTTACTGGACTCGCTGATAGACTCCATGGCCTGAATCATTTTATTCATTTTTTCCACGCCGTTCTGGCTGGCATCCCTTGCTGTATTGGCCAATTCCCTTGCTTGAAATGCATTCTGGGCATTGGCCCGGGTCTGGGCCCCGATCTGGGCCATAGTGGCCACGGTTTCTTCGATGGACGCAGCCTGATTGGAAGCGCTCTCTGAAAGCGAGGTACTGGAATCCAGGACTTGGTTAGACCCTGCGTCCACCTGTTCAGCCGAGGACAGCAATTCACTGACAATGCTATTTAAGTTGTTGATCATCATGATCAGAGAAGACCCAAGCACATCTTTGTCCGAGGCCATGCGGATGGAGGTTTGGAGGTTGCCATGGGCAATGTCCGATGCGGCCAGCGCTTTGATTTTCAATTCCTCGGTCACAGCGTTCAGGGCCATGCTCATTTTTCCAATTTCGTCATTTCCCTCGGGAAGTCTCTGGGAAAGATCGCCGTTTTTTAAGATGGTGGCATATTCGGCGATTCTGTAAACAGGCCGGATGATGTAACGGGTCATGCTTATGAAAAGGGTGAGTAGCAGAAATATGTTGGTGATGACATTGGCAATAATGATCGTAATCAGCGATTGTCTGAGTTCCTGGTTCACAAAACGTTTGCTGGTATAGAGTTCGACCCGTCCCACCTGGGAATCGTCGTAAATGATGGGTTTCGTTTTTACAATGTATTTGTCCGGGACCTTATCCGTGGCAGGTATAATGTTCCAGGTTTCATTTCGCATTTTGCCCATAAGGATTCTATCATCGAGGGGATCTTTGACCAGGATGGCAAAAATGGTTTCTTCCATCATTTCAGATGTGATGGAATCTTCAATCTGCTTTTCATCGAAATCCCACAGAGGCGAGGCCAAAAGGTTGGCGATGCGTGTGCTGGTCTGGTCTGAAAATATATCAAGGGCCCTGGTTTTGGCCCTGCTGTCGACCATAAACTGAACGGCACCATAGATGCCAAGAATAATGGTGGTCACGCTGATAAGTATAAGACCTTGACGAGTCTGGATACTTTTATGCCATTTAATTTTCATCATAAGAGTTCATATGGTTGCATTGGATCGGTGAGTTTGTGAAAAAGAAAAACTGGCCCGCCGGTTTATAAGGATGGACGTCAGATCCGGAACTAGGTCAGTCGTTTGAAGAAAAAAAACCTTGTTTCATCTTACAAAAAACAGAAACTTATGTCAACGGTAAGGGAGGGATTAACGCGAACTCACTCTCGTCCAGCAAAGGGGTGTTCAAAAAATCAATGACAGAATCTTTGACGATAAGATCAAAAGACTCTTCATCAGGAAAGTCAAGGTCGCGTTGGGATAGAATTCCTTGAGGGCTTTGAAATATGATGTGCTATGAAAAACGTCTCCAAAGGGTTGGAGCTGAATAGTACAGACTTTTTTTATGGAAGGGTGATTGGTTCTCATGCCTTGTTTTTATAATCCACGTATTCTTTTTCTTCAACAAGTTCTGACTTGTATGTTAGATTGATTTCTTTTTTTATTTCAGCTCGATCATCATTTGTAAAATAAATGCTCCGGGCAAGGTCTATGAATTCGTTGTCAAAGGCTTTATCGGTTTCCTTGATCCTGATTTTATCTTCGATCTCCCAGAGTCTCAGGTTAATGGACCGGAGTTTGATGAATTCATCGGACTCCGTCCCTATACCACAGTCCATCATGGGTTTGAGAAGCATCTCGTATTCTTTTCTGATGTTCACTATTTTTGAAGGGTTTGAAACTTTTTCAAGTTTTATGGAAAGGATTGTCACCTTATCCACAAGCTCCCCTGTGGAGATATCGATTTTCATCAAAACCCTCCGAAAAATTGTTAAAAATACGTGTAAATGCCTGATCGCGAACATGGAATATAGAGGCTCAACAGGGGGCTGTCAAGAAATAACTCGGTTATCATGTCCGTTCATGAAACCCTGGAAATGAAAACTATTGATCATGTTTTTGTTTAATCGTATTGTCCAATGATTTTAATGCACCATTTATTTCACGAAACCGGATGAAAAACATGGATTTTGAACGTATCTTGATTATACGCCTATCGGCCCTTGGTGATGTGGTTCATACCCTTGCCTTTGTGAATAGGCTTAAAAAAGCAAGGCCCCAGGCCCATATTACCTGGATTCTTCAGCCCTTGACCTTTGATTTGGTCAAATACCAGAAAAACGTAGACCGGTTTGTTGTTTATGACCGTAAAGGGGGCCTCAAATCATTAAAGCATATCGCAGGGGAACTCAACGGAGAAATCTTTGACCGGGTGTTTATGCTTCAGGTCAGTTTGAAAGCCAGCCTGATTTCCCTATGCGCCAGGGGAGCCGTGAAACTGGGCTTTGATTTCAGACGTTCCAGGGAATTCCAGTGGCTTTTTTCCAGCTGCAGGATTCCCCATCATCCTCCGGGTCATGTTTTGGATCAGTTTTTTGAATTTCTTGATGATCAGAAGATACCCGACTGCCCCCTTGACTGGAACATTGATTTTACAGAAGAGGAACTGGCCTATAAGGAAGGGTTCTTTAAAACCATTGAACGGCCGGTGGTCTCCTTTGTTATTGCGTCGTCAAATAAGGAAAAGGACTGGAACGCCGAAGGATATGCCCAGGTCATTGACGAGGTGGATACACGTTTAAACCTTCAGCCCATGATTGTGGGGGGGCCCAGTGCCTGGGAAAGAGAACTTACGGACAGAATCATACAGCTGTGCAGGACACGTCCCCTTATTGCCCTGGAAAAACCTGTGCGCCATACCTTACTCCAGCTGGCAGGGTCAGATGTGGTGGTGGCACCGGACACCGGCCCCATGCACATGGCCGTGGCTCTGAACGTTCCCACTGTGGCACTGTACGGGTATTCTGACCCCAGACGCTGTGGGCCCTATGGCCGTTTTCAGGATCTTTTGATCGACAAATACAATCTCCCCGGCGAGGGGGAAAAAAAGATCACGAGAAAGACCAAGAAAGGACGGACCCACCAGATTCGGCCCCAGGAGGTGATAGAAAAAATCGAATACGCCCTTAGAATGTATCCCAGACCCCAGGGGCGTTGACTCATTCCATAAGGTCAAATGCGTGCGTGTCAGTGTAGATCAAGGGCTTCCATTAAAGATGAACTCGCAAAAAGTCGACGTATGGCTATGGACCTTTTTAAGACGCCTTCAGTAAAGCGAGTTCCTGAACAAGAATGTCCACCATGATTGTGGGTAGCTTATATTTCAGAACAGCTCGTGTCCATCGTTTGATATAGGCTTTGCATAGCTTTTTTTGGGACATGGGGCTGATATGGGCCTTGTCAAAATCAATGATGAATACCTTGCCATCACCGTCCACCAGGACATTTCCGGGATGAAGATCCACATGATGAATCCGGTTTACAATGAGACGATTGATCTGTTCGGCTGTTTTCTTGAGGGCCTCCGCGCTCTGTTCCGGAATCTTGGTGCAGATGTCTGTCAGTGAGCGAGTGTTTTCGATCTTCCGGGTGATGAGGTAGGCCTTGTAAAACTGGCTTCCCCGTATGGCCCAGGCCAGGGGCTCGGGACTTGACACCCCCAGGCTTCGAACGGTCTCGAGCATCTCGTATTCCTGTCTGGATCGTGCTTTCCCGGATCTTAGATAGACATCTGAGATTAGATGGCGAATCAGACCGCCACGTTTGTAATGCTTAATGACTACAGGCCCAACCCCGCTAAGGTTAGTTTCAAAAATCATGGCCCTTCCCGCCAGAATGTCTTCACAATCCATGGGTGGTTTTTCAAACGCACAGACCAGGTCTTCACGTGCCTTTTGATCAAGGTTCAGTTCTGTTCCCATCTGGTAGGGGAAATGACGATGGATTTTTATCATGTCACGATATGTCCAGTAGAGAGTTTATGGCTGAAATGACATCAGCCGAGTCCAGGTCCTTCATGCAGGCATCGGTCCCCATGGGGCAACGCCGCCCGCCATGCCTGCTGCACGGCTTACAGTCCAGTTTTTTTTCCACCACCCGTGCCTTGTTTTTCCAGGGGCCGAAACCGAAGGCGGGGGATGTGGCACAAAATATGACCACCGTGGGAATCTTAAAGGCAGATGCCATGTGAAGGGACATGCTGTCATTGCAGACCACGAGGTTTGCATGTTTCATGATGTAAAGTGCGTCGGGAATGCTTGTTTTTCCGGCCAGATCAATGACGTCAATTCCTTTTGCCACCATGGCGTTGGTTTCCATATCCTCCCTGGCACCAAGAAGCAGAACTCCAACGCCTTTGTCTAAAAGATAAGACGCTGTTTTTCTAAACCCGTCATGATGCCACATCTTGGTTTCCCAGGCGCTTCCCGGGACAAGAACCGCATAGGGTTTGTCCGGAATATGGGCGCGGATTTTTTCTCCAATCGTCAATGGGTCCGGTGCAAAAAGTCTCATGTCTGTCTCAAACAAGGACGGATCACCATGGCCTTTGAGAATGGACAGATTACGAATGACATCATGGTCTTTTGGATTTCGAGTAAAGGTCTGGTGATATAGAAAAGAGAGTTTGGCTTCACGAAAACCGATTCTCACGGGTATCTTCGAAAGAAACAGAAGCACAGAGGTTCTGTATGACCGGTGCAGGGAATACACCGCCTGGAAACCCATTTGTCGGATACGCCGGGCCATGGCAAAAAGCCCTTTAAACCCGGCATCCATGCCCCGTTTGTCATAGGCAATGACGCCGGAGAGCAGGGGATCATGTTCAATAAGTTTCGATGAAAGTGGGGTGGTCATCATCCATAGTTCAGCATCCGGATAGATCTGTTTGATTCCGGAGATGACCGGTGTGGATAAAATGGTGTCACCCAGAAAGCTAGTCTGAACAATCAGTATTTTCATAGTGCCTTTCAGGCGGGAAGCTTCGACGTGTTGATCTGTTTTAATCCGTAAAAAGTTATCATTCCCGCTGACCATCAAGGACGGCCAGGATTTAATACCCCTCTTGCTTGATCAGGGAATCGAAATAATCGATGGTTTTGAGCAAACCGTCTTTTAAGGAAACACGAGGCTCCCAGTTGAGGCAGGCTCTGGCTTTGCTGATGTCCGGCTTCCTTTGTTTCGGATCATCCTGGGGCAGGGTGACAAAGCAGAGTTCGGATTTGGACCCGGTGAGTTCAAGAATCAATCGGATCAACTCAAGAATGGTGAATTCTCCGGGGTTCCCCAGATTCATAGGCCCTGTGACTTCATAGGGCGTATCCATGAGTTTGATAAAACCATCGATCATGTCATCAACATAGCAGAACGAACGGGTCTGGGCCCCATCGCCGTAGACAGTAATGGCCTCACCTTTTAATGCCTGCATGATGAAGTTGGAGACCACACGCCCGTCATTGGGGTGCATTCGGGGGCCGTAGGTGTTGAAAATTCGTGCCACCTTGATCTCCATCTTGTGCTGACGCCTATAATCAAAAAACAGGGTTTCAGCACAGCGCTTCCCCTCGTCATAACAGGAACGGGGTCCGATGCAGTTGACATTCCCCCAGTATTCTTCAGGTTGGGGATGGATTGTGGGGTCACCGTATACTTCGGATGTGGATGCCTGGAAAATTTTTGCTTTGACACGTTTGGCAAGGCCCAGCATATTGATGGCACCGTGGACATTAACCTTGGTGGTTTGAACAGGATCATTCTGATAATGGATTGGTGAGGCCGGGCATGCCAGATTGTAAATTTCATCCACCTCAATGTACATGGGGAAGGTTATATCATGGCGGATTACCTCAAAAAAAGGGTTGTTGAGCAGGTGCACGATATTCTGCTTGGAACCCGTATAAAAATTATCCGCGCAGATGACTTCACACCCTTCATTCAAAAGTCTTTCACAAAGAAATGACCCTAAAAATCCGGCGCCGCCGGTGACCAGAACCCGTTTTCGAATATGCATGTGTTCACCTTAAATAATATCCAAAAAAGAAAACAGCTATCACAAAGATGCTGTTTTGGCCAGATAATAAATAGTAACAATGGTTGACAGTCCAATATAACCTATTTTAAAAAATATAGATTTTTGATAGTATACAGGACAATTGTGCAGGTTACAGGAAGTATTGGGAATTTCTTAAAAACCTTAGACATCTTTGTGCTTGCATCCTATGTGGACGGATTGGGGATATCGCTTCTTGATGCCCAGGCATGCGGGCTGCCCGTTATCGGGTGCCGTGTGGATGGGAGCAATGGTGTCTTAGTGCCGTCGAGGGGCCTGAAATTGCTTGCCGATTCCATTCTTATACTCCTGGATGATGAAAAAAGAAACAGGCTGGGTGGGGCCGCACGCATCAGTGTCTAAAATTTTAGCATTCAGACAACCATCAATAAAAATAGTGTTTTGTATAGGGAACTTATATAGGCGGGACATGGCGAAAAATATTACCGGAATTATCATAACGCTGAATGAGGAAAAGCATATTCAGGCATGCATTGAATCCCTGCAAAGGGTCTGCCATGAAGTGATTGTCGTTGATTCGTTAAGCACGGATTGCACGGTTTCAATTGCTGAAGAATGCGGTGCCCGGATTATCAAACAGACCTATCTGGGCGATGGCCCTCAAAAGGCCTTTGGTGTTCCCTATGCGGCTAACGACTGGATTCTGAGTTTGGATGCAGACGAACGTTTGGATGATGATCTTGTCAATGAATTGATGCGTCTCGACTTAACCCGTGATGATACAGCCTATGCGTTTAAACGAAAAAATTATGTCGGGGACCATTGGATCAAGGCGGCGGGCTTTTACCCGGATTATGTCACCCGACTTTATAACCGGAAAACATCGGGTTATCTGGACAAAAAAGCGCATTCAAAAGTAAAAGCGCCCCGAATAAAGAAAGTCAGGGCACATATTCTCCACTATACATATCACGATTACTCTCACTGGATGGAGCGTTTGAACTGGCTTACGACACGTGATGCCTGGGCCTATTATCAAAAAGGGAAAAAACAGTCCGCATTACGGCCGTTTTTCAGTGCAACAGGCGCTTTTATTCGAAAATTTTTTATCAAGGGCGGCATATTTCAGGGTGTTGATGGCATGACCGTGACTCTTACAACAGTGATGAGAGCCTATATGAAATATATAAAGCTCAATGAAATGCATGAAGAAGCAAAAAAAACGGCGGCAAAAAAATGACCTATTATTTTATGAAATGACATCGCCACACAAAGGGGTTTAGCACCACCTCTGGCCTTGAGAGGGTATGGATAGATATTATTTGTTGAACAAGGCCTAACAACCCCCACATTAGATTGATACTCATGATTTATAAAAAAATATTCAACGTCAACACGCTGAAACAAACGGCTTTCAATGACTGGTCTCATATTGTCTTGCTTGGATCTATTTTGCTTTACGCATTTACGAGGTTCATTGATCCAGTTGCCAGCCAAATTGCCCAAGGGGTTCTGGTTTTTTACATGGCTTATTTTTTTGTAAAGAACCCCGATCAGATAAGACGTGATCCCATGTATCTACTTTTCATAGGCGTTATCATTTCTCAAATAGCAACATGGGGTTCTGTGGAAATGTTTCATCCTGAAATTCAGGATAATACCTTGAAAATTGACAAATTGGGGAAATTGTTCTTATTTATCCCGATTGCCTGGGGTTTGCAAAGAAAGCCAAAATGGGTGCCTATTGTATTGCTGACCGCATGTGTGGGCTTTACAGCGGATCTTCTTTTTGGCTGTGATTTTTTTGCCCAGGTGGCTTTAGCAATCCAAGGACAACGAGTGGATTTTGGTGTGCGTAACGCACAGCACACGAGCATGGTGTTCGGCTTGATGGTCATCATAAGTATATTTTATATGGCTGTTGCAGACAAAAAAACAAAGATGGGGATCGCTTTTTTGTTTTTTACGATGGGTCTGGCAGGTCTGACGGTCACCCAAACTAGACAGACTTTTTTTGGGATTATTGTGGCAGTAGGCTTTGTGTTTATACTGTCATGTTTTTTAACAAAATTAAATCTGAAAAAAATAATGATTTCCGTAGTGATGATGGCTGTCCTATTCGGTACGGCCTCTTATTCAATCACAATAAATCACAGGCAGAACGAGGCATGGGATACAATCAAGACCTTTACCGATCCCATGCCTGAAAATCTTCAAACAGCGGGGAAAAAGGAAATTCTTGCCTATTATATCAGCAAGCAGAAGGATTCGGGTTCCGGTTTGAGGGTGAAATTGTGGCTTGGCATGCTGCCTTATGTGTATCAGAATCCGTTTCTCGGTTGGGGAAGTAACAGTATCGAAGGTTTAATAAAAAACAATCCGTATTTTATAAATGAAAAAAGTGTCACGAATATGGGGCATCTTCATAATTTCCACATCACCCTTTATATTTGCTGCGGGATTATCGGTGTTTTACTTATAAACGGGATATATGTTTGGTTGTTGCTCTCAAGTTTCAGGGACAGAAAGCAGATACCCCACGGAGATCAATGGTTTCTTTTGTCGGTCGGTTTTGTGACTTATTGGCAGGTCATCAACTGTTTTGAAAATTTTAGCGGATTCTGGACTGGTGTATTTTGTCATAACCTGATTTTGGGCTGTATCTATGCACACTACTTTTCAAATAAGAAAGTACTCAACGTTTATTCTTTAATGAAATGGTAAACTAATATATCTCCATAAAGAAGATGCTCATTCCGATACATTTCAGGGAGTCTTCTTGTTAATATATTTTTTAATAACGGCCATGGGAATTTTTTCCCATGAAGTTTGTTTGAGGTTATCTTTTCTATTTTAACACCAGATTTTCTACGAATTCTTTCAATAAAAATCCTGTCAATGGGATGTATATGTCCCGCATCCCTTTCAATTTCATTTTTGGGCTCAAAATATTTTGGAAAACCAAGGTTAAAATAACGGAATCGACTATGTAAAGCTTCTGTATTCGGTGTAGTGAGAATCATATGCCCCCCCCTTTTCAGAACTCTGACATACTCATTAAAAAAGTCTGTAGGTCTTACAAGGTGTTCTATTCCTTCAACGGAAATACATAAATCAAAGGTTTCATCTTCAAATGGTAGCGGTTTATTCAGGTCATGTTGCAGAATATCTATTTTCTTATCCAACGTATCTCTATCAGGAGGAATAATATCAATAGCCGATACTGAAAATCCTTTATTGTTCAAATATGCTGCCATCACTCCTGATCCACAAGGGGCATCAAGAACCTTGAAGCCGTCTTTAATGTTAATCCGTTCAACAATTTCTTTCACTCTGTCATGGGTTCCTTTGGCAGCCTGTTCTATCATTGTTTCCCCCGCTATAATAAAGAATACTTATATAATCTGCTTGTTAAAAATATTTCAGATCAACTGGTCAGAATGTATAACTCTTTAATTTTTAATAATTTATATGTTTTTTTGAGTGAGGTAATTCTTATTTAAAGTCGTAACAATGACACAGAGGGTTTTAAAAATCAATTTTATTTTGGAAAAATAGTGCAACCAGAATTTTAGTGATTACAATTTTTCAGGTGTTGATTTTCTGGTAGATATTTGAGATGTAACAGATTCTGGTAGGCTATCACCAAAACACCTCAACCAAAGAATTTAAAAAAGATGAATATTGGAATTGTCGTACGAACACTGAAAATCGGTGGAATGGAAAGGGTTGCGGCTAACCTTACGGATGCATTTATGGATGAAGGTCATACCGTTACCCTGATGTATTTAAAAGACAGACCTGTGAAAATAAGGCCTGAAAGAAGCGATGCCGATATACGGCTCCTGAATTTGGACAGGACTCTGGCTTTTACTGGCATAGGGATATTATGGATAGTCATATCACGCATTCTTAATATGGTTTTCAGAAAAAGCCTTTTTGTCTGGCAAGGGTTTGCCCAGTCATTCGTTTTTAAAAGGAAAATAAAAAAAATTGAAAGTGAAAAAGGCCGGTTTGATTTAATGATTTTTAGAGGCCAGGGCACATTTGAGCTTATCTGGGCCAATAAAGATCCGAGGATTATTCAGGTTTGCGAAAGCATTTTTCCACGTAAACATAAAGGCCGGTTTGACTCATGGTATGCGGGGCTTCTTTATAATGGCAAGAAGGTTGTGTGCGTTTCAGAAGGGGTTAAGGAAAGTTTCGGGGAATATGCTAAAGACCACGGGATAATACCTGAATCCGTAACCATGATAACCAATCCGATCAACATCGAGAAAATTAAATCCCGCTTGGGAGAATCGATTGCCTCGATTCCCCAAAAAACCTACATACTCGGCCTTGGCCGATTCGTGCCCCATAAAAACTTTTCCCGGTTGATCCGGGCATATAAAGTCCTTGTCGATGACTATGACTTTCAACATCCGCTGGTGATTATCGGTGACGGAAGAGAACGTGATAAGCTGACTAAACTGACAAAAAGCCTGGGTTTGGAAAAAAGAGTTTCTTTTCCGGGGTCAACGGATAATCCTTATGCATGGATGGCCAAGGCTGAGCTTTTTATTTTGAGTTCTGATCTTGAAGGACTTGGAATGGTCATTCTTGAAGCGTTCGCTTCAGGAACGAATGTCGTCGCTACCCATTGCCCCGGTGGTGTGAGTGATATCATGGGCTCAGGTTGTCTGGCCGCCCAGCTGTCCGATATGACACCCGAAAGCCTCGCACAGGTTATTTCCCTTACACTGAAACAGCCTTTTCCAGAAGAAGAGATTCATGCTGTATTGGAAAAATTCAGGCCAAAAGCGATTACGGACATGTATCTGTCTTTTGGGATCAGTGGCACAATGCCTTGTACAGTTTGAGAAACGGCTTGTACTTATCAAGATTAACATTAAAAAGATAAGGTGAATTGTTGAACCAATTGCATTTAGCGGTAATCTTACCTCATACGTTGTTATTTGGTGGAGTAAAACGATTTCTAGAATTAGGGAATTGCTTTATACGTTTGGGGCATACATTTACTGTATTTACACCAAACGGAGATAAACCGGACTGGTTTAGATATGATGGGACTATCGACACCTTTTCCAATATTAATAATTACAAATTAGATGCACTTTTTATAACAGAAATAAAATTTTTAAATTACCTGGTAAAATCTAATAGTAAATTAAAAATTTTTTATCATGTCTTAAAAAGCGAAAAGCTGCATGATGTTTTACAACACAAAGAGATTAAAATATTTGTAAATTCAACCAATTTATACGAATATAATCTTAAAAAATATAAGATTGATTCTTTTAAGGCAATTGGCGGAATAAACAGTGCGTTGCTTCAACAACCCGTTGTTCCGAAACAGGATCAAAAAATTGTAATATTAACATATGGCCGGTTATCACGTAAACGCAAAGGAACGCGCTTTGTCATTAAAGCATGCGAAAAAATATACAAACGGAATAAAAACATAAAATTAATCTTATTTGATACACCTGTTGACAAAAAATCAGAAAATCTTATTAAAAACTTTTCTTGTAAATTACCATTTGAATTTATAGTCAACCATCCTGTAGATAAAAATCATGAATTATTTAGAAAGGCGGATATATTTGTTTCAGCCGAAAAAAATGCAGGTTGGGCAAATACGTGTGCCGAAGCCATGCTATACGGTCTGTCGGTTATTGCAACAGAATCAGGATCTCGGGATATCTTATTTAACCAAAAGACAGGACTTGTTGTCTGGCGAAATAGCTATTCAATAAAAAAAGCTATAAATACGTTAATAAAAAATCCCGAACTGCGTTTAAAAATCGCAACAGATGCAAACAGGCATATTGTAGAATATTCCTGGGAGAATCTGGCTGATAAGATACTGACGTATTTAAGGGATCACAATATCTAATAAAGAATGGAACAAACAATGATAGATGCAGAATTGACGGAACGGAAACGGCTGATGCGGTGGTCAGGCTGGTTTTGCCTTATTAATTTTTTGATTATTACTGGAATGCTTGCACGATTTTTGAAGTATGCCAATGAAACCGAAGGACTGCTTCAGAGTTTTTACCTTGTTTCCGCACTTTCCGGTCATGCCTGCAGTCTGGTAATGGTCGTCTTCCTGGCGGTTCTGCTCCTACCGGTTCTGCTCCTGCCTCGCCAGTTTCTGGTCAAACCGCTTGGGATTGTCGCTGCCACAATCGGAATCGTGATTCTTCAAATCGATTTTGCCGTATATTGCCAGTACCGGTTTCATATCAACGGAATGGTGATTGATCTTCTGGTGAACGGCGGAAGTGATATTTTTGAGTTCTCACGGTCGACCTGGATTGTCGGGCTTCTGACAATTGCAGGGGTGGTGGTGGTCGAAGTGCTGATATCAAAGGCTGCATGGGCACTCGCTGTCAGAACGTTCCGGGTAAAGATAAAAGGAATTCTTGCGGTTCTGGGCTTTCTTATGATTCTCTCATCTAACCTGATTCATGCCTTTGCCGATGCAACATATTTCCGGCCGATCACGGCGATGACGAGGCACCTGCCTCTCTACCATCCGGTGACGGCCAAAACGTTTTTGGAATCCCATGGATTCGTCGATTTGAACGAAAACTGGAAACTGAACCGGCTTGCCTCGGAAAAAAATGTCAGCAATACCATCAACTATCCCCTGACACCGCTCACTTTCAAAGACGTGAAGCCACTCATGAATATCGTTTTTATTGTGGTCGATTCGTGGCGGTATGACGCACTGAATGAAACGGTAACGCCACATGTCTTTAAGTTTCTGAACGATGAAAATGCCATGACGTTCGACAACCATATAAGTGGCGGAAACGCGACCCGATCAGGGATTTTTTCACTTTTTTACGGGATGTTCGGTACCTTCTGGACCTGTATGGAAACGGAGCAGATCGGTTCCGTTTTTATTGATACTCTGATAGACAAAGAATATCAGATGGGGGTTTTTGCAAGTGCCCGGCTTACTGAACCGGCATTCAACCAGACGGTGTTCCGGTCTATGCCGGACCTGAGGCTCTTTTCAGACGGGGACAACGCATGGGAGAGGGATCTGGATATGGTCTCCGATTGGGAAGAATGGCTCACAAACCGCTCTGAAAAGAAACCGTTTTTTACCGTTCTTTTTTTTGATGCAGCCCATTCGATTACATTCCCTCCGGATTATAAGCAGAGGTTTGAACCCATGGTCAAAAGCGTGGATTACCACAAACTCAAAAATGACTATGACCCGGTGCCTCTGGTCAACCGCTATAAGACCTCGCTTCATTTCATCGATTCCCAGATTGGCAACGTGCTGGAACGCCTGAAGGCGGAAGATTGTCTGAAAGATACTGTGATTCTGCTTACCAGTGACCACGGCCAGGAATTCAATGACAATAAGAACAACTACTGGGGCCATTCCTCCAATTATACAAAATATCAGCTCCAGGTGCCGCTGGTTATTCACTGGCCCGGCAGGATGGGGAAAAATTATGCCCATCTTACCAGCCATATTGATGTTGTCCCGACGATGATGAGGGAGGTGCTGGGGTGTACAAATCCAGCATCGGATTTCAGCAACGGAAAGAGCCTTTTTGACACATCCGAAAGGAGATGGCTCTGTTCAGGCGGGGGGCTGTCGGACCATGCAATCATCGAAAAGGAACGGATCACAGCACTTTTCAATACCGGAGGGTATGAAATCTATACTCCGGAATATAATGTAATGAAAGGGGCAAAGCTGAATCCGGAAATCGTCAAAGAGACGATCTCCGAAACAAGCCGCTTCAATAAATAATGAATGTCAATGATCAATACAGTGATATTAACCCATGTGACAGAGTATCGTGGGCTTGTATTCGCTCAAGAAAGGCTCCTAAATGATGTATTCCATGCAGGTTTTTTTTCTCCAATTCATCTTGTTTGTTTTTCAGCGCATCCCTGAACAAATGGCCATGACGATTGGAAAAAGCATGGGGTTGTTCTGGTTTTATGTTGTTCGCTACCGAAGAAACCTGGTGTTTCTCAATCTGGAACTTGCCTACGGGCATGAAAAGACCAAACGCGAACGTTACCGAATTGCCAAGGATAATTTCATTCATTACGGGCTGAATCTGGTGGAGTTTTTGCGGTTGCCGTCCTTTACGGACCAGGATTTTAAACGAACCATAAATATTCGCGATACCCGATCGATAGACAGGGCGCTTAAAAAAGGAAAAGGCGTGATCCTTATTCTGGGCCATTACGGGAATTGGGATATGGCCGCCATTGCCCAGGCCAGGGCCGGTTTCGACTGTCACATCATCACGAAAAAGGCGCAGCAACAGTCCGTTGATGCTTTTTGGCAGGGGATACGAAAGGAGATGGGGGTTCATTTTTTACCCAATGAAGGTTCTGCTTTCAAGATATTGAGACTCCTTAAAAAAAATAAAATCGTTGTCATGATCTTTGATCAACGCATGAGAGGCAAAAATGGGATTCGGGTGAATTTTTTCAACCGCCCGGCCAAAACCATGAAGGCCGTATCCCTCATCGCCATGAAAATGGACTCCCCTGTCATCCCTGTGTTCATCTGGCGTGAGGGGGGGATTCATATTTATGAAACCGGTCCGGAAATTCCGTTGCTCCATGGGAGTACGGAGGAGGACACCATGCGTCTTTCAAGCCAAAGGTACAATGACGTTTTGGAGGCATTCATTCGAAAGCATCCCGAACAATGGTTATGGATCCATGACCGGTGGAAACTGTAAACACCCCGGGCCGTCAAATTGAACCAAAAGCTTGCTAAGTATTGCCTCTATCATGTGATAGATTCTGTGATGTTGCCGTACTTTTTATGAAATATCCGGGTTAACCGGTTTGATATCCTAAACGAAACAGATGGATTTGGAAAAATGATACAGGCGGATTTGAAAATTTCACTTATTATAAGTGTTTATAAAAATATCGATTTTCTTGACATCGTTCTTCGGTCGGCTGAAAGACAGAGTTATAAAGATTTTGAAGTCATTATTGCAGAGGATAATGACGGGCGAGAAATGGCAGATTTTTTAGCGTTGGTACAGAACAGGTACTCATTTGATATCATGCATGTTTTTCATGAAGATGCCGGGTTTCGAAAAACCAGAATACTTAATAAGGCTGTAAACGTGTCCACAGGAGATTTCCTGGTTATTATCGACGGTGACTGCATTTTGCACCGGGCCTTTCTCAAAGAATATGCTCGGCAGGCTCAAGATAATACCTGCCTGTTCGGACGCCGGATGATGCTGTCAAAAAAACTATCCGACACGCTGCTTAACACCAGAGATCTTAATAGACTTCACCTCTGGAATATACTCTTTTCAGGGAACCGGAAAATTGAGGAGGGTATCTATCTTCCGTTTTTGCGTTCATTTAGAAAAAAAGGACTGAAAGGGTGTAATCTTGGACTGCCAAAAGAACTTCTTGAGAAAATCAACGGATATGATGAGGATTATGAAAAGCCTTGGGGCGGAGAGGATTCTGATCTTGAACGGAGGCTTCGATTGGCAGGTGCACGGTTTAAATGTACAAAGTTTCTTACCATTCAATACCATTTGTATCACCCGATTTTGCCCCGGGAGGTGACTCCTGATGGTTTGGATTTTATTGATGAGAAAAAGACATCAACAGAGTGGTTTTGCAGAAATGGTCTTCAGAAAAACAGCAATTCTAAGTAAAAATAACCTTTGTGTAATTCAATTTTTTCGTTCGGATTTACGCCCCAAAGGGATCACCCTTTCAATATCCTCCGACCGGTCCACGCCTTGGGCCCGGGGCGGATGATGACGGCCCGGATGGGGATGCCGTTTTCAAGCAGAATCAACTGTTCCAACTTTTCGATGTTTTCCAATTGTCCTCGGACCGCTTGCACTTACAGGTAAAAAGGTGCTAAAAAAAGTCGATTTTATTTATAATTTTCTAAATGGATAAAAAAAGTGATGATGGAAAACAAGAATATCAAGGTTCTTCACATTGATTCTGAAAAAAGTTGGAGGGGTGGTCAGCAGCAGGCCGCCTATCTCCTGGAACGGATGCACGCCCTGGGATCAAAGACAGCCATGGTCTGCAAGCCGGGATCAGCCATGGAAACATACTGCCAGGGAAAAGGCTTGCCTGTCTATGGGATTCCCATGCACGGGGAACTTGATATCACAGCGGGTTACAAAATTGCGTCTTTATGCCGGAAGCAAGGCTTTCATATTCTGCATCTCCATTCGGCCCATGCCCTTGCCACAGGATTGTGGGCCAGTTTATTTTATAAAAAACTTCGTCTGATTGCTGTAAGACGCGTTTCCGTTCCCATCAAGAAAAATTGGTTCAGTCGGTTTAAATACTTAACCCCAAGACTGAATCGCATTGTTTGCATCTCCAATGCCATCAAGGCCATCCTGATGAATGATGGATTGCATGGGGAAAAACTCACCGTCATTCACAGCGGGGTCCATCTTGATAAATTTAAAGGAGCTCTGGACGGGAAACTTGTGAAACAAACATTGGGAATCCCTGATGATCATCTTGTGGTGGGTACAATAGCTGCCTTCACCAGGGAAAAAGGCTATCCCACCTTGTTAAAGGCTGCTGAAGAGATTGTCAGAAAACATGAACGAGTCACCTTTTGTGCTGTGGGTAGTGGGGCTGAAGAAGAGGCCATACACACCATGGCCAAGGATCTGAGATTAGGTGACCGTATGATATTTACAGGTTTTAGAAAAGATGTGGGGTCACTTCTTAATATGTTTGATCTCTTTGTCCTTCCGTCGTATCAGGAGGGCTTGGGCTCATCCATTCTGGATGCCCAGGCTCTGGGTTTGCCCGTGGTCGCCTGTCGAACCGGGGGTGTTCCGGAAATCGTTCACCATGGGGTCAATGGTCTTCTGGTGCCGCCCAGAGATTCCAAGGCCCTGGTGCTTGCCTTGGAGGACCTTGTCTGCAATTCCGAAAAACGGAAACAATTCGGATTGAAAGCCATGGAAACCGTGCAGGCCTTTTCCATTGACAGAACAGTCGAAAATAATATGGCCCTGTACAGACAACTGGGTGATGGAACGCCCTGATTTAGTCTGTTTTTTTTGTAAGCAGGGCTCTGACCAATTCGAGGTCCTCGGGCCGGTCCACACCCTGGGTGCGATGACGTGTGATGACCATGCGGATGGGAATGTTGTTTTCCAAGAGCCTTAATTGTTCCAGTTTTTCTATGTTTTCAAGGTGGCTTTTGCCTAAGCGCACAAAGTGTTCCAGGCTGGCCATTCTAAAGGCGTAAAGCCCGATGTGCCCGTAATATTCAGGATCCTGGCCATCCCGGTCAAAGGGAATGGGCGATCTGGAAAAATAGAGGGCATCGTTTGTCTTTGAAAAAACCACTTTAACCTGGTCCGGGTTTTTGGCTTCTTTTGCAGTGATCATGACTGCCGGGCTGGTCACCTGGATCAAGGGATTGGAAAACGGTGCCAGAAGCTCCTGGAGAATGGCTGGATTAAGGGCAGGCTCATCACCCTGGATATTGACCACAACGGCCGTGTCCGGGACGTTTAACTGCCTGGCAGCTTCAAGGACTCTGTCTGTACCACTGGGATGATCCGTCCGGGTCATGATGACAGGAAGGTGAAGATCAAGGGCCGCCGATTGGATGCGGGAATCATCGGTTGCAAGGGCAATGGATTTAAAACAACCGGACTCAAGGGCCCGCTGGTAAACGTGCCAGAACATGGGCTTCCCCAGAATATCCGTTAAGGGTTTTCCCGGAAAACGAGTGGACGCATAACGGGCAGGGATAATGCCGTAACAGTGAACAGGCAGAGTCATATCAGAGAATCCTTCGTGTGTCATGGTGTTTGATTGAAAAGGGCCCGGATCCGTTCACAGACCATTTGGGTCCCGCCCTTCTTTTTTTCAAGGTAATCGATTGCCCGTTGCCGGACAAGGTCTTTGGGCACAGGCGAGGAAACCTGGACAAGAAGTCTGCTTGCCACGTTTTCCCAGGTTTTTTCAATCAACAGAAGCCCTTTTTGGATAATTTCTTCACCCACCCATGAAAAGTTGCTCCAGTGGGGACCGGTAACAGGGATCACTCCTGATTGAAGAACCTCCAGAAAATTCTGTCCCCCCAGGGGCGCCAGACTTCCACCCACAAATGCGGCCGTGGCAAGGGCGTAGGCATAAGACAGCTCGCCAAATTGATCCCATAAAATCACCTTGTTCATCAAAGTGGACTCGGTCAGACCTGACCGTGTGGCCCAGGGTATCCCCAGGCTGTCAAGCCGACGAGCCCAGGCCGGAATGCGGTGCATGTGCCTGGGGAAAAGAGCAATCTGAATTGTTGGGTTTTCCCGGGTGATTTTTTGGACAATCTGTTCAACCAGATACTCTTCCTCCTGTCTGACAGATCCCAGAACGATAATGGGGTTCTGTGGTTTGAACAGACCTGCCAGGGGGTTGTCTGACATCGTGTTCGGCAGGTGGGTCAATCGATCGAATTTGATGTTGGGCAAGAAACGGACCCTGCTGTTGGGAAAAAGTTGGGAAAAGCGACCTGCATCACCATGGGAGATGGCACAAATCTCATCCGGTGCAAGGGCTTTCCACAAAGACGGGAAAAACAGGTATCGTTTTAGGCTTTTTCCCGTTAGCCTGCCGTTGACAATCAGTATTTTACAACCAATTTTTTTGAGAGAGAAAAGAAGACCTGGCCACATTTCAAGCTCCACCAGAACCATCAATCTGGGTCGGACGTTTAGCACGGCCTTTTCCATGAGCCCCGGCTTGTCAAAGGGCGCAAAAGATATGCGGATGTGGAGATCGGGATGCTTTGTGATCAGGGTTTTTCGTCCTTGCTCAAGAATGTCCATGCCCTGGCGGGTATTGGTGGTAAGCCACAGTTTTATCGGCCCCTTGAGTGAAAGAGAATCGAGAATCTCCAGCGTGAGATATGCTTCTCCGGCCGAGGCCGATTGGATCCAGATATCGGCATTGCCCTTGCCCGTATCTATGAACAGGCGTTGATCAATCCCGTCAGCGATTCGTTCTTTTTTTTTAAGAAAAGGGATGGCAGCTGCCCAGGCCATATTGTACAGTGAGAATGCGGTTTTAATGGCCTTTGTTGGTTTCATGCCTGCCTTGTTTAAGAAAGATTTATTTATTGAAGGACACCCTGGTGGAATCCAATTGCCCCAGGATATTAAAAAATTAAGGAATCCGTGTCAATTGTAAATCTTAAATTGCATGCCAGGTCGGACTCTGATATACAAGACCTGTTTTTTTATAAACAAGTATTTAATATTTAAAAGGAAATCAAATATGGCAATTAATCAGGAACTTTTGGATATTCTGGCCTGTCCCACGTGCAAGGACGCTGTCACCCTTAACAAAGAAGGCAACGGCTTGATCTGCTTTACATGCAAACGGGTCTATGAGATTAAAGATGATATTCCCATTATGCTTGTTGACGAATCCAAACCTTTGAAAGAATAATGTCTGGAGTTTATGAGCACACCCCGTTTACCTGATCCGGCCAAGTTGGTTATCGGAGTTTTTACACAAGACAAGGACCTGTTTGACCCCCTGGCAACGCGTCTTACTGAGATGTTCGGATTGACCGATACCATCAGTGCATGGATGGCGTTTGATTACACGGATTATTACGAAAAAGAGATGGGTACCCCCTTGTTCCGGCGTATGATGTCCTTTAAAACCCTGGTGAAACAGGATCAGCTGGCGGACATCAAGCTGAAAACCAATGCCCTTGAAAAAACATACGGAAAGATAGGCCATCGAACAGTGAATCTTGATCCGGGTTATCTGCTTCTTTCCCGGTTTGTTCTGGCCACGGGCAAGGATTTTGCCCATAGGATTTCCATTGGTCAGGGGATATATGGGGACTTGACGCTTCTATACAAAAACGGCGGGTTCACGACTCTGCCGTGGACATATCCGGATTATGCTGATAAAACAATGATTTCATACCTTCTAAGTGTCAGGAACACATACATCCACGACTTGGACACTCAGTGATGTCTTGTTTCCATTCTCCACGGGGATCTATAGATAAGATCCCCGTGAGAGTATAACCCATGTTATCGGATTAAAAAATTATGATTA
The DNA here is from genome assembly GCA_018818835.1 of Pseudomonadota bacterium. GTDB lineage: Bacteria > Desulfobacterota > Desulfobacteria > Desulfobacterales > Desulfolunaceae > JAHIRD01. The sequence goes on from JAHIRD010000106.1 coordinate 38,522, forward strand.
AAAGTATGACAGCCTATGCCAAGGCCGAGATGACAGACGAAAAGCTGACTGTAGCTGTGGAGATACGAACCCTGAATAGCCGGTATCTGGATTATTTTATCCGGGTTCCCCATGGATACAATATCATGGAGGACAAGATCAAGGAGTGTGTGTCCCAAAAAATATCACGGGGCAGGATCGAAATACGGCTTCATGTCACGGATGCATCCGAAGAAAGTATGGCCTTTGATGTGAATCTCCAGAAAGCCGGGGCCTATTATGAGGCGTTAAATACCCTGAAAAACAGCTTTGCGGTGGATGGGGGCATTTCTTTGAATCTTCTTGCAGGGGTCCAGGGTGTGATAACAGCCTCGGATGTGACCGTTGATGTGGACCGGAACTGGGCCCTGATTGAACGCTGTCTGAACCAGGCTCTTGTTGATCTGAACACCATGCGGGCCGTTGAAGGGGACTATTTGAAAAAAGATTTTCATGCCCGGCTGGATTTTGTGGAAGGGGCCATCGAAACCATCCGATCAGACTCGGCGGATTTGTTGACTTTTTACCAGAAACGACTTTTGGATCGTGTTAAATCATTATGTGAGGGAATTGCTGAAGTAGACCAGGCCCGGATTGCCCAGGAGGCAGCGCTGCTTGCAGACCGGAGCGATATTTCCGAAGAAATTGTCAGAGCATCAAGCCATGTGATTCAGTTCCGGAATATCATGGAATCCGAGGACGCGTCAGGTCGGAAGCTCAATTTCCTTCTACAGGAGTTTAACCGGGAGTTTAATACCATGGGATCCAAGGTCGGTCATGCGGGTGTGGCTCATTTGATTGTGGATGTTAAATCAGAACTTGAACGATTAAGGGAACAGGTCCAGAATATCGAATAATATATAGGGGAAGTGGTCATGAACCACTCTTTCTAAGGTAATTACCCAGTGGGTCAGGAGAAAAAATGGATCAGGCATTATTGAATATCGGTTTCGGAAGCAGTGTTGTGGCTGACCGCGTTGTGGCCATTGTGTCACCGAATTCAGCCCCCATGAAGCGGCTGAAAGATGAGGCCAAGGATGAAAAACGTCTTGTTGACGCTACCCATGGCCGACGAACCCGGTCCATCATTGTCCTGGACAGTAATCATATTGTTCTGTCCGCCATACAGTCCGAAACAATTTCCCAGCGCTTTGCAGCACTCAGGGAAAGTACCCAGAAAAGCGACCCAAAAGGTGATCAGAAAGGTGAGTGAGACAGATGGCCAGGTCTGAGAAAAAGGGGCATCTCTTTGTGGTTTCCGCACCTTCTGGAACAGGAAAGACAACACTTTGCCGTTTGCTTCAAGGTGCCTTTGACACACTGGGATATTCCGTGTCCCATACCACCCGGAAGCCCAGGCAGGGTGAGGTTCATGGCAAGGATTATTTTTTTGTATCACACGAGGCCTTCGAGGCCATGATCCGTGATCATGGGTTACTGGAGTGGGCAAAGGTCCACGGCAATTATTACGGCACATCCCTTTCATTTATCCGTGAAAGCCTGGACAAGGGCATGGATATTCTTCTGGACATCGATGTGCAAGGTGCAGAGCAGATTGTCAAACATTATCCTGATGCGGTGACCATATTCATCATGCCCCCGTCCATGGAGGCATTGGAGCAGCGTCTGAATGCCAGGGCCACGGACAGTAAGGACGTGATTGAAACCCGGATCAGAAATGCCCGGGATGAAATCAGGAAAAAGGATCTTTACCGGCATGTGATTGTTAACGATAAGCTTGACGCAGCAACAAACGAGTTGTTTGAGCTGATCCGTTCGTACCTTTGAAACAATGAATTTTATGACGAACTCGTAAAAAGTCGACAGATAGCTATGGAAAAGTTTATAAACAAAGAAAAGACCATGGGCAATAAAAATGGGACACCGTTGAAAACAGCAAGCGAAGATATTCTTTATGGTGTCAATCCCGTAACAGAGGCATTGAAGGCCGGACGTCGTCGGATTTATGAACTTTTTCTCGCAGGTGAAAAGGCTTCGGATAGGATCTCGGGTCTTGCGGATCTGGCAGGGTCTTTGAACATTCCCCTGACGCGGATGGATGGCCTGGAGCTTTCACGGATAGCCGGAACGGATTCCCACCAGAATGTGGCTGCAAGGGTGAGTGCCTACCCTTTTTCAGGGATTTCGGACATTCTGGCAAAAAGACATAAAGAGGGGGCTCCCTTTATCCTGATTCTGGATGGTGTTGAAGATCCCCAGAATCTGGGGGCATTGGCACGTACGGCATTGGGCGCTGGGGTGGATGGTATCATCATACCCAAAGACAGAGCGGCTCTGCCCACACCGTCTGCCTCCAAAGCATCTGCCGGTGCCCTGGAACATATTCATCTGGTGCGTGAAACAAATCTGGTGAACATTATCAAGGATCTTAAAAAAGAGGGTTTCTGGATAACAGGGCTTGACGCAGAGGCAAAGACCTCTTTATATGAAGGGGATTTTTCATCAGCCACGGCACTGGTGGTTGGAGGCGAGGGCCGAGGGCTCAGGGATCTTGTGAAAAAGCATTGCGATTATCTGGTGTTTATCCCCCAAAAGGGGCCGTTGAGTTCACTGAACGCTTCGGTGGCGGGTGCCCTGTCCATGTACGAGGTGGTGAGGCAAAGGCAAAAACAGTAACCGGTCCGGCCTTTTGTTTTTTTTGGCCGGGGAATATATTGAAAGGATTGTGACCATGGAAAAAGGACATAAAATTGTAAAGAACAGTGACGGCTCACTGACGGTTCCCGTTGATCCCATCATTCCCTATATCGAAGGGGACGGCATCGGCCCTGATATCTGGTATGCAACCCGTCTGGTGCTTGACGGTGCTATCAAGGCAGCGTATGGCGATTCCCGTAAAATTGAATGGCTGGAACTTCTGGTGGGTGAAAAAGGGTTTGAAAAAAAAGGGGAGTGGCTATCTGACGATGCCCTGAAAACCATGGAAGAGTATGTGGTGTCCATCAAGGGGCCCCTTACAACTCCCGTGGGAAAGGGGATCCGCAGCCTCAACGTATCCATCCGTCAGAAACTGGATCTTTATGCCTGCGTAAGGCCGGTTCGCTACATTGAGCCGGTACCCAGCCCCATGAAAGCCCCGGAAAAAGTCGATATGGTGATTTTCAGGGAAAACACCGAAGATGTCTACGCCGGTATCGAGTATGAAGCCGGAAGCGTTGAGGCGGAAAAAGTGGCAGCCTTTTTGAAAAATGAACTGGGTGCCAACTTGCCCGAACATCCCGGGATCGGTATCAAACCCATGAGCGCGGTGAACACCAAACGCCTGGTGGCCAGTGCCATCCGCCATGCCATTGACAACCATGCCTCCAGCGTTACCCTGATGCACAAGGGAAACATCATGAAATTTACCGAAGGGGCATTCAGGACCTGGGGTTATGAGGTGGCTCGTGAGTTGTTTCCAGACCAGACCATCACCGAAGATGAACTCTGGGAAACATATGACGGCAAAGCCCCTGAAGGTAAAATTGTGATCAAGGACAGGATCTCCGACATGCTGTTCCAGCAGGTTCTGCTCAGGCCGGACGAGTACAGCGTCATTGCCTGTCCCAACCTGAACGGAGATTACATATCCGATGCCCTGGCAGCCCAGGTGGGTGGACTGGGTATCGCCCCTGGAGCTAATATCGGTGATACCTGTGCCGTGTTTGAAGCAACCCATGGAACAGCGCCAAAATATGCAGGGTTGGATAAGGTCAATCCCACATCCCTGATTCTGTCCGGAGCCATGATGCTCGAGTATATGGGCTGGAAAGAGGCCTCGGACAAGGTGGTCAAGGCCATTCAGCAAACCATCAAGGACGGCATCGTGACTTACGATCTTGCCCGTCAGATGGAAGGAGCCAAAGAAGTGAAATGCTCTGAATTTGCCAGGGCGGTTGTCTCTAATATGTAGGCTATCCCGAGGCCAGGCGATTTTTATTAAGGCGGCCCCATGGGGCCGCCTTTTTTGTCAGGTGGTTACGTCCATGTTCGTCCACACAGTCCACCACGTCCACCAAAAGTGCACTGAACGTTTATGAGAAAAACCTTAGTGAAAAAAACACTTAAAACGATTTTCTTATCACTAAAAGACGCGGTTTTCCCACTGAAATGCCTGGCCTGCCAGGAACTTTTTTTAAGGCAGACGGCACACTGTGAAATGGACCTTGCACCGGGGAAGGGGCTTTACGCCCACCATACATCTCTTTATTTATGCGAGCACTGTCGCAGGGATTTTCAAGGGATTGAATCGCCCATATGCCTTCGCTGCGGCCTGATGTTTAAAGAACGGTTCTCAGGCGACCACCTATGCGGGGACTGCTTGACAAAACCAGGAAAAATTAGTTTTGCCAGGGCTTTGGGCGTTTATGACCGATCCTTGAAGTACCTGATCCATGCCTTGAAATACCGGGGAAAAATCCAGGTATCACGGGCCTTAAGTCGTCTTTTGTATGCCCTTTATTGCCAATGTTACACAAACGAAACCATGGAATGTGAGGGGCCGGATATCATTCTTCCTGTACCCCTTTTTAAAAAACGATTCAGGCAGCGGGGATTTAATCAGGCATGGCTGCTTATTAAAGATTGGCCTTTGTTTCTGGCGTGCAGGTCCGGGAACGAAAAAACCGAGTGCATCAAAGATGGTCTTGTTCGGAATCGATGGACAGACCCCCAGGCCGGTCTGGACAGGAAAAAAAGGCAATCCAATATCAAGGGGGCCTTTTCCCTGTCTTCGCATCTGGATGTCCGGAAAAAACATGTGCTTCTCATTGATGATGTTTACACCACCGGGGCCACTGTCGAGGAATGCGCTGCTGTGTTAATGAAAAACGGGGCCCGGAAGGTCGATGTCCTGACAGTGTCACGGACATCTGAAAAGGGGGTGGCATGAAGCGGTTTAAAGCGGCTGTTGTTCAGTTTGATGTGGTTCTTGGAAAGGTTGAGGACAATGTGAATACGGTGATGGCACAGTTGCAAGACCTTGAAGGCCGAGGGCCGGATCTTGTTCTTTTGCCCGAGATGTGGTCTTGCGGTTTTGATCATGATCATCTGAAACGCCATGGGGAAAAAACACCGGGTATTCTAAAAGCCCTGTGCCGGGTTGCCGCTGAAAAGCATATGGCCATTGCAGGCTCATTGCCAGAGATTCTGGAAGACTCGGTGGCCAATACGTTTTATCTGATCGGTCCGGACGGACAGATCAGGGCGGATTATCGTAAAATCCATCTGTTTACACCGGGCAGGGAGCATTGCTATTTCAGTGCCGGAAACAGGCCCGGCCTGGCGGACCTTTCTGTGGGACGGATGGGCCTGATCACCTGCTATGATTTGCGTTTTCCGGAACTTTCCCGGTCCCTCACCCTGAACGGGATTGAATGCCTTCTTGTGGCTGCCCAGTGGCCCCGTGTCCGTTCAGAACACTGGGATGTGCTTCTGCGGGCCAGGGCCATTGAAAACCAGGTGTTTGTTCTTGCTGCCAACCGCTGTGGATCGGATCCGAATCTGGAATACGCAGGCAGATCTCAGATGATTACTCCCTGGGGAGAGGTGCTTGTAAGGGCAGGGGAGCAGGAGGAACTTCTTTGGGCAGATATTCTCCCCGAGGAGCTTGAACGGGCAAGGCAGACCATCCCTTGCCTTGCGGACAGGGTACCTTTGGCCTACCGGGGACGTGAACAGGACGAGGGATGATGATAGAGACACGGACAAAGGGGCTTGTATACTATCAATACCCGCACCTTAAAGGGCAAACCGGTTTGTTTCACGGCCATTTTACCCGGATGGGCGGGGTCAGTGAGGGGCTGTTTTCAGCATTGAATGTCAGTGGGGACATGGGTGATCGTGGGTCCCATGTCCGGGAAAACAGAAGGCGTCTGACCGATCTTTTTACGGCAGGTCGCCTGGTGAGTCTCAAACAGGTTCATGGGCTCGACGTGGCCCTGTGGAGCAGGGACGCGGTACCCCAGGACGGTCCGGTTGAAGCTGATGCGGTTTTGACCGACGAAAAAGGGGTGCTTCTTATGATTCAAACCGCAGATTGTCAGGCTGTGATGCTTCATGATCCGATTCGAAGGGTGATCGGGAATATCCATTCGGGCTGGCGAGGGAGCATCGGTAATATTATCGGAAAAACCATCCGGGCCATGGTTGACCGGTTTGGTTCGTCTCCAGGTGACATTCTGGCCGGAGTGGGGCCCTCCCTTGGTCCATGCTGTGCTGAATTTGTAAATTACAGGGAAGAACTCCCTGAACGATATTGGATGTATAAAGATAACAAAGACCATGTTGATTTCTGGGCGCTCAGTCGTGACCAGCTCATGGCCGAGGGGCTTGCTCAAGGAAATATTGTCTTGAGTCGTCTGTGCACACGGTGTAACAAGGATTTGTTTTTTTCGTATAGACGGGATAAACTGACGGGACGTCTGGCCAATGTAATTGGTCTTTGTTCAGAATAATGGAAGAATAAATTATGGCACAGGAAAACGTTGAAATTTTGTGGAACAGGTCCGTGTCCCCATCGGTGATGCATATGGGCCTTTCGAGTAAAACATCCTGCATTCATGCCTTGCCGGGGCAGTTTGTGATGTTAAGGACAGATCATACAAAGGACCCTCTTTTAAGACGGCCCTTTTCCATTCATCAGGTCATCCGTGAGAATGGACGCTGTGTGGGGCTCGAACTTCTGTATAAAGTGGTGGGGCCCGTGACGGAACGCATGGCCCGGATGAAGGAAAAACAGGTCATGGACCTGGTGGCTCCCCTTGGGAAGGGCTTTGACCTGCCCGAAAAAAGCCGAAACGTTTTTATTGTAGGGGGAGGCATTGGTATTGCCCCTCTGGTTTATCTTGGATCATGGTTGCTTGAAAACGGACTGGAACCGGAAAATTGTCAGGTCTTTATCGGAGGGCGATCCCATGGGGACGTCCTGTGTGCAGATCTGTTTGAAGCCATGGGAATGGTGGTTCATAGGGCAACCGATGACGGCAGTCTGGGTCTCAAGGGCCGTGTAACGGATCTGATTGAAAAGCGTCTTGAAATCGAGGTGCCGGATATGATCTATGCCTGCGGACCCCATCCCATGCTTAAGGCTGTGGCAGCATTGTCTGAAAAAAAGAAGGTGTCCTGTCAGCTTTCCGTGGAAACCCTCATGGCCTGCGGCATATGTGCCTGTATGGGATGTGCGGTTGAACCACGGGAAAATGTCGGCGGGTATAAGCATGTCTGCAAAAACGGGCCTGTTTTTGGAGCCCATGAACTGAAATGGTAGGACGACCATGACAGAGCAAAGCCATAAAAACGCCTATGAGCTGACCTCACGGGTCAGGGCAGCGGGCTGAGCGGCGAAAATTGATCCAGGGGTCCTGGAGAGAGTTGTCAGTGGATTGAAGGTCAAGGGGCATCCTGATCTTCTGGTTGGTCTGGGCAAACCGGACGATGCGGGGGTGATGAAAATCACCGACGACATCGCCCTGATCCAGACCCTTGATTTTTTGACGCCCATAACGGATTCGCCCTTTGATTTCGGCCGGATTGCCGCGGCAAACTCCTTGAGTGATGTCTATGCCATGGGCGGGGTCCCCTTGACCGCCATGAATATTGTCTGTTTTTCCGTGGATGAATTTCCCGAAGAAGTCTTGGCGGAAACGCTGGCCGGAGGGCTGGAGAAAATTCATGAGGCAGGGGCTGTACTCGTGGGCGGACACAGTGTGGATGACAGGGAGTTCAAATACGGCCTTTCCGTGACCGGAAAAGTCCACCCCAGCCGGGTGCTGACCAATCATGGGGCCCGGGACGGAGATGTTTTGATCCTCACCAAACCTTTGGGCACGGGTGTTCTGGCCACGGCCATCAAAGGGAAGTTCGCCGATGCAAAGGCCGTAAGAATTCTGGTTGAAACCGCAGCCACCCTGAACCGGGGAGCCGCAGAGGTCATGGCCCGTTTTCATGTGACGGCTTGTACGGATGTAACGGGTTTCGGGCTGGTGGGCCATGTTCTGGAAATGGCCACCGGCGGAAAAAAAAATATTGTCATTCACAGCAGGGCCGTTCCCTTGATTGAAAAGGCCAAGGAATATGCGGCCATGGGCCTTATCCCTGGGGGTGCATATAAAACCCGGGGGTTTTGTGAACATAAAATCAGCATCGGGAGGTCGGTGGAGGCTGTTACTGTGGATCTTCTTTTTGATCCACAGACATCAGGAGGCCTGATCATTGCCCTGCCCGAAGCCGAGGCCCGGGATTGCCTTGACAGGATGAACGATCAGGGAATTTTTGCTGCCATCATCGGAGAGGTTTCAGGGGGCCATATTCAGGGTTTTGTCCAAATCGTCTGAAAAACCGTTGAAATGCCTTTTGAAATAGGCTCTTCACCCCTTTTCTTTGGGGAAATAAAGTACCATATGCTGTGATTAAACATTGACTTGATCAAAATCCTGTGTTAGGTGCTTTTCTTTGTAATTGTGTTGCAATATTGGTCTTGTGCCCCTCTTAAGGAATAAAATGAAACGAGAGACTGTCCGTGCGATGAAAGATATGGCGTATTACAGCAGTCTCGGGCTTCAGGTGGCACTTTCAATATTTATCGGCTTGTTTTTCGGACGATGGCTGGATTCAACCTTCGGCACCTCACCTGTCCTGATGATGGTTTTTTTGGGATTCGGTATTGCCGCAGGATTTCGAAATATCCTCCTGGCGCTAAAGAAAAGCAAGACAATGTAGGGTAAGGAATTCTCATGTTCAGCGTACAACAACGCATTCTGGAATTTGTCACAAAAAGCAACTGGTTTATCTTTGCGGTGAGCAGCGTGCTTGCCCTGGTGAACATGGAGCTTGATTTTGCCTTGGGGATCTTGACCGGTGGGCTGATTGTGACATTGAATTTCCATCTTCTTGCACGGACATTGAAAAAATCCTTTTCCCCCAGTCACTTGTCCTCGCACAATGTGATTCTTGCCAAGTATTATATCCGCTTTGCACTGAGCGGTTTTTTGATTTTTGGTCTTATTTCGAGGCATGTTGTTGATCCGCTGGGGCTTTTGCTGGGGCTTTCAGTTGTGGTTGTAAGCATCACACTCGCAACGATGTGTGAACTAACGAAACATCTTTTCAGGGAGGCAGTATAGGGATGAAACATCCGTTTATGTTCTTGGTCGATTTATTTGATGTCAATGGTAGTCTTTATCATTATTCCCATTTATACAAACAGGTGCCTTATACCTGGTTGATCATGATCATTCTGATCGGTCTGGGTGCCCTTGCAACCAAAAAAATCTCTCTGGTCCCCTCAAAAGGGCAGAATGTGTTCGAGCTTCTGATCTCGGGACTTGAAGAATTCATGGTGGATATCGTGGGTGAAGAAGGTCGGTGGTTTCTTCCCCTTGCCGCCACGATTTTTATTTTTATTTTTGTCAGCAACCTTTCAGGACTTATTCCGGGTTTCTTTCCTCCCACGGCAAGTATCAACACCAACCTTGGATGTGCTCTGGTTGTTTTCATCTTTACGCACTATCTGGGTGTGAAACATCATGGTGCCCATTATGTCAAACACTTCATGGGGCCGGTCTGGTGGATGGTTCCGCTGATCATGCCCATTGAAATCATCGGCCACTTGGCCCGCGTTCTGTCCCTGACATTCAGGCTTTTCGGAAACATGGCCGGTCATGAGCTGGTTCTGATGATTCTGTTCACCCTGGCAGGCGCTTATTTTGCGCCCCTGCCCATTATGGCTCTGGGTATTTTCGTGGCCTTTGTTCAGGCCTTTGTTTTCTTTTTGCTTTCGATTATTTATTTTTCAGGATCCATTGAGCACGCTCATTAGGATCTTTGAAAACAAAGATATTTAAGGATTCACAGTGCATGGCTTTAGATAATTATGGGATATTGGAAGAAGCCAAGTAAATAACTTATATTTATTCATGAAGGAGAAAGAAGATGGAAGCATTAAATTTTTTCGTGGTTAGTTCATTCGCAGCGGCAATGGCCATCGCAGTAGCAGCCTTTGGTTGTGGTATTGGTCAGGGTATGGGCCTCAAGGCAGCTGTTGAAGGTATTGCAAGAAACCCCGAATCTTCAGGTAAAGTGACTGTTACCATGTTGATCGGTCTTGCCATGATCGAATCACTCTGTATCTATGCTCTTGTTGTTGCTCTGATTCTTATCTATGCTCATCCTCAAGCTTCTGCCATTGCAGGTCTTCTTGTTGCTCATTAGAATTTAGGGTTTTTCAAGAACGATTTTAAGGGTCATGCTTTTTTACAAGGCATGGCCCTTTTTTTTGGGGAAAAGGGTTTTTGGTGGACTGGGTGGACGGAGTGGACAAAAAGGGGCTTGACCCTTTGGGTCTTCACGATTATAGTAATGCTGTCATATTTTCGCCTGATTCCCATGTAATAAAGTCGGTTTAAGTTGTTATTTCAGAACGATTTGTCTGTATTTAAGGAGATCGTATTCATGCCTTACCTGAGGTTGATGTACGGAAGTAAATTTATTGATCAGTATGCCATCGAATTCGGTAGCCCATTGACCATCGGCCGCAAGGATACGAACCATATCGTGATAAACAATCTTGCGGTATCCGGTATGCATGCCCGAATCGAATCCAACAAGGACGGAATTTTTCTTATCGATCTTGAAAGCAAAAACGGGACATTTGTCAATGGAAAAACAACCATTAAATGCCAGTTGAAAGATGGTGATGAGATTGTCGTCGGTAAACACAAAATGTTTTATTCCGAAGCCGAAGGAGGGAAACGGACCTCCAGTATGACGTCGGCCATAGCACCCTCAGCCAATGGTCTGGATGAGACCATGGTCCTGGATACGAGCAAACATCGGGCCATGATTTCCAGTATTCTGACTGGGGCTGTTCCGGGGAAGGGTGGAAAACGAAAATCTCCAATTCCAGTGCTTCTTTATATGAAGGGCGGAAGCGGTAAGGTGGTTCTTCGTAATAAATTCACCCGGATCGGGAAGGAAAAGTCTAATGATATCGTGGCCAAAGGGCTGTTTGTCGGAGCCAGGGCCGCAACGGTCACCAAGCGGAATGATGGCTATTATGTGACACATATGAACGGTCTGTCCCGAACCCGGATCAACGGGAAAAAGATAAATACAGCCCAGAAACTGGAACATGGAGATATCCTGTCCTTGGGAACGCTTAGAATGAAATTCCTGTCAAAACCCAAAAAGGCATCATGATCTTCAGCGAGTTATACGAACAGGTGTTTCAGGAAATGTCCGGTATGGGATGCCGCACATCGAATAATGGTTTCAGGTGCTCCCATGGCCACAATATAGCCCCCTTCATCCCCCCCCTCGGGGCCGATATCAATGATATGATCGGCACACTTGATAACATCCAGATTATGCTCGATGACAATAACCGTATTCCCCGCATCCACAAGTCTGTTCAAAACAGACAGTAGTTTTCTGATGTCTTCGGTGTGAAGGCCTGTGGTGGGTTCATCTAAAATATAAACGGTTCGGCCCGTGTCTTTTTTCCCCAGTTCCTTGGCCAGCTTGATACGTTGGGCTTCTCCTCCTGAAAGTGTGGTGGCGGGCTGGCCCAGATGGATATACCCCATACCCACGTCCTTGAGGGTTTCGAGTTTCTCACGGATGGCGCTGATGGGGGCGAAAAAAGAAAGGGCCTGGTTCACCGTCATATCCAGAACATCCGCAATGGTTTTCCCCTTGTACCTGATTTCCAGAGTCTCCCTGTTGTACCGTTTCCCCCGGCAGACATCGCACGGGACATAGACATCCGGAAGAAAGTGCATTTCAATCTTGATGATGCCGTCACCGGTGCAGGCCTCACATCGACCTCCCTTGACATTGAAGCTGAATCGACCGGCTTTGAAACCCCGGGCCCGGGAGTCCTGGGTTTTTGAAAACAGATCACGGATAAAGGAAAAGATACCGGTATAGGTTGCCGGGTTGGAACGGGGTGTTTTGCCGATGGGGGACTGGTCAATGTCAATGACCTTGTCAATCCGTTCGATTCCCGTGATCCTGTCATGGGCTCCTGCTGTGATTTTGGCTTGGTAAAGATGCTGGGCCAGGACCCGATAAAGCGTCATCAGGATCAGTGAGGATTTCCCCGAGCCGGAGACACCGGTGACACAGGTAAAGCAACCCGTAGGAAAAGCCACATCAATGCCTTTGAGGTTGTTTTCCCGTGCCCCGTAAAGTGTGATGTCACCTTTGTCTGTGGGCCGTCTGTTTTCGGGAATGTGAATTTTTTTTCTCCCGGAAAAATATTGGCCGGTCAGGGATCGTTCATCCACAAGCAGTTTATCCGGTTTGCCTGAAAATATCACCTCGCCCCCATGAACACCGGCACCGGGCCCCATATCTATGACGTAGTCCGATGAAAGAATGGTTTCCTCGTCATGTTCAACAACCAGCACTGTGTTTCCAAGATCCCGGATTTGTTTGAGGGTGGAAAGGAGCCTGAGATTATCACGCTGGTGAAGTCCGATGCTGGGCTCATCAAGCACATAAAGGACCCCGCTTAGTTTGGAGCCGATCTGGGTCGCAAGACGGATACGCTGGTTTTCACCCCCGGATAGTGTCCCGGCTGGCCGGTCCAGGGTCAGGTATTTTAATCCAACATTCTGGAGAAAGCTCAGTCGATTTTTGATTTCCGCCAGGATCGTCTCTGAAATAGCCAGTTTTTTTCCTGAAAGATGGAGTTCCTGCATAAAAGAAATGGCATGCGAGATGGGTAGGGCCGTAAACTCGGGAAGGGTGAGGCCACCGACATGGACCGAACGTCCGGCAGAATTCAGACGGGTTCCATGGCATTGGGGGCAGGGCCTGAAACTGATGAACTGCCTTATATCATCCCTGGATCTGGCAGCGGCTTCCTCCTTTAAGCGTTTTTCAAGGCCCGTGATGATGCCTTCATACACTTTTTTATAGGTGACCCTTCGGCCGTCCCTCTCAAAATAAAAGGGTATTTCCTCATCTCCGGAACCGTGCATGATCAGCGCCTTGAAGCTGTCAGGAAGGTCTTTGTAGGGCGTGTTCATGTTTACCTGATAGTGTGAGGTCAGGGCATCAAGAAATTCGAAGAATTGCATGGATTCCCGATTGGACCAGGGAACAACAGCTCCTTCACGTAAGGAGAGTTCGGGGTTGGGAACCAGAAGATCCGGGTCAAAATCCGTTGTTGTGCCTAATCCTTCACAGGCTGAACAGGCACCCTGGTGGGAGTTGAACGAAAAACTGGCAGGGCTCAGATCAGGGAAAGGCTCTCCGCAATCAGGACAGGCGGCTTTTTCAGAGAAGGATAACTCACGCACTGGGGCATGGGTTTCATGGTCAAGAATGGAAACCATTGCAAATCCCAGGGACTGGGCCAGGGCCAGTTCAAGGGAATCGGCCAGTCTGTTCTGGATGGAGTCCTTGACAACCAGGCGATCAATGATCAGATCCACCGGAAGTTTGAATAACTTGTCCGGATCCTTGATATCATCAATTTCAATCATCCGGTCCTTTTGTCTCAGGCGGGTAAATCCGTTTTTCTTAAGCCCCTTGAGGTGTTTTTCAGGGTCTTGTATGTCATTTGCCTTGATGGGGGAAAGGATGATGATTCTGGTGCCTTCCGGCAGGGTCAAAACCTGATCGATAATCTGATCCAAGGCTTGGGAAAGGATTTCCGTGCCGCACAGATGGCAATGGGGGGTTCCGACCCGTGCATACAAAAGCCGAAGATAATCATAGATTTCTGTCACGGTTCCCACGGTTGACCGGGGATTGTGGCTGACGGATTTTTGCTCGATGGCAATGGCAGGAGACAGTCCGTCAATGGAATCCACATCGGGTTTTTCCATGCGCCCTAAAAATTGACGGGCGTAAGTGGACAGCGATTCCACATAACGGCGCTGGCCTTCGGCATAGAGCGTGTCAAAGGCCAGTGACGATTTACCTGATCCTGAAAGACCGGTAATAACAACCAGTTTGTTCCGTGGAAACGAAAGATCAATATTTTTAAGGTTATGCTGCCGCGCTCCTCGGATAACGATCTTATCTGAAAAATTCATACCGTGTTCAAATACCTTTTTGGTTAAGGGCCTGGACCGATGCGAGTTTGATGGCTTCAATCAAACTTCCGGGATCGGCTTTACCTGTTCCTGCAATGTTGTAGGCTGTGCCATGGTCCACAGATGTTCGTATAATGGGAAGGCCCAGGGTGGTGTTTACACCGTCTTTGAAATGAATCATTTTAAAAGGAATGAGACCCTGATCGTGATACATGCAGACCACCACGTCATAAAGCCCTTCCAGGGCATGATAAAAAACCGTATCAGGAGCCAGAGCATCACTGACATTATACCCTTCTTTTCTGGCCATGTCGATGGCCGGTTTGATGATGGTTCTTTCCTGGTCTCCAAAAAGACCCTCTTCTCCGGCATGGGGGTTAAGGGCGGCAACGGCAATACGGGGATTGGCAAGGCCGAATCGCTCTTTGAGAGCCGTTCCCGTGATCCGGATGGTATCAAGGATTTTTTCCGGGCTAAGCATACCTGCCACCTCATGAAATGGAATGTGAATGGTGACAAGGACAACCGAAAGTCTGGTCCCGGCCATCATCATCACGTAGCGATCAGACCCGGTCCGTGATGCAATGAGTTCCGTATGTCCGTGAAATTCAGACCCGGATTGTTTCATGGAGACTTTGTTGATGGGGCACGTCACCATGGCGTGAATTTTCCCTGCAAGGGCCAGATCCGTGGCCTCCTTAATATAACCTACCATGGCTTTTCCTGTCCGGACCGTGGGCTTGCCAGGGACAAGTACCCCTGCATCCAGATCGGATAAGGTGAGGATATCCACGCATTCTTTGGAAAAACAACAGTGTTCCATGGTTGTGACCGGGTTCAGTGAAAGGTTCGAAGTCACATACGTTTTTGCATGCTCAAGAATGCTCAAATCACCAAGGATCACAGGACGACAGCAGGCATGAACTTCCTTAATGGCCAATGCTTTGAGAAGGATTTCAGGGCCGATGCCCACGGGATCACCCATGGTAATGCCGATGATCGGTAATGTATGTTTCATAATAGGGTCCTTTGTATGGCGTTGATTATAAGTGATGGCGTTGCCATCCATCTGTCGATTTTTTACGAGCCCATCATAATTGGCGGTTATGTTTTAGCGGAATGTATAATTGATCGAATCATAGCAATCAAGCGTTTAAAAAAGAATAAAAAATAAAAAATTCTTTAAAAAAATATTGACAATGGCCAATGTTACACCGGAGTAGGGTGGAAAAATATCTTTGGTCCGGGGTGCTTGAATTTGGAAAATAGAAGATAATCAAAGAAAATGGAAGAAAATTAGAGATTGTATCTTTGGGGAACATTCACGGTATTTCCGCGAATCTCCTTAAAAATACTTGTGATAATTCTTATGTGAAAATAGGTTGTATTTAGAAAAGGTTGGGTGGGATTATTTAATAATATCAATTTAATTTAATATGTTAGCATTGTGTTTGAACCATGATCACGTTGCGCAAAAAAAACAGATCTTCCGGCTTGACTCAAAAATGGCTTTGCCTTAAATAGAATCTCACATTGTTTAGAGCGCAATCGTAATAAATTTTCCGGCTCTGAAATCCTGAATAAACCGCAGTGTTTCGACGTATTAAAGAATTTTTATAATTTTTATAATTTTTTATTTTTTTATTTATAAATATAATCGTCTTTTTTTGATGAAGGTGTATTTTTATGGAATCTGTCTGGGCTGAAGTGAAAACATTAATAAAAGATCAAATTCCAGGACACAGTTTCAGGATGTGGATTGATCCCATCGTTTTCAATCGGGGTGACGAGGCAAACATTTTCCTTAGTTGCCCCAATTATTTTTCAAAAAAGAGAGTTGAGGACCAGTACAGCACCCTTATCGAAAATGAAATACGTAAGCTTACCGGCACAGGCTGGGGCCTTGTGCTGGAAGTCAGCGCCCGGAGGGCTCTTTCTGACCGAAGCATGACCGCAGTGTCGCCGATACCCTGCCCAAAACAGATGGTTCTGCCCATGATAGGTCATCCGGTTATGCATACCGGCCGCATGCTCAGGGAAAACTATACATTTGACGAGTTTGTGGTTGGGAGTAATAATGATTTTGCCTATTCTGCGGCCCTTTCACTGGCCATGGCAGATCATTCAAGAAACAACACGCTTTTTTTAATATCCGGTACAGGTATGGGGAAAAGCCATCTTTCCCAGGCCATCGGGCATTATATCACCAAGAAAAAACCGTCCGAGCGTGTGTATTACATCACAGCCGAAGATTTTACCAATGAGATGATCGGGTCGATCAAAAATAAGACAGCAGACCATTTTAAGGCAAAATACAGGAATCAATGTGATGTTCTTCTTCTTGAAGATATTCACTTTCTGACCGGCAAAGAGCATACGCAGATTGAGTTGTCCATGACCCTTGATCACCTGTCAGAGTCGGGAAAGAAGATCATGTTCAGCAGTTGCTATCTTCCTTCGGATATACCCAAGATGAACGACCAGTTAAAATCGAGGTTCTCCTCCAGTGTGATTTCAAACATTGAAGCACCGGATTTTAAAACCCGGCTAAAAATTTTGAGAAAAAAAGCCCAGAGGGAAAACTATCATGTTCCAGATCATATTATCGAATACCTGGCAGGGGAGCTGACCGATGATGTTCGCCAGCTTGAAAGTGGTCTGGTGGGTGTGATTGCAAAATCATCCCTTTTGGGTGTGCCCATTGATTATGAGCTGGCGGAAAGCGTTGTACGGAATATATCGGTTAAAAAGAAGATGATCACCATTGATCTTATTAAGAATACGGTGTCCAATGAATATGGTATCACCGTGGGTGAGATGGTGTCCAAGTCCAGGCGACAGGCTGTGGTTCGGCCCAGGCAGATTGCCATTTATCTGTCACGGAAATTTACGGATCAAACTCTTCAGTCCATTGGAAAAAGCTTTAATAGGTACCATGCCACGGCCATGCATGCTGTGGGGTGTGTGGAAAAAAGTATGAGAGAAGAAGTCGCTGTTAAAAAACATATTGAGTATATTGCAAAAAAGCTGGAAGCAGGAACGATAAAATAGTACACTATATCTAATGTGTTAACTGCTGTCGTCGTTTACAGGAGTGATTATATCATGAATGAGAAATTGGCTTTTTGTAACCGCAAAACCTATGAAAATTTCGAAATGGCTTTAAAAGGTCTTGAAAGAGCAAGTGAAATCGCTGTTAAATTAGGGTTATACCCCTGTGAGGTGGATCGGCTGAGGGAGCAGGAACTCAAAGAGCTTCGTCAGCATTTCTCAAATCGGTGAATATGATAAGTCGATTTGTCCTTCTGTGCCTTAAATAATTTTTTTATGTACTGGTTCTCCATAGACTGACCCCGGCTATACGCTGCGAAACACGGATTCTCGAACTGGATCACAGATCATAATGCATATCTCAGCCCGCGTTTTTAAAAAATTACAGGCTATTACGGGAAAACCTTATTGTAAAATCGAAAAGGAAGATCTGGCGTGTTATGCCTATGATGCCATCACCCGAGATGTGTTCCCGGACGTGGTGGTTTTCCCTGAAAACACAGGTGAAGTATCGGAGATATTGACCCTTGCATCCAGGGAAAAGATACCTGTGGTGCCTCGTGGAAGCGGGACAGGAACCACAGGGGGCTCACTGGCATTGTCCGGCGGTATCGTTCTTGTTATGACTCGTATGAACCGGATCATTCATATTGATCGGGATAATTTTGTGGCACGAGTTGAGCCTGGTGTGATCACAGGAGACTTACACAATGCCGTGGAAGCCGTGGGTCTGTTTTATCCACCGGACCCGTCCAGTGCATCATTTTCAACCCTGGGCGGCAATGTTGCCGAGTGTGCCGGTGGGCCCCGGGCGGTGAAGTATGGTGTAACCCGTGATTATGTTCTTGGGTTGACGGCTGTTCTTGCAACGGGAGAGGTGATCAAGACCGGGGTGCAAACAGCAAAAGGTGTGGTGGGCTATGATCTGACCCGGCTGATCATAGGCTCCGAAGGAACCCTTGCTGTGGTCACGGAAATGACATTGAAACTTCTGCCCTTGCCTGGTGCCGTGATGACTGTCGCCGTGGTGTTTGACAGCATGGATAAGGCGGCGTTCACTGTCACCGAGATAATCCGGAGCGGAATTATTCCTCGATGCGTGGAGTATCTGGACAAGGCATCCATCGCCTGTGTGCAAAGTTATGCGAATTTGGATCTTCCCATCGGTGCTGAGGCACTTTTGATCATCGAAACCGACGGAAGGCGTGACGCCGCTGAGTACGATCTTCGATGTTTGACTGAAATCTGCAGAAAAAATGATTGTATTCTGATCAAGACCGCTGAGTCTAAGGAAGAAAAAGACGCCTTATGGGCTGCCAGGAAAGCCGTGTCACCATCCCTTTATATGTATGGCCCGGATAAGATCAACGAGGATATTGTGGTTCCCCGAAGCCGGATTCCTGAGATGGTCAAAATGATTGAAACGTTGAGAAAGGATAGCGGACTCACCATGGTCAGTTTCGGCCATGCCGGAGACGGCAATATCCATGTGAACATCATGCTCGATAAAGGGAAAAAAGGGGATTTGGAAAAGGCGGAATACGTGGTGGACCGAATCTTTGACGAGACACTTTCCCTGGGTGGAACCCTGTCCGGTGAACATGGTGTCGGGATTACAAAATTACCTTATATTTCAAAGGAAATCGGGCAGACCGAACGTTTGTTGATGCAACAGATTAAGACGGTTTTCGATCCGCATAATATCCTGAATCCGGGGAAAATCTTCGGTTAAGAATCCCCCGGGTCAGGATAAAGCAGGGTAAAAATTTATTGCAACCGGACGGGAGACACTTCTGAGGCCATCAGTTCTTCAAAAATTTCCATCCGTGTGTTTTGATTTTTCTCAACGATACATCTCAAACAGAGAATGCAGTGCTTTTTGCATATCACATTGGACATGTCGAAGCAGCCAAAACAATTCAAATACTTATCAGTGATCAATGTGTCGATTTCTTTGGTCATAAATACCTTAGAGCTTTACAAGTGAAAGCATTTCTCCATGAATATTTCCGTTGGTCGCAAGCAGCTCTTTCATTTCGATATGAAATGGATTTCCTGAAAAATCAGTAACCTGAGCCCCTGCTTCCCTTGAGATCAAAAGCCCTGCTGCTGTATCCCATGGACTCAAGTTCTGTTCCCAGAACCCGTCGAAACGACCACAGGCGACAAAGCAAAGATCAAGTGCTGCAGATCCCAGCCTCCGAACTCCTTGGGACGCTTCAAGGCATTTGGAAAACCGGGGCATGACCTCACCTAAAACACTTTTGAAATTGTATGGAAAACCCGTCACAAGCAAACACTCGGAAAGGGATCGCTGAGACGATACAGCTATCTTTTTTCCATTGAAAAAAGCACCTTCCCCGTGAATGGCTGTAAAAAGCTCACCTGAAATTGGGTTATGAACAATTCCTACCTTGATCACACCGTCCATGGCAAAGGCTATGGATGTCGAAAACAAAGGCAGTTCATGGGCGAAATTGGTTGTGCCGTCCAAGGGATCAATGATCCACTGGTAACGGGTGTCATCCAACAAGCGACCACTTTCTTCAGCCAATATGGAATGATTTGGAAAACATGCGCGGATAATTGCGATAATCGCTTTTTCCGATTCGGTATCTGCCTCGGTCACAAGATCAATGCGACCTTTTTTCGTAATAGAAGAAATATGTCCATATTTGGAACGAAGAATTCTTCCACTTTCGAATGTGGCGGCAAGACCCGCCTGTTTTATACGATCCAAATTCATTATGGGTCGTTTTATAATTTTTAAGAGATAGAGTCAATACAATAATGGTTTCGAGATTTTAGAGATCAGGGTTCAGGACAAGGGGTTCGACCCGTTTTTCAAGCTCTTTCAGGAGAGGCATCAGGCTGGATCGATCCTGGGCACAGGTGGCGATGCCCTGGTATCGTGCAACCAGCTTGTCGCAGATATCTGGGGGGACACGGTCACATTTGTTCAGAACATTCACGGTTGGAATACGGTCAAGCTCAAGTTCTTTTAATATGGTTTCCACAGACTGGATCTGTTCCTTGAACCTGGGATTGCTGATATCGATCACATGAAGAAGGATATCTGCATTTTCAAGTTCTTCCAGGGTGGCTTGAAAAGATACTTTCAATTCTTTGGGAAGGTTTCGGATAAAACCCACGGTGTCCGTGATGATGACTTCAAAGTCAGCAGGAAACCTGAGGCGTCTGCTTGCCGGATCAAGGGTGGCGAAAAGCTGGTCCTCGGCCAGGACGTGGCTTTGGGTCAAGGCGTTCAAGAGGGTTGATTTTCCAGCGTTGGTGTACCCCACGATGGAAATAACGGGGACTCCCTTTTTCTTTCGCATGGATTTTTGAAGGCCCCTCTGTTTTTTAACCTGCTCAAGGGATTTCTGGAGACGGGTGATCCGATCATGGACACGTCGTCTGTTCAGCTCCAGTTTGGTCTCACCCGGGCCCCGGCCTCCAATGCCTCCGGTGAGCCGGGACATGGCCGTGTTGTGGGTGACAAGACGGGGAAGCAAATACTTGAGCTGGGCAAGTTCCACCTGGAGTTTCCCTTCCCGGGTTTGTGCTCTTCGGGCAAAAATATCAAGAATCATCTGGGTTCTGTCAATGACTTTGATGTCCACCTGATTGGCAATGGACCGGATTTGGGACGGATTCAATTCCTGGTCGAAGATAAGGAGACTGGCTCCTTTCTGCATGGAAAGGACTGTTAGATCTGAAAGCTTGCCCCTACCCAGAAGGTAGCGGGGGTCGGGCGTATGACGCAGCTGGAGAATAGAGTCGAGAACCCTTATATTACTGGAACGGGCCAGTTCCTTCAGTTCGTCCAGGGAGTCAAGGGCAGCCTCTCTGGAGTCGGTGCTCACACTTACGAGAATGGCACGCTCGTCTCCTTTTTTCGAATCGTACAGGGCCTCATTTTTTGCAAGGATTTCTTCGGTTGCCCGGATGATCCGGTCACAGAATAGTTTCAATCCGCCAGGGTACACCGGGGGGAGGATTGTGTATGGATCGCCTTCTAATACAGGACGGATATGGGCACAATGAATCTGGTGAGGGTTGCCATCCCCAAGGAGGGTGATTGCAGCCATGAGATCGAAACGGAGAAGCGAAAGATCGGTCAGGTCGTCTTGGGTTAAGGCCTCATCGGGTTTAAGATGGGTATGGATGTATTTGAGGCCCAAAAGACGGCCCGGAAGTACCCGGTGATCTGAAAGAACGGGAATGACGATCTGACGGGAATCTCCTATGATAACATAACTGATTTTACCTGATCGGTTGATCAAAAGCCCGATTTGCCGCTGGATCTCAAAAGAAATCCCGGATAATTCATGGCAGAGTTCAGGACCGATGATAAATTCGGCGGATTCTTTTCGCCGATACAGGTTTTCAAGTCTGCGTTTCTGATCGGCTTTCAAGCCGTCCGTGTTGCCGAATAAATTTTTCATGGATGTTACTCAAAGTGGTCATATTCACCGATCACCGCGTTTTCGAAACGGGTGTATTTACCGATAAACGTCAAATGGGCTTTGCCTGTGGCACCGTTTCTGTTTTTTGCGACAATCAGTTCGGCCTTGCCCTTATTGGGGTTGTTCTCTTCTTTGTTATAGACTTCATCCCTATAGATGAATGCAATGATATCGGCATCCTGCTCAATGGCCCCGGATTCTCGTAAATCTGACATCATGGGGCGTTTGTCTGCACGCTGTTCAAGCATACGATTGAGCTGGGACAGGGCGATAATCGGGATGTTTAATTCTTTGGCCAGGGATTTTAAGGACCGTGAGATTTCAGCAATCTCTAAGTCACGGCGGTCACCCATGGATGGACCTTTCATCAGCTGGAGGTAGTCGATGATGATCAGAGCCAGATTTTTGTCCAGTTTAAGACGACGGGCTTTGGCCCGGATTTCCATGGCAGTGATGTTGGGTGAATCATCAATGTAGATGGGGGCCTCGGAAATTACACCTGCTGCTTCTGTGACCCGTTGCCAGTCATCTTCCCCGATCATCCCTGTTTTAAGACGATCCGAGTTAACACGTGCTTCAGACGTTAGCAGTCGCATTGACAGCTGTTCTTTGGCCATTTCAAGGGAAAAGACAGCCACCAGTTTATTTTCGTCAATGGCAACGTTTCTTGCCATGTTCAAGGCAAAGGCGGTTTTTCCCATACTGGGCCGGGCCGCAAGAATGATCAAATCCGAATTCTGGAGACCTGAGGTCAGAGCGTCAAACTGTTTGTAGCCTGAGGGTATGCCTGAGTATTCACTGTTATTGTTCTGCCTCTCTTCCAGTGTGTTGATATTCAGGTTGATCAGTTCGCTTAAATGGGAAAAAGACGGTTTGAGTTTGTTGTCGGCCACATTGAAAATGGCAGTCTGCGCAAAATCGATGGTGTCGGCCACATCCCCTCGTTCTTCGTAACATCGGTGAATAATTTCAGATGACTTTTCGATCAAACGTCTGAGTGAGGCTTTGTCATGGATGATTCGGGCATGGTATTCGGCATTGACCGTGATGGGCACAGAGTCCATCAGACGCGCAAGGTAGGCGGCCCCACCAGTTTCTTCAAGTTTACCGCTTTCCCTCAAGTGGTTGACGATGGTGACCAGATCCACGGGTTCGCCTTTGGAATAAAGCTCGGACATGGATTTGAAAATAATCTGATGGGATGGTTTGTAAAAATCGTGAGGCTTGAGGATGTCCGCCACATCGGTCAAGGTGTCATTGTCAATGAGGATGGCGCTTAAAATAGACTCCTCAGCCTCAATACTGTGGGGCGGAAGTTTCGTCAATACCGGGTCCTGGATTTTTTTAAGTGGGCTTGTATTCATGAGGAAAAATAATCGTTGGTGAAAAAAAGGTCAAGGGTTTTCTTGGAAGAAATCAGGGAAATAAAAACCAGACGTGCAATAAAAAAAACATGGCATCGGTCGGAAAATCACGCAACTGAAATGTCCATGAAATACAAAGGCCCGGCACCTTATTTTTAAGTGCCGGGCCTTTGTGGTTTATTCGGAAGCGCTAGTGTCACCTGTGACTTCAACAGTGATTTCAGGCTCAACGTTTTTGTAAAGACGGATCGCTACTTTGTAGGTTCCCACTTCTTTGATGGGATCCGCAAGGAGAATCATTCTTTTTTCAACGCTGATATCCTGGGCCCTTAATGATTCCAGAATGTCATTGATGGTGATTGATCCGTAAAGACGGCCTTCATTACTGACTTTTGCACTAAGCTTGCAGACAATAGCCACGACTTTTTTGGCCATTTCTTCGGCGACTTCTTTTTCTTTTGCAATCTGAAGCTCAAAACGTGTTTTTTGTTCTTCGATCATTTTTTTGTTTTGAGGCGTTGCAAGAACGGCTTTGCCCTGGGGCAGGAGATAGTTACGGGCGTAACCATCTTTAACCGTGGCTTCAGAACCGATAATCCCTATGGTATCAATCGTTTCTGTTAATATGATTTGTGTTGGCATTTTAACCTCCGCTAAAGGATAACCACCTTTACGTTTGATTCAGTCTGAAGACGACGAGAGGTCCTCATCTTCGGACACAAAGTTTATCTATTCATCTGTATTGCCGCTTTTTTTTAAGCTCCGTGTTCTGAAATTTGCCCACATATCGAAAAATCCGACACCCGTGACCATCAGATTGACCGGGAACTGAAAAAAAATCAGCCAGTAAAGCAATGCTCTTAAACCCACCGGGATTTTTGTTTTTTTTACAAAGAACGATACAATGGAAATCCCTTGGAAAAAATAGAGCAGCACCATGACAATCATCACGTTCATGCTGAAAAGGAATACGGGTTCCAATTGGACGATCAAGCCGAAAACCCCTCCGATGACCACCCATACAAAATACTCCGGGGCTTTCCAGAGATCGAGAGAACCAAAATCAGGAACGGCCAAATGGTTTCGTTTAAGAATTGGCATGGCGAGAATCACGTTGAGCCATGATACAAAAAGGATCGTGGCGGCGATGATTCCCGGTAGCATGCAGGTCACCATATGGACAAGCTGATCAGGTGCATCCTCAATCAAACCCGCATCCATCAGATAACTCATAAACAATTTCATCTGGCCGGATGCGAGTTCATAGATCCCACTTTGGGAAACATTGCTGTAAAAGAGCAAAACACTGCAGCCTGATATGAATACGGCGATGCTTGAGAACAGTATCGTTTTTTCAATACTGAGTCTGAGTTCAAAACATTCGCCCAGTAAAAAACCAAGAAACATCCATCCTGAAAAAACCAGGAGCCCGGACGCGGCGCCTCTGCTGAGAAAGACCAGCATCAGCATAATCACGGCAGGGATAATCAGACTGTTTTTTCTGCCGAGCTTAATCCTGTAATAAAGGATGGGCAGCGGAACCAGCAATGCTGTAACAGCCCCAAGAATAAGAAGCATGGTCATGATGACTCCTGCCAGAATATCCTTGGTTATGTGATGGTGCTGGACAGCATGCACGTTTTTGTTCTCCTTATGACGCCCATCCGGACATGATTATGCCTCGAAGTTGCCTACATAGGGCAAAAGTGCGATGGCCCTGGCCCTCTTGATCGCCATGGTCAGGCTCCTCTGGTGCTTGGCACAGGTGCCCGTGATCCGTCGTGGAATGATTTTACCTCTCTCGGAGATGAAATATTTCAAGGTACGGACATCTTTGTAGTTTATTTCCATGGTATTGTCAGCACAGAATTTACAGACTTTTCTTCGGTGAAAAGTACGTTTGGCCCTACCCCTTTTGGGACCGCTGCTTTTGCCGCCGCTGGGTTTGTTAAATGCCATTACTCGTCCTCCTCGTCGCTATCGTCATCGTCATCACTATCGTCATCATCATCATCTTTATCGTCGTCTGATTTGCTTGCATTCTCAATCTGCTCAGCACGCGATGCTTCCTCTGCCGCTTTTTTAGCTTTGGTTTCGGCAAGCTCCAACTTGATTTTCTCGGGGTCGGCATTGTCCTGCAGGATGATGGTCATGTACTTGAGAAATTTGTCGTCAATTCGGAAGTTGCGTTCGAGTTCGGTGACCAGATCCCCTGTCCCGCAATAATCGATTCGCAGGTAGTGGCCCCTGGTTTTTTTTCTGATTTCATAGGCCAGTCGCTTGTTTCCCCAATCGTCCGATTCGATGAGGGAGCCTTTTAATTGGTTGATCAGATCCATGGCCTTGTCAAAACGCTGGTTGCGCTCTGCTTCGGACAGATCAGGATCAACAATGATAATTGTTTCATACCTTCTCATGGTACCTCCTTGTGGATGTTAAGCCCCTGATCTCATGATGCCAGGAGCAAGGAAATAATATACAAAAACCATTTTAGATATCATTAATGATAATAGGTGTCAAGGGGCTTGTTGGAGATAGGGTCACGTATTGTCAGTGCCAAAAAACACTCGTACGCGTACTCGAAAAGGTGTAAAATGTTCGACCATGAAAAACGTGATGTATACCGTGTCAGCATGACTTTTAAAGATGTCATCGACACCGATGCAGGTTCGCGAGAGTATCGAGTAGGCGTACGAGAACGAGTACGAATCATTAGGAAGTACGTCGCCAACCAACAGCTGGAAGCGATGCTTAAAAGCCGAGCATCCGACACAGTGAGAGTTTTTCCAAGGGGTCTTACGAAAGAGATCTTGACCAAATGTCAAAATAAGGATTGACAAGTCGTAAAAAAATGGTGATAAGTATAAAAACTGACATGTCAGTCTATTTATGGAGATGTCAATCCACCTTTATATATTAAAAGGTATTTCACATATATCAATTCCAGGAGGAAAAAATGTTTGGTTTTTCCATGTCAAAAGAGCAAAAGATGGTCAGCAAGGAAGTCTCGAAACTCGTCAAGGGACTTGTTATGGACAGTGCCCATGAAATGGATGAGAATAAAGAAATTCCCGAAAATATCATCCAGAAAGCGTGGGAACTTGGGGCGTCTGTTTCCCTGGTGCCGGAAGAATATGGCGGCCATGGAATGGAGGACTCACCCATTGAATCCATCATTATTCTTGAAGAAATGGCTTATGGTGATATGGCCTTTGCCGTGGCGGCAACATCCCCATCTTTGTTCATCAATCCCCTGGTCACCATGGGCACGGAAGAACAAAAAAAAACGTACCTGCCCCTTTATTGCAAAGACAGCTACACACCCTGCACCCTGGCCTTAAATGAACCCCATTTTGGGGCTGATGTGATGGCGCTTAAAACCACCGCAGAAAAAAAGGGGGACAGCTTTGTCATCAACGGAGCCAAATGTTTTGTCCCCATGGGGGATAAGGCAGGTCACATGCTGGTTGCAGCATCCCTTGATGGTGTGAACAATCTATTCATCGTTGCCGGGGACAATCCGGGCTTGACGGTCAGTGAGAGAGAAAAAAATATCGGTTGCTATGCGCTGCCCTCCTTTGAAATTGAATTCAAGGATTGTCTGGTTCCTTCAAAGGATCGTCTGGGCGGGGATACGGGCTGTGATTACGCGCGATTTATCCAGAAAACCCGCGTTGGAATGGCTGCCATGGCCGCGGGGATTGCACGGGCTTCCTATGAATTTGCCAAAGGATATGCCAAGGAACGCGTTCAGTTTGGAGAGCCCATTGCCAACAGGCAGTCCATCGCGTTTATGCTGGCAGAAATGTCATATGAAGTGGACTCTATTCGACTTCTGGCCCAGAAGGCCGCCTCTGAACTTGCCGCTGGGAAAGATGTGTCTCGGTCCTCTTATCTGGCCAAGATGTATGCCGGTGAAATGTCAATGAAGGTGGCGGATTACGGTGTTCAGATTATGGGTGGTCATGGCTATATCCGTGAATATCCGGTGGAACGTTATTACCGGAATGCCCGTGGAATAGCGTTACTTGAAGGGATGGCAATCGTATAGAGGGCCAGCTTAGGGATACAATAAATGCCGTAATGCATGAACGATAAAAGGAGTTTATCATGATCAATATCGATACGCCTGAAAAAATAGTAAAAATGAAGGCTGGTTTAAATAACCTTGCCAAAGGGATGCTCAGACCAATTTCCCGGAAATATGATGAAGCGGAACACGAATACCCTAAGGAACTTGATGTGTTTCGCGGCATGTCTATCATGGGTCGGAAACCCAAGAAAAACGGAGATGAGGCCGGAAAATCCAAGGCCAAAGACAATGGTGAATTCAAGGTGGGTCAGAACCTAGGAACGGTTGTTTCTGTTGAAGAAATGTGCTGGGGAGATGCAGCTCTGCTTTTATCTTTGCCCAATGCAGGTCTTGGGAATGCTGCCATTTCAGCAGTTGCAACCGATGAACAGCTGGAAAAATTTGGCAACAAATGGGCCTCCATGGCCATCACAGAGCCGGCCTCGGGATCGGATTCGGGATCAATACAGGCATCAGCAGAGCTGGATGGGGATGAATGGGTCCTGAACGGAGAAAAGATTTTCGTGACCTGCGCGGACCGATGTGATGTGGCTGTGGTCTGGGCCAGGGTCAAAGGCGTGGAAGGCTCCTCTGCCATTAAGTCCTTTATCGTGGAAAAGGGAACCCCGGGGTTCAAACTTGAGCATCTGGAGCACAAATTGGGTATTAGAGCCTCGGATACCGGAACTTTTGTTTTGAACAACTGCCGGATACCCAAGGCGAACCTTTTGGGTGGTGATTCGGAAAAGAAGAAAAAAACAGAAGGCTTCAAAGGTGTTATGAAAACCTTTGATAATACACGTCCCATGGTGGCTGCCATGGCCATTGGAGTTGCACGGGCCGCCATTGATTTTACCCGTGAGCAAATGGAAGAAGCAGGAATTTCAATCGATTATTCAGCCAACCCCAACAATGTGAGTTCCCTGCTCAAAGAATTTTATATGATGGAAGCCAATCTGGAAGCCATGAGGCTGCTCACCTGGCGTGCGGCTTGGATGGCTGACAACGAGGAGGAGAACACCCTTGAGGCATCCATGTCCAAAGCCAAGGCCGGTCGTTACGGAACCCTGATTACCCAGAAATGTTGTGAACTTCTGGGGCCCATGGGCTATTCACGAAAATTTTTGGCTGAAAAATGGATGCGGGACAGCAAGATTATGGATATATTTGAAGGCACAGGGCAGATTCAGCACCTTATCATTGCCCGGAATATCCTGAAACTTACGAGAAATGAACTAAAATAAATACGTATATAACCGTCCTGTGTGTAAGACTGAATGATTCCGTGGCCTGTTAAAGGCACGGTTATCTTCAGGAAATTAAAAAGCCGGGATTATTCCCGGCTTTTTATCTTTTAAAGGTCTTTTTTATCAGGATGCTTTGCTTGATTTAACGAAACCGAATTGTTTGATGGCCATTTCCCGGACCACTTTTTTATTGAGTTTCTGGACTTCGGTCAGGGGCATCTGGTCAATGATCATGACTTTTTTGGGAACGGCATACTTGGCCACGCGTGTGGATAGAAACTCAATGAATTCTTCACCGTTAATGCTGTCCTTGAATTCGGCTTTGGGCTGGACATAAATCACTACCCGTTCGCTGCCCTCGCGGTCAGCATCGGGAATGCCCACCGTGGCTGCATGCTCAATGGCAGGATGACCGTAGAGGATATCATCGATTTCCCGGGAATAAACCTTGTAGCCGGAAACATTGATCATGTCCTTGGTTCTGTCCACAATGTAAAAATAGCCGTTATCGTCGATCATGACTACGTCACCGGTGTGGATGTAGCCTTGGTCATCACACCCGCTGCCCACATGGGGCCAGTATCCAAGCATGCGTTGGGGGCCTTTGAGGCATAATTCCCCCACCATGCCGGGTTTGAGGGTTTCGTTAATGCCTAAGGTATCACCGGTTTTGACATCCAGAAGTTTGACGTCCGTATCCGGGAAAGGAAATCCCGATGTGCCCCGTTTTTCATTGGATTTTTTCTTGGAGGCGTCCTTGCTGGTCAGAAAAAGAATCAGGGCGAGACCTTTACACACCACATAACCAATGATTTTGGGGCCGACAAATCGTAAAAAACGGTTGGTGATAAATGCAACACCCGGGATTTTGTAAACAAAACTCATGATTCTCTGTTGGAAACGTCCACCTGAGATTCGTAAAAGAAGTGAGGGGTTCAGGTGTGTACACGGAGCCATTTCTGACAAGCCGTAACCTTCCATGATGGCACCCCCTGATTTTTTTTCAAATTCTTTCTGGGTGCTTGGCGGAAGGGGTGCGGAGCCTGAAACTCCTAACATGGCATGGCCTTTGATTCCTTCTTTTGACAGCTGCATGAACTGGGCGGGAACTCCGATCTGCATCAGGGGGCGATAGGTTTTGATCATTTGGACCATACTGGACGTGTCCCTGCCATCAGGAACAAGAACCATGTTAAATCCTTGCATGGTCATGGAATGCATGACCACATGACCGTAAGAATGGAAAAAAGGTAAGCCCAGCAGAACCGAAATAGCACCGGTCAAAAGGTTTTTTGAATTTCC
This sequence comes from Pseudomonadota bacterium, assembly GCA_018818835.1. Classification (GTDB taxonomy): domain Bacteria; phylum Desulfobacterota; class Desulfobacteria; order Desulfobacterales; family Desulfolunaceae; genus JAHIRD01. The sequence goes on from JAHIRD010000106.1 coordinate 68,090, forward strand.
GAAGGCCCAACCGCTTTGGATGGTATTGGCGTAGATATTCTGATGCGTGAGCATGCAGCCCTTGGGCAGGCCCGTGGTGCCACCGGTGAAAAGGAGCAGTTCCAGATCTTCTTTGACATTAAAGGTGATGTCCGGTGGGCAGGGCTTGTTGCTGGCGATCAATTCGGTCATCCAGGATGCACCCGGGAGAGTCAGTTTTTCATGGGATTCCGGTTTTGTGTTGGAATAGTCCAGAATATTTGTCAGAATGACCTGGGGTACACGGCATTTTTTTGATAATTTTTCCGCCACATCACCATTGGTGTCCAGGCATACCAAGGCCTGGGGTTTACTTTCATCAAATTTATGGGAAAGAATTTTGATGGGCTCCAGGGAGCTGCAGGGCACATGAACCAACCCTGCTTTTGAAATGGCATAATCGGTGATGATAAACTGGATGGAGGTGGGCAAAAGGGTGGCAACCCGGTCGCCTTTTTTCAGGCCCATGGAGGCAAAGGCAGCGGCCAGCCTGTCCGCATGGTCCTTTAGCTGGGGATAAGTCATTTTGAAATTATACTGGATTGCCCCGGTTTTTTTGAATTTTTTTGCCGCAGTATCAAGGATATCGAATGCGGGTTTGTCAGGATAGGGCTTGAATGTTTTGGGTATTCCGAAAACACTGTACTCCGTGCTCCAAGGGACCTTCTTTTCCTTGCTGCTAAACATGGGTTTACCTCCGGCAAATGAATTATCAAACGGATGGGCTTGAACATAGTTTTTATATTAAAACGTGAATAGTTAATTTGTATCGCTATATTGCGAACAAATCAATAGTTTATCTAAAATAAATTTACATTTGTTAAAAAATAACAGCGTTCGAAAATATAAAACAACTAACGGTCATACAAAAATGAATATGAAACAACTGTCAATGGCATAAAAACATGGTTCGGGGGACAGGTGCAGCTTGCCTTAAGATAAAAATTGTGTGTCGAATCATCATGTTTGATGCTGTTTTCAGGAAAAGATCATATTGCATTATCAACTGAAAAAGGATATTGACAATTATAGCTGTTGATCCGATAACACTCTGTAATAAACAGGTAAAATGACAATCAGGATGAGTTTGCAAGGGAGAATGTGTGAAAGCTGAAGATAGAAAAGCATTAATACTTATGTACTCTAAACAATTATTCTCTGAGTACGGATATCATATGACACAGATATCGGATATCATCAAACGGGCCAGGATTGCACGGGGCACAGTGTACCAGTATTTTAAAAATAAGGACGATATTTTTATTACTCTCCTTGATAACTATTTTACCACATGGCGGAATGGGTTGGCCAAGAGGGATTCGGAGCTTGATTTTTCAAAAATTACAGCGGTTGACTTTTTAAAACAGAGGATCAAAACCACTCTTCAGTTTTTCGCGGATGACCATGAATTGTGCAACATTGTTTTGAAGATGGGTGTGGGTCTGCATGATAATATTGAAAAGGTGATCCAACGGCTTGAAGGGGACATTCAAACGATTATCAAAGAAGAGCTCTATTTAGGCCAACGGACCCGTAACATCTCCGAAGATATGGACACGGATCTGGTGGCGAATCTTTTGACAGGTGCTGTTTTGCGGACCGCTCTTTACTATTTTGTTCAAGAACGGGAGGCATTCAAAGATAAAACCGTGGATGAACTTGCCGAAGGTATCACCCGGGTTTTTGCCCCCGGACTGTTTCAAAAGGTGCCTTCAGAAGAACAGGAAACAAATGATCCATCCTAACATGAAAAGATGCCGCCCAATTCATGAGTCATATTGGCATTTGTTAACGGTGTAAATCATACATGTTACCGGCCCCCAGCCTTTTTATTAACCACCCGCTCCCTGTGGTCGCTGAAGAACACGAAGAGCACCAAGAAGGCCCAAAAAGGCCCAAAAAGGCCTTTGCCTGGTAATTTTCTCACAGAGGCACAAAGACACAGCGAAAAAACTGTGGCATCAGTCCAGCGTTTGTGATCAGAAAGCAAAAAGCAGGATCAGGTTGGTGAAGCCTTCGTGTTCATTGGTTTTATACCCGGCTTCCAGGCCCAGTTCCAGAGGAAGCATGGAGAACAGTGTGGTTTTCGCCCTCATGGACCCGCCCACCACGGTTCTGGCTTTTTCGGACCATTCCCGGGCACTGAATTGCTTATCCCATCCCGCACCCCAGTCCACAAAAACAGTGCCTTTCAACAGGTTTAAATGCAGAACGCTCAAGCCCAGTCCCTTGTCCACAAATGTAATGGGAAAGTGATATTCCATGGACAAAAGAAGATTTTTATCCAGGTTAAGATCCCCAGCATCATCCCGTGTGGCATAGCCCCTGGGAAGGCTGTAATCCTTGTTAAACGAGAGGTCTCCCCATTGCCGTTGGAGAACAGCCTTGAGTTCCAGGCCATGGTGTTCGATGAACGAGGGCAGGTACTGGCTGGCTGAAAGGACGCTGTTGCGGCCGTATAATTCCGAGCCCAGGTCCGGCATTGTTTTTTCGTATAGAAGCATGAAAGACTGACCCCAGGTGGGCAGCATATCCCGTTTCGGGGCATCGGGTCTGTGCTCAAGTAACAATTCCCCAAAAAAAGTATGTGCTTCGTTTGATGTCCCGGGATAATTGGGCCCACTGCTCAGGCCGTCCATCCATTTGAACCGGGTACCTATTTTTAATTTTGAGACCACCTCATCGGGAACAACCCGGTTGATCATGTCCCAGCCCAGGGCAAGGTCAAGACCCCTCTCCTGGAACCAGATGCTTTGGGCCGGCATTGAGTATTCGGTGGCCGTATCAAAGGTTCGGAAAATAAGGTCCGGCCAGAAAGACCGGTTGGTCAGGCTCAGGTCGTACCCCACATGTTCCGAATTCAGGCCATAGTTGATGTAGGCCGAATAGGTATTCAAACCCAAGGGATCTCCCCCAAGAATCCAGATTCCGGCCAGGGTCTCATCTTCATTGGACATGAAATAGGGAATATGAAGAAATGGTTTGTACACATCGGTGTAAGGAATCCCTCCGGGCTTTATGGCAAGGGGGGGGCAGAGACGTTTGAGATCGGGGTCCATGGGGGTTGAACCTTCTTTGACATAGTATTTCTGCCCTTTGACCGGATCAAAGGCAAGGGTGCACAATCGGCGTACTCCCCTGTAAAGGTTTAAAAAGGACAAGGTTTTTCCGTCGGGAGAAATCCGGGGGCAGGTGGCACCGTAATCCACGGATGTAAGCTGGTAGAGTTTTTCTTTGACCCTGTCCCATGCAAAGATATTCCATATACCGGACCGGTTTGACGAAAAAACAATCCAGCTCCCATCGGGGGAGAAACAGGGATCATTATCCTCAAAACTGTCGGGTTCAAACAGGGTGTTGAGTTTGGCGGTCAAGGGGTCGACAAGAGCGATATCTGCATTGGGGCCGGTTTTGACTACACAGGCAATGGTGGTTCCGTCCGGGGACCATATGGGGGCTTCAAAATAATAACCGGGTTTGGAGATCAAGGGGAAGATGTTTTTATTTTCCTCGTCCATCACCACCAGATCCATCCACATACCGTTTCTCCGGACAGCCACAAACTGGGATGAGCCAGGGGCGAAATCTGCGGAAAAAATATGGGCACCTTGGGTCAAACGTTCAAAAGACCGGGTATTTAAATCAAGTACGGTGATATCCGCATCCACAAGATCGCCTCCCCCAAGGACCGTTGGATAGTATCCTGCGTATACAATGTGAGATGGGTCTTTCATGCCGGCCATCCGGTCAATGGCATTGATTTTTCCGGGTTTCACTTCCCTGAGAATTTTACCGGTATAGGGATTGATTTCCACAAAGGCGTTTTTTTTGCTGTAATCGGTTCGAAAGGCCATGATGGTGTCGTTGGCCGTCCAGAAATGGGCCTTAATATCCGTCATTTCACCGGACAGGAGAACCTGGCCTGCAGAAAGCAACTGGGTCCGTCCCTGGTCTTTGAATTCCAGGGCATTCTGGTTGTAATCCGATAGAAATTCCTTGTAAAAAAGATCCGAGCTTTTATGCGTCACATGCCGGAGGGCATCGGCAGAAAGGCCCAGGGGATGCATGGCCTGATAGCGGCTTAGGCGCGCAAAGGCATCAGCACCGTAAGTACGGTTTAAATAGTCAACCATGTGGTAACCGGAAAGGTAAAATCGGTCCTGGGGTGGCTGGTAAGGGGGATAGATCCCTGCGGCAGAAAGGTTCCAAAGGCCGTCTCCTTCGCTGAAAGAGAACATTTTCCCTTTGAAATAGGAGCATCGGCCTCGACCCCCATCGGTAAACATGGTTTCAGCATTGGTGGTGATTCCCTCAAGCAGCCATCCCGGAGAAAGAATGTTGGTGATGGTGCTTCCCCGACCAAAAATCGGGCTAATTTTTTCAAACCAGCCAAGACGGGTGGTAATGTGGGCGTAGTGGGCATATTCATGGGTGAACACCGCATCCATGGTGTCTGAGCCCGGCCCAAAGCCCCTGAGACTGAAATAAGGGGTTTCATACAGGGAAATCCGGTTAGGGAAGGGGGCGTAAAATCCGTTAAATATATCGGTTCCCGGATTCAGAACAATGGGGCAGTTGTCCGGTTGGACCCCAAGATAGCCTGTAATATCGTCGTACACCTCTCCTGTGAGAGACAGAACTCTGGCAGCAAACGCGTCGTAACCTTCGGGGTAATAAATGGTGTAGTGCTCATTTTGAAGGGTTCTCCATGTCCATTGGGGATCATATCTGGCCATGGAGGTGGCCGGACAGAAGATGCACAGGGTGAAAAACAAGAGACAGCTGAGAAAGAATCGTTTCATTTTTACTCCGGTTTTTTACAGGCGTTACAAAAGGCTTGACGTTTTTTTCAATAATACCTACAGGAAGGACAGGAAAAATTCAAACCAGAAATGTCATTAAGGACAAGTATTTATGAAAATGCGGATGGATTTGGTCAAAAAAGATCATGAATCCGGTTACCCCGGGATGAGGTGGTCTGCAAGATGGCTGGAGGTTCTTCGCATGTTCAGGCTGAGCAGTCGGGCGATGCCTTTGAGGATTTTGATTCCTATTTTGGGATGTTGATCCAGGATAGTATTGAAGCCTTTCCGTGATAAGAGAACCAGAGTGGAATGTTTTCGTGCCCTGACCGTGGCGGATCGGGCGATATTGTCGATGATGGACATTTCACCGATGGTACTTCCACGGGTTAGGGTTGCGATCACTGCCCGCTGACCTGTGGCGGACTGTTTGAGAATATCCACGGCACCTTCCACAACAAAACAGATGTAATCCCCGGGATCACCTTCCTTGAATAGAACTTTTCCTTGTTCGAATTCAAAGAAATTCATATAATCCGAAGTGATACCTAATTCTATGGGCGATAATTCATCAAACAAGGACATGGTGATCAGAAAATCTATGATGGTCTGTTTCATCTTCCCGGTTTGTTGTTTTTTGATTTCAGTCATGCCTTTTTTCCAATTGAACCTTATATAAGGAGGGGTATTACATAGAAGAAAAAAACGTTAAAAACCATGTGTTAAACCTTGTTTTTCTATCTGTAAACTGGTAGAGACCTCATTATTATTAAAATAATGAAAACCACTCCAGTTGTAAAGCTTTTCCTTATATTGTGGCCCTTAAATCATCGCCAGCCTAAAACGTCAAAGAGGCTCGGATTGTTGTGAAAAAGAATGTAGCCAGGCACAGGGGTCTTTGCTTTTTTTCCCTGTGCGTCCTGTTTTGTTTGACGGCTGTGGTTCATGCTGATGTGTTTCAGACTGAAACAACCCTTGAGCTTGTCTCCCCGGCCACTGCCCCCCGACTCCGTGCCATCACTTTGAATAAGGGACCCACGGCTTTGTATGAATTGAACCTTCGCCTGGAAGGCCTGGGGCAAACGAGCACAACCCTGATTCGGCCGAAACTGGGACTCAATGAAACAAACAGGGTGACCTTTGGCCTGAATGTTGGAACTCGTAGTGGCACCTTCCCCCTTGTGGTCTGGACAGAGTTCAGGGACAAAGACCGCATCCCTGTCTCAATGTGTGATGTAACCCTGTTTTCGAATGTTTCTAAACCTGATTCAGATCTGATTATCCGGTCAGAAGATGTCTTGATCCGGACACGGAGTCGTCTGCTGTATGGTGTCCTGAATAATGGAAAAGAAAGAAAACGGGTGATGATTCGTTTGTTGGCCCCAGGTGTTCTGGGGGTTGAAAATACTATACGGCAAATCGATTCGGAACCTGGCAGTATGATGTCCATTGAATTCAACCTGATGAACCGGTATGCCGCACCCGGAGATGTTGAACACATTTTTTTTATAGCGGAATATGAGCGGGGCCCCTTGCATTACTGTACAGTAGCAAAGAATGTGGTTACAATTTCAGGAAAGGGTAAACATTTATCTGGAATGGGTCATGTGATAGGTGTGCTGGTGGTTTGCTCAGGTCTGATATGGATGGGAATGGTGATATACGAAAGAAAAAAGACATGCACAGGTGACTTGTGAAACCAATCCGATCTGCTGGTAAACGGGGCAGTATACTGCTTGTCCAGCCGGGTGAGAGGGGGGGGCAGGACTTGTTCGGCAGACTCTGGCAACCCCTGGATCTGGCCAACAGCGCCGCACGTCTTGAACATGAGGGTTTTCATGTCCGGATCATTGACAACCGGGTGGAAAACATCCGGCCATCTCAAATCGCCCGGATAGGAAACGGGTTTGATAAGATCTTTGTTACAAGCGCAGCGTTTGACCGGTGGCAATGCCCTCCTGTGGCTATCCCTGATTTTTTTCGTATCACAGATCCATTGGAAAAAAATAAATTATACATCATGGGACCCCACGTTACGGAGAGACCGGAAACCTTTTTAAAAAAGACCCGGGCCCGGGCAGCGATTTTGGGTGAACCCGAGAACTCGTTGGTTTCATTGTCACTTAACGACCAGGGAGGCGAGATGCACAGGGATCTTTGCAACATCGCTTATCTGGACAATGACGGGATGGTTCAAATTAGTAAACAGGGGCCAGGCCCCTCACACCATCGCACATGGCCCAGGCCTGCGTTTCATCTTCTGGATATGAAGCGCTACCATTATCCGCTGATGAAAAGACCCTTTACGATTTTGGAAGGGTCACGGGGCTGTCCCTTTCAATGCCGGTTTTGTTATAAAGGAATGCATCCATCTGTCTTTGTTCAGAAAAACCCCATGGATCTGGTTGATGAGGTCCTCGGCGTCAGGGATCGGTCAGGTATTTCCAATATCTATTTCATGGATTTGGAATTCGGCGTGAACACGGATTTTCTCCGTGAATTTTGTATGGGTATGATCCGTCAGAATACAGGAATCAACTGGTGCTGCCAGATGCGGGTTACCGATGCGGATGATGAGCTGCTCCAGTTGATGCACACGGCCGGATGCTCTCTCATCCATTTTGGGGCAGAAACAGCGACCCAGAGACTTTTGGATTGGTCCGGGAAGAACATCCGGCTTTGCGATTGTGAAAAGGCCGTGATGGGAGCAAAACGGGCAAATATAAGAACTGCACTTTTTTTCAGCCTGGGATTTCCAAATGAAAGTCCAAAGGAAATGGATGATACAGTGAACTGGGCCGTGGGGCTCAATCCCACCTATGCATCCTTTCATATGTTGATGCCAGTTCCTGGAACACACCTGCAGAGAAGTATGGTTTTTAATCCCGAATCCCTTCCCCATGACCGGTATCCCACATCCTGTGCCGAAGGTCATGATGAACTGTTCTTGAGGAAAAAGGTGAGACACGCTTACGTCAGGTTTTACAGCAGGCCTCGCTATTTACTTGGTGCCCTCAGGGACCAGGGGATTTTGAAACGACGCGCCTTTGAATTTTTTTTACGCGGGATCGGCTGTCGCTGATACATTTGATGGGTCAGGTTAGGGACCAAGGATGATGGCGTCGTAAAAAGTCCCATATGCGGCGTTATAGTGTTTAGCCGGACGTTCGACATACGACCAAGTATGCCTTCACGCCCGGCCAAACACTATGCCTTGCCTATGGATCTTTTTCCATAGCCATCCGTCGACTTTTTACGAGTTCATCAAGGATTGACATGATGGAAGACAGAAATTTTGATGATCTGGCAGAACGGCTTAAAACAAGGGTTTACGGGTCCCCCAAAGGCAGACTCCGCATTGATATGGTCTGGGAGGATCTGCTGCTGAACATACCCGGCATACAGCATTCAGTCCCCATGACGATTCTGGATGCCGGAGGGGGAATGGGCCAGATTAGCCTGAAGCTTGCACGTCTGGGTCACCAGATTGTTTTATGTGATATTTCGAAAAACATGATTGAGCAGGCCGAGGTTCTTTTCGGTGCCGAAAAACTGGAATCCTGTCTGACCCTTGTCCATGGACCATTCCAGAAGCTTCAACACGATTATGGTCAGGCCTTTGATTTGGTTTTGTCCCATGCAGTTCTTGAGTGGCTGGCTGATCCCCGAGGATCTTTGAACGGTCTGATTCCATGCCTCAAGCCTCACGGATGGCTGTCTTTGTTGTTTTACAATGTGAACGCCCTGATTTTACAGAACGCCATCAAGGGGAATCTTAAAAAAATCAAGGAGAAGATGTTCAAAGGCAATGCAACGAGCCTGACGCCCCACCAGCCCCTTGATCCGGCCCAGGTGATGGACTGGCTTTCCTCATGCGGTCTTTCCATCGATCAGATCACAGGGATCCGGGTGTTTTACGATTATATGTATTCCGCTGTCCGTAAGGAGCGCTTATACGATGATATTTGGGAACTTGAGCACACATACTGTCGGCAAGAACCTTTTGCATTAATGGGGAAATATATTCATCTGATTGGACATGATAAACAGGAGGACCGTTGACATGACAACCTCATTGCTTAGTACCATTGAATGGATATGTCATTCAGCATTCAGGATTCAGGCAGAGCCTATTATTTACATCGATCCCTATGAGATCTCCCATGGACCCAAGGCAGATATTATCCTGATTTCACACAGTCATTACGATCACTGCTCTCCGGAGGATGTGAAAAAGATTCAGAAAAAAGAAACCATTATTATCACGGAAAAAAGCAGTGTTAAAAAATTATCCGGTGATGTCCGTCAGGTTCAGCCCGGAGATTCGGTGGGAATATGTGGTGTGAAAATTGAAGCAGTCCCGGCCTACAACCTGAATAAAACGTTTCACCCCAAAAAAAACGGCTGGCTTGGTTTTATCATCGACATCCAGGGCCAGAGGATCTACCACGCCGGTGATACGGACCTGATTCCGGAGATGGAAGCCATCATGGCCGACATTGCCCTTCTTCCGGTGTCAGGAACCTTTGTGATGACCGCAGAGGAAGCTGTTCAAGCCGCTCTTTTGATCAAGCCCAAGGTGGTCATCCCCATGCATTACGGAAATGTGGTGGGTGACGTCAAGGATGCCCAGGCCTTCAAGAAAGGGCTGAAAGGAAAGATCGAAGTTGTTATCCCTGAGAAATTATAAAAAAAACAGCACGCTTTGACCTTATCTGTCAAACCTCCGTGTTAATTATGGTCTTAAGATGAACCATAACATTCGGAGGATAGATTATGACCAAACACATTCACCAGCGCGAGGAGTACTGCCAGGAATATCTGGAATACCATGGAAACACGAGTATTCTGAGAATACGAAAATACCCCCGGAATGTGACCTTGAGAAAATGGCTTCTGTTTGACACGGTTGAAGATGCCCTGGATTATTTCAACAGCGAAATCGAGTATGGATAAAAAGAACCTTAGTATACTGATAACACAGTGAATAAGGATATGGGACCAGTTGGCCATATTAATATCTGATATTTACATGAATCGATCACGTGGATTGGGCCAGAATTTTTTCAGCTTCCTCACGGATGGACAGCCTCAGGGATTCGGGTTCAAGGACCTGGGCGTTTGAACCCCAGCTCAGGAGCCAGAACCTGATTTCATCGCTGCCCTCAACCTCGGCTTCAAACATGATGGAACCATTCTCCTGATCCGTTATCCTCTGGCTGGCATGCCATCGTTTTTCCCGGATATAGCCGGCCACTTCAGCTGAAAAAAGGACCTTGACCCGAAGGATGCTGCCTTTAAAAACACCGAAACTTGATTTCATGAAGTCCTCGGCATTGAAATCATCGGGTTTTTCAAAGACCTGATCGCTGACCTCAAGATCGCTGATTCTATCAAGGGCAAAGATCCGGACGGCGTTTCGAAGGGTGCAGTAGGCGATCATGTAAAACGAGTCGTCAAAGAACCAGATGGTGTAGGGTGCCACCGTGCGGGTGCTTGTTTTGTTCCGACTCATGGTGTGGTAGCGGATATAAATATAATGGCTGCTTTTCAATGCCTGGTTGATGGTCTCCAGGGTGTTTCGCAATTCACCGGATTCCTTGTAGGGCCTGTGGCCGATCTGGATGTTTTTTTCAAGATCCTTCAGATAGGAGAGAAGCTCGTCGGGCAGCGATGTTTTGATTTTGTGAAACAGGGATTTCAGTGAGCTGTAGAACACGGTGTGCCTAAGAACTTTGAGCATATCCCGGGCAAGATAAAGGGACATCAACTCCGACAGGGTCATGGGAATAGGCATCTTTTCCCGTGCCGAATCCATGATCATCCACAGATTTTTTCCGTCCATGGTTTCGGTGTAAATGGGAAAGCCCGCTGTTTGAAGCGCTTCCAGATCCCTGTAAACGGTTCGGGGATGACAATCCAGCTCAAGCTCATCCACCAGTTCGTTAACCGTTTTTCCATGATGTGCCGAAATCAGCGTCTGGATCACCTTCCATTGACGCCCCATCTGATCTCCTCGGGCCATGTTTCCAATTCCTTTTTTACCAAAATCGTTAAATATGAGTTAATTAAACCCCATAATAGGGTGTAATAGCCCCATTGATATTTTCTTCTTTGAATTCAGAATGATATATTTACCATTCGTATTAATAGGGGTCGATTTTACCCCAATCCTAATTTTTCAGCCATAGCCTCGAATAGGTTGTATCCAGATAAGTTCTGGTTCGTTATGCGGAATACATCTTACTGGCACCTTTATTGCGTAAAGTCAAGGCGTGGGATAATTTAACCTTGGATGTAAACATTGTTCATTGTTTATTTGAACGACCATTAAATGATTTTCAAAACGTATTTAATTCAGAATATAACGGGGTGGATAAACAACCCTTCAGAAAGACCTGTACTATATAATTGTTTTTTGCCTCAGATTCCTTGCCATGAATACGTGATTGATCCGGGAGGAAGTGAGCATGTCGATGAAAAAAGTAAATTCTCATTCATAACAAAGAAAGGACTCGTATGAAAAATAAAATAAATCGATGGCACACGGCGGTGTTGGTACCGGGCATGATCGTTTTTGCGGTTTTTTTATTCAACGGTTTCGCTACAACATCACCCGTTACAGCCGAACAACTCCCGGAAACTCTGGAAGATGACATTGTCCAGGCGGTTGATGAGATGCAGGTTGAAAACTATGCGGTTGATCTCAACATTAGAATACCGATGACATCCAATGAAAACCCTGTGGGGTATGACACCGATCTATGGGCCACGGCCATCTACCACACTGACATAGACGAAGAAACCCAAAGCACAAAACGACCCACCATCCTTCTGGCCACGGCGTACCGACGGGAAATAATGGGGACCATGCGCTCCCTGTTTGCATTCTTTCCCAACGGGTACAACATTGTTGCGGTGGATATGAGGGGGACAGGCTCCGGTCCAGGTGTCTGGGATCCTCTCAATCCCGTGGAGCAATACGATGTGGCCTATCTGGTCGATCACTGGATTCCGAGCCAGCCCTGGTCCGACGGAGTTGTCGGCATGACCGGCGGTTCTTATGAAGCCATTCTGCAATTTCTGGCCGCAGGTCTGGTGGAGCTGGAATACAGCCCGGAAAAAGAGGACATGGTTCCCAAACATCTTAAAGCCATTGCCCCAATATCGGCTCTGTCCGATTGTTACAAGGATATTGCCATGCATGGGGGCAACTTTGATATTGAGTTTTTGTCCATCTGGATCATGATCACCGATCTGACGAGCATCATTCCTCCGGACCTGTTTTTGGATTACACCACGAAATTCGTTATGAATGATGAGAACACGGAAGAAGCGATGCAACTATGGGAGGACCATTACAATCAGACCCTGTGGCCTCTCAACTGGTTCGTCGTTCCGGAAAATGAATTCAAAAGTGACTGGTACGAGTTGAAATCTCCCATGGTCATGTGGCCCCAGAAACCTGAGGGTGGCTGGAATTATGACCAAATGCCGCCTGATTACGGCAAGGGCGTGATTCCAAAAAATCTTCCCGTCTTCACGGCAACAGGATGGTTTGATATCTTTGAGCGGGGCTCATTCAATAATTATGAGTACGGGCTGGCCAATCATTCTGCGTCGGACAAGGCCATGATTGTGGGGCCCTGGTACCACATCGACGCGGCCTTTCTCATGGAGGGTGTTGACGGCCTGGGCCTTGTGGGAAGTGACGGAGGGATTTTTACTTGGGATATCCTGGTTCGATGGTTTGACTGGAAAATCAAAGGGAAAGATGATCCCTTCATGGAAGAGTATCCCGTGGCGCTCTATGTTTTGGGAGAAGACAAATGGCGGGCTGAAAAATCATGGCCTCTGCCCGAATCCCGGACCGAAGATAAAACCTACTTCCTGTCCAAAGACAGACCCTCCCTTATTTTAGGTGACTGGTTCTCTGTATCCAACCGTTCGAATAACTACAAACTCGTATCCGAAACTTCCACATCCGATTATTACAACAAATTTTTCTGGTTTAAATACCCCAAGGCAGACCCTGAACTGGAGCATGACCCGAACGATCTACACGGCGGCCCCTCACGGTCCTCCCAGCGTTGGTGTGGATTCTCACCGTCTACGACCATCTCACAACTGTTAAAATACGATCTGAAGTTGATTGATGACAGGAGGCGTTCCTGGGAAGACGAACGTGAAGATGAAACGGGCGTTCTCACCTTTACAACCGAACCGTTGAAGGAAGACATGGAAATCGTCGGCTCCCTCAAGCTGAGCTTCTGGGCATCCACGGAATTTACCGATCCCCTCACCCAGAAAAAAATAGACGAGTTTCTCGATATCATCAGGGACCAGTACAATCTCGAAGGCAATGAAACGGCCATTATGAGCTTTCTGGACCGATGGGATGTCCAGTGGGTGGTCGAAGTCAATGATGTTTTCCCCGGCGGACGGGCCAGAAACATCACCTCGGGCTGGTTGAGTGCAGCGCACAGGCCCTACGACCCGGCCGATCCCACCTCCGTTGACCCGAACTATGTCGCCTTTGATCCCTTTTACGATTACCCGGACAAACATCCGGATCCCATCGATGAAAACACCGCCTACAAGTATGTCATAGAAATTTGGCCTACAAACAACGTGTTTAAAAAGGGACATCGCATCCGATTGAGCCTCTCGGCTTCCGATTTCCCACATTTCCTCCCGGTCCTTCGGCCGTCCAACAACACTATCATCCTGGACGACTCACATAAGGCACGCCTTGACTTCCAGGTGGCCAACAAAAACGGGGAAGGTGTGACGTGGAAATGGATTGACGATATAAGCGATTATCTGTTGAACGGTAAATGATACTGATACTATGTAACGATTGACATGATTTACAGTATGTCTCCCCTGTCTGCTAAGCGGGGGAGACATACTGGGGCGTTGGGGACATGCCAATAGAGGCGTTGGGGCGCATTGGGGACAGGCCAATAGTGCGGCCGGGCAAGGTCGTGTAATCGAACGGGTGAGAATCCCGTCCCGGAAGGAAGGCCATCCACCGGGTAGCGAGTCTTTGGAGGCGATGTGGTAACACAGCGCTTTAAGCGTAGGACAGCGAGCAGATAGGCCGTAAGCCAAAAAAGGATGAAGGGATTGAGCCTC
>JAHIRD010000107.1 GCA_018818835.1 Pseudomonadota bacterium
AATCCTTTGTCGCTGGGTTTTATTGCACCGAAAATAAATCCCATACAAAATGTCACTAGTAAAAAACCACTTAACACAAGGGACCCAATGGCCTGTTTTTTCCCTTGAACGAATTCAGGATGATATGCGTAGTCGATCAACGATATGACCGCAAGGCAGATGGCGGCAAGCTCAATGATAATAAAGACCATGACAAAAAGGATCATGGGTAGTCTTTCATGAAGCACATAATCCTTGAACAGGGGCTGGAGCGAAATAAAAAGGAAGCCTATCAACGATAAGGCCAAGGCGTTGACACACTTGCTGCTGGTTGTATCGCGTTTGGCAATGGACGCGCATTTCCCCAGGCATAGGAGGATAATAAACAGTACGAAATAGTTTGGGGGGGATTTCTGTGATGCCCCGGCTGCAAATGCCGGTGAAACAAACAGGGGTAAGTCGATCATCGTATCCCTTCGGCCTTGGTCATCATATCAAAAATGGCATTATTTTCGGCCAGTTAATCTGTTATAAAAATAATCCAATTGAGGGTTGGATATGTGTAGAAAAATAAAATTTAAAGTAATTATATAAGTGAAACGATGATAATTTGCAATGAAATATGGTATGTCGAACGTCCGGCCAAATACTATAACGCCCCATAGGCGACTTTTTACGACGCAATCAGCGTTGGACCTTAAAATCTTCATACGTCCCATGGGTCCTATAAGTCCCATACGACCCATGAGACATATGGGACTTATGTTATTTTCCGGAATTTATTGGGTATTGTTTCAGGTCGCTTTACCTGTTTGTTAATACTAAAATCCCAAGAACAAACACAAAAATCGTATTGACAATTCCATACTAATTTATGTAATTATACAATTAAACAAATCGTTCAATTGTTCAGAAAGTCTATTCGGAAAGAATAGGATGAAAAATACACCCCAAAAATATCAGGATTTGTTTCAGGCGTCCCTGGAACTGTTTGCCGCCTATGGTTATAAAAAAACAACGGTGGACGATGTTGCAAAACGCTTGTCCATGACCAAGGGCAATCTTTATTTTTATGTTAAGAATAAACGGGATCTCTATGAAAAGACGATCAATTACGCATTGATTCAATGGAAAAATACGGTGGAGCAACGTCTTTTACAGGAAGAGGATCTGGTTGCACGATTCCGGATGATGGCCCTTGCGTCCATTGAGTATATTGAAAATAATCCACTGCTCAGACAGGTTCTCATGAATGACCCATCGATTTTCACACTGTCGTCGGATGAAGACAGATTTCGGGAAACCAACATCAATGCCATGAATATCATTAAAGATATCCTTGCACAGGGTATAAGGGAAAAGATTTTTTACCCCGTGGATGTGGACCATGTCACAGAGTACCTCTTTTCCGTGTACATCATGTTTTTGATCAAGCGGTATATGAAATCGGACAAGAATTCGTCAGACACCATGTTTCGTGAAGCTCTTGAGCTGACCATCCGGGGGCTGGTTATGAACCCCAAACCGTGGCAGGACTCGGGACAGTGATGGGAAAAATTATAATTTAATGCGGCATTGCCGAGACGTACGAATGTTATGAGACGTATAAGACCTATGGGACCTATGAAAAACAAACGGTTCAGTGGATGTGGATTTTTTTTAAACGCCATCATTTAGGCAGGCAAAAAAGGGGGAACTATGACAGAAGCAACCGTAAGAGCGCTGGATGGATTAAGGGATTTGAGCATGATCAAATGGTATGTGATACCCATGCTGTCCGTCGTGTTCTATATCTATGTCCGGGAAATCAAGGAAGCGAAAATAAGCGGGAACTGGGATGCTGTTTTCGCTGGGTTGACCATTTTTGGGATGGATTTTTTCAATGAAACCTGGAACAGCTGGGTCATGGTCTTAAGCGGCCGATCAGCCTTCTGGACTGCACCCGGGGACACAGCTCTCCGGACCATGGTGGGCTGGAATATCGAAATCATGTTTATGTTCAGTATCATGGGCATCATCTACTACCATTCCATGACCCCTGGAAAGAAAGTGAAAATCCTGGGCATACCTGAAAACTGGGCCATGGCCATTGGTTATTCGGCTTTTTGCGTGCTTGTGGAATGCATGCTCAACAAAGGTGGCCATCTTGTCTGGGAATACGCTTTCTGGGAACGGTCATTTAAGGGTGTTATTCTGATTTTTCTGATTGGCTATTTTCATTTTTTCTGCGCGGCGATTTTTGTGATCCACCTGAAAACCATACGGAATAAACTGATCACCATCGGGGGCATCTATTCCCTGGCCATTATCATGAATATTATTGGTAAAGGTGTTTTTAAGTGGGTCTATTGATAAAATGTCCACAGACATTTTATGAAGAGAAAACGGCGCTCGGGGGGGCGTGGTTTTCTTTATCAAGGCCGGAGAATCATTTAATATGTTGATGGCGATCCAAAATAGTCTAACGCGTACTCAGCCCCGAAGGGGCGTCTTTCGTACGCGAACTCGAAAAGGTGCAAAATGCTCGACCATGAAAAACGTGATGTATACCGTGTCAGCATGTCTCGAGTACGCGTACGAGAACGAGTACGAATAATTCGGACGTACGTCGTCAACCAACAGCTGGAGGCGACGCATAAAACTGCGCGCCTCAGCTTGGCGTTGGAAGCAAGCCCCTGGTCTACCCTATGACCACACAATTTCGACCACTTGATTTGCATCGATAAAGTAAGGTGTCAGCCCTCTTCAGAATAGCATCCATGCTTTCATTCTCTCCGGCAAGGGTTCCCCCGATGATGTTTCCTTTGTTGTCTGTCATGGAATGACTTTTGATTGAAACTGGGATCCGGTGACCATCTTTATGGTGCATGAAAATTTCCGCCTCCAACGGTATTTTTTCGAGAATGCTTTTTTCCAAGGGACATTTGCCAAGACAGAGACTTTCTCCCTGGCTGTCAACATGGGTCAGGATATTGTCCGAGCAGCTGCGGCCCATCACTTCGTTTGCGGTAAACCCTGAAATGGTTTCAGCCGCCTTGTTCCAGTAAGTAATGGTCCTGTGGGTGTCCACAAAATAAACGCCTTCGCTCAGACGATCAATGATTTTCATATAAGACTCTTTGTTTATGTCCATGAAGGCTCCGTCTGCCTACCGCGAGAGAATAATTCCGCGTTTGGGGTTTGGTTGGGAAAGGAAACGTCTGACAGTCACAGGTCATGTCTGACTTATGATATTACAGACTTTACTGTGTAAAATCAAGGCAGCAGTGCCCTATGCATAGGACATTTTAAGGCTCTTGGAATGCCAGAATTTTTTAAATGATTTAAATATAATAGTTTATTTTCATCAAATATCAGCAAATCTCCAATTGTCCACAGTCAAAATCAAGGGCTCTTTTTTTTGCACACTCATAAAAAATAATTTCATAGTCAATTCGGTTTTTTTTGTTATGTGGCCAGACGGCGCTGTGGTTTGGATATAGATAATACATGAACGTTATCAATGTTTACATTGCAATCCACTGTTTCTTGGCGGGAACTAAGGGGGAGAACCCGAATTCGTATTCGGGTGAAATAAAAGCCCTTAACCTGCGAAGAAAAAAAAGACTGAATGTCATAGACATGCTCAAACAGTATTCAAAAACAGCGGCAATGGTAGCTCTGAAAAACGTATCAAGATACTCTCGATGTGCTTTAATTCGCAGAAAATAACCATCAAACGACTTTAGGAGGGACGCGATCATGAAAAAAATGGTGTTAATGTGTTGTCTGGTCAGCATGTCAGTGGGCCTTACCACGTCCATGGCATTTGCCAGGGCCGATAAAACCGTTTATCCGGTTGTTTTTGCCCATGGCATGATGGGCTTTGACCAGTTGGTGGGGCTTGATTATTTTGGAAATGATTACGGTGTGTTTGTGGGCGATCCTTGTGATAAGTTTTTAGAAACGACCTGTAATCGCAAGATCGATAGAAAACAGCAGGCCTTTGCCTCAGAAGTCAACCCCTTTCAATCCTCCGAATACAGAGGTCTTCAACTTGCCGATGAAATCGAAGGGTACATGGCCACGGTCGGGGCCGAAGGCGTAAACATTGTCGGACATTCCCAGGGTGGGATGGATGCACGGAAAGCGGCAAAACTCTTGTATGACCGCAAAGGATATCAGGTGGTTAAATCATTGATATCCTTGTCATCGCCCCATCGTGGTTCATCGGTTGCCGGGAATGTCCTGGCCAAAGGTGAGGATGGATTTAACGGCATGGTTGCATGGCTGGCCAATAATCTCATCAACCCTCTTTTCTATGTTGAAAAAGGCGATTATTTTGCAAGTATGAAAGCCTTTATGTATGATGACTGGGATCCTGCGGACGGTGAAATCACCGGTAGCAAGGCCTTTAACAACAATTACCCCATGGATAACACATATGTGAACTATTATGCATCCCTTATCACCACGGAGCCTGGCGTTCTAAGCCCGATACTTCAGGGCCTTGGGCTTATTGCTCCCCTTGACATTGATGGGGATGGCTGGTGCGGTGCCACCGATTCCCATGGCGATCTTTTGGATTGCCAGGGTGATGGCGTTGCCGGGGATGGTGATGGCGATTTTGAAGATGCTGATGACGATGGCCTTGTGGGCCTTAACTCCCAGCAAATGGGATTCCGCCTGACATATAAGGACGCCACATGGTTTAGAAGTACTCATTTTGTTGAAGATAAAACCACGGGCTATGTCAGTAATCTTAACCAGCCCAACGAGATCCAGTCCACATCTTACAGCAGTGTCCTTCTTGAGGATCATTTGGATGTGTGCGGGCTTGGCTATATTCCCTATGTTATTAATGATGAATTCGACGAAATGCAGTTCTACGCTGATTTGATCGACTATATTGCGGACAAAGAATAAAACAAATCTCTCTATTGAGACCGGGGCTTTAGACTGAAATTCCCCGGAGGGACGAACAGGATTGATTCTTTGTCTTGACGAAAAACTCAACGGGGGCGTGTGACGCAAAGTACGGGAAAGATGTGTGGAAGGTCTTAAGACCTTCCACACATTTCAGGTCAAAGTTTGATGAACTCGTAAAAAGTCGACGGATGGCTATGGAAAAAGGTTCATAGGCTAAACACTATAACGCCGCATATGGGACTTTTTACGACGCCATCAAGGTTTAACATAAAAACAGATGGGTTTGTATGAAAAATAAAAAGCGCATTATGGTTGGAATTCTAATGGGTATACTGGGGATTCTGGCCTTTTTTTTTCTAACCCGGTCAGGGTCTATTCCTGAATGGCCAACACCTTCGTTTCAAGCAAAGGATGACCTGAGAAAAGCTCCACGTGAAAATAAGGTGTTGTCCTCTGAAAAAATGGCAGGTCTCCTTGATGAACAAACGGTTCCGGAGGAAAGCCATTCAAGTGATAAACAAATAATAATCGATACTTTACACGAATTGTTTGCCGTAAGGATGGATCATCCACGTGTTCAAGTTGAAGCCATCGAACAATTAATTCGTCTTTTGAAAAAGCTCTATCCCGATGACTGGGAAAGCCATGTCCTGGAATACCTGACCGCCGCATTCCCTGACTATGCTGAATCTCTTTATGAAAATTATAAAAAATTGTCGTTGTACTCAACATGGGCCCAGGACAATCGCCAGATGCTTTCCGATTTGCCTCTTTATCAAATTCATGACCGTATCTGGGAAAAACGCATTGAAATTTTTGGTGATGAAGCGTTGGCAATTTGGGAAATGGAGCTGAAAAAAGAGGATGTAAAACATCTGGTTGCTGATATCCTCAGCCAAGAAGATATGGCCTTCAATGAAAAGGCCGACTATTATAACCAACATCTCAACGACATTTACGGTGATATGGCCGGAGCGTTTAAAAAGATTCATCAACAAGAGCTTATCAATAAATTTCTTGATATTGAAACCGTACAGGTCGATCTGCAGGCCATGACAGATAAAGAGCGAAAAGAACAACTCACCGGCCTAAGAAAAACAATGGGTCTGGATGAGGATGCCCTCAAACGGTGGGATGATCTGGATGGCGAGCGAAATGAGAGATGGGACAAGGGACTTGCCTATATGAAGGCACGGGAACAACTGCTTAAATCCCTGGATGGTGACGACCCGGAGGACGCGCTTGACAAACTTAGAACGGATTACTTCGGCGCGGATGCAGAAACCATTAAACGCGAGGAACAATCCGGACTGTATCGATTTAACAGAAAACGGATGTATGGGAAAAATTGATTTTGTGTATGCGTTCACAGGCTTCCATGACGAGACGTGGGAAATCCATGAAGGCAATTAAAACGATATGTAACAGAAGAGTAGGTCATGGCCTATCACTCCGCTGTGTCATTCCGGGCACGGCTTTTTGTGACCCGGAATCCATATCCGTAAACGCATAACAGTTCTATTCAATTTCATCCTCCCTGACCCAACACCATGGATTCCGGGTCG
>JAHIRD010000260.1 GCA_018818835.1 Pseudomonadota bacterium
ACTTGTATGGGGACTTGCAGTAGGACTTGTAGCGGGACTTGTAGCGGGACTTGTAGCGGGACTTGTATGGGGACTTGTATGGGGACTTGTAAACCTTTCGCAGTTAATGCCTATAAATTTGCTTTCAATACTTGCTTTGGTTTTAGGGACATTTGTCCTTGCTGAAATACTTTATAGCTTTAATAACAAGGAAAAGAAGCCAACTTTAGGCAGGATTGCATTGCTGAAAGCTGATTCAGTGTTCTGTTCTCTGTTGATAATAATAAACAGTTTGAATATAATATGGCTTTGCAGGAATACAAGGATTGATTTTGATATAGTCTTGCAATGGATAGGTTACATTGGGGCAGGCATAATCTGCATAGGAATTGTTGGAGGAGTAGGATACTTATGGTTGTTGTGGAATAAGAAGAGGCTGACAAAGTAAAAAGAATAAGAACTAAGGAGGAATAAGGATGAAAAAAATAATGTATTTAATAATTGGGGCGATATTAATAAGTTTAGTAAGGGCAGATACCAATGTGGATATGAGCATAATGACAGATGAGGATTTAAACTTCAATGCAGACCTATATGCTGGTGGTAATATTGATTTGACCATAGACGGAATGAACTTTGACAACACAATAAGTGACATATATGAGAATGACCTTAGCATAAAGGGGGTTTACAGCAGCTTATCCCAAATCTTTCTTAGACAGGATTACAAAAAGGACTGGCATATAGTAAACCCATTGAGCTTGGATAAATATGAGCAGAGGTTTAGGTGGGTTATGGACACTTACTTTGTCCCAAGAACAGAGTTTAACCAGATGATGAGCTATTATAATGACAGGATTACAGACTTGGAATTAAGGGTAGAGGCTTTGGAAAAGGTTTTGGGTGATGAAGCTGTTTTGAAGGGAAGGCTTAATGTGGCAAATGAGCTAGGTATAGACCTGACCTACAAAAACACAACCTATATAAATACTAATGATGGATTCATAAGCTTAGAGACTGTTGAACAAGAGCCTGAGCTTACTGAAGATGAGATTTATGACCTAACTTGGGGGATAAGAGACGAGCATGGATGCAAGATTGCAATAGG
Source organism: Pseudomonadota bacterium (assembly GCA_018818835.1). Classification (GTDB taxonomy): domain Bacteria; phylum Desulfobacterota; class Desulfobacteria; order Desulfobacterales; family Desulfolunaceae; genus JAHIRD01. The sequence goes on from JAHIRD010000260.1 coordinate 1,088, forward strand.
GTATAATTGGTGTGAAACAAAGAAAGAATGTTTGAAAGAATGCCCAACAGATTTGTTGATAGAGAACTGGAAAGAGCTTTGCAACAGTGGAATTAGGAAATGGTGCATTATTTTAGAACAAAGAGGGTATTCTCCTAATGAAACAGAAAAGTTTGATATTGAAGTTGCAGAAGGGATTATTATAGGAGAACAAATTTAAGTTCCTTAGGGAATATACAGGAAGGAGGTAAAACAAAATGAAAAAAACAATAAGTATGTTGGCAGTTTTATTACTGACAATAGGAATAGTAAGTGCTGTAACAACAGTAGATACAACTTGGAGTGGAAGCGGAAATCTTGATACACATTTCGTATCAGGAAATGATGCACACTCAGATTTCTGGACGGGCGGAAGTGTTATTTGGGGTAATTACAAGGCAACAGATGTAGATGACAACCCACACAGTTATGGTGTAGATACAACATATAGTTCTGTTGACGCTGGAATTTCAGGAGGAGGCTTCTTAAAATTCCAGAACCAGAGGGATGATAGTAAAGTATCTGCATATGGTAATGCAGGACAAAATTCCTACAGTTATATTTCTACTTTAGATGGGACAGCAGAGATGGCTTGGTATTCATGGACAAACTATGCAGAAATGGCTAACTGCGAATATGGTACTGGTAAGCCAAAGACAACTAGTGGAAAAAACTTTGAAGCAAGCGGAAGTAATTATCATATGTACCATACACTAACAGATGCCGATGGAGATGGAGCATATTTTGAAGGATATGGAAGTGGTTCAGCAATGGTTAAGCTTCAAGGAGAAAAGTCTGGAGGGACAAGCTCATACTTTAATATGGGTAGTTTGCCTATATGTGGAGATGGGTGTGCTTGGAATAACAACTATGCAACATATTCAGGAACTGGAAGTGGAGACTTTGAAGTACATGGATGGGCAGATAATGGATTAACAGTTGGTTGTCCAACTTGCGGAAATGGATTCACAATACCTGGAGATGGAAGTGATAATAGTGCAACTTATGACTTACATGTAGGATATTCAGGAACATGGAGTAATTCAAACTTTGGAGTTGCAGGAAACTAAATTTTTTTTGAAGCTTTATTTTAGCTTCTTTTTTTTATTAAAAGGAGAAACCACCAATGGAATTTTCATTAATTTTCCCCCAAGGAGATTGAAGTGAATTATTTCTCTTGGTGACTCCAAAATAAAGAAGAAGGATTGAAGGATGAAATCAGAAAAAATAGTCATAATAATAGCATGCATAGCTGGAA
>JAHIRD010000293.1 GCA_018818835.1 Pseudomonadota bacterium
GGGGGGGGGAGGGCCGAGGCCCGAGTAGGTGGCGGGATTGGTATCTATGGGGCTGTGGTGGAGGTTGGCGGGGTTGTTTGGAGGTGGTGGTGGAGTGCGATCTGTGTCGGGAGGCGATCAGGGGGGTTCACATAGAGAGCAAGTTAGTGCTTTGGGGGGAGGGGGAGGCGGTGGAGACGGTTGTGGTGTGGAGGATGTGTTTGAGATGTGCTCAGGGGGAGCGGCGGGGGGGTAGATATGCTGTTCAAGTAGGTCTCTTGTTGTCCAAATTGGGATTGGAGACTGAAAGGGACACAGCGGGGGATGCCTAGAAGGTTTTTGGATGGTTGCTACTATGAATATTTGGGTTGCTGTGGGTTTGATAGTTGGGAAGATGGGCGAGTTTGTTGAGTTCACGCTTTTGGCATGTGGGATAACCACCGAGGTGTAACCTGTGGAAAACTCCAGGAAGTCTGTGGAAAACCTGTGGAGAACCTGTGGGAAACTCACGTTGAGGGGGGCTGATTCGGCCTGTTTTTCGGGGTGTAACGACCCGGATTATAGCTCTCCAGAGACTGTAACCCATGGATTTTGTTGGGCTTTTTTTGGCACGATTCGTGCAATTCTTAAACTTAAACAAGAAGAAAAAGTAGAAATAGGAAAAGTAGAGATAAAAAGAGAGGAGATCTTTTTTTGCGGCGAAAGCGGATTGACCGGGGGGGAAGCCCCCCCGAGACCCCCCCCGTAAAAAACCTCTCTCTCCAGGATAATCTTTCTCCTGGGGCTCAAGGGAGAAGGCGGGGCGGGGTGCGAAGGCTGAAATCTTATTATGGTTATAAGGAGGTGAGGTGATGAACCAAGAAGCGGCGGCGGCTTTTGAGGCATGGTTTGATGATGCGCGATGGGAGGCCATGGAGGCGGAGGGGGCCCAAGGGTCTGAGAGTGCATAAGATTTGTAGCCATGGGGCCTTGGTGAAGGCTGGGGTCCATGTTTGGAGGGAGTGATGGAGGGAGTGATGGAGGGTTGGAGCAGGGAGTGGCCAAGGCCTGAGGTGGTGGAGTTGTGGTGGTTTTGGGGGCGTCGATACCAAAACGAGGAAGAGCTTGGTTTGCATTTTTGCAAAGTGGGGAGGAGTGCTAATGGGTGGCTGTATTCATCTGAAGGGATATTTATGAATCCGCCTCCTCGGGGAGGGGCTGTGGGGGTGTGGCATAGGGTTGTGTTGCCTGGGATATCTTTATCTTTAGTGCAAGAGGTGAGGGAGGAGGTGAGGTGGGGGGATTTGAGGGAGGCATTGAGGCGGCATTTTCCGCGTATTGGGTTAATGCTTAAGGTGATTCAGGATGCTGGGGTGGAGGTGTCTTGGGATGGGCCGGTTGTGTCTTTATTGCATCAGGCTAGCGAAGGGTTGCCGGAAGCGGGGGCGCAAAGGGCCAAACATAAGGAGCAGTATGTAGAGGAGCTATTGAAACTGGTTCAAGAAGGGGCAAAAAAATGAGTTTATTGACCTTGGCGCTAGAAACAGGTTTGCCGATATGCAGGGGAGCCGAAGTGTTGACGGTGGAAGGGGTGGGGATTGTGGTGGTTTCTTTTGGGGAGTATCTTCGGGTTTTCTTGGCGTCAGGGAGTAAACGGCTTTATTTGCCTGAGGAGGTGGAGTTTACGGGGCGGCGATTTGGGCCTGATGATTTGGCGATACTGGGTTTTAAACAACGGGGGCGGCGGGCGTTGCTGAAGGAGTTAAGGGAGGCGGTGGTGGAAATGGAGGAGCCAGAGGAGGAGCTGGATCCATTGCCTCTTAGGCCGATCACGAGGGCGGGGTGTCAGGGCCGGCCTGGGATTTGCCCATGGTTTAGTTGCCGTTACAATCTATGTTTTGAGATGACAGAGCCCAGTGTGGAGGCGTGGGAAAAGAGGCCTACTTGTGTTTTGGATGTGGCTGACGAGGGAGAGCATTCATTAGCAGAGATAGCTGAGATTTTTGGAGTCAGTAGGGAGAGGGTGAGACAAATTGAGGTGGAGGCTATGGCGAAGTTGAAGAAGCGGTTTCCGTGGTTTGAGAAGTTGCTATAGGGAGGTGAGGTGATGGCGTGTGATGGAGATTGTGCAGCATGTGGGGCTGTTTGGACAAAGCAGGTTTGTTGTAGATGGGGGGAGAACAGTGACGGGAAGATTCCACCGATCCGTTGTTCCGTGGCGGATTGTGAATGGCACAAGGCTTATGAGACTTTGATGTTGATAGTGAAATATTGCTGGCATGGTCCATTTGAGCCTGGGGGGACACAGGAAGCGGCTCATTGGATATCCAAGATGGCAAAGA
>JAHIRD010000108.1 GCA_018818835.1 Pseudomonadota bacterium
ACGAGGACAGACGATCTAAGGGGCACTGAAATGACCCTGCGGATGACGCAAAGGAATGGATATGGGACGAAGTCGATACAAAACAACGGAGGACGGAAAAACCTACTTTGTCACAAGCAGCGCCATTCATTGGCTTCCCTTATTCGCCATGCCGGATCTGGCCGCCATTGTTATAGATTCCCTAACATTTCTCCATAATAACAAGCGGATAATCATCCATGCCTGGGTCCTGATGGAAACCCATTTGCACATGGTTGCTTCGTCGCTGGATATGTCCTCAGAAATTCGAAAAATGAAATCTTACACCGCAAGATCCATTGTGGATTATCTGAAATCCAAAGGGCCGGATTTATTTCTAAAACAGATGGACTTTTGCAAAAAGAAACACAAGGATGATCAGGTCTATCAAGTCTGGCAGGAAGGATTTCACCCGGAGATTATCGTTGGTGAGGCCATGCTGAATACAAAAATCCAGTATGTTCACTTTAACCCGGTCAAACGCGGATATGTGGATTGCCCAGAACACTGGCGCTATTCCAGCGCAAAGGATTATTTGGGTGTGGATGGCCTGGTGCCGATTGAAACGTTAGTTTGTTAAATGTGCAGAATTTTCGTCAGTAACAGAAGCGTGTATTAGAGCATACACCGGTGGTTAGAAACGTTAAAAACAAATTTACCACGAAGAACACGGAGAAGGGCTAAAAGCTTTTTTGAGATCTTTTTGGCGTTATTTGACTCTGGGAGGGTCGAACTCCTGTTCCAACATATGTCGGACGGGAGTCCGTCTCCCCCAGGATAGAACCCAGAATAATGCATGATTGGCAACCTTTTTAAAAGAGCCTGCCCCAGCGAAGGCTGGGGTTGGCCCCCGGCAGGGATAATCCTTTGCCCTTTACTTGCTCTTCTTCGTGGTTCTTCGTGTCCTTCAGTGAGCCACGCGAACGGGTGGTAGATAAAAAATTAAGCGTCCGAATTCGTTTTAACAGCGACTGTTTTCCATGATGATGGAAAACAGTCGCCCCATGTCAGACATCATCCTGGAGGCGATGTTGTCCGGTCATGGTGATTTCCGTGACATTTCGGATATAGTCGTCGATGCTGGTCTGCAGGTGGGGTTCAAGTTTCTCGAACTCAATGCCAAGGGCAATTTTTTCACGGTCGATGGTGGTATTCCTTACGGTTCCTTTAAAGGTCTGAATACCCTTGATGCCCATGACCGGAAATGTCAGCATGATTGAATCGATGAGTAAAACCTGCCGGGGCATCAGGTTCACCGGCAGACGGATCATGAAACGGCAGCCGCTGGTGCTGATATCGGTGATGGTCCCCTTGATGCTGTTTCCTTTAAGTTGGGCCGATGCAGGGATATAACAGCAGACCCTTGATCGAATGCGGGTTTCCAGGCTCTTGACTTTTTTAGGGTAGGTGAGGAATGTCAGGCGGTAGGGCTTTTCAATCACATCAAGAACATTAGATTTAAACCCATATTCCAGGCCCAGGCTCTGATAAGTCACATGGAAGGTGATTCCCGGCAGAATACCGCTTTCAAACTCCTTGGGAATGGCTGTTTTAACCAGAAGGTATTCCTGGGGTTCCAGGCCCACGAGGCTTCCCTTGAAGGTCTGCTCAAAATTTTCAACATGGATACCGATAGGACTTCCAAGCTCCACGTTCAGCCGCATTCCGTTGTACTCTTTGACTATGACCGGAGACTCGTTCATGATGAGGACTCCTTTATAATTCGTTGTTAATGGAATGATCGAATGGTGTCATTGTTTTTCATGGACAGATAAAAGATGGGAACACATAAATTCGATTCAAAACTATCTATATTATGGGGGCAAAACAGGGGGATTTGTCAATACATGTTTTGTAATTATTCACACGGGGGAGTATTAACGCTCTCATACAGCTATACCCAGTGAACGAATACAGAGAACGTCTCATCGAAATCGGGATCGAATTTGTGTATCCCAAAATTCTTCTCATTTCATAACATTTCGATACTGATAGCGATCCCGATTTCGATATGGATTCGCTTTACTAACATGATAAAAGGCCCGGTCTGTTGTCTTAAAAAAGGTCACCACATGGTTTTGTCATAGGTTTTTACATAGGAAAGCCCGGTGGGCTCCTTGACGAAAATGGTGAACCTGCGGTCCTGGGCATTGCTGGGAAGAATGTCTTTCAGAAGTATCTTGCCGACATCATTGGTTTGGATGTTTTTGAACGTGACACTGCCCGGATACTGGATAAGCACGGCCTGTCCCGGAGCTATTTGATAATCTCCGCAAATGGAAACCTCCACCCCAGGGATGGTATCGCCTTTCTCTTCGTCAACGGTTGCCCGTGTGTAGACCCCCGCCACAACAAGATCCAGGAGGCCCAATCCAAAAAAAGGCATTTCAAGAACGGCAGGAATGACTCCATGCAACTGTTTTCGTTTGATATTCACCAGCTGGATGTTTTGTCTGCACACAGGTTGCTTGTGGAGAACAAGATCATTTTTTTCCTCGGTCACGGCATAGGAAAAGCCGATGGTATCACCCTGGATGGACTCGCCATGGCGGGTTTCATGGATGGGTGGATATGCCGTGGTCAGGACGGTTGCGCAGCCACTGGTGTATAGACAGCTTAAAAAAAGAATCAGGGTGATCAAATGTCTGGGTGTCATCGTCTATGTTCCTGTCCGTTGTAATGAAAAACGTTTATATGATTCGGTTAGAATACAGGCACCATCCCGCGTGCAATCATACGTTCTTTGGCTTTGTCAGAGAGCATGTATTTGATGGCTTGCTTCATCATGGAATCCGGTTCCCCTTTGACGACAATGTAAAATGTCTGGTGGAAGGGATATGCTGCATCCAGGGGGTTTACACCATCCACATTGATCACGGTGATGTCTTTGTACTGATTTGCAATGGCATGAGTTATGAAGGAGACAGCCCCGGGTATATGTTTGACTCCTGTCACGGCTGTGAAGGTTTTACCTGCAATGAGGTCATCTTTGACCTCAAACGGCCCCATGGCCATGTCTTTAAAATTTTTATAAGCACCGGTATTAACGGACGGGATAATCAGGACAATGGGCAAATCCTTTCCACCCACCTCTTTCCAGTTGGTGATCGACCCGCTGAAAATCTGACGGACCTGTTTGAGTGAAAGGTTTTTAACATGGCATTGACCATTGCTGATCACCGCCATGGGGTCCTTGCATACGGGAATTTCGATCAAACCGGCTTCTCTGTCCGCCTGGGAAATTTTAAGTGTGGATCCAGCAAGATTGGAAAATCCGTTTCGAAGGCGGTCCAGACAAACATTCGATGAAAAGACATGGGCGTTGACTTTAACCCCGTTTTCGACCATGAACGCTTCCAAAAGCTCCCGTTGGAACGCTTCCGATATCTGGGAGGAACAACTGGCGTTGAGAACAAATTCAGCCTGGCTAAGGGGGGCGGTCCCAAGACCACTAACAATGAGGAAAAATGCGGCTACCAACATTTTGTAGCGTTGTTTCATGATTCGGGGACTCCTTTTCAAAGAGAGGTTCATATCAACTGTATTTTTCAAATGAAATTCACGCTGTGAAAGAGACTATGTTTTCGTTTTCATACGCTATTTTGCGTGTGTATGCAAGCTAGGACATTGACTGTGCGGTAAAAAATGAATAAGGTTGTCCATTAAAGGTGCTGATATTATAGGTGGTGCGATTGAAAAAGGTGATGGAAATCTTGACTTGACAAGGTGTTTCAATCTTTTTATAGTGTTCAATTATAGCATACCATGTTCGACCATGTCGAACATGGTACTCTGATTACATTCAACGGGAGGCCATCCTGCCATGAGAATTCTGGGATCATCAGAACTTTGTGAAGATGTCCAAAAAAAGGACCTCTGTGTCGACTGCGGCGCCTGCGCGGGATTATGCCCCTATTTTGTCAGCCATAAGGGGAAAATCGCCCGGCTTTTCCCATGCACTCTTCCCCAGGGCCGGTGCCATGCCTTTTGCCCCAAAACAGAAATCGATTTGAATCATGTGTCGGAAACGATTGTTGGGAAATCCTATGACGGATCACCCCTGGGGCATATGCGTGCCATCTGGAAAACCCGGGCAGGACGCCTTATGCAAGGCAAAGGGGCATTCCAGAATGGAGGCACCGCAAGCTCATTACTTGTGGCTGCCATGGCTTCCGGGCTCATTGATGCGGCTGCATTGACCCGGCGTAAGGGCTTGATTCCAGAACCGTTTCTGGCCACAAGCACGGATCAGATTCTGTCTTGCGCAGGTTCCAAATACATGGCGTCCCCCACCCTGGCATCGGTTCATGAATACAGTCGAGAAAAGGGACAAAAACTTGCCGTTGTGGGAACACCCTGCCAGATGACAGCGTTGGGCCTAATTCGGATGAACCCCCTGGGTCGGGAAGATTTTCATGATCCTGTGGCATTGAGCATGGGCTTGTTCTGTACCTGGGCACTGGATACCCGGCGACTGATTCGTCTGATTGAAAACCGAGTGAACCTCCAGGATATTCAATCCATGGATGTGCCGCCTCCGCCATCCCAGGTGATGACCATCCGGACCTGTGACCAAAACCTGGCCATCCCCCTGGATGAAATCCGAACAGCGATTCCGGCCGGTTGCTCGATCTGCCCGGATATGACTGCAGAATTCACGGATTTGTCTGTGGGCGCCTTGGAAGGAGACCCGTCATGGAATACCCTGATCGTCCGTACGGAAAAAGGTGAATCCCTGGTGGAGGAGGCTGTCCGGCAAGGTTATCTGGAACGTGACGCCATGCGGCCCGAGCATCTGGAGCATCTTCGGAAAGGGGCATCGGCCAAGAAAAAACGAGCATTCATTATGGCCAGGGATAAGCATCTGCTCAACACTGATCCGGCCAAGGGGCCATCGGCCTTGATCATTAAAGAGGATCTTGTGAAAAAACTGCTGGGTGAGGAGGGATCATGTCTCCATTAAGTTCAGGTAAAAAAGGAAGCCGGCATTTGTTTATGGGCAACGAAGCCATTGCCCGGGGAGCCCTTGAAGCCGGTGTCCGGGTGGTCGCAGGATACCCGGGAACCCCTGCTTCAGAAATCATTGAGAATCTGGCGAAAATTGCCAAGGAAGGATCCCGGAAGCTTTACGTGGAGTGGTCCGTCAATGAAAAAGTGGCCCTGGAGGTCGCATCGGCAGCATCCTTTGCGGGACTTCCCACCATGGCCGTCATGAAACAGCCGGGCCTTAATGTGGCGGCTGATTATCTGCTCCACCTGTCCGGCTCCGGGGTGAGAGGCCCCATGGTTCTTGTTTCCGCCGATGATCCAGGGGCCTTGTCCAGTGTCAATGAGGGTGAAACCCGATATTACGCGAAGCTTATGGAAATTCCCCTGCTGGAACCCGGTGATTTTCAGGAAGCCAAGGACATGACCACCTGGGCTTTTAAGCTGTCGGACACCATCAAAAACGTGGTTCTTTTAAGGACAGTGACACGCCTTTCCCATGCCAGCGGTACCGTTGTTCTGGGTGAGATTCCGGAAAATGGCTCAAACGCCTTTTTTAAACACGATGGTTTTATCCTTGATCCCAACGAAGGGGCGATCCTGAGCCCCCCCGTGGAATACAAGCACACAGAACAGCAACGAAAACTAAAAATAGCTGAGGCTCTATTTGAAGACTCGCCTTTCAATACCTATACCGGGCCGGAAAAACCCGAGCTCCTTATTATTACGAGCAGCATCTGTTCCCTTTACAGCAAAGAGGCTGTCAGTATTCTGGGGGTCAGAGACAGGGTGGGCATTCTCAAACTGGGAACCACCTGGCCTTTGCCACCAAAACGCTTATTAAAACATCTATCGTCTTGCGATCATATTTTTATTGTGGAAGAGGTCCTTCCTTTTCTTGAAGATGAAGTGAAAATACTTGCGGCTGAACATGGAAAAACACTGGGGGCCAAGTTTTTTTACGGCAAAAAAGAGGGATATCTGCCCATGGTGGGAGAAATGAATCCGGATAAGGTGGCGGCAGCCCTTTCACGGATTCTGGCCATGCCTCAACCGGGCATGGATGACGTGTATAAAAAGCGGGCCACGGAAATATCCTTTGCAGGATCACCCCACAGGGAGGCCACCTTCTGTCCGGGCTGCCCCCACAGGGCATCGTTCTGGACCCTGAACACGGCCTTGTCCATGGACAACCGCAATGGATTTGTCTGTGGAGATATCGGCTGCTATTCCATGGCCGTTCTACCTGCTGGCTTTTCAACCTTGAAAACACTTCATGCCATGGGCTCCGGGACCGGGGTGGCCAGCGGCTTCGGAAAACTGGGTGGGTTTGGTATGAGTCAGCCCGTGCTTTCGGTCTGCGGAGACAGCACCTTTTTTCACTCAGCCATTCCGCCCCTGGTCAACGCCATCCACCATCATTCAAATATGACCCTGGTGGTGCTGGACAACAGTGGAACGGCCATGACCGGTTTTCAACCCCACCCGGGCCTTGAAAAGGACGCCATGGGCAATGTGGCTGAAAAAATTGATATTCCGGAGGTCTGTCGCGCCCTGGGTGCCGAGGTGCGTGTATGTGATCCCTTTGATGTATCGGAAAGTCGGCAGGTACTTCTGGATTTGATGGACAGAGACGGGGTCAAGGTGCTTGTGCTGAAACAATCCTGCGCCCTGAGCCCGGAAAAGAAATCGTTGAAAAAATACACCATGTCTGTGGATCAAAGCCTGTGTGCCGGAGAAAATTGCGGCTGCAACAGGCTGTGTACTCGGATTTTTGCCTGCCCGGGCTTGATCTGGGACAAGGAAAACAACCGATCCAGGATCGATGAGGTGGTTTGTGCGGGATGCGGTGTCTGTTCATCCATCTGCCCGAAAGGGGCCATCATGAAAAAGGAGGCGGTATAGATGCCTGAGCTTACGCTTAAACACGATCCCTATAATTTGATCATCACCGGTGTGGGTGGCCAGGGAAATGTCATGACCTCACGGGCCGTGGGAAACATGCTGTCACTGTTGGGCTTTCATGTGACCATCGGTGAAACCTTCGGCGCATCCCAGAGGGGCGGCTCGGTGATGAGCCATGTGAGAATCTCAAAAGATTCCAGCTGGTCACCCCAGATCCCTTCGGGCCACGCCCACATGGTGGTGTCCATGGAACCGTCGGAAACCATTCGGGTGCTCAAGGATTTCGGCAACCGTGATGTCAAGGTCATCACCAATACCCGGCCCTTTTATCCGGTGGGCGTGATATCAGGCCAGATCAGCTATCCTTCGGATGATGACATCAGGACCTGGATCAGTGAATTGACCTCTAAAGCCTGGTTTCTCAATGCAACGGAAAAGGCCGTGGCCATCGGTGATCCCATTCTGGGGAATGTGATCATGGCCGGTGCCCTGGCAGGTACCGGTGAGCTTCCCCTTGATCGGGAGGTATTCCATACCATCATGGCATCCCGTTTTTCCGGGGATATACTCCAAAAGAATCTTGATGCCTATGCTTTTGGGGTAGAAAGTGTACTATCTCGTAAAATTTAGTTTTTTGCTGGAAGTTAGGCATAATGTATAATTTTTATTTGTTTTTTCGATGGCTTATATCTATCGATTAATTTCTTTTATGAGCGCATTATTTGCTTTATAGTAAAGGGTGGTAAATTTTAAAAGGAAAATGGCCTTATTGGTGGGCACAGCCCACCCTACGAGGTCTTTCGCATGGGCGAAGTATTTTTGTTATGCGGTCAAGGACATGGAAAGGATGGCACCGTTTCGCAAAACGAAAGCCGTCTCACGGGCAACACCCTATCGTAGGGTGAGCTGTGCCCACCAAATGGCCCGACTCCTTATAAAAGGCGATGCAATTAGACATGTGAACGGATACAGGCCAATGCTCATAAATTTTTTATGACAAAGCCATGAAGAAATACGGATTTTTTACCTGGTCTGAAATAAAAAACATACGACGATAGGAAGCCATGGAAAAAAACGTTTCATTATTTTTACCCTGTTCTGTCAATCTCCTCTTGCCCAAGGTCGGAGCGTCCACCCGTCTTTTGTTGAACCGCCTGGGATGTTCAACCATCTATCATGATGACCAGACCTGCTGTGGCCAGATGGTTTTAAACAAAGGTTTTCGGGACCAGGCCAAAGGGTTTGCACGGCATTTTATTCGGGTTTTCGAAAAAGATGAGTGGATTGTCTGCCCGTCGGGCTCCTGTGTTCACATGGTCCGTCATCATTATCCGGCCTTGTTTGAAGCCGAACCCAGGTGGGAGAAACGGGCCCGTACTGTGGCTGCCAAGGTGTATGAATTGTCCGAATTCATCGTGGATGTTCTCGGGCGATCGGATGTCGGTGCCACATTTAACGGAAAGGTTGCCTATCACGAATCCTGCCATATCCACCGGGCTCTGGGGATTACAGAGCAGCCCAAAACCTTGATCAGGTCCGTGAAGGGCACACACCTGACGCCCATGAACCAGGCAGACCAGTGCTGCGGGTTTGGAGGCGAATTTTCCCTGGAGTTTTCAGATATATCAGGGGCTATGGTGGGGACCAAGGTCCGGCATTTCCTCGACAGCGGTGCGGACCTTCTTGTTGTGGGAGAGCCCGGATGCCTTCTCAATATAACCACCTATCTTTCAAAACATCATCCTGGTAAACAAGCACTACACTTCGCGGAATTCCTGGCAAAAAACGGGGGCGACGATGGATGTTAATACGGAAAAATTTAAGACCGAGGCCCTGAAAGCACTGAATGATTCCACATCACGGAGTTTTCTTGATTTTTTCCTTCCGGTTTTGAGCATGGTCAGGGACCTTGGGCTTTCAAGTTTTCCCGATCCTGTTGCAGCGGTTGAAAAGGCCCGGGCCATTCGCCACAATGCCGTGTCAAGGCTGGGTGATCTCCTTGAAACCTTTGAAAAAAATGCCATCAAACTGGGAACGAAAGTATACTGGGCACGGGATGCCGAGGATGCCAATGCCTATATCATGGATCTGATCCGCACGAACAAGGTGCCCTATGTGACCAAGGGTAAGTCCATGATCAGCGAAGAAATCGGCCTGAACGCGGCCCTTGAAAAAAATGGGGTTCCGGTGTTTGAGACGGATCTGGGGGAGTTTATTATCCAGCTTCTGGAAAAACCACCCTTTCATATCATCGGACCGGCCATCAATATCCCACCCCAGGACATCTGTGACGTTTTCATGGCAAAGGCGGGTATGAAAAACCCCACCACCAATCCGGTGGAACTGGGTTATGCAGCCCGGCTTTTTTTGCGTGATAAATTCAAGCACATGAGAATGGGCATCACCGGTGTCAATATGGTTGTGGCTGAAAACGGAACCATCATCAATGTTGAAAATGAAGGAAACATCCGTTTCAACAAGTCTGCCCCGGACATCCAGGTATCGGTGATGAGTCTTGAAAAGATTGTTCCCACCATGGAAGACGCCTTCCATATGCTGCGAATGCTCTGCCGAAACGGGACTGGCCAGAAACTTTCAGCCTATGTGACCATGGACAGAGGGCCTAAAAAAGATAATGACATTGACGGTCCCCGGGAACTTCACCTGGTAATTCTGGACAACGGCCGCAGCAGGATCTATGAAAACCCGCGAACACGTGAGGTTCTTCAGTGCATCCGTTGCGGTGCCTGTATCAATATCTGTCCGGTTTTTCGCCATATCGGAGGATATCCTTACGGATGGGCCTATACCGGACCCATCGGCAAACTGTTGAATCCTCTGTTTCTCGGACTTGACCGGACATCCGATCTTTTTGGGGCCTGCACCTTATGCGGGGCCTGCAAAAAGGTCTGCCCCGCTGGAATTGATCACCCGGAAATGATTCTATATTTCCGAGAAATGAACATGGCTGGGAACAGGATGTTGAAAGGAAAAGGCAGCCGCCTCAGCCAAAAAATTATCGCCACATGCGCCGCTATGGCCGCATCCCATCCTGGAATCTGGCATAGGGGAACAGCCTGTGGGCGTGCCATGATCCGCCGACTGGGCCCTGTGGGCCAGGCCCTTTTATCCTGGACCCGTCACAGAGATCTTCCGCCCTTGCCTGAAACCTCATTTCGCGATAGGGTAAAACCTGATTAATGGATTAATAATGACCTCGTTAAACGTCTAACGATGGCTAAGGACATACAATGAGCCAGAATACCCGAGACCGTATTCTCAATCGCCTGAAAAAGGCCGGCACCATGACTCCGGACATGCATGTTGAACTTCCCCCCCTGCCCCATGCCATGATGGACTCCGATGAACTGGTCCAGTCCTTTATCCTGAATGTGACGGCCGCAGGTGCAGAGGTCCATCATGTGGAACAGGGTCAGGACATGTCGAATATTCTGACCGAAATCATTAAAGACACAGAACTGACCCGTTTTATTGTTAACGATGATACGGTGTTCAAACACCTGGAACTGGACATCTGGGCAGCCAAGCAGGGCCTCGCTCTTATCCGGGCATCGGAGTTCAATGACAGAAGGTCATACACCGATGCGGTCTTTGACGTGGGCACGGCGGGGTTTACCACCGTGGACTATGCCGTGGCGGAATCCGGGACCCTTGTCATAGGTCATCACCAGGGTCATGCCCGCCTGATCTCCCTTGCCCCCATGATCCATATCGTCCTTGTCCGCACAGATCAAATTGTGCCGGTCTATGACGATGTTATAGCTCAGGGTCTCTTCAATGATGAGGGCCCATCCCAGGTCACATGGATCACGGGGCCCAGCATGACCGCCGACATCCAGGCCACCCCCTTCAAAGGCATGCACGGGCCCAAACGTCTGGTTGTCCTTCTTAGGAAGTAATGCCGCGTATCCAAATTAGGTTTACCATGGCTTTCAAGCACATAAAAGATGAGGAATGCGAGCGGATCAACCGACTTCAAGCTGACTATTTCAGTCGCGTCAAGCAGGTGTTTGATCCTCCCTATCCCGAAGGCGTGCCCGAACGCCTTGAAATCATTGTCAAGGCAGCGGAAATCAAAACCTCGGATACGGTGGTGGATATCGGCTCTGGCACAGGTGTACTGATTCCTCTGATTCAGGGATTCAACCCTGAAATGATCTATGCCAATGATCTGTCCAAAAGCATGCTGAGTTCGGTAAAGGAACGTTACCAAGGAGTTTTAACCATTCTGGGTGGGATACGCAATCTGGCCCTTCCCGATCATAGTGTCGACGTGTTTCTGATTAATGCCTGCTATCCCAACCTGGTGGACAAAGACCGGAGTTTCAAAAATATCGCCCGTATGCTAAAGCCTTGGGGCCGGGTGATCATCAGTCATCCCATGGGGCGATCCTTCACGGATTTTCTGAAACGTGAAATGCCTTTTCCAGTGGATGATTTTCCAGTGTCACTTCCGGAAGCCGGGAATTTATTTAAACCCTATGGTTTTCGCGTCAGGACGTTGATCGATCATGAAAATCTTTACCTGCTCATCCTTGAATGGGGATAAAGATAAATCCATCGACTCTTTACGAGTTCATCAAAATTAGCTATTATGTGACAATCTACGTTGCACAAACCGATTCGTTTCGGTCTAAGCCGGGCAAACGATTCTATCTGATTATGACTATTTATTAAGGACCTGTGCCATGGACCTGGACATCCAGGATGTTATCAACGAAGCCATTGTTCACGAGTTGATCATTGCCGATTTGTATATGATTTTTTACCGGATATTTCCCGAGGATTCTGATTTCTGGTGGGCCCTTTTGATGGAAGAAAAAAATCATGCCGCACTGATCGAGGGGCTGCGGCTTTCACTGACAGATATTGAGGACTTTCCCATGAATGTCATTTATGAACATCATGGCATGCTGGTCAGGATGAACAAGAAAATCAGGGAGCTCATTCAAATATACACATCACATCCCCCGTCCAGGGATGAGGCCTTTCGGGTTGCCCTTGAAACCGAATTGTCTCCGGCTGAAAATCATTTTCAATCCATCATGAGCAACACATACCCGGATGAAATGGTCAAAATAGTCCAGCAGATCAACAGAAACGATAAAAATCACGCGCTTAGAATTCAAATCTACATGAACGAAAAGGGCATCCAAGGATAAAATGGCAGGGAGAGGAATCATGGAATTAATTCAAAGCCTGGGATTGCTGGCCCTGGCCATGGTTGCCGGGGCGTTTTTTCCCACCCAGGCCGGAATCAACCACCAACTGGCAGGATGGACCCAGTCCCCGGTCATTGCCTCGGCCATATCCTTTGCTGTGGGAACGGTGACTCTGATTGTGTGCCTGCTTGTTTCGCGCATTCCCATGCCGGATATGGGACAGATCGGTGTCCAACCCTGGTGGGTCTGGATCGGAGGAGTCCTGGGCGCTTTTTCCGTCTATTCCATGGTTTTCCTTGCCCCACGACTTGGAGCATCGTCCATGCTGGCCTGCATCCTGGCCGGTCAGATGACCGCAGCGCTTCTGCTGGATCAATTCGGCGTTCTCGGCTATGCACAGCAGAATATCAGCTGGCAGAGAATCGTGGGTCTGATTCTTATTTTTGTGGGTGTGTATCTGATGCGGATCATTTAAAATGAACGCGTTATTTCCTGATCTTTACAAGGATTTTTCCACGGTTTTCTTCGACCATTAAACGGTCTTCGGCATAGAGCTGAATGCACTGGGGATAGAGTTGCCATTCCAGCTCAAGACCTTTTCTCTTGACATCATCCAGGCTGTCTCCGGGAAGAATATCAAAGGATTTCTGGCCGATGATAGGGCCTGTATCTTCCCCGTAATCAATGAAATGAACCGTGCACCCGCCCACCTTGCATCCATGGCGAAACGTGTCTCCGTACCCGTCAAATCCTGGAAAGGCCGGAAGCAGTGCCGGATGGATGTTCATGATACGTGGAAGGGATTTGGGCGTATTCACCCGGTCAATAAAATAGGGAGTCAAGGTCCTCATGAAGCCTGCAAGGATCAGCAGGTCAAAGTCATAGGCCTCCATCTGACGCAATAAATCGATTTCAGCAAGAATGCGGGATGTGAAGAAGCGTTCGGCTTTGGAATTCTGGGCTCCGCCGGTAAAGAGAGCCTGCTTTGTAAGAATTGCGTTCAGATCAACGTGATCAGGTAGTTTTCTGCCGATGCCTTGTCGAATCTCGGAAATGAGACGGGCATACGGGGTTACAAAGGTGGGAATACCTTTTTTTTCTGCACGGACAAGGCCACCTGCATCGGGATTGTCTGATGCGACGAAAACAATACGGCCCGGTATCTGGCCTGAGTCGCAGGCATCGATCACGGCCTGCAGATTGGATCCGCCGCCTGAAATGAATGCACCAATTTTAATCACGCCCATTCGTTTGTCTCCTTGCCAGCTGTAATTATTAAACCCGTTACTAAAACATCTGAAAAGGATTTGCAAGAAGGATATCGCCAAGGATCACTGGCGCGAAGAATGAGCGTCCAGTGCATCCGTTTACTGGGGTTTAGTTCCTTCGATTTCGATTATCCCAGCCGAGACCTTTCTTGACAAGCCAGGGCTGGGGAACTATAATCTCCGGATTGTTTTTGTCAATTTTCGGATAAACATTACGAAAGGATATGGATCATGGCTGAAGGTATACTGGATGTCGAAGATGGAACGTTCGATGCAGAAGTAATGAAAAGCGAACTGCCTGTGGTGGTTGATTTCTGGGCACCCTGGTGTGGCCCCTGCCGTGCCATCGGACCTATTGTTGAAGAACTGGCGACCCTTTACAAGGGCAAAGTGAAATTCACCAAGTTCAACGTGGATGAAAATCCCCTGACACCTGGAAAATTTGCTGTACGGGCCATCCCCACGTTGCTGTTTGTTAAAGGCGGGGAAGTGGTTGAAACGATAACGGGAATGACCGCCAAAGCCAAACTGGATGAGGTCATAAAAAAGCTTCTTTAGGATAAATCAGTAATGGAAACAGTTGATTACGATCTTGTTATTATCGGTGGCGGGCCAGCCGGACTGACTGCCGGTCTCTATGCAGCACGAGCACGGCTGAATGTTATCATGATTGAAAAAGTCGCCCCGGGGGGGCAGGTTCTGATTACGGATCTGATTGAAAACTATCCGGGTTTTCCCGAAGGGATCAGTGGCCCGGACCTGACGGACAGGCTGGTGGCCCAGGCCAAACAGTTCGGTCTTCCCATCGAGTCCGAGGAAGTGCAATCCCTTGATCTAACAGGACCCGTTAAAAAAGTAATCCTGGCGGACAGAATAATAAAAACCCATGCCATTATCATTGCCTCAGGGGCCTCTCCCAATACCCTGAATGTGGGTGAAGAGCGTTTCAAAGGCAAAGGCCTGTCCTACTGTGCCACCTGTGACGGCCCCTTTTTCAGGGACAAGGATGTGGTGGCTGTGGGCGGTGGAGACACAGCGGTTCAGGAAAGTATCTTTCTGACCAAATTTGCCAGGAAAGTCTACCTGGTCCATCGCAGGGATCAGCTAAGGGCCGCCAAGATTCTTCAGGAGCGGGCCCTTTCCAACGAAAAAATTGAATTTGTCTGGGATTCTGTGGTCACCGGGCTTGACGGATTTTTTGGTGTGGATAATGTCCATGTGAAAAATGTAAAAACAGGTGAGGTACGAACCATCAAAGCCGATGGCTGCTTTATCTGGATCGGTATTGTCCCCAATGGTGACTTCATTGGCGAGACCCTGAAACGGGATGAGTGGGGATTTGTGATCACCGATGCCAAAATGGCAACCTCGGTTCCCGGCGTTTTTGCAGCTGGTGACGTGCGGGACACCCCCTTACGCCAGATTGCAACGGCCGTGGGTGATGCTGCGATAGCCGCTTATTCAGCGGAACACTATATTGAAAATATGAAATCATGAAAAAATTATTTATTTTATTCCTTTCGTTTTTGATGCTTGTTTCTTTCGGATGTTTCAAAAAAAACACACGTGAAAAGCTGGCCCCGGAGCTTGCAGCTGAAGCCATGAAGGACTTTGACAAAAAGCACTACAAGGCCGCCATTGAAACGTTTAACAAACTCAGGGACTGGTATCCCTTTGACAAGCTGGCCACCCTGGCCGAATTCAAAATTGCCGAAGCCCATTTCAACATGGAAGAGTATGAAGAAGCCATTGTGGCTTACGATGAATTTGAAAAGCTGCACCCCAGAAATGAGGCGATACCATATGTTCTGAACCAGATTGCCCTGTGTTATTTCAAACGCATCGATACGGTGGACAGGGACCAGAACAACGCCCAGGCCGCCCTGGATTCCTTCTCACGCCTTTCCAGGCAATTTCCGGATTCGGAATATGCGAAAGACTCAGAAGAAAAGCAGATATTATGTTTGAAAAGTATTGCGGGCCATGAGATTTATGTGGGTCGCTTTTATTTTAAATCCAAGCATTACAAGGGGGCTCTGGCACGATTCAAAGCAGTCCTTACCCATTATCCGGGCCTGGGTTTTGACCAGGAGGCCCAGGACTATATAATAAAATGCCAGGGGAAAATAGATGCCCAGAAAAAATCAGGCGTAAAAAAGCCCGACGAGATGATTATTATGCCCGAGTAGGGAGGGCCTGATAAAAAATACTTTACAAGGCTTTGGGGATAGCTTATATAGACATGTTTTATTTTTAAGATGAAGTTTATTTCAAGGAGAATCAGTCATGTCAAAGATGTGCGGAATATGTGGAAAAAAACCCATGGTGGGCAACAATGTGAGCCATGCGCATAATGTGAATAAACGCAGATTCAATCCGAATTTACAAAGCGTTCGGACCCTTCAGAACGGCCAGACCCAACGTATGACCGTATGCGCGAATTGTATCAAATCGGGATTTGTGATCAAAGCGCCCTGATATCCAATCGTCAGCCCATTGAATCCGGTGTCCTGACATGGTCAGGACAAAGGATTTTGAAAATCAAAATCAGGACAAAACGAACAGGATTTGCTGTTTTGTTCTGATTTTGATTTTTTTTGTGGCTATCCTTATACCGCGTTTAACATCCTCAATCGTTGTATTCTTGTATTTTTAACCAACCCTGATTATAAAAATCACACCATTCATCTGCAATTCCATTTGATTTAGCTTTTTTCAATTTTTCAGGGATGTTACTGGATGAAATTTTTTCAGGCAACTGCTTATGCAGCCATGATCGAATGTGTCACCTGAACCCAATTGTTAAGTGCAACTTTCTCACTTTACCAGGCTAAGTGTGATCATGCGCAAGCGTTTATCTATACCCTTATATACAGTGTTAGAGTCCAAATTTTCATATTTCAAAGAAAAAGTACAGATAGATTTTGAATATCTTTACTGGGGCTTGCTTTTTATCGTGGTTATAATTTTCTCAATCATGTAGTTGGGAATTTTTGCTGAAGATATTGATATGATGTTGGTAACGCCATGCCACAGGGCGCTGCTTTTTTGTACTCCGGTTAGCAATTTGTGTACGCCCGGCATGGGCATAAGCTAATTTGGTGAAAATCCCTTATAGCTGAGTCACTGTTAAGGTAAAGCCTTAACATAAACTATCAAAATCTGGTAAAATCTGGGACAGGCCAATTATACAAATAGGCATCCGACATTAATATCAGACCTTATGGGACCCATGGGAGTC
>JAHIRD010000109.1 GCA_018818835.1 Pseudomonadota bacterium
TCATGGGTGTTCTGATTTCGTGGCTCATATTGGCCAGAAAATCACTCTTGGCAGTACTGGCCATTTCTGCCTGTGTCGCCATTTCTTTGGCCCTGGTGGAGTCGATTTCAAGTTGGCGGTTGGTTTCAAGAAGATCCTCTTGAGCCATCCTTCGGTTCGTTACATCCCGGAAACGGATGAGGATGACAAGGAAAAGGGCCAGGAGAATTCCCGTGATGCTTGTCAACATGCCTACCTGCCTGGAATTCAGGTGAAAAAAGTCAGGGTCGGCTTGGGTTGTCACGGGAACGGGAGGCCTGATGGACTGAACCGGCATGGACGCGGTGCCGTCATCCCGTGATGATGCGAGTTGCTCAGAAAGGTATTGGGGGCTGATCGACCGGATGTTAGCCAGTGATTTTTTGAGACGAAGAAACTCGGGATTCTCAAGGTGCTCTTCCACACTATCGAGGAATTTGAAATTATTCGAATCCATGGCCCAATCCATCACCTGTGCCAGCTGGGTTAGATCCCGTATTTTGCGGTCAGTTTGTTTTATGGTCCAATAGTTTAAACACAGGCACCCTGCCAGCATCATCAGAAATAGGAGCGTTACCCATTGGTATAACCGCTGGGATCTGTCTGGCGATGTTCGGTCAAACATGGGGCCGTGCCTCCTTGGGAGATGATCCGCCATTTAATATAAGAAGAAACGCTTCAATGAAACTTAGAATAAGATTTAAGTGTTTGATTTTTTGAAGAAAAGGCTTTGTGCTTACTGAATGTTGAACCCGATGAGGGTGATATCATCTATCTGTTCATTCTCCCCTCTATAGTTTATCAAAGCGTCAAGGAACAATTTTCTCTGGTCACTATAAGGCTTTTTATGGTTTTGTTGAATTAAATCTTTGAATTTATCCGTCCCGAAACGAAGTCGTTTATCGCCACCCAGCTGATCTGTATAGCCGTCTGTTTTTATATAGAAGGAGCATGGGCTGTCAATGTCAATGGAATAATCTGTGAAGTCAAAATTATCAATGGAATGTTTATAGCCAATACTTTGTTTATCCCCGTTTATTCGGTGTAAGGATCCATCCTTAACGAAGAACAGAGGGATCCGGGCCCCGGCATAAGTGACTTTTTTTTCTGAATGATTTATGCTGCATACAGCAGCATCAAGTCCGTCATTTGCCTGGGCACTGTTTGTTTTGTAAAGGATATTTTTTACGGAAAGGTTCAGGCGTTTTAATATGTCGGAGGGCTTGCGGCAGACTTCATCCATAATTATTTTTCGTATCTCCGAATAGACGATCATGGTTAAAAAGGCGCCGGGAACGCCATGGCCTGTGCAATCCATCACAGCAATGATACTTACTTCCAGGCCCGCATAGGTATAGAATATATCCCCTCCCACAATATCTTTCGGCATCCATATAAACATGCTTTCCGGGCTGACCTCCTTGATCCGATCAATGCCTGGAAGCAGTGAACGTTGGATCATCTCTGCATAACGGATGCTTTCAATCATCCTGTCATTGTGTCCCTCAAGTTCGGTATGGATGAGTCCAAGTTCGTCATGGGTGGCTTTAAGTTCTGCATGGGTGGTTTTGAGTCTTGAGCTGGCAAGTTTGATTTTTTTTTGCTGGTCCTGCATGATCTTTGAAATGAAGGCGATGAAAATACAAACGGGAACAAAAATCAGAATGTATAAGACATCACCGACAAATGATCCTGCTTGACCTCTGTATCCGATACCGACATAGGATATTGATAGATAAAGTGACACGAAAAACAGGATGGCCGAAAAAGAAACAAACAGTGTGGATTGGATAAATACGAAGATCAATATCAAAAGGCAGCCGATGGGAACCAGATAGCGCTGGTCATTCATTGCATATATCATATAGGCTGAAATAATAAGACAGAAAAATACTTGGAAATGAAGCATGAAATAGATGAACGGCTTTGTGATCATTTTCTTTAATCTGATCAGAATCAATGCCAGGATGCTCACGCCTATATAGGATAGATAGGCGGGATGGATGTCTGAATAGTCGTATTTTGCTATGTTGAAGAATATAGCCAGATAAGCCACCCCCACGGGAAGTTGATAAGATAATAACGCTAAAAAGGTATAACGTAATAAGGTTCGTCGTCGTTGATCATCAATTTCTTTTGGCAGGGATTTATCCATCAGGACTTTCATTTGATTTTAAAATGTATAGTCGTTTTCGGGCCATGATCTTGTATGAGCACGTATTTTCTTATAATATAACGTGGTCAGGGCGAGATAACAACTAAATAAATTCGTTTTAAAATAATTGGATTTGTAGTAAGTTTTAAATGATTTTATATGGCTGTTAATTCGATATGTTTATCTTCATAGGGGTTTTTTGAATTTTTTCCTGTCTTGTTCCCATATTTAATGACATTTTGAACCACATAAACAACTTATTATGAAAATAGGGATGTTCTCTGTAACATGATTTTGTGTTTGCATATTGGATCTGTTTCATATAAATACAGCCGCTTGTTGGGAAAATTATTATAGGATATTCAAATGGAGGGTTTATGTTAAAGGCGTCACAGTGCAAATTTTTCAGCGGTGGGTTAAAAGGGGCTGAAAAGACATTTGGTGAGAATGCCGAAAAATTCGGTGTTGCAGAAACTACGATCACATTCAAGGGACATGAGCTGGCCCGGGAAAAAAATGTTCTGGTATTGAATGACAAGGAACTCACCCTGGGTGATGTCAGCATGGAAATCGTTTCAAAACGAATGGGGCGGCGATACGCCCAGGCTGACAAAATACGTAAAGTTTTCCAGGTTATTTTTCATATGGTGAACAAGGGCTTGCAGGTGTTCGCTGTGGGCTGGATCCAGGACGATAAAACCGTTAAAGGCGGGACAGGCTGGGGTGTCGAGCTGGCTAAGTTTTTTAACAGGCCCGTCAGTGTTTTTGATCAGACCAGTAATAAATGGTTCACCTGGAGTGACAGCGAATGGAAAGAAGATGTGCCCGTCATTTCTTTTGATACATTTTGTGGAACCGGAACACGTAATCTTTCAGACCAAGGGGAAAAAGCAATCGAAGATCTTTTTTCCAGATCCTTTAGCGAGTAATTTTTAAACACCATATGTTATCCTTCTTGATCTTTTCATGGATATTGTTTAAAAATTTATGGGCTCATGTAATGGATAGGGCTGTTTTTATACTTGTTGGCGAGCCAAATACTCGTACTCAGTACCGAAGGGACGGTACTCGTACGCGTACTCGAAAAGAGATGTCATCGGCGCCGATGTGGGTGTGTGAGATGCTCAAGTTCGAGAACGAGTACGAATAAGCTGAAGGCGACCTGCGCGTCTCAGCTGGGCGATACATAAGGGGATCCCAGGGATGACCATGGTGTTTAAAATATCTAAGAATTTGTCCGATCAGATTGCTGATTATTTAATCGACAAGGTCATTCATTTGGAAATCGCCCCAGGTGAGAGAATTCTTGAGCAGAAAGTCGCCCGTGAGCTTGGCGTCAGCCGGTCGCCGGTGCGTGAAGCCTTCCGGATTCTTGAGCAAACAGGTCTGGTTGAATTGATTCCCCGATGTGGGGTGAGGGTAACAGGTTTATCTGAAAAAAGCATTGACGCGTACTGTGATGTATTTTCCCTTTTATTCGGCCATGTGGTCCGGAGGTGAATTGAGAATTGCGATGAGGATCATCGCATGGAATTGATCACAGCCCTGGACAAGATGGAAACTTGTGCTGAAAAAAACGATAACCGGGGATTTTACAAAGCGCTTCTGGATTTCACCGCCGCTGGGATCGGTTCCACAAAGAACCCCGTTCTTTTGAAGGTGGTGATGGGGATCATGCCCAACCTTCAGCGCCTTCAATATATCGCCATTATGCTCAAAAACGATTCGCTCAAGGAAAACGTCTCGTATTTCAGGACCATCATCGAGGCTCTGGGTGAGAAAAATCCTGAAAAAGGGGTTAAGGCCATTGAGGCCTATATACACAGCGAAAAAGACTACGCCTTATCCCTGGTGAAAAATTCCCCCCTGTCTAGTTTTCTTATTGATGACCCTGTCGGGCCCGAATAATTTGCCCTGATTTTTTATGACATGGTTGCCATGATATGATTCACCGATTCGGTGACCTCCAGGCCTATGGCTGCCCATTCATCATCTGAAAAACCCACAAAATCAATAGCATTCTGTTCATTTGCGAAGTTTTGTTCTGTTTTGTTCTCATTGGCCAGGGCATCGGCGGCATGGAGTACCCGGGACAGGGGGTCTCCCCCTGATTGCGAGGGTTTGTGGTGATACCGGATAGCATGGGTCTGGCAAGGCGGGAGTTTCCATTTTTTGAAAAATTCAGAGGCGATGATTCCGTGGTCAAATCCGAAAAGAAGGGTTTCCGCTTCTTGAATGGTTTTTTTCTTATCCATGGCATCCTCGAAGGTTGCTTTTTCTTCAGCCACATAATCATCCAGAATCAACATGCCCGAATCATGGATAAGGCCAGCGTTGAATGCGTCATTGACCAGTGCGGGGAATTTTTTCTCCGCGATAAGTTTGGCCCCTATGGCCACGGACAACGAATGTTCCCACATGTCTCTGGCATCAATGGCGTAGCCCGTGAGTGCTTTGCCCATCATTTTGGATGTGCTCACCACGGTGATCAGCTCCAGAAGGGCCTGGAAGCCCAAGAGGGCCGAAGCCTGCTGGACAGAGGATACAGGTACCGTGAGTCCGTAATAGGCGGAATTGGCCAGCTTTAAAACGCGTGTGGCCATGGCTTGGTCCGTTGCAAGAACATCCCCCACTTCTTTGAATCCGGCTTTATCACTTGATAAAACTTCGTTGGCTTTGATGATGATCTGGGGCATGGGTGGAAGTGCCCTGGAATTTTTGATGATTTTTTTCATCAAGGCATCCCCTGCCTGGGAATCAAAACCCGAAACAACGGGCTCTTGGGGGGCATTTTTTTTGAGTTTAATGATTGTTTTACACGCAGGGCAAGGAAGATCTATCTCCTTGTCCATGGGAAGTTTTTCCTCGGGTATGGCGTATTTTTTTTGGCAACCTGGACAATGGACTTTAATCACAATGGCACCTCGTTTATGGGGACTATGAGTTACTCAAGAAAGTCTTCCCTCGACTTTTTACGAGTTCATCAGATAAGAATGGCGGATCTTATCAACTTATCGTCAATCGTGAGAAAATATTTAATAAGAATTTTCCATGGAGGACCATTTTGGATGGTTTAGGATGAATGGGCCAGTCCAGAGGCAGGGCAATCAGCCCGGGACTGGCTACGAATTGAGGTCTCCTGTTTTCAGACCCAGGCCTTGGCTTTTTCCACTGCTTTTTCCCATTGTTTATAGAGTTTTTCAGCCGTTTCATATGCCATATGAGGTTCAAAACGCCGTTCAAGTTGCCAGGAGTTTCTTACATCCGCTATTCCTTGATACAGGCCCACACCCAGACCGGCAAGATAGGCCGCCCCCAATGCCGTTGTTTCAAACACATAGGGCCTGTCCACGGTGGTCTGAAGGATATCGGCCTGGAACTGCATGAGAAAATTGTTGGCTACAGCCCCGCCGTCAACCCTGAGGCCTTTCAGATCCATGCGGGCATCTGCCAGCATGGCTTTCACAATATCGTTGGTTTGATAGGCCATGGATTCCAGGGCAGCCCGGGTGATATGGAACTTGTTGGTTCCCCGGGTCATTCCTGTGATGGTTCCACGGGCATACATGTCCCAGTGGGGGGCACCCAGGCCCACAAACGCCGGAACAAGATAGACGCCACCCGTGTCTTGGACCTTGAGGGCATACTCTTCGGCTTGGGCCCCATCGGAAATCAGGCCCATTTCATCCCTGAGCCACTGGATCACAGCACCGGAAATAAACGTGCTTCCCTCCAGAGCATATATGACCTTGCCCTCCAGCCCCCAGGCAATGGTTGTCAGAAGGCCGCTTTGGGAGTTGACAGCCTTTTCGCCGGTATTCATCAGAAGGAAAGAACCGGTTCCATAGGTACATTTGGTCATGCCCGGATCAAAACAACACTGGCCGAACAGTGCGGCTTGCTGATCGCCGGCCACACCGGCCACCGGGATTTCAGCACCGAGAAAGTTTTTTTCAGTGAAACCAAAATCACTTGATGAGGGCCTGACATCCGGAAGAAGCGAGCTGGGAATGTCCAGAGATGTGAGAATATCCATGTCCCATTCCAGTTTATGGATATTGTACATCATGGTTCTGGATGCATTGGAATAATCGGTTGCATGGACCTTTCTACCGGTCAGATTCCAGATAATCCAGGTGTCAACGGTCCCGAAAAGAAGATCGCCTTTGAGTGCTTTTTCCATGGCTCCCGGTACCTGTCTGAGGATCCATCGGACCTTGGTGGCTGAAAAATAGGCATCCAGGACCAGGCCGGTTTTACGTCGGATCACCTGGTCCAGGCCTTCTTTTTCAAACCGTTTGCAGGTGTCCGCCGTTCGGCGGCATTGCCAGACAATGGCGTTGTAGATGGGCTTTCCCGTGTATCTATCCCAGATAATGGTTGTTTCTCTCTGATTGGTGATGCCTATGGCCGCAATGTCGGAGGGGCTTATTCCCGCGTTTCGAATAACCCCACGGGCGACTTCCAGCTGGCTTTCCCATATTTCCATGGGGTCATGTTCCACCCAACCGGGCTGGGGATATATCTGGCGGAATTCTTTGTTAAGGCGGGCGATAATCTGGCCTGATGTGGAAAACAAAATGGCTTTGGAACTTGTGGTTCCCTGGTCCAGGGAAAGGAGATATCGGGTCATTTTTATAAGGTCCCTGCTTTTTGGATGGTTATCAGAACAAATAGGATCAGAATGCCATGTTTACTTCAGATGGTCTGCTATCCATTGAATCACATCCTGCGCCACATCGTCCCGGTTTATTTCATTGAGCATTTCATGGCGTCCCTGGTCATATAAACGAAGGGCCAGATCGTTGACGCCTGCTTTTTGATAGGCCTCGTGGGTTTTTCGGACCCCCTTTGAAAAATCTCCCACAGGATCCATGGCCCCTGAAAACAGATAGATAGGCAGGGTGGATGGGGTTTTGTCAAAATGAGCCGGGCGGTTTATCTTGAAAATACCTGAAATTAGATCCATATAGAATCCCGATGCGCACACAAAGCCACACAAAGGATCCCTGATGTACGCATCAACTTGGTCGTTGTCCCTGCTCAACCAGTCAAAGGGGGTTCGTCCCGGAGAAAAGGCTTTGGCATAGCTGCTAAAAGAAAGTTTGTCCATCAGGGGGCTTGGGGTGCTTGCCCCTTTGAGGAACACCTGGGCACGGGCCACCATCAGACCCATTTTTCCTATAAACCCCGGATCTCCGGCAGTACCTGACAAAATGGCTCCCTTGAGTGTTTTGCCAAATCGGGCTATATAGTCCCGGGATAGAAAGGATCCCATGGAATGGCCGAAAAGAAATAGGGGGAGGTCAGGGTGCCTTACCCTGATCAGGTCGCTTAATTCCTTCATGTCATCGACTACCCTGTCCCAGCCGTTTCCTTTGGCAAAAAACCCCAGGTCTTCATCACGTTCGGCCGTGTTTCCGTGTCCCCTGTGGTCATTGGCATAGACAGCAAAGCCCTGTTGAGTGAGTTTTTCTGCAAACCAGGCATAGCGCTCTGAATGTTCGGCCATGCCGTGGGTGATCTGGATGACTGCCTTTGGGCTTTTTTCGGGTTCAGGCAGCCAATTCCGACAGAAAATGTTCGAATGATCCGATGCTTTGAATGTAAACGTTTCCATAAGCGTTCTGTCTCCCCCTTACGAATGGATGGTTTTTTTATTCTGTGTTTATACCTAAGTGGCGTTTTACGGTATATGATTGAACCACGTATTGACCAGGCTGATCAGGATGACAATCAGGTGAAATTAACAGGTTCAACCCGGCCTTTGCAAGACAAATTTAGTGAGCGTCTGTTAAAACGACCCTTTCCAGAGGCTGGTTGAAGTCTGATTTGTCTTGTGTTATAGTTTTATCATCATCTGGAAGGGCGTTCATGGCGTGTCTGAAATAATCTAATTACAAGAGAGGGTGCTATGTCAACGGGGCTTGATGTGATTATCGTGGATGATGATTTCGATGTTCTTGAAATCACGGCCGGTATTGTCAACCGCTTTTACGCATGGGGAGATGTGTTTGTTTTTTCAGATGTTGATGAAGCCATTGAATATTGCCAACTCAAGGATTCAAGCATTGCCGTTTTTATTGTGGACGTGTTTATGGGTGAAAAGACCGGCTATATGTTTCTGGACTCACTGGCCGACAAGTTTCCGTCCATATATGAGGACTCGGTGATGATGACCGGTGATGCCAGTGACCAGGTTGTGAATGCCTGTGTGGCCTCGGGTATCAATCACCTGCTCGAAAAACCGGTGAGAGCCTACGCACTCCAACTTGCTGTCAGATCCATTGTGTTTAAATACATCTCTTTTTCCCAGAGGTTGTTGAAAAATCCGGAATTTGCCGGTCTGGTCGCCGGTCTGAAGACGGCTTAACATTGTCCGGGAACAGTTCGCTCAGGCTGAAAGCTCTTTGGACCTTGTCGCAGCAGCAGCCAGAGCCTTTTTAACGATGTCCTTGAAGCCGGCGTCTCTCAGAAAACCAAGGGCTGCCTCGGTGGTCCCACCGGGAGAGGTCACTTTTTTTCGTAGGGCTTCTGGGGAATCGCTTGATTTTTCGAGTAATTTTGCCGCGCCTTTCATGGTCTGGACCGATAGAGTCAGGGCATCGTCAGGGTTTAATCCCAGGTTGGTTCCCGCCTCCACCATGGCCTCCACCATATAAAAAAAATAGGCCGGTCCGGAACCGGAAACCGCCGTAATCGCATCCATCTGATTCTCTGTACATGGAAGAGCCCGGCCCATGGATTCAAGAATGATACGGGTCATGCGCGCATCATCCTCATCTGCAAAGGCATTCATGCAGAACCCTGACATCCCTTCAAGGACCAGACTTGGGGTGTTTGGCATGACGCGGATGATGGGAAACAGAGCCCGGGAGGATTGGTCAAGGGATGCATAAATAACCTGTTCTATCCGAGAAAGACTGATGCCAGCTGCAATGGAGATAATCAGTTTTTTTCTTTTGGATATAAATGAGGGCGCGGATGTCAACTGATCAAGCACAGCACCCATCACCTGGGGCTTCACCGCGAGAATCACGATATCCGATGAGGAAAACAGAATCCCTGCCTCGGGTGTGATGCGAATGTTGTAGGACCGTTTAAGAACATCCAGTTTCTCACCGCTGATATCACAGGCCATCACGTTGGCCGAGTTAATGGTTCTGGATGCAATCAGAGCTCCGATCATGGCTTCGGCCATATTGCCGGCTCCGATAAAGCCAATGGTCTTATCGAGTGTACTCATAACGCACCTCCATGTTTTTGGTGTCAGGATGACAGTTAACCGGCAATCCGGTTCCTTGTCAGGTTATTTCCCGGGCACGTGGGATTTTTTATTTTACACTCTTATGACCGCCCAGAACCAAAGTCAATGCTTTTTTAAGCAAAATACCTTGACTTAAGGGATGAATATACCTTATTTTTATGCTTCATTATAAGCAAAATCAAAAAAGGGAATTTAAATCAAATGCTCTGTTCCCCTTTGTATATATCCAAACGAAACCCAGGACTTAATGAAAAATAGAGGTTTATTAACATGTTGATATTGGGAAATCTGTTGAGAGCCGTGGCCGTTGTGCTGAAAATGGGCTTGGATCTTTATATGTGGATTATCATTGCCCGGGCGATATTGTCCTGGGTGAGTACGGACCCCTACAATCCCATTGTGCGTTTTGTTTACGATGTGACTGAGCCGGCTTTAAGGGCTGTGCGCTCGAAAATGCCCAGAATCGAGGGAATCGATCTCTCTCCCATCATCATTATTTTTGGAATTATTCTACTCCAGTCATTTGTGGTGCAAAGCCTTTTCGATTTTGCACAAATGCTCAAATAACAGAACCGTTATCTATGAAAAATAAACTGACCCCACTTGAGATTCACCAGCAACGGTTTAGCGTTCGATTTCGAGGTTACAATACCAGCGAAGTTGATTTTTTTCTTGATCAGGTATCCGAAACCCTTGAACTCATGACGAGTGAAGCTGAAGCCCTGCGAGAAAAAATCCGTCAACTCAACCTGGAAAACCAGGACTACAGGTCCAGGGAGGAGTCCTACAAACGGGTGATGCTCAATTCCCAGACGGTCTTGGAGCAGATGAAGGAGAACGCTCGGAAATCGTCGGAAGTGATTGTGGCCCAGGCCGAGGTAGACGCGGATAAGATCATCCAAAGCGCACACAACAAGCTGGAGAGGATGCACGATGAGGTCAACGAACTGAAACGCCAGCAGGTTCAGTTCAGGGCCCAGATGAAATCAATGATTGAGGCCCATTCGGTGCTGCTTGAAATGACCCAGATTGAACTGGATCCCAAAGAAGAAGGCGTTCGGCAGATTGACTATGATTAAAGGTGGATGGGGAAGATGATAACCGTTTCCGGGGGATCCGGTTATGCCAATAGAAAAACCGAGGAACGACATAGCAGGAGATATCCATGGCAAAAATAGATGCTTTTTTTAAATTGATGCATGACCAGGGGGCCTCAGATCTTCATCTTAATGCCGGTCAACCTCCGGCTCTCCGGATTGACGGGCAGATTGAGCGGGTCAAGTACAAAGTGCTTGACAACAACACGCTCAAGGGCATGCTTTATGAAATTGCGCCTGAAAATAAAATCAAACAGTTCGAGGAAACCGGAGATGTGGATTTCGGGTATGAAATTCCGGGGCTTGCACGCTACAGGGCCAATTTTTTCCAGCAGAAAAATGGGGTTGGGGCCGTGTTCCGTGAAATCCCAAGCACCATTCAGACCGCCGAGCAACTGGGTCTGCCCCAAGTGGTGTCCCGGCTGGCCACCCTTCCCAGGGGGCTGGTTCTGGTGACAGGGCCAACGGGAAGCGGGAAATCAACGACTCTTGCGGCCATTCTTGACGTAGCCAATCGTTTGCGCAGGGATCATATCATCACCATTGAGGATCCCATCGAATTTGTTCACGAATGCAGAGGCTGTCTGGTGAATCACCGGGAGGTGGGTTTTCATACAAAATCTTTTACAGCCGCATTAAGAGGGGCCTTACGTGAAGACCCGGATATTATTCTGGTGGGTGAGCTCAGGGATCAGGAAACCATTTCCCTGGCCATTGAGGCTGCCAATACCGGTCATCTGGTTTTGGCAACACTTCATACCTCCAGTGCTCCCAAAACCGTGGACCGATTGATTGAGGTGTTTCCGGCCAACCAGCAGGCCCAGATCCGTTCAACCTTGGCCGATGGTATCAGGGCTGTTATCTCCCAGACCTTATTCAAACGCAAAGACCAGAGAGGGCGCTGCGCAGGCCTTGAAATAATGATCGCAACACCGGCAGTAAGAAATTTGATCCGTGAAGGGAAATCCCACCAGATTCCGTCGGCCATCCAGGTGGGACAGAAATATGGCATGCAGCTGATGGATGATTCCATCATGGATCTCCATAACAAGGGTTGGATTACCTCCGAAGATGCCTATGCCAAGGCCTATGACAAACAAAAATTTCGAGCCCTGATGGCCGGTTCGCCCCAGGACTTTACGGATGCCTGATCGTCATTTGGCAGGGAGCTAAAAAATGAGAAAACAGGAAATAGACTATATTCTTGCCCGGATGCTTGATTCCAATACCAACGTATCCGACTTGAACCTCACGGTGGGCAAGCCCTTGCAGGTGGAAAGTTCCGGAAAATTGGTTGCTGTTGATATCGAACCTGAAATCAAGGAGCTGACGCCCTTTCAGACCGAAGTGTTCGCCATGAATCTTTTAAGCCAGGACCGTCGTCTGACCGAAACTCTGATTAGATCAGGTTCATGCGATTTATCTTACAGCCTGCCGGGAAAGGCACGGTTCAGGGTGAATATATTTTCCCAGTCAGGCAACTATTCCATTGTACTCAGGCGACTTGAAACCACCATCCCGTCCATCCGGGAATTGAATCTGCCCAAAGCCTTTGAAGAAATTCCCAGAACCCTGAACGGCATCGTGTTCATTACGGGAGCCACGGGAACCGGTAAAACAACCTCCCTTGCCGCTGTGTTGGCAGAAATAAACGCCACCCGTCCGGAACATGTGATCACCCTTGAAGATCCTATTGAATACGTGCATCCCCATAAAATGGCCACCTTTAATCAACGTGAACTGGGCAGTGATTTTGAAAGTTTTGCCAGTGGGCTGAGGGCCGCGCTCAGGCAGGCCCCCAAAGTGATTCTCGTGGGTGAAATGCGCGATAAAGAAACCGTTGAAATCGGCTTGAGGGCTGCAGAAACAGGGCATCTGGTGCTTACGACCCTGCATACAAACAATGCCGGACAGACCATCAACCGTATTTTGGGTATGTTTGACCCAGATGAAGAAAGGCAGTTGCGTATCCGTCTTGCGGATTCGGTGCGGTGGATTATTTGCCAGAGACTTTTACCGAAAATTGGTGGGGGCCGGGTGGCGGCCTTTGAAATACTTGGAACCAGTCTGAGGGTCAAGGATATCATCCTTAATGGTGAAATCAATGAAAATACCTATGAAAGCTGTATGGATGCAGGAAAAGCCTTTGGAATGACCACCTTTGACTATTACATTATCGATCTTTATGAAAAGGGTCTGATCACCCATGAAACCGCCATGACCTATGCCAGCCACAAGGCCGTGGTGGGACGTGGGATTGATTCGGTGAAAAGTTCCAGAGGTGAGAAAACAACCGATATTGAATCCCTTGAAATCGATCACGGTTACAATAAAAAATTCAAGTAAAACGAACAGGGAAGGCCAACCCATGAAAATCATATGTGAAAAATGCCAGGGTAAATACAATGTGGCGGAAGAAAAGCTCCCGGAAGGTAAACAGTTCGGATTTACTTGCCCGAAATGTAAACATAAAATTTCTGTGACGAAGGCCAGAAAGCCAGAGGTTTCAACGGACGAGGAAATTGTGTTTTCCCTGGCCGGAGATGAACCCAAGGGTGACCCCTCGAAAAAAGAGAGCCCCAAAAAAGAGGGCTCCAAACCAAGCAAAAAGAGTCCCCTAAGATTTGATGAAGAGGATTCATCCAAACCCTCCATTTCCTTTGCAGAAGATGAGTCCATTTATGATGCATCGGAAAAACCATTTGATTTTGTTGAAGAAGATTATGAAACAGCCATGATATGCGAATCAGACCCAGCCATCCGAGAAAAGATCAAAATCGCTTTGGAATTGATGGAATACAGTATCACCATGGCCGAAAACACCCGTGAAGCCCTGAAAAACATGCGCTATCATACCTATGACTTGATCGTTCTCAATGAACGGTTTGATACTCCCAATCCAGATGTAAATGGTATTCTGATTTATCTGAATCGTCTGGTGATGGCTGAACGTAGAAAAATTACTCTTTTCCTTTTGACTGATCGGTATCGGACCATGGACCCCATGGAGGCCTATCATCGGAGTGCCAATGCGGTGGTGAACATCAAAGATATTGACAGAATTGATACGATACTGCAAAAAGGTTTGAATGATTCGTCAGTTTTCTATAAAATATTCAAAGAATTTCTTATCCAGGCGGGTAAAATTTAAACCCCCCGTTTAAGGTGTCCCGTAAGGAGCCCGGATAAGACTAAGATTTTCAATTCAGGGTCTGGGGCAGGACGTATGGGAATAAAAAAAGGAAATTACACGTGTAATGATTACAGAGAGGAAATGATTCTTCTCGGTCTACAGAAACGATTGAATCAGGGCAACCTGACCGATGATGAAAGAAAAGAGCTTCTCAAGGAAATCGAAAGCATAGAAAAACAGATGGGCATGTAAAGCCCCGATGAAAATAAAAAAGCGCTTTTTTAAGAAAGCGCTTTTTTTGTTGGAAGGTATGGATTTTATAAAGGGACGTGGCTGTTAATGGGACCCATAAGTCCTATGAGTCCCATAAGTCCCATTCCATTTATTTCGATAATCCTGACCTGATGAAAATACCCGTCCCCTGGGTGCGTTCAGCCGGGAGTGTGAGGTTCAGTGTCGGTCCGTTGTGCTGTGAAATATCCACCAGAAATTCGTGTAGAGCCGTGTCCGTCTCCACAAGTCGCACAGACAGAGAATATGTGATGTCATCCTGGCTCACCTGGGTGGTCATCTCGAATCCTCCGTCTTCGACAATCACAGGTACGTCCGAAAAATCGAGGTTCAGACCATGGCCCATGCAATCAAGGACTGTGATTATACCCACACTGCCCGAGGCACTGATATCATAGCCGTTTTCATTAAAAACCTTCGAGAGGGTCAGATCAACGTCCATGTCCATGTCATTGATTTTTTGGTTTGTGTTCACGCCTTCCATGGAGCAGGCCACCCGATGATAGGGCATGCCCAGGACGGTCCATTGGCTGCTTGAGAGATCCTCTCCGGGGTCTGTTCTCATGAGTTCAAGGTCTGTAAAATTGATTCGGGTCATGAGGTCATCGCTTGAGAGGTCAATTGCACAGACATAAATGCCCTCATCGGTTGGGTTCATATCAAGTGTCAGCATGGCTCCGATACTTGTAATAAAACCGATGGCATCTGTCTTGTCCAGTTGTGCAGGGGAGCTGAGGTGAATGGTTCCGTTTTCTGATATGTCCGGCTGGGCATTGTCAAAGGAGATCACCATAAACGGAGCCCCGTCCGGCGTGGCTTCAAAGGGCAGGCCAATCATTCCTTGGGCCAGTGCAGATCCGGTTCCACTGGGGTTGAAATTCAGGTTTAATCCT
Source organism: Pseudomonadota bacterium (assembly GCA_018818835.1). GTDB lineage: Bacteria > Desulfobacterota > Desulfobacteria > Desulfobacterales > Desulfolunaceae > JAHIRD01. The sequence continues at coordinate 14,855 of JAHIRD010000109.1, forward strand.
ATGAGTCCGTATGGGGCATGGACAATGTCAGTGGTTTCGCCTTCCGAGAATGAATGGGTCACGGTGTAGGTCTTCTCCTGGGCCATCGTAAACACAGCATGTGCAAACAGTGCCTCAATATCACTGGAATCTGTCCGGGTGAGGGTATCGACAAGTGTGGTTCGGACATTGAGGGCCGAAAGAATCAACGCTGCCGTGCATTTATATTGGGCAACCTGTCTGAGTTCAGGCGTGTTGTTTTCTCCGGTAAAGGATTCTGTTATGACCTTTTTGGTGATCTCCAAATCCAGACTGTAGTCTGTTGAGATAAGGGTGCCCTGCATATCCGGTGTTTCCAAAGTCCCCGATGCATGGCAGGTGAGAATCTGATTGAGATCACTGGCCATGATGGCCAGATTTGTAAAATCAATGCGAAGATCCGTCTGATTGGGTGAAAGTGTTGAGGGCAGATCGATAAATCCCGAGGCTCTAGGGTCAATGAGACTCTCATTGATAGACAGATTCAAGATGTCCCGGGTGGGGACGGCATGTGCTTCAGTTCGACGATAATACAGTTTTCTCGGATAGCTGATGTCGATACTCGGACTTTTCTTTGCCCAGGTGCTTTCAAAAAAGGAGATCAGGTTGTTTCCGCCGGTTCGATGGATCTCCACTGAAAATTCGCATATGGTTTGAAGTTCATCCACCTGGAATACACCATGACACATGAATTTCTGGGCTGATCCTTTTTTGATGTCCATGGTCAGATTAAAAGAAGGCCGGATAAGGACGCCCGACTGGGTTTTGGTGGTCAAGATGTCTGTTCCGCTGATCGTGATTGAATCCGCCGTGATCTCAAAGGGAAAATTCCTGAACTCCAGCGTCATGGGATAGCCGGTTACGGATACACTCCCATCAAGGGAAATAGAACCGTGGGCGCGGATGATGCCGGATTGTTCAGCAAGGGTAAGGCTTACTTGCAGGGATTCCTCATCCCCACTTCGGCTTAGGGGGGTGCCCAATCCATTGCTGGGGGTGAAGGTGGCACTTAAGGGCGCAGAAAGGAGTGCGGACTGCGTTTCCCAGTGCTCCATGGCGGAGGTCTGGCTTGCATCGGCTGATGTGAGTCCGTCCTGGGCTTCGGTGCTCAAGGATTCAGGTTCGGTGGCGTATTTCCCTTCACCACAGCCTATGATCGTCAGGCAGCAAAGAAAGAAAATGGCAATAAACCCCATAGAGGATGGAAAAATAGTTTTCAGGTGCAAGGCTTTCACGGTCTGCCCTCCTAACATATGACTCTGATTTGGATAACGACTTGATCGATTGTAAAAATATACTTACATGCATATCTGATAAATGAGTCATTGTCAAATTTCAATCGCATCATCAGACGTAACAATTCATTTATTTGTCGTGAAGATGGTCGTAGATAATTCTCAGCCCTTCAAGGGTCAAGGAGCTGTCAACGTGCTCAATACTTTCGGAGACATGGTTCATCAATGGAGCCAGGCCTCCAGTGGCTATAATCAGGGGTTTTTCGTCCAGTTCTTTTTTAATGCGGGCCACCATGCCGTCCACAAGGCCGGCATACCCAAAAATAATCCCGGATTTCATGCTTTCGGCCGTATCTTTTCCAATGACCTTGTCCGGAGGGGAGAAGATTTCCACCCGGGGCAGTTTTGATGCATTAAGGAACAAGGCATCGGAGGAAATCATGATGCCGGGTGAGATGGCACCGCCCAGATATTCCCCTTTCCGTGAGATGACATCAAAGGTGGTGGCTGTCCCAAAGTCGATGACAATGAGGGCTGCTTTATAACGGGAATAAGCGGCAATGGCATTGACGATCCGATCAGCACCCACTTCCGAGGGGTTACTGTAAAGGATGGGCATGATGGATGAGACTGTCGATGCATCAACCCATATGGGGGGGTGATGCATGTATTTGAGGCAGAAAGCGTTAAGGATCATCATCATACGGGGTACCACGCATGAGATGATCGTGCCTCTGAAACCGGTTATATCGAGTTTCCGCTCATTGAAAAGGCTGCTTACAAGAACGTTAAACTCATCCTCGGTCATATTCTTATCCGAGCGAATGCGCCAACTGTGGATCAGATTCTTTTCATCAAAAACACCCAGAACCGTGTTTGTATTTCCCACATCAATGACCAGAAGCATGTGATTCGTCCTAAATTATTTTATGGTAAGTGTAAACAATTCCGGTGTCACACTGATGAGAGTGAAATCAACCGGCAGACTGATGGTGGCGCGGCGGACATAGATCCCGGGCATGAGATCATCCACCTTGATTGATATCTGGATGTCCTTGAGAACATCCATTCCGTTAAAGCGGTTTTCAGGTCCGCTGATTTCAATGCTGGCAAGGGTAGGGTTGACCTCTACTGAATTTTGGGGAAGAAATACGGGCAGGTCCATTTTTTTGACCACCCGTTTTTCAGTGATTGAAATGGTGGCTACCACAGGGCCCGGAGGAAGGATTAAGGGCAATGAGGGGTCAATGTCGAATACCGCTTCTTTTTTACATGATTCAATAATGCCGGTTATATCAACAGCTTTAGTCCGGATTTTATCCAGGCTCTCAATGAGCAACCGGGGGCCGGCCACGGTCACACTCTTGGGGTAGGCCAGAACACCTCCGATCCTGTAGCCCGATGCAGGCGAACCTGTGTATACGATCTCAACGGGAAGCTCCCGGCTGATTTTTTTATCGATACTCACATGAATGGACACGGGCTGGATACTTTGAATCATGACGTTCTGGGGTAAGAGAAACAACGAAGGCGTTACCGGGATATGCTTTTCTCCCACCTGTACACCGGAAAGGGAAAGTCGGCACGTCAGGGAGGTGAGGTGCTCCAGTTTTTCCTTGGGGCCCTTGACCTTGACCTCAATGGCTCGGGTACTTTCCGAAGAAATGATCAGGTCACCCGAAAGACCTGAGAATTCAACAGGCACCAGGACCAGGAATTCCTGAGTCATGTCCGGCCTAAGGGAATAAAATATAAACAAGCCACCAAGGACGAGACAGATAAGAACTGCAATGGTTATGGACATGGATTTGGAGTTCATTATTCTCATGAACATTCAGCCTGTCAGGCATTTTTAAGGGCGTCAATGATTTTGACGGTGGCCTGGGTTGAGGCCACATCATGAACCCGGACCATGTGGGCGCCACCAAGGATGGCGGCTGAGACAGTGGCCTGGGTGCCGATTTCAATGGCATGACTCATATCTTTGTCGGTGTTTGTGGACACCGTATTCCGTATAAAGGCTTTCCGGGACGAGCCTACCAGAATGGGCACATTCAGGGAAGAGAAATCCCTGAGATGTTTCAGGAGAATAAAGTTGTGTGCCATGGTTTTCCCAAAGCCAATTCCCGGGTCGGCAATGATCATGGACCTTGAAATTCCCTGTTGTTCGGCTTTTTGAATGGCGGATTCCAGGTACGCATAAATTTCTTTGACCGGGTCATGGTAATGGGGGGTGTCCTGCATGGTTCCCGGTGTTCCCATCATGTGCATCAACACCACCGGAACCTTGGACGTGGCCACCACCGATGCCATGTCCGGGTCCATTTCCATGGCTGAAATATCATTGACAATGCTGGCCCCGGCTTCAATGGCCCTTCGGGCAACCTCGGCCTTGGTGGTATCCACGGAAATGGGAACATGGATCTTTTTGGCCAGTTGCTCGATGACCGGGATCACCCGATTGATCTCTTCTGAAAGGGAGACGGCCTTGGCATAGGGCCGGGTGGATTCACCCCCGATATCGATGATGTCGGCACCTTCTTCAACCATTTGCTGAGCCCGGCTAACAGCCTGGGACGTTTTAAAAAAACGCCCCCCGTCGGAAAAAGAATCCGGAGTGACATTCAAAATGCCCATGATACAGGTGCTGGTGCCGAGTTTCAGTTTGTGTTCTTTGAACGAAAGAAGGAAATCATTCATCTTTCGGCGTATCCTCCGTGGGAATGGTTTCTTCGACTTCGTGTTTTATTGAAGGCAGCTTGATTCCGGGTCTCATGGACAGGATCAGGTGATCCAGCTCTGCACCCATAATGGTTTCCTTCTCAAGAAGAAGCTCGGTCAGTTTGTGAAGAATATCCACATTTTCCGTAAGAATCTGTTTGGCGGTTGCGTAACTGTTTGAAATAAAATCTGAGACTTCCTGGTCAATCAGTTTCGCTGTATCTTCGGAATAATCCCGGTGCTGGGAAATTTCACGGCCGAGAAAGACCTGATCGTTACTCAGGGAATAGCACAGTGGACCCAGTTTCTCACTCATACCCCAGTCTCGGATCATTTTATTGGCCAGCTCCGTTGCTTTTTTGATGTCGTTGGATGCTCCGGTGCTCAGCCGTTTATAGATGATCTCTTCTGCGACACGCCCCCCCAGGAGGATGGACAGTCGATTTAAAAGTTGTTCCTTGAAGCTGAAATCCCGTTCTTCGGGTAAGAACCATGTCATACCTGCGGCTCTGCCCCTGGGGATGATGGTGATTTTGTTGACCGAATCGGTATCGGCCAGGAATCGAGCCACAATGGCGTGGCCCCCTTCATGGTAGGCCGTGTTTTTTCGATCTTCTTCACGAACCACTTTGGATTTGCGTTCAAGGCCCATGTATACTTTGTCCTTGGCGTCATCAAAATCTATCATGCGGACTTTTTCCTGGTCACGTTTGGCAGCCAGGAGAGCTGCTTCGTTGACCATGTTTTCCAGGTCCGCCCCAGAGAACCCGGGCGTTCCTTTGGCCAGGGTCAGCACATCCACATCCGTGTCCAGGGGTGTTTTTTTCATGTGGACGCGCAAAATTCCTTCTCGGCCTTTGATATCCGGAAGGTCCACGACCACCTGACGGTCAAATCGACCGGGTCGAAGCAGGGCAGGGTCAAGAACATCCGGGCGGTTTGTGGCTGAGATGAGGATGACTCCTTCGTTGCTCTCAAAACCATCCATCTCAACAAGCAGCTGGTTGAGGGTCTGTTCACGCTCGTCGTGCCCTCCACCTAAGCCAGCGCCCCGTTGGCGGCCCACAGCATCAATTTCATCAATGAACACGATGCAGGGCGCATTTTTCTTGGCCTGGGCAAAAAGATCCCTGACTCTGGATGCCCCCACACCCACGAACATTTCAACAAAATCAGATCCACTGATGGTGAAGAAGGGGACTTCCGCTTCGCCTGCTATGGCCCTGGCAAGTAAGGTTTTACCGGTTCCGGGGGAGCCCACGAGGAGAACACCCTTGGGGATACGACCCCCCAGCCGGGTGAATTTTTTTGGCTCACGAAGAAACTCAACAATTTCGGCAAGCTCTTCCTTGGCTTCTTCCACTCCGGCCACATCCTCAAAGGTAACCCGACCCTTGTCATCGGACAACAGACGAGCCCTGCTTTTACCGAAGGACATGGCTTTCCCCCCGCCTCCGCTCTGCATCTGGCGCATGAAAAAAATCCATACACCAATGAGGATGATCATGGGCAGCCAGGAAACAATTATTTCAAACCAGGGGGATTCGGAGGGTGGTTTGGCTTCTATTTCAATACCGTGGCCGTTCAAGATCTTGATCAACTCAGGATCATCCGGGGCATAGACCCTGTATCGATTCTGACTTGTATCTGTCACATGCAGGTTTTTGTCCTGCATGGTCACCTTGATAACCTCATCCTTTTGGATTTTAGTTAGAAATTCTGTATAATTGATAGGCTTTTCAATGCCCTGGGCAGGGTTGAAAATCTGGTAAAGCACAATCATCATCAGAATGATGACAATCCATAGGGAGAGATTTTTATAAAAGGGATTCAACGGGCTGCACCTCCTGAATGATTTGAAATCAACCATGCAAGGTCTATGGTTCTTTAGAAATATAAACGATAGGGTTTGAAATTAAAGACGTCTTACCCCATCTGCGGAAAAACCGATTATATCATATTAATCATCATTGTGTGTTAAGCAAGTAAAAGTTCTATTTTCAAAACTTTTTTTGTGTCCGGTCCGAGACGGTATGCCCCATCAATACGATGACCGCAAACCCAGACGATATGCTCACCGGAAATAAGAACAGGGCAATGTTTTCTGTTTTCCGGGGGGACTTTCATACTGTTAAAAAACCGTGAGACCTTTCGGTGTCCAGGCATGCCCAGGGGCATGAAACGGTCTCCGGGCCTATGATTTCTAAGGGATAGGGGAAAGCTGAGTTTATCCATATCCAGAAAGGCCGTGTCAGGTCCGGTGTGGCCCAAGTCTCTGGGAGCAGGGCTGTGTGATTCGGAAAATGTGAAAGAAAGATTCGCTTCCGGGATGTGAACCAAAAGGGGCTGATCCGAGGGCTTTTCCACAGAATAATCAAAGTCCGACACGGTGGGTGGCACTTCAAAGGGCGGACAGTGCCTTAAGGAACGCGCTTCCCTGCAAAAGACAAGGGTGTCTCCCTCCCTTTGGACCCGTATCCGGTCGGGAAGATCCAGACTGCATCTGCTTTTTTCCGACCGGATTAAGCGGACAGCCGATTCCACATGGATCAGGCCGATGCGCCTTAAGTCACCTTTGATCAGGGCGATGGATTTTCGGATGATTCGCCTTTGGGCTGATACATGAAGTTCGCCAAGTTCCGGTAGGGCCAGGGTAAGGTTTTTGTCATTTTTTTGTATGACCAGTCCTTTAAACAACGTGTCGATAAGGCTGTTCATCCATGCGTCATCATCTCTGATAATCCGGGCGGTACGGCTTAGCACCCGACTGAAGCCCTTCTGGTAATGACACTCGATTAATGGTAAAAGTTCCAGACGGATTCTGTTTCTCAAAAAAGTCCGGTCTGCATTGGAACTGTCTTCACGGAAGGTCAGGCCCTCCTGGGTCAGGTAATCGAGAATGTCCGAACGTGTGCAATCAAGAAAGGGCCGGATTAGGCGCCCATCCATGGCCAGGGTATCCATTCCCCCCAGGCCCGAGGGGCCGCTTCCCCGCATGAGGTTCATCACGAGCAGCTCGGCATTGTCATCTGCGTGGTGTGCTGTTAAGATTTTGGAATACCCGTGTGCGTCAGCCGTTTCAAACAGAAAGTCATAGCGAACCTGGCGGGCTGCCTCTTCAAGGGACAGCCGCTTTTTTTTTCTGTGGGCCTCAACATCACGGAATCCACTATGGCAGACAAGGTCCATGGCCTTGGCCAGATTTTCAACAAAGGCGCAATCACGGTCCGATTCAAGCCCCCTTAATCCATGATTTAAGTGGCAGACGGCCAGGCTGAAATGATATGGTTTCCGGAGTTGGTTAAAAAGGTGAAGCAGTGCCACGGAATCGGCCCCACCGGACACGGCGATCAAGAGTGCATCTCCGGAGCAGAGCCATCGGGTATTATCAATACCATGGAGCACATGGCTAAGAAGACCTGGCTTGAACGGTGGGTTGGCCATAGATACATTTTCACAGAGATTAATGGTTTTTATTTTACCGGCCACAGCCGGAAGTACAAACATGCGCCATGCATTTATTTTGGAATATCCGTCATCGTGACGGTCATTGTGACGCGTGACGGATGATCATATCATGACTTTTTCTTTTTTTCTTGATAAAATCATTGTTTAAGTCTATAAAATGTTCGCCTGGCCGTGCTGATACGCTTTCCGGCCGCCGCGCAACAGACACACCCGAACTTTGTCAGGTCCGGAAGGAAGCAGCAATAAGGGAGGTTGACTGTGTCGTGGATCGATCCCGGTTAGCGTCAGTGCGGTCAGGTTTTTTTTTATTTCCAACTTCCCCCTTCTTGACATCGTTTCAATCGGTATTACTTTCTTACACAAAATCACATTGCTGTCAGGCCTTTGCAATGTTTTCCATATGATTACATATATTTTTGATGCATTGGACATCATCAATCTTAATGACGCAATTTTAAACGGTATTGCAGGAGTTATCATTGGCAAAGAAACAGGAAAAGGTTCAGGAGAAAGACCTGGCCAGAGAAATGGACGAGCATGCTCCGGACTATACGGTCACTGCTGATACTACGGAAAATGAACCCGGAGAAAACGCACAAGAGCTCGAGGATATTGATCCTTTGATGGCACTTGAAATCAGAGCCCAGCAGGCAGAGGACGCTGCATCCCAGGCCCGTGAAAGACTGCTCAGGGCATCTGCAGAATACGAGAACTACAAAAAACGTGCCCAGCGTGAAGTCGAAGAATTCAGGAAATTTGCCAATGAAACACTGATCAAGGAATTGTTACCGGTGATTGACAATCTGGAACGGGCCGTGGAATCCTCCGGAACAGATAAAAATTCCAACAAAGGAATTATTGAAGGTGTGGAAATGACCCTCCGGGAAATTTACAAAGTTCTGGAACGGTTCAATCTGAAAGCCCTGGAGTCCGAGGGACAGATCTTTGATCCCAATTTCCATCAGGCCGTTTTCCAGGAGGAGACATCCGATCACCCTGAACATACCGTTTTGAAAGAAATGCAGAAAGGATATATTCTCCATGACCGGCTGATCCGTCCGGCCATGGTTGTGGTGGCCAAATCACTGAATAAGGATAATGAGAGTCAGGCATCTGCTCAGGAATCTGCTGATCAAGCTGACGAATAACAATAATTTTACGGAATACTAATATAATTAACGCAGCCTGTCTCGATGGTTGAACAGGCAGGGAGGATGAACATGGGCAAGGTAATAGGAATTGATTTGGGCACGACCAATTCATGCGTCGCCATTATGGAAGGAGGCGATGCAAAGGTTATCACAAACCAGGAAGGCGGCAGAACCACACCATCCATTGTGGCAATTTCGGAAAGCGGAGAACGTCTTGTGGGCCAGATTGCCAAACGCCAGGCCATCACAAATCCGGAAAATACGGTATACGGAGTCAAACGATTGATCGGCCGAAAATTCGATTCCAAAGAAGTCCAGGGTGATATCAAGATTCTTCCTTTTAAAATCCAGAAAGCCGATAATGGTGATGTGCGCGTTAACATCCGCGGCAAAGCTCACAGTCCGGCTGAAATTTCTTCATTTATTCTCGCAAACATCAAGAAAACAGCGGAAGCCTATCTGGGAGAAGACGTGACCGATGCCGTGATTACCGTTCCCGCCTACTTCAACGACAGCCAACGGCAGGCCACCAAGGACGCGGGTAAAATTGCGGGACTTAACGTTCTGCGAATTATCAACGAGCCGACAGCCGCATCACTGGCCTATGGTCTGGACAAGAAAGCCGAAGAAAAAATTGTCGTGTTTGACCTGGGCGGCGGTACCTTTGACGTCTCGGTGCTTGAAATCGGCGAAGGTGTCTTTGAGGTGAAATCCACCAATGGAGACACCCATCTGGGCGGCGAGGACTTTGACATGCGGGTCATTGATTATCTGGCCTCGGAATTCAAAAAAGACCAGGGCATTGACCTCAGAAGTGATAAAATGGCCTTGCAGCGCCTGAAAGAAGGGGCGGAAAAAGCCAAAATGGAATTATCCACAGCCCTTGAAACCGACATCAATCTTCCGTTTATCACTGCGGATGCTAGCGGTCCCAAACATTTGAACATTAAACTGAGCCGGGCCAAACTCGAATCTCTTGTGGCAGATCTTCTGGACAAGATGACGTTGCCCTGTACCACGGCTTTGAAGGATGCGGGTTTGTCAGCAAGTGATCTTGATGAGGTGATTCTTGTGGGCGGTATGACACGTATGCCTGCTGTTCAGGATCGGGTCAAGAAAATTTTCGGTAAGGAGCCCCATAAAGGCGTGAACCCGGATGAGGTTGTAGCGCTGGGTGCCGCCATCCAGGGCGGTGTTCTCAAAGGCGAGGTGAACGATGTGCTTCTTCTTGATGTCACACCCCTTTCACTGGGTATTGAGACCCTGGGTGGTGTAATGACCAAGCTCATTGAAAAGAACACCACCATCCCCACACGGAAAAGTCAGATTTTTTCCACGGCGGCTGACAGCCAGCCCGCTGTGTCCATCCATGTTCTTCAAGGTGAACGCGAAATGGTTGCCGGCAACAAGACGTTGGGCCGGTTCGACCTTGCAGATATTCCTCCGGCTCCCCGGGGTGTCCCCCAGATTGAAGTGACCTTTGATATTGACTCAAACGGTATCGTCCATGTTTCAGCCAAGGACAAGGCCACCAATAAAGAACAATCCATCAGGATCACCAGTGACAGCGGCCTGACCGATGAAGAAGTTCAGAAAATGGTCAAGGACGCCGAACTCCATGCCGAAGAGGATAAGAAACTGCGGGCACTGGTGGATGCTAAGAATACGGCCGACTCCTTGATATACCAGACTGAAAAAGCCCTGAAAGACGTGGGTGAGACCGTGGATGCCGACACCAAATCCAAAGTGGAAAGTGCCATTACCGCTCTGAAATCAGCCATGGAAACAAGCGATGTTGAAAACATCCAAAAACTTACCCAGGAACTCACGGAAGCCTCCCATAAGGTTGCCGAAGCCGCTTACCAGAAAGCGGCCCAGGACGGACAGGCTGGCGGCGCAGGCCCCGAAGGTGATGCTGGTGCAACAGCCCAGGCCGCTGATGATGATGTGGTGGATGCTGATTTTGAAGAAGTCAAAGAAGAAGAAAAATAATTCTTTTTGATTTTATTTATAAGTCCGCTGTTTCAAAAAACAGCGGACTTTTTTATTGCTGATGTGGACAGTGGACTTGGTGGACGATGTGGACCCAGTGGACTGTGGACGAAGTGGACCGTCCACCAAGTCCACCGTCCACCAAGTCCACCGTCCACCAAGTCCACCGTCCACCAAGTCCACCGTCCACCAAGTCCACCGTCCACCAAGTCCACCGTCCACCAAGTCCACCCTGTCCACCAAGTCCACTGTCCACCCAAATAAAAAAAATAATCCAATCTTGAGATAAACAAAATAAATCTGTATAAATTCCAAACGCTGTAATGAACCCAATATGGACTAAACCCAATGAAACTGTTTGATGTACATACCCATATCCAGGACGACAGAGTCCGGGATATTCGAGCGGCGATCATGGCGCGGGCCATGGCCGCCGGCGTGGACAGGATCATGGTCTGCGGACTCCATGAACAGGACTGGGATCAGGTTCTTGCCATGGCCCATGACCATGACTGCCTAGTGCCTAGTCTGGGCATTCACCCCTGGTTTATCCAAGGACGCAGTGTTTCGTGGGCAGAGGTGCTTAGAAAGAAACTTGAGACCCATGGGGCTGCTGTGGGTGAAATTGGGCTTGACCGCATGATTCCGGATAGAGACGATCAGGACCAGGAACAGGTTTTTGTCACACAGCTCAATATCGCACGGGACCTTGGCAGGCCCGTGAATATCCATTGCCGGAGCGCCTGGGGCCGCATGGCGGACATTTTAAAAGAAAGGGGTGGCCTCCCCCAGGGGGGGATTATTCATTCCTGGTCAGGATCCGCTGACATGGTCCGGGTCTTTGAGGGTTTTGGGGCCTCAATTTCATTTTCGGGTTCGGTGACCCGGCCAGACAATAAAAAAGTGAGAAAGGCTGTATGCTCCGTGTCCCGGGACCGACTGGTCCTTGAGACGGACAGTCCTGATATTCTCCCCACAGGAGTGAATGCCATGCTCAACGAACCGGCCTTTGTGAGAGTCGTTCTTGAATCCGTTGCCTTTTTAAGACATGAGAGCGTGGATGAGGTGGCGGCCTATACCTACGACAATGCCATGCGGATATTTTCAGCCTGTGAAAATGTCCATGCTCCAAAGGAACTTCATGGAATGGAATAACAGGACACACCTTTTGATCGGTGAGGAAAACGTCGGAATTTTGTCCCGTGCCCATGTAGCCATCTGCGGCATGGGTGCCGTGGGCTCCTTTGCCGTGGAGGCGCTGGCCAGGGCCGGTGTGGGACACCTGAGGCTTGTGGATTACGACCACGTTCATCCCAGCAACATCAACCGGCAGTTATTTGCCCTGACATCAACCCAGGGTATGAAAAAAACAGAGGTGGCCCGAATTCGAGTTAAGGACATTAATCCCTTATGCCATGTTGAGATCCTGGATACCTATATTGATGAGACAACCAACCCCAGAATCATGGAGGGACAGGTCGATGTGATGATTGATGCCATTGACAGTCTGACCCCCAAGATTTTTTTGATCGCTAATGCCTTTCGAGCCGGAATCCCGGTGATTTCAAGTATGGGGGCTGCCGGCCGAATGGATGCCAATGCCATCACCACAGGCGATTTATCCGAAACCCATACCTGCCCGTTGGCCCGTTTTGTCCGGCGCAGACTTCACAGGCAGGGAATTTTCAGCGGCATACGCTGCATTTTTTCAACGGAAATGCCCATGAAAAAGAAAAAGGAAGACAAGGAACCCCACGACGGCAAGAGGCAAGCCCCTGTTCTGGGAAGCATCTCCTATGTGACAGCCATTTACGGCCTCAAAGCGGCCTATGAAGCCATCGATTGTCTGCTCAAGCAAAAAGGGGGCTGCCCATGAACGGATGGTGCGGGAACATACTGATCGTTGATCTTGACACCAAGCGCTGGGCCATGGATCATCCTGACCCTGAGATCTATCGGACCTATATCGGGGGTCGCGGGCTTGCGGGTTTTTATTTGAAAGACCATATCACCCGAAACTACGATGATCCGGCCATGCCCCTTCTTTTTTTTACCGGGCCCCTTGTGAATACGTCCTCACCCACGTCGGGCAGAATGGCGGTGATGAGCCGATCCCCCCTGACCGGAACCGTGGGGGATTCCTCGGTGGGCGGGAGTCTGGGGACGAACTTAAAAAAGGCAGGTCTCGATGGCCTGGTGATCCGGGGGAAAAGCACCGACCTCTGCGGTATAGAGATTTCGGAGGATGGGGTTCGTATCACCGATGCAAGGCATTTGAAAGGAAAAGGCGCGGGCGAAACCTTTTCCCTGTTGCCTGCCAAGGCCTCAGCTGCAGTGATCGGGCCTGCCGCAGAAAACGGGGTGCTTTTTTCAAGCATCATTGTGGATGGGCATTTTGCGGCCGGGCGGAACGGCATCGGCCTGGTGATGGCCGCAAAGAATCTCAAATACATCAGTGTCAAGGGCAAGGGCAGAACACCGGTTCATGACCCGGAAAAGCTGCTCAAAGCCCGGGAGGAAATTTATCGGCTTGTGTCGGCATCCCCTGCACTTTCAGGGTCCTTTGGGATTTCCAAATTCGGAACCGGGGCCTTGTATGATCTGATGGATGCCCGGAGGATGATGCCCACGGATAATTTTCGAAAAACGAGGTTTGAACACGCCCCATCCATGAATGCCGCCGCCTATAAAAAGGCTTACGCACCGAAAAGCAAGGGGTGCAGGGGCTGTCATATCCAGTGCAAGAAGGTGGCCAAAGACGGCCGGGGGATCCCGGAGTTTGAAACCATGTCCCATTTCAGCGCCCTTTTATCAAATACGGATATGGACTGTGTGATGGAGGCCAATAGGATCTGTAATGACATGGGCATGGATACCATTTCGGCGGCGGCAACCCTTTCCTGCTACGGGGAGATTCAAAATAAAACCCTGGAACCCCATGAGATTCTCGGCCTTCTGACAGATATCGGACAGGGACGCGATGAAGGCGCACTTTTGGGTCGGGGATCGGCCCGCTATGCAAAGGATATGGGCAAACCCGAGGCATCCATCAGCGTGAAATCCCAGGAATTATCAGCCTATGACCCCCGGGGTGCCCTGGGCATGGCCCTGTCCTTTGCCCTGTCCACACGGGGGGCCTGTCATCTGAGGGCCTATCCCATTTCCCATGAAATCCTGAGAAAACCCGTGGCCACCGACAGATTTTCATTTTTGGGCAAGGCGCGGATCATTAAAATCAGTGAGGATGCAAATGCCATGGCCGATTCCCTGACCGCCTGTAAATTCATTTTTTTCGCCGCAACCCTGGAAGAATATGCCAAGGTCTATGAGGCGGTGACCGGCCATGGGATATCGGGTCAGGATCTGTTGAAAATCGGAGATGCCGTTTGTAAAAATGAACGTGACATGAACAGGGCCAATGGTTTTACACACAAGGATGACGATCTTCCGGAACGATTTTTTAAAGAGCCGGGGTCCTCTGAACAGAGCCTGTCCATCAAACCCATTGACCGCGAGGCCTTTTTAAAGGCCCGTGGGGCCTATTATAAAATCCGGGGGGAATAAGGTGGAAGAACAATTCGTCCATTTTGAAGAACAGTTGATCGCGGCAGGCCTGGTCAATCCCGGTGATGCTCTGATGGCATTTCTCGATGAAGACATCAGTTGGAGTCGGCCAAGCCCGGACCAGGAATTTGCCACCCGTCTTTTTGAGGGATTGAATATCAACTCCCTGATTGTCTCCAAGGCCGCAGAACCTTACCAGAGTATCATTGATTACCTGGCAGAAACAGCCGACGGTTCCATTTTACCCCAGGACTGTGAAACCCGGACCTTTCTCCATGACCTGCCCGTGGCCCTGGCATTTTTGCCGGAACAGGTGATTCCCCTTTTGAAACAGAGGAAAAGCGTCATTGTCCCGGGAAAGGGCCTGATCACCTACGGCACCATCAGCCTGGAACAGTCATTCGTGACCTTTTCATCGGTTTGTTTTGCGGTGTTTGTGAAATTCTTTTCCGATTATCTGGCCGCTTACAAAAAAGGGGTGATTCCAGCAGATTTTCAGGATGTTTTTCAGAGGGTCATTCGCTTTCTTCCTCCGCCGCCCCAGTTTGAAGGGACGCTGGCCCAGGGGCCGTTTACCCATGAGGAGCAGGTGCTCATGGCCATGGATGAAGCCGGTAAAATGACGATCCGCCATCGTTTGGTGGATTCGTTTTTTGGAAATATTTCATGCCGTCTTGGGGATGTTCTTTATATCAGCCAGACCGGCAGTTCCCTGGATCATCTGGCCGGGTGTATTGACCCTTGCGCCATGGACGGATCATCTTGTGCTGCCATGACCGCATCCAGCGAGCTGTCCGCCCACATGGAAATTATTCGGAAAACCGGCCATCGGGCCATTCTCCACGGCCATCCCCGATTCTCCGTGATTCTGTCCATGGACTGTGATGTGGATGCTTGTGCCAAGGGGGATTCCTGTTATCTCACCTGCTCTTATAAACGGGAGGTGTCAGGGATTCCTATTGTTCCGGGTGAGGTTGGAACCGGGCCTTACGGTCTCTGTAACACCGTACCCTCGGCCATCAAGGGCAAGGACGGTGTCATTGTTTACGGACATGGTCTTTTCACAACCGCACCACAGGATTTCAATCTGGCATTTTCACGGCTAATGACCATTGAAAACACCTGCCGGGAAGCGTATTTCAGGCGCATCGGCAGATCGGATCCCTCTTTATCAGAATGAAAGAACAGCCTCGATTTCCAGATGGACCCCAAGGGGAAGGGCCGCCACCTGAACCGTGCTCCTTGCCGGTGGCTGATCCGTGAAATACTCTGCGTAAACCTCATTGACTGCTTTGAACTGACTCATATCGGTCAGAAAAAGAGTGGTTTTCACCACGTTCAAAAGGCTTCCCCCTGCTTCTTCACAGATGGCCCGAAGGTTTCTAAGTGCCTGGTGGGCCTGGTCCCTGATGCCCCCTTCCACGACCTTGCCCGTTTCCGGATCAAGGGGGATTTGCCCGGACGTGAAGACCAGATTTCCTGCTTTAACAGCCTGGGAATAGGGACCGATGGCTGAAGGGGCCTTGGTTGTCGATATAATTTTTTTACTCATGAAGGTCCTTATTCTACTCGTCTTTAGTTCCGCATGTTTCCTTGGCCATGGTCGTGATGCTCTCTGTAAGATCAGCCAGTATCTTTTCAATATTTGATCGGGTCAAAGGGTCAGTCACACCTTCAAGGGAGGCTTCCAGGGAGTGGACAAGGTTTACATGGTTCGTGGATATCTGGTGAAAATGATCAGACAAGCCTTCGATCATTCCGTTGATAATGTCACATTCCTTTTTCAGGTAATCCCCTTTTCTCAAGGTCACCCGGCGGGTTAGATCGCCGTTGGAGATTCTCCGGAAAGTGTTGGTGAAGTTTACCAGGGGGCCGCAGATGCGGTGGGTGATAAACAATTGATGGAAAAAAAACAGGGCGAACAGAACCACCATTGAGGGCATTAAACGTTTGGCCAGGACCAGAAAAGTCTGGGCTGCCGCGTACTGAACATTAAGGTCGCTGGATGAAAGCATGTCAAAGATCAATGGAAAGAGAATGGCCCCGGTGGTGACAAGCATGACTAAAAACATGTATACCATGCTCGTCATGATAATTTTAAATTGTAACCCTCTGTTGATGACGATATTTTTTTTAAGCCTTCGGTTGGTCTCACCCATGCTCTTCACCTTTCAATCATTGTGCCGCTTTGAAAGTTATACTCAAATACTGTATCGGATTTTTCGTGTTTTGCCTGAAATATGACAGGATTATCAAGGTCATCAGGCTTTGTGGGGTCGCCTGAAATGATGGTGATGGAAACACCTTCGGACACAGAGTAATTCTCAAGTTTGATGTTGGATTCGATCCCATCGTTCCGGATGGATTGTCCCTGCTCTCCAAGGCACCGGCCCGTCAATTTAAAATAATAATCCTGGAAATCGATAAATTCCTGGAGGTCGTGTTTTGCCATGATATCGTAGGCAGATTTACTTGTGATTGTAAGGAAAATAGCACCGGCTAAAAAAAAAGCACATATGACGACAATCACAATGGTCAGCTCCACGGAAGTAAATCCCTTGGGTACCGAACAGGGCACAGGTTTGCCCTGACCATGGCCTTCGCACTCTTTATCAGCGGTTGAAACGTGTTTCCATTTCAGATAGCCATCCATGTGATATTTTCTCCTGAAGCACGTTTTTAGGGAAGTATAGAGATGATATTTTTAATTTTAAAAATAATGTTGTAAGTGTCTATCATACTCCTGCTGAAAAAGCAAAACGCAAAAAAGCCGGTTTCTCTGATGAGAGGAAACCGGCTTTCGAACGAATCAGGTAAGATCAGATCCTGTTGCTTGTTCTCAATGCCAGAAGAACGATTTTCTGCATGATTTTTTCCTTGAAAGATGCGGTGTTTTCAAGCTGCATGCGTCTCAGGTATGGAAGGGCATTGTCAGGTATTTCCTTGAACATTTCTGATAGCAGGCCTTTGATTATGAACATTTTGCTGTCTGCGGCCTTTGCCTTGAAAGCTTTGAGTGAACCGCCCAGAACGACTTCGTCTTCCTTGACATCTGTGCCAAAGGGGAAGAGTTTGAAGTGGCCTTTGGACTGGAAGGGTTTGAGCAAGGCATCGATTTTCTGGGGTGTGTTGTTTCTGTACTGGGGTGCCAGTTCGAAATCAGCAGGCAGTTTCCCCGCCTTTTTTGCTTTTTCGATCAACTCATCCTGAAATCTGGAATCGGCCACTTGTATCATTTCAGTTATGATAGTCTTGTCGGCTTTGCCTCGGATATCTGCAATTCCGTATTCGGTCACGATGATATCTCTCAAATGCTTTGGAATTGTGCAATGGCCATAGTTGAAAACAATGTTGGACCGAAGACTCTTCCCTGAGCCACGGGTGCTTCGAATCATCATGATCAGCCTGCCGTCGGGAAGGGCATGGGCCATGGAAACGAAGTTATACTGGCCACCTATACCGCTGACCACCCGTCCGTCTTCCAGCTGGTCTGATGTAATGGCACCAAGAATGTTGGCCATCATGCCGGCGTTGATGAATCGACCGTCTTTTCTCTGGAGGGCTCGAAGTTCTTCACCACCGTATAACTGGTTTACAGTTTCAACTCCGCTCATGCCGAACTGCTGGCGTTCTTCCTCACTCATGGCGTTCAGGGCATCATAGAATGCCTTGGGGCCAAGGAAGAAAGCTCCGAGAATAACGGTTCCTTTTTTAAGTTGTTCACCAAGGATGTTTTTGATGGCCGAGAGATTGGCTGCATCTCTCAAATCCGCATTATAAGAGGTGGCCCCGTCAATGATCATGCCATCTTCATAGCGTAGACCTTGTTTAAGGATGCCGTAATGGGTAAGGAGGTCAAAATCTTTTTTCTTAAGCTTTTTGTGGATCCCTTTTTCTTCGAACAGAAGTTCTAAAATGTTTTCCGGGATTTTTTCCGCATCCAGCTTGCCGGCGTTGATAAGCTTCATGATTGGAATATTATCAAACACTTTACGTTTTAAGATGCCGCTTTTATACATCTGCATAAAGGCGTCCACAAACATTTCAGATGAGCCGTAGAGACCCTTGTCAAATGTGTTTGTACCGCCAATTTTATCGATCAGGGCGGAATAACGATCTTTAATGCCTGTTTCCTTGACGATTTGATTGTATGCATCATTGTCGTTATGACGCATTTCAAGACCGGCAACGATGGCGTCTCCCAGGGCGCCGATTCCAACCTGGATGGTTCCGCCATCTTTCACCAGTGTGCTGACATTCAGGCCAAGCATATGGTCCTTCAAAGCAACGGAGTCTTTGGGCGGTCCGAAAAGCGGGTAGTCGCATTCCGGGCAATCCTCAATGACGTAGTTGTATTTATCTTTACCTACAACGGCATCTCCGTACATAAAGGGCAGGTTGGGGTTGACTTCACCGACCAGGATACGGGGTTCACCATCGTCCTGCTTCGCTTTAAATACGTCGAGGGTTTCAATGGCGATATCTGTGTTACATCCCATGGAATACATGGCTTTACCGTTGAACTCACGTTTGGAAAGCATCTGACCGAACACATTGATGCCAAAATCAGATCCATCCCGGACAGCATGGGTGTAGTTGGAGTGCATATGATTTTGCTGTGCCACGGGGTTGTTCATGTAACCGCCCGCTTTGTTGAAGAACTCATAAAGTTCAACGTTTGCCGGCATTTTACCTGCACGGAAATCAATCATATAATCAAAATCAGGTGTGCCTGCGAAAACACGTTCAACCAGAGGTTCCAGTAATCGGCGTTCCAGATCACTGCCTGCTCTGGGTTTTTCCAGTGCAAGTGCCGTCACTATTGTTAAGTGGATATTCGGGTTTTCTTTGGCTCTTTTGTATAAGGCATTAACAAAACGCGCTGGTTTGCCGAGGGCAAGAGGCATACCGAAAATTATTTTATTCCCCACGAGTTTGATAACTTCGTCCACAGTCTTTTCAATGTTATTTGAAACGACTCCCATCTTGATGCTCATAAGATACTCCCCCTGTTAAAAAAACTTTAACCCTTTATGACCTGTTTATCAAGTTAATGTATGAAATCAGTTCATTTCAGACTTTAAAACACAGTTCACAATTCTAAAATTATGTTTCTCTTTTTAAGCGCGCATCCTAAAAAATTATGTGAGGAATGTCAATAACTATCCGTTATCTGTAAAAAAAGTCTGAAACGTCGGCTAAACGGCCGAATGGCTTTAAAATAAAAGAAAAAGCGTGTTTTATGGGGGGTTGGAGCCTATTTATTTTTGAAAATATTTTTTTATCGACATACGTTGATGAACATTTTTTCCAGTAGTTTTCTATCATTTTTAAGAGACAGGATGGTGTCATTGAATGTGCTTCGAATCAGCTCATCCTTTTTCCTGAGAAGGGCCATCTGGGGTGGGCAAAGATACATGGTGCAGACCCATGGACGGGACAAACGGGGAAGTGTGCACCCTGATAGGGAATTGTACTTGCAGGAATCCGGTTGCTTTTCAATCAATTGATGGGGGGGAATGGGAGCTCCGCTGAGGTGAATGTAAATCAGGTCACAAAAATCAAGCCAGACCGTGGCCGTGATGCAGCAGGTTGAAGAGCAGTGCACACAGGTCTCCTGGCAGAACTCATCGAGGATCGGGAAAAGAGAGGACAGTTTGGCCTTTATGTCCAAGGCTTTGCCGAAGGCATGTTTAAGGTTTTTATTGTGGATGCGGACCAGATGCTCAATGGCTCTGTTTGCTTCGTTCCAGTCTGAAATTGAACCCCACTGGGGGATTTCTATAATCTTGTTCGAAGACTGCATATCAACCCACCCCACAGCCCTGGTCAGGGCGTTATTTTTACCAGGCAGCTACCCCTAATGAGACGTATTCAAGGGAAATGACGTTTGCCCGGGCGATTCACTAATTTTGTTTCATATCGTCCATGTGACTTTGACTGTTTCGTTTAATCAGCTTTATAAATTATACCAAAAAAAGGTAATAATCAAATACTTAGTTCGGGGAAACATTCAAAAAAATCGAGGTGTTACTGTTCGGGTAAACCTTGGGAAGCTATGGGTCATGGTGTGTGGCAGTATTCGTCCATGTATGTCAACCGGATGTGCTGGGTGTCAATGCCATGGGTTTTAACGGACTCGGTCATCCCCCCAACGATGGCGCTCACGGGTCTTATCCCAGGCAAAATAAAAAAACGTTGACACCCCCATTTATATGCTGTAAATATGTCTCCGTTGTTGCGGGGGGGCTTTGATTTCTTGAGCGGAGCCTTATTTTACAAAGCAATAACTCTCATTCCCCAGTAGCTCAGTCGGCAGAGCAATTGGCTGTTAACCAATGGGTCCGCGGTTCAAGTCCGTGCTGGGGAGCCAAAAAATAATAACCCGGTCATTTTGGCCGGGTTTTTTATTTGTATCAGTCGGTTATGAAGTTCTGATCTACAGTGTAAAAAGCATGCTCGTTCATAGAACGGTGAACCATTCGCTTAGGGATTACCATGCTTTTCATCAATCCCTTGACGTTCTTTTGAATGAGGCATACTCAACGGCAAATCTGGATATCCTGCAAGAAAAACAGCTTCGTCCATATAACCGGCATATCCTTGGAATATATACTCATTCCAATAAGTTTTGTTAAATCCAAATTTCATCAAAAACTCGTACGCGGTGGATGCTTCTTTTTTTCCTGTTTTTTCCAGATTTCTTTCCATGTATGAAATCCAGCCCTTCTCATTTGCGTAAGAATTTGAATTATTGTCGTTTTCCATAAGAATATAGGGCGTCGTAAAAACGACGGAGTATCCCAGACTGTATTCAGGTAAAGGCTCCGGCAGTATCCTTGCAAACCAGACTTGGCCTCTTTCTCCCAAATAACCGCTTGGAATGATAGCAAGGCACTGTTTTTGCGTAATGATCTCTCGCAATAGGACCTTATTACCCGAAAAGCCTTCATGGACATAAAATCCCATTCGGGAATCCTGCATTTTTTGAAACACATCTATCAGATGGGAATCAAAACCCATCTTTTTGCATAGATCGATAATAACGGTTCCAAACGTTTCTCTTTTTAATCCGGCCCACAAGTCAAAGCACCCCCAGCAAAAAAAATAAGAAGCGGTCAGAGGGCTCATTGGAGGTCCGGAAGGCATATATTCTTCGGCAGCATTGATATAAGGGTTCACGATTTTTACCATCTCAGGACATTCACCCACCTGTTCCATCAAAACGGATATGATATTCTGTGCATAAATATATACAGCGTGAACCGGATCATAGTCTGACAGTGTCTCCCCGGTAACTATCGTTTTTTGAAGTTCCTCAGCACAAATTTTACTGTTTCTTACTTCAGAAATATCGACGACTTTTCGTTCGAGGTAATGCCTAAAGGATGCAATAACTTTTTTTGATACTGGAGAATTCACCTTATTGGTTTTTTTGGCTTTCTTCTTTTTCATGATGTATACATAGTCCTTATTTTGAATACAGTCGAATGTATGATATACTTATTGCCTTGTAAAAACAATTCAAGGAAACTCTCATCATGAGCGAATACCAGTATTATGAATTTCTTTCAATAGACAAGCCATTGACACAGGATGACATGGACGTATTACGGGGAATTTCATCACGGGCCACGATCACTCCGGTGAGTTTCACCAATGAATACAACTGGGGAGATTTCAAGGGGGACCCCGATAAATTAATGCTGGCGTATTTCGACGCCCACGTCTATGTGGCCAACTGGATGTCGGCCAGATTCATGGTTCGCCTGCCCATCGAGGCGTTGGATAAAAAAACCGTACATGCCTTTGCCGTACCTTATGTATTGGATTTTGAAGCCAGCCAAACCCACTGGGTGGTAACCTGGAGTCTTGATGAGTCCGAAGACTACGATCGATTCGGCATGGAGGACCGCACCGGCTGGATGGCCCGCCTGACTCCCATACGGGATGAATTGTTGCGCGGGGATCTCCGCAGTCTGTATATCGGTTGGCTGGCCTCTGTTTATGAAGATATGGCGGAAGACGATGAGGAAGAGCCGATGTTCGTGGGCGGATTGGGCAATCTCACGCCAGCCCAAAAAGCCCTGGTGGAGTTTCTTGAAGTCGAGCCGGATCTGCTGTCCGGTGCGAGCCTGGATAGTCCTGAAATTCAGAATGAAGAAACGCCTCAAAAGCTCATGGATGAATGGATTGCCGCCCTTCCCAAAGATGATATAATCGGGGTTTTAAAACAACTTCTGGAAGGTAAAGGCCATCAGGTCGAGCGAACAATCCGGACTCGATTTCTGGTCTGGAGGAGAAGCCAATCCGCCGACGATCATGACGTTCCCCGGCGTTCTGTTGCGGAATTGTGGAAAAATGCCGAAAAAGCGAAACTCATCCGAACGGAAAAGGAAAAACACGCCCGCAAATTGAGGGAGGAAAAGCGCCGAAAGGAACGGGACACATACCTAAACAATTTATCCAATGATTATTCGAAGGCGTGGAAGTCGGTGGCCATGACTTTAGAACGCAAATCAGGCCAGGCTTATGACGAAGCCTGCCGGGGGCTTGTCGATATTTCTGAAGCCTATGCTCTCCAAAAAAACACAAAAGCTTTTCAAAAAGAAATGAAACAATTCATGGCCAAATATTCACGGCGCTGGGCCTTGATTCAGCATCTGGTCAAGGCCGGGCTCTGGAAGGATAAATAAGTCATGACCAAGAAAAAATCATTAACCGGAAAAAGTATCAGCGATTTAGACGAATTGATAGAAAACATCATTGTCGATGCTTACAATACCGATGAACAACTATGGGCTTTCAGTCAAGTCATTGAAGATGAGATCGAACTGCCTGCCGATGCTTTTGTCATCGGTGAACCGGTGGCAGTGATCGACGTGGACTACGACGGAAACAAACAGCGCGGACTTACGGCGACATGTAGGTGCGAGGATGGTTCCGAGCATGTGGTTGCACTCTTTGATGTCGTTTTTCCTCAAACGTTTGAAGGCATTCGCACCATGGCCGCCTACCGGAGATGGCTCAATCTCGAGCCCTGGCCTGATGAAGGGCGCAATGCAAAATCCAAGCGGAAACACAAGGCGAAAGACGAGGACATTGATCTTGGCAGGCCGGCGGACTTAGCCGTCCTTTCGCTCAAGGAAGGCACCGCGCGATGCCGTTTGACTGAAGGTCAGCGAGAACTGACCCTGCGGTCCGGCGAACTGTGGGATGTGGTGCCCGGCATGGTTCTTACAGTTTCACCCAAAAAACATTGGCGTTTTAACGGCCACCCCTATCTATCCGGCGAGGTTCAATCGGCTCGAATCGACGCTGAAGCCCTTAACCTGATACCTTTGGGACTGGCAGACAGAGGTACATGGAACCCGAATGAAGCGTGGAGGGGAGACGAAGATGAACCCATTGACGAATGGGTTTTGCCGATCGTCACTCACGGTCCCCGTCCGATGTTCGAGATGGAGCAGATTCTTCCAGACCAAGACCCCAGTGATTCTTTCAATGACCCCATTACCAAAGTAATCGACCTCAACAGTACCGGTGAACGGGCAGAAGCCATGATGATGTTGATGGATCTTTGCCGGAAAGACATGCGTTGCCTTGATGCCCATGCACATCTTGGCAATTTATCCTTTGATCATCGCCCCCAGGAAGCCATTCGGCATTACGAAGTCGGTCTGCGCATTGGAGAGTTATCTTTGGGTGACGGCTTTATAGGGGTGCTGCCATGGGGTTTTATAGACAATCGCCCGTTTCTGCGTTGCATGCACGGCTATGGCCTGTGCCTCTGGCGACTTAATCGATTTGACGAAGCGGAAGACATTTTTCATCGAATTCTTTGGCTGAATCCTCAAGATAACCAGGGCGTACGTTTTCTTTGTGATGAGGTAAAGAATAAAACGGCCTGGGAGAATTGGAAGCTTGAATAATCGATTGGTGTGACAATGGCTGTCATGCATTTGCATAGAAAACCCGGTCATACATCTGCAAACCATCCCCTTATGAATTCTCTATGCTTTTCAGCAATTCATTGGCAATATGAGAACTTTCAATGCGCATGAGACTTTCTTGAGCGCTTCCATAGCTCAACAGGTTGATACTACCATACCACACGATGGATTGATCCATGACAGCAAATTTCTGGTGAATATTTGATTTGAACAGGATGGTGAACCCACTTTCTGTTAAAAGATCCATTAGGATATTAGGATATTAGGGGACAGGACAATAATACAATAAATTTGGGAGACAGCAGGATAACAATATACTTTTCAAATAATGTTCCTTCTGCTATGGTCATTCGCATATAAACAACAACCCCATTCTCACGATTTATGGAGGTATCCTATGCCACGAACAACACGAATGGTTATTCGGGATGAAAAGAGTGTTTATCATGTGATCTCCCGCACCGCCCTGGACGGTTTTCCCTTCGGGACGGTGGAAAAAGAAAAATTTGTATCAATTCTCAAGTGGTTTGCCCGCATTTATTTTACGGAAATTCTCGGTTACGCTGTTCTAGACAATCACATTCACATCCTCGTCAAGATGCTTCCTGAACGGAACTATTCAGATGACGAGATCAAAAAAAGATACGAGGCCCGTTATGGGGATGATGCCATGTTTCCTGTGGGACGCATCGACCATTTTAGAAGGAAATGGGCCAGCCTTTCGGAATTCATGAAAGAGGTCAAGCAGACGTTTTCACGGTATTACAACAAGGCCAAGGGCCGGCGTGGAACGCTCTGGGGTGAGCGTTTCAAGAGTCTGATCGTTGAAAAAGGCGATACCCTGATCCATTGCCTGGCCTACATCGACCTGAATGCAGTCCGGGCGGGAATCGTGAAACGACCCGAGGATTACCGCTGGTGTTCACTTGGTTATCACAGCCAGACCAACAACACTGACGATTTTCTTTCAACGGACTTCGGGATTGTGGAATTCAATGATGTGGATGAAAAGGAACGGTTCCGCCGCTACCGGCGATATGTTTATGAGGCCGGAGCCCTGGCCAGAGCTGACGGGAAAAGAGGCCAGGCCATAGGAAAAGGCATTGTCGAGGACGAACGTGAAAAGAATTTCGAATTCACCAGAACCGAACGGTTCATGAACAGAACGCGGTATTTTACCGATTCCGGGATCATCGGATCAAAGGCCTTTGTGGCTGAACAATACCTGCGATTCAAACATATGTTTCAGTCAAAGCATGAAAAAATACCCAAGCCCATCAAGGGCCTTGAGGGCCTGTATTCCTTGAAACGACTCTCATCCTGACCCATACGTTTCAAGGTTTTATTTAATAGCCCCTTCTTTTTTTCTGTGTCATAAAAAGAATCGCCGAGCTGTTTTTTCTTTTCATTGAAACTTGATCAACCGGGTTTTGATGATATAATTCCGGTAGGTCAATTCCCTTTTCCCCAGACAAAAAAGAATCCTTGGCAGGCTTTTTCTTAAGAAGCATATTATTTAAACCGCCTGTTTTTCATTTTTCGTCGCTTGTATACTCTAAATTTATAATTTTCTGAGAACCTTCTTGCCAGCCACGCCAACGATGCTGGCAACACAACAAAAATTTCATTTTCTAAAAAACGATTGAAAACCCCGGTCAACCCTTGCTGCGGGACTTATGTATAATTTGCCTGTCCCTTATTCTTTTTGCCTGTCCCTTATTCTTATCCCCGCGTCCTTTGAACAATGACATGAACAGATGAATCTTTGAAAGAGAATCCGACACGTTGTCAATATCGATACAACGGTTCCCAACACTCAATCTACGGTCTGGGGCCTCTGTTTCCGGTTGATTCACAGAAATTGTGGCCTGGATTTGTTGTGGTTGCGATTCCCGCAACCCAAGTTCGGCCCTTAATTGGCTATTTGCTTTCCGTAACCGGTCTACTTCGTCCAACAGGATATGATATTTTTTTAGGAGGTCATGATATTCCATGGAACATATGTACCTTAATGCGCACGGGCATTGAGCAGTTTTTTAATCCTCTTCCCCCCAGGTCTTTGCGCTGCGGGTTACCTTTTTGCGCACACTTGGCCAGGCGCCATCCACGTTGAACATGGATTCCGGCAAGGCCGTTAACATTTTCTTGTACAGAGACCAGGGGATTGTAAAGGTTAATTCGTCGGTTTTCATAAATTTCCTGGCCGAAGGGTCAAAGCCGCCAAGAACAGCCTTTTCTATCCCCTGTTCTTTATAGAAAAGCGGCCAGGCGATGATATTGGTACACCCTGCCCCAAAGGGTGAGGCCACACAGTCCACATCACCCGTGGTGAAAATTGTTTGAGTGAAGAGACCGCTTAATACTTCGGGCCGTGCGAAAAAGATAACGAATTCAGGCTCTTCTCTGTCTGAAAACAAAGAAAGAGGCTTGAAAATACAGTATTTTGCAGACGCTTTGCGGGGGGCGACCTTGCCAAGAAATGTCCTCATGGCACCGGGCGAAGGCAAATACCGCTCGCCATGCATGGGAGTGCCGCTATAGCCCGTGGTCACATAATGCTCAATAAATTTAAGGTTGGGCTTCATCATGGCGCAGTAGAACACACCGCCCGGGCAGCCATACTCTTCCGTGGAAATAAAGGCGGCACCATGCTTTTTTCTGGCCAGCCAGATATTGCCCATGACGCAGGAAAAATGCTTAAAAACCTCTTGCATATTTATTTTTCCCTGGTCTTCCAGCTCGCGGGAGATGGGTATGCCAGGCTTTGGGCCGAATGCTTTTTCCGGTTTGGTGTTATCGTAATACACTCCGAATGGCTCTTCGTTCAAACCGAGATGATCCAGAAATTTTTGGGTGTCCTCACGTACCGATGTCACTGTCATGGTATTTTTATCTCCCTTTGGAATAGCAGCCAGTCATGAGGATAAATAGATATTTTGCAGCCGTCTCAGGGGTTGAACGACTACTCGACATAAACAGGCTGGGCATTAACATATATTCAATCAGAGTGGTTTTCGGAAAAAAGTTTATCATAAAATTATTAAAGAGTTAAAATTATCATTACATTCAAAACATTGACAAGAAAAATTATTATAGAATAACAATCAGCGCTCTTTCAATATCTTGGAATGTTTTAGCCGTTCTCGGGATGAATGGGAGACAAACACGTTCCCATGGTGTAAAATGGCATCATAATAAAAAAACACGGCATGCATTTTTTTGCTTGAGTTTATAATAAAATACGTATAGTGTCCCCAAGTCATCCGGATTTATCGGAACTGGCGAGCTTGTTTTCAATCCGCATATGCGGTTTATATATTAAAACCCCGTGAATGATCTTCACGGGGTTTTTTGTTTTTATGCCCGCTTAAGATTGCAAAAAAGTTTGTCGATTCAAAATTCAATTTTCAATCGACAACATTGGCCCATTCAAAAATAACCCGGTTGAAATTTCAAGGCCCTCATGTAATTATAGTGTATCATGACAGAGAGGATATGTTAAACGGGTGTGTTAATGACCAAGTAACGTTTCCATTCATAAATTTAAATGATGTACCAACGGGTTGGTTTTGAGGGGACATGCAAAAAGGGGATGAAACAAAAGAAAGGATCACGGACGTATCCTTGGACCTATTTCATAAAAGAGGTTACAAAAATACAAGCATCAATGATATTCTCGGTTCTTCGGGCGTGAAGAAGGGTGCTTTCTATTTTCATTATCAGTCCAAAGATAAACTCATTGTCGAGGTCCTGAATAAAGCGCTTCTACAGTATGAAGAGCGGATCGAATCACGGGAAACTCCCCTGGGTGCAGTTGATCAGATCGTCAGTATGATTCAAAAAATAGCAGATTATCATTTAACGGATGGCACATCAAAAGGATGCATCTTCGGCAATACAGCCTTGGAGATTGGCCATGATGGCTCCGAGGTATCCCAGTTCGTGGAACGGGTGTTTAAGCGATGGGAGACTCGGTTCGAAAACCTGCTCAACCAGGCTGTCTCGGATGGAGAACTTCAACTTAAAGAGCCCGCCAAGGTATTTTCACAAATGATTCTCGCTTTAATTGAAGGCGGTCTTGTCTTGTCAAAAATTTCGGGCCATGCAGAAGCATTTAAGAACAGCACGGATTTTATCATGTCCTTGATTGAAGATAGAAAAATTCCCTGATGATTTAGATTATCCCAACACCTGTAAACGCCGCGCATCGCAGCTGGGTGGGTCTTTGTCAATTTGCTTGACATCTTGAATTAAAAAATGTACCAACTGGTTGGTTTAAATGAAAGGGCGTAAAATTCAAACATTGTGAGTAGGCAGTGGACGCAAGCTCCAAAACAGTCCGATTCATAATAATCGGGGTATCCATGGAGGAAGAGACGGATGATGCTTAACAAGGGACTCCGGGAAAGAAAATCCGGAAATACTGAGTCCAGCCAAAAGGTCTTGGACGAAAAAATATTCAGCTGCATGTGTGTGGGCAATTGCCAGAGCCGTTGCAGGCTGTTTGTTCATGTGCGGGATGGTAAAGCCGTTAAAACATCCATGGCGCCGTTTCCTGACCCGCGATACAATCGCGTCTGTCTGAGAGGGTTGAGCCATGTTCAGCGGATTTACGATCCCAATCGCATCAAGTACCCCATGAAGCGAGTCGGAGCACGGGGCGAGGGAAAATGGGAACGTATTTCATGGGATGAGGCCATTGATACGATTGTCACAAAATTTAAAGCGTACCAGGAGGAATTCGGGCCGCAGTCGGTTGCCTTTTCCACGGTAAGCGGAAACATGGCCATGCTGAACGGCATGTACAGCAGCTTTCGCCTGGCCAACCTAATGCATGCCACACAGACCGACTATTCGCTTGATATGGCCGATACCTTCGGGCTGGGCCGGGTGATCGGCAGCGGAGGGGTATTTAACCAGAGCAATGATCCGGCTGATCTTGCCAATGCGAAAACCATCATCGTCTGGGCGGCCAACATTACGGATTCACATCCCCATGCCTGGCATTCGGTTGTCGAGGCCCAGAAAAAAGGGGCAAAGGTCGTGGTCGTGGATCCACGATTCACCACAGCCGCCGCCAAAGCGGACCAGTGGATTTCAATCCGTCCCGGTGCTGACCCGGCCCTGGCCATGTCCATGGCTGAGGTGATCATTTCGGAAAAATTGTACGATCCTTCGTATATGCTGGACCATACCGTTGCACCTTTTCTTGTTCGGGCAGATACCAAGCGGTTTTTAAGGCACAGTGATCTGACCGGTGTAAAGCCTGAAAAAAAAACCCTGGATCCTTACATGGTGTGGGATAGCGACACAAATGAGGCCAAGCCTTTGGATCAGGTGAAAACGCCTTCTCTTGAAGGAACATTTACCGTTTCAGGCATCACGGTCACCACGGCGTTCAGCCTGCTTAAAGGGGAAATGTCACAATACACGCCCGAATCCGTGGCGGGTATCTGTGAGGTTAAGGCTGAAGATATCCGCTTGCTTGCACGATTATACGCCACGAACACCCCATCAAGCATATATCCCGGATTTATACAGTATAATAACGGCCTTCAAACCGGTCATGCCTGGGGAATACTTGCGTCACTGACAGGCAATATTGCGAAACAAGGCGCTTCGGTGGGCCACTGTGGTTTGTCCGGCTATAATCTTAACATGCTTCCCTTTCTGTTCCCCCGGGGCAAGAACACCGCCACCATTCCCTGGGTCTATCTCAAAGAGGTCTTAAAGACCGGTCAATTTTACGGCAAACCCCATCCGATCAAAGCCATGTATTTTCACGGCAGTAATGTGGTTTGCAATGCAAGCAATCAGAATGAAATTATCAATACCATTTTACCCGCCATTGAATTTATCGTTGTGGTCGATATGATCGAAACGGATACAACCCGGTATGCCGATATCATACTCCCTGCCTCCCACTGGTTCGAAAGAATGGAGTTTGTCCAGGGACCGGATCAGCCGTATACGACACTCAGTGAAAAAGCCATTGAGCCGGCCTATGAATCAAAATCGGATATGGATATTTATCGCCTTATTTCCAAAGGAATGGGTCTGGGTGAATTTTTTGATTACACGGACGAGGAATTCATAAAAAAGCTGATCGATACCGATGCAGCACGGGCGGCCGGGTTGACATGGGAGCGGTTGAAAGAGGAGAAAGTCATTCAAACTCTTCCAAGCTGCTGGGTAAACTGGAAGGGGAATAAATTCCCATCGCCCTCGGGTCGGTTGGAGTTTTATCTTGAAAATCCCCAGCCGAGAGTTGACTGCGGCATTGAAATCGATCAAAGCCGTGAGCATCTTCCTATATTCACACCGCCGGTTGAAGCTTGGCCGGACAATCCCTTATGGAAAAAATATCCTTTGGTCTACCACACTGTCCGGCATCGATGGCGGCTGCACAGCCAGTGGTACAGCACTCCCTGGCTTCGTGAACTTGATCAGGAGCCGGTGGCGAGAATCAACCCCCGGGATGCCAAGGCCCGGGGTATTAAGGAGGGCGACATTGTAGAAGTCTACAATGACCGTGGTCATGTGGTGATTAAGGCTGTTTTAAGCGAAGCCCAGAGGCCGGGCATCGTCACCGTTCCCAAGGGATGGCAGCGAGACCAGTTCATTGCCGGATCATACCAGGAACTCACCCATGATCATGTCAATACCTCTGATTACAATCAGAGTTTCTATGATGTTCTTTGCAACGTCCGAAAGGTTCAAGGGAGGTGACAAGGATGGCAGACAAAAAATATGTGATGGTTATAGATTTAAAGCTGTGCATCGGTTGTCATACCTGTGCCATTGCGTGTAAGCAGGGCAACAACCTGCCCAATGAGGTCTGGTGGAACAGGGTAATGACCTTCGGAGGTCCAACCATGGATACGCCCCATGGGGTCTTTCCGAATCTTAAGATGAGTTTTCTGACCTTGAATTGCCAGCATTGCGATGATCCGCCCTGTGTCAAGGCCTGTCCGGCAGAGGCCACGTACAAACGGGAAGACGGCTTGGTCATGCAGGACTATGATACATGTCTGGGATGCCGGATGTGCATTATGGCCTGCCCCTATAACGATGTGCGCACCTATAATGAGAATCATCCCCAGTATTATTTAGATTTTCCCGTGGGGGATCAGTCCGCCAAAGAACAGCAAAAGGGGACCGTGTCCAAATGTACGTTTTGTTATCATAGACTTGACGCAGGTCTTTCCCCGAACTGTATCGAGGTCTGTCCGGTCAGGGCCCGTTCTTTTGGAGACATTGCTGATAGTGACAGCGATGTTTCCAAGCTTCTTGAGGCCAGGACTCATACACAGCTTCTGGCGGATAAGGGGACCAAACCATCGGTCTTTTATTTGATATGAAACGGGTTCATTCATGTTTGGAGGTTATATCATCATGATACGCAAAGAATGGTCATTGATCGTGAACAGTCTCATGGTACAGCTTGCCGCGGGTATGTATACCTGTCTTGCTGTCTACAGGGTGATCCTTGAACAACAAATTGGTCGTGAGGCAGCAATAACGCTGACAGATCCGGGTATGGTTATGGCCGGTCCCATTTTGCTGTTTGGGATGGTGGCCTCATTATTTCATCTGGGCAACCCGGCCAGGGCTTACCGGTCCGTGACCAATATTTGGACCTCATGGCTCAGCCGGGAAATTTTTTTTACAGGTGTTTTTTTTGTGCTTTGGTTTGTCACTCATGTCATGGGAATAAACGGACATAACCATTTCTTGATGACCTTTCTCACGGTTGTGGCCGGTCTTTCAGCGGTGGTCAGTATGGCGTCTATTTATTATTCAACGGGCAAGCCGGGATGGGCCAGTCAGAATACATATACAGACTTTTTGGGAACGACGGTTATCTTCGGTATTGTGAGTGCCACGGTTATTCTTTATACCCGGGGCGCTGCCTTGGAATACAGTAAGAATGGTCTGTTAATCGCTCCCGCCATTCTTGCCGTGTTTATCCTTTTAATAAGATGCATGGAGCAGATCAACCTGATGCCGTCATTGACCATTGATGACAATGTCCTGAGCTTGGATAACTTGGTCTCTGCAGAACCCATGGCCAAGAAATCAGCCGGGATGTATAAGTCCTTAACCCTGTGGGGAATGACATGCTCAAGCATAGGAATTTGTCTGGTTCTGTTTATGTTGATCGCGGGACATTTAATTCGCGGCGGCTTGATCATCATTGTTTCGGCCCTGGTGGTTTTTATGGGTGAATTCTTAGTGCGCTCAGGTTTTTACAGTCTGGGACAGAATGAAAATAAATAATGAGAACGACCTCTTTAAGTTCTGTGCCCGGGTTTTTTTATATGCGTTATGACGTGTCACTTGAAACGGCCCACCGTATCCTGTTGAATGCGAGCAGCCCGGTTGAAATGGGCGTTGTAACCATCGGTGATGCATACGGAAGGATTCTCTCGCGTGATGTTTTTTCACCTATTAATCTCCCGCCGTTCAGAAAATCCGCCATGGACGGATATGCTTTGAGAAGTTTCGATATCGCAAAGGCCTCACGTAAAAAACCTGTCAGGCTAAGGGTTATTGATCAGGCCCGGGCCGGGTATATGCCAGAAAACGGCATTCGCCCGGGAACAGCTGTCAACGTGATGACCGGAGCTGTTGTCCCTGACGGTGCCGATGTGGTGGTTCGATCCGAGGATGTGGATCTTTGTTCTGAAGGTATTATTGTAAATAAAGCCTTTTGCGCCGGCACATACCTGGTCATGCCAGGAGAGGATGTCCCTATGGGAGAATCCATAGCTCGGAAAGGAGCCTTGATCACACCACCTATGGTTGGACTTCTGGCCGGACTGGGGCTGGTCCAAATCCCGGTTTACCGAAAGGTCGTCATTGCCCTGATGAGCACGGGGGATGAACTCATTGACCCCGCGGACCCGTACCGGCCGGGTAAGATATTCAACAGCAGTCTTTACGGGATTTTGGGCCGTTGCCAGGCCGCAGGAGCACAGCCCCTTCATCTGGGCACTGTTCCGGATCAGGTGACTCGTGTTGCTGAAAAAATGTCCGAGGGATTGGAGAAGGCCGATATCGTCATTACAACCGGCGGGACCTCCAACGGCCTGTTTGATGTCACCAAAGATGCCATGCTGCTTGCCGGCGCTGAAATTCTGTTCAATGGTGTTGCCGTGAAATCCGGCTCACCCATTTTCGCAGGCAAACGGAACGGTAGGTTTATCATTTCACTGCCAGGCAACCCGGCAGGGGCCATGGCGGCCTTTGATCTGATTGTAATGGTCTTGATCAATAATTTAAGGGGGCTTTCACACCCTTTTTTGCCACGGATCGAGGCAGTCATGGCAGGAAGCTATCTGAGATTCAGCCCGGTCCGCAGGCTTTTACACGCAAGGCTGTTCAGGCAATACGGCGTCGATTATGTGGCGTTGGCTGACCACCACTCCCGTTGCATGGTGGAATCCATTGTTGACTCTAATTTTTTTATCGATGTTCCGGCAGGAAGCAGATATATCCAAGCGGGTGAGCGGGTTTGGGGGTTTCCCGTGGGAGATCTTGGCCGCGTGTATTCCGACATTGCCGTTCAGATGGTGGAGAAAAATGCAGGTCTATTCCATGCCGATTACACCTCAGCCCAATAGGACCCCTGTTTACAGTCCATTGAGGCCGTCCACCGCCGCCCGGATGACAAAATTATACGGCTGAAAAAGGAAGACCTGTGGGGCATGGGGCACATCCTTTCCTCCACCCGCTTGGGGCCGCTCGATGTTCGTGCCTTTATCGAACAAGGAACAACCTATATTCCGGATAAACCCCCGCCCTTTGCATGTTGACAACCCCCCCCGATCTATGAAAATTTTTAATTAGTGATAAAATTCCAAAGCAAATGACCGTTAAAAAAAGTCCGATGATTCAAGAGGCTATATATGGACCAACAAGAAATACTTTCGGTATTGCGGAAATTCAAGCGAATGAACGCAGACAAATACCGAATTCTTCAACTCGGCGTTTTCGGTTCGGTCGCCCGGAACGAGGCCAAGAATGACAGTGATGTGGATGTGGTTGTTCGCATCGAAAGACCGGATCTTTTTCTACTGGCCGGGATCAAGCTTGATCTGGAAGAACGACTTAACAGATCTGTGGATCTGGTTACATATCGGGACACCATGAACCCTTTTTTAAAACAAAAGATTGATGGAGACGTTGTGTATGCGTGACAAAGCTCTTGCATTGGAGGTGCTTCGTCAGATTATAGAGGCCGCTGATAAAATCGTGATATGATTTCAATTCATCGGAAAGATAGCCGATTTTACAGACTCACCCGGTGGGATGGAAAAAATGGATTCCATCTGCATGATGCTAATTGTCATTGGAGAATCACTGAAGAATCTTGATAAAGTGACCGAAGGGAAGCTTCTTCCTCGATATCCTGATGTGGACTGGAAAAAGGCAAAGGGCATGCGTGATATTTTGACTCATCATTATTCGGACATCAATGCCGAAGCGGTTTTCTTTACCTGCAAAGATAAAATCCCCCAGCTCCTTTTAACGGTTCAAAAGATGGTCGGGGATTTAAAGGGGTAAATTGGCTGTTTTTACAATTTAATTTCATGTGATAAACTGACCAAGGATTGGCTGTTCACTTGTGCGACTCCCGGCCCCTCAATAATTTCCATTCAGGTTTTTTCTTTTTATCCACCACCCGGTCGCTTCGCTTCCTGAAGAACACGAAGATCACGTGAGAGATATATTTCTTGGTGCGTCTTTGCCGCCTCGCTCCCAGGCTCCAGCCATGCCGATGGGAGGCCGAACCTTCAGGCTTGTTAACCCCCACACCCTGATAATAATATTCGTCTGATTTTCAAGAAAGCGACAAATATTAGCTTTAACTAAAACTAAGGGAGATTGTTTTCCGTTTATGGCCTCAAGATCAGCAACTAAATTGCCAAAGTCTGAAAGGATTGTGGCCTCTCGTTCCTTACCTTTCATTTTATTGACTGGTTTGTAGGTTGAATCTACTAAGAA
Source organism: Pseudomonadota bacterium (assembly GCA_018818835.1). Classification (GTDB taxonomy): domain Bacteria; phylum Desulfobacterota; class Desulfobacteria; order Desulfobacterales; family Desulfolunaceae; genus JAHIRD01. The sequence goes on from JAHIRD010000109.1 coordinate 49,967, forward strand.
AAAACCTTGGCTCTTAAAAAACTCAAGACCATCCTTCTTATCGGCAGGTTTATAATGAAAGGTTTTCATCATCTCGTTGAACAAAGGCTCGGTCGTTTTTCCTGTCTCATTATAGAAATATTTACCTGATGCTGGTGGCGATTCTAAAATGAAAATAAGTTTCAAAGCTTCCGGTAAATACTTGTTCCTTAATTTAAGATAATTATCTTTATCCATAGTTTATTCCGGAATATGAAACACAACGCTGCCTTCACACGGCGGGCGGCAAATACCGGAAACCACCACAGAAACGAGGGGGACAATTAAAAGTTAATGTTCAAAAATCCGTCGCTGTAGCCCGCTCGTGGTGCAAGGCACTGTTCTCTGATTAAATAGATATAGAAATGGGAGTCAACTGAAAGATACGTGCAAGCTTCGCTGCCGTTTCAAGATCTCCTCGGTGTAATGCAGCACGAACATTATCAAGCTTGTATGCATCTTCAAGCGATATATATGGAGACCACCCCTCATCTGCTTCGATCAAATCCACATCAACTTCAGCAACAAATCCCCCCTCATGAATAAATTTTGTGCGATTTCTTTTTTTCATATTTTTCTCCTTCTGAAATCGTCTTCCCACCGTTCTGGGTCAGGTCGATAAGCTGTAACCAAAACAGCTGTCGCTTCAGACCTACGTGGGATACCCCAAACGGCATGAATGGGATTCCCTTCAAAATCTTTCAGAATTATCAAGGCACATGGTCCTTTATGATATTCCGGATATTCCTCCAAAATTGTGCCACTTGGACTTCCAGACACAATCTCTCGAACAGTTATTCCATCCGCCGCAAGTTCATCGTAACCATGTTCGGAGATTCTAATATTACCATTTTCAATCAATCTTATTATGTTATTCCAAATATTGATCATGCTATTTTTATAACATATTATGAGATTTTCAACAAGAATCCGACATTAAGTGTACAAGAGAACGCCGCAAATAACCGGATGGCGGCTATTCACGAAAACGCTGAAAAAAGTTAATAAAGTATGTAAAGCCTTGATATTACGAAAAACGCCACCGTAAGCCAGTTCGAGTTAATTTGCATTGTTATGTTTTATTCGTTTGGTATTGGTAAATTGTGCATCCTTAGAAATGAAAGTTTATCCCAGTAACCTCTCTGGAATACGATTTTATCATTTTTGATATGAAAGAAACCACAACCTCTAAGCCCTAAAGGGTCTTTCCATTCAAGAATAGCCCAATTCCCATCTTCAAAAATATTCTCAATTATGCAGGTCATGTCCGCTTGTGAAAATTCGTTAGAGAACATTTCTTTAATTGACTTTTTACCTTCTACAGGCTCATTTGCGACTTGATGATTAACTGCATTATCAGCATAAAATTCTGCAATTATGTCTGCATCTCCTTTGTTGAATGCATCGACCCATTGTATTATCAATTCTTTTGGTTTCATCAAATTATTACTTTCTAAAGACATAACGCGTGGCAAAGCTGACCCAAAAAGCTGATAGGGACAGCGGTTGAAGTTGCGAAAGACGTGGCCAGTTTTTTTGGTCGGCCTTTAGCCAATTGTTTTCTGTTCTTTATTTCTTTCTGTCCAATGGATAGCTAAGAACGATGATTGATAGAATAAGAATTATTATTTTATTCATAGCTCATTGTTGAGACAGAACGCTTCCTTCACACGGCGGGCGACGAATAACGAAGACCACCACAAAAACGTGGAAGACAATTAAAAGTTAATGTTCAAAAATCCGTCGCTGTAGCCAGCTCGTGGCGGAAGGCATTGTTCTGCCGGATTTATTTATGCGCTTCTTTGTAAGCCTTAAGTAACGAGTTAATACGTGTTTGATAACCAGTGCCCTGATTTTTAAACCATAACAAAACATCTTCATCTATTCGCAAAGTAACCTGGCTTTTTCGAGTTACAGGTTTCAGCCCTTTTCTGAGAATAGCTTTTGCAAAAAGTTCGGGCGTTACTTCGGGGATATCCGAATAATCAATATCCTCATCGCTCATACTATCCACACTGTTCCAATCAGTCTGGGATTTGTGAGAAGTATGTTTTTTCTTCATATTTCGTCGCCTTTCGTATTGAAATAATTCTTATAGAGTCATCATTTTCAGTGTGTGTGACCACAACGACCCTTCCTTCAAGAATTCCAAATGTAATAAAACGCTCTTCTCCATAGTCGTATCGATCATCGTTAATCGTAAGGGTATAGCTATCAAAAATCATTGGTGCGTTGATGAAATCGATGCCACGTTTTTTTATATTTGATTTACGTTTTGTATCGTCCCATTTAAAATTCATATTTTTATTGTAGTTACATTACGTCAATACGTCAAGCGTGAATGTTGTATGATTATTTTAAGGGCAGAACGCCAAAATCACGGCGCGCTGTAGCCCGGTCCAGTGCATTTTATTGTTGGCAGATATTATTTTATTTTTCTGCCGGGTGAAAACAACGAAAACGAAAAACGTCCGAAAGAACTGAAAACCATAGTAGGGCAAAGGAACGTGCCCATCGAATGGCTCGACTCCTCTAAGTCGCATGGGTCTCATGGGACCTATACGACCCATGGGGCTTATGAAAATTTTAACGTCCAACGCCCATGACCTTTATTCGATGTTGATCGTTAATATTAGGCTTTTATAATATGGATTCCGGGTTAAATCCATTGGGCAAAACCGTTCGTACACTGTAGGGACACGGCGCGCCGTGTCCTTGTTTGACGGGATTAAAACGACATGTTTTTTTTAAAGGCCCGGACAAAAAAGCTCCGGGCCGGAACATGGCATCAGATATCATAGTAAAGAAAAAACTCATGGGGATGGGGTCTGAGGCGTATGGCCTCAACTTCATGCTTCATCTTGTATTCAATCCAGCGGTCAATGACATCTTGGGTGAACACGTCTCCTTTGAGCAGGAAATCATGATCGTCCTTAAGGGCTCTTAGTGCCTCGTCCAGGGAGGCTGGGGCGGATTCGATGTGGGCCAGCTCTTCCGGGGGAAGATCATAGATGTTTTTGTCCAGGGGGTCCCCGGGATCGATCTTGTTCTGGATGCCGTCCAGTACGGCCATGAGGATGGCGGAAAATGCCATGTAGCCGTTGCAGGATGGATCGGGTGTCCTGAATTCGATGCGTTTGGCCTTGGGTGAACTGGAATACATGGGGATGCGGACAGAGGCACTTCTGTTCCGGCTTGAGTAGGCAAGGTTCACCGGTGCTTCGTACCCTGGAACCAGACGTTTGTAGCTGTTGGTGGTGGGGTTGGTGATGGCACACAGGGCTTTGCAGTGTTTGATGATCCCGCCGATGGCGTAAAGGGCTTCCTGGGAAACACCGGCATATTTATCTCCGGCAAACAAAGGGCGGCCTTTTTTCCAAAGACTTACATGGGTGTGCATGCCCGAGCCGTTGTCCTCGAACAGGGGTTTGGGCATGAAGGTGACGGTGTGACCGGCTCGGTAGGCTGTATTTCTGAGCACATATTTGAACCAGGCCAGCTGGTCCCCCATCTGAACCAGGGGCTTGAACCGCATGTCGATTTCAGCCTGGCCTGCGGTGGCCACCTCATGGTGCTGGCATTCCACATCAATATCCAGGCTCTCTAAGATCAACATCATTTCACTCCGAAGGTCCTGGAATTTGTCCGTGGGCGGCACCGGGAAATAGCCTTCCTTGTGCCGGGGCTTGTAACCCAGATTCATGACGTCATCCCGCCCTGTGTTCCAGGCTGCTTCAACCGAGTCCACTTCATAAAATGACCCGTTGCTGGCGGATTGATATCGGACACTGTCGAAAATAAAAAATTCAGCTTCAGGTCCGAAATAAGCCACATCGCCAATTCCGGTGCTTTGGAGATAATTTTCCGCTTTTCGTGCAATGTTTCGAGGGTCCCGGGTGTAGGGCTCCCGTGTCATGGGATCCACGATATTGCCGATAAGAACCAGGGTGGGGTCTTTAAAAAAGGGATCGATTTTGGCTGTGGGGGCATCGGGGATAACCAGCATGTCACTGGCGTTGATGGGCTGCCAGCCCCTTATACTGGAGCCGTCAAATCCGTAGCCGTCTTCGAAACTGGATTCAGTCAGCTCGCAGATGGGGACGGAGAAATGCTGCCAGATACCCGGAAAGTCCATGAATCGGATATCCACAATTTTTACCTCGTTTTCTTTTGCCATTGTCATCACATCGTTGGGTGTCATGTCATTGATCCTCCAAAGGTTGGGGATCATGCCCTGGCAAGGACACTAATCCCGGGTTTTGAACCGGATGGGGATATAAGGCAAAAAAGAAAGCGAAAGGAAAATGTCAGGTTTCGTTCTGCTTGAGAACCCGGGTGATTTCCCCTTTGATCATGGCGATCTGCTCGGGGGTGTGAACCTTTTCACCGTAAAGATTCCTCACGTAAAAAATATCCACCACCTGATCCATATTGGTTGCGATTTTTGAAACATAAATGTCAAGACCACATTTGAACAGCGTATCAGTAATGCTGAAAAGAAGCCCCGGATAATCATCGGTGTGGACATCAATAATGGTGAAATAACCCGAGGTCTCGTTATCCACGTCAATGCGCAGATCCTGCTTAAGGGCGAATCGTTTGGCAGGTTTGGCGTGTCTGATCATGTCATCCAGTCTTACCTTGAGGTTGACCTCATGGACAAGGACATGGCTCAGTTCTTCTTTGGCCTGGGCCCATTTTTCCTCTTCGAACAAAAGGTCCAGGGGTGGGGCCAGGTGGAACACATCCAGGCCAGTGTTGTTCTTCCAGGTGTAGATCTGGGCATCCAGAATATTGAATCCGCAGAGGGTAAGCACTCCGGCGATTTTTGAGAAAAGACCCGGCCGGTTTTTGGCTGAAATGGTCAGGGTCCTTGCATTCTGGGTTCCCTGGCCTGTGATTTCCCAGACAAAGGGGGAGGAACCAAGGCTTTCGAACAGGTGGGCGTGGGCCACGATATCCATCACCGGTACGGTGAGAAGGTAACGCAAAGACAAGAGACTGAAAAATTTTTGAAAACGGCTCTCATCCATACCCTTGTCCGTAAAAATCCGAGCCAGCATGTCTTTTTTTCTTTCGATGGTTTCCACGGCTTCATCCGGGGCAAACTCCTCTTTTTTGAGGATGGTCAGGGTCCGGTGGTAGAGGCTTTGGAGAAGTGAATGGGTCCAGTCGTTCCAGGCTTTGGGTCCTGTGGACATGGAGTCGGCCACGGTCAAAAGATAAAGCAGGGCAAGGCAATGTTCATCCTTGATTCTTTTGGCACAGAACACGGCGGTTTCCTCGTCATGGACATCCCTGCGCGTGGCCATTTTTACCAGAAAGAGATGCTCCCGGACCAGAAAACCAACCATAGAGGCTATGGCAGAGCTATACCCCAGGTTAAGCAGGATGTTTTCTGCAAGCAATGCCCCTTTTTCAGAGTGCATGCCATCCAGATCACTTTTACCGATGTCGTGCAAAAGACAAGCCCAGAGCAGAATCTTCTTGTCCGGAAGCTCAGAATAAATCTGCTTGCACAAGGAGTCCGTTTTACCTGGAATCCCGAAAAGTTTAGCGACCCTGACCGTCATCAGTGAATGTTTGTCCACAGGGAAAAGGTGGTATTCATTGTATTGTATCCGGTTCATGATGCCCTTGAACTCAGGGATCATGCACTCCATAAAGCCGGTTCGGACCATCTCGTCCAGGACATTGAAATCATGGGCCGGTGTGAGCAGGACCTTTTCAAAGGCCCGGACCACGGAACGGCTTTTTCGGTAGGCCGGTGTGACCAGCTTCGGGGAAAGATCCCTGACTATACGCCTGGCTTCGGCACTGGGGGGGATTTTAAGTGATGCGCTTTCAGCAAAGAGTTTAACCAGAAGCTCAGGCGATTGGAGAAGACTCTCGGGCGAAGCAAAGATCAGCATGTTTTTTTCATTGACCGAAAGGCCGCGGACCCGTGTTTTTTTTGTGGTTATTCGTCCGGTGGGGGTCCTGTTGCCAAAATAGCCCAATTCCGAGAGGAAAATTTTGTATTGCTGCTTGATAATCCTCATCTGGCTGTGGAGGTCTCCCATGAAGCACTCCACCGGTTCCTGGCCATCTTTTTTTTTGTAATATAGAAGATCTGCTATCCGGGGTTGATATTCCATGAACAATTGATCGCACTTTCTGCCGGTCAGGTGATGCAGTACGTTTCTGATTTTTAGGACAAAGGACAGGGCATTCCGGACATCTTCAAACTCTTTTTCTGAAAGATAGCCCCCATATTCCATGTCACGGGGCTCCCTTAGACCCGATTTTATGCGGGCCATGGAAAGCATGGCGTCGTAATCGGCAAGGCCGCCCTTGCCCTCTTTTAAATTGGGCTCCAGAAGGTAGGATGAATCCCCGAACCTATCATGGCGTCCCTTGTTTTTTTCCACGATATCGGTGAGGATATCTGATGAATGGCGCGTCACGATCTTTTCCCTCAGGTCTTCATTCAACTGGAAAAACAGTCGGGACATGCCGCAGATAAAACGCCCGTCCAGCAAGGAGACCAGGACATCCACATCTTTTTCCGCGCCCTCGATACACTCATCAAGGGTCCGGACCACCTGGGTGACCTCAAAGCCGCTGTCCCACAAGGGGTAAACAAATTCTTTGATCAGCTGTTCCGCCTCATCAGGCAGTGTTTTTTGAAACAAGAAGAGAAGGGCGATGTCCGAACGGATGCAGGGCTCTTTTCGCCCATAGGAGCCCAAGGCAATGATTGAATAGGGGTTGTTGACAATGCCGAGATTTAATCCCGTGGGGCTTTTTTCAAAACACTGGCAGAGGTATTCGTCCAGAATATGGGCAAGCTTTTCAGGGAAATCAGTCCCTTTACTTTGAATAAAGGAGGAGATCAGTGCTTCTTTTTTCTTTTTCAGATAATCACCGTTGAGTTCCGGCATAGTGCCATGGCCCTAAGTCCATTCGGGGGCACATGACTGTGCAATCCAATGGACGAGTTACAGATAAGAATGTTAAATGTCATTGCCAATCATTGTGGGTGGCCCATTTTGACGTCTTTGAACATGGATCTTTGTCACGATTCGTACCTGTTCAGATGGCGTGTCTGCAATGTGAATATAAGGACGAATGAAAATTATGACAGCAAGCCTTGTGCCAGACATGTCGAAGATGGAACCGCGCGTATTCCATGAATACACTTATTTTATAGTCTAAAAAGACTAAGGAGGCAATCAACAAATTTGTTAGATTTCAGCTGAAATAATTACAAATCTGAATTTTTTTTAGCAAAAAAATTGTCATCCAGACCGTTCAAGGCGATGATAAAAAAATAAAGCTCCTGATGGGTTGCTTTGAGTATTCATGTTGAGATTATGCGAAAAAAAGTGTAAATAATAAAACTGTACTATCCTATGGTATTATCGCTTCATTTCTGCTGGATATGACTCTTGAAGTGGAAGCCCCGGGGGGAGTTCCCCAATATGATGAATGGATTGATAAATTATTAACCTATATTGAAAGGATTCACGGCATGGATAACTTTTTCAACAAATATATTGATGTCATTGTCCAATGGGTCAGCACCTATTCTCTGAAAATTGTTGCCGCCATTCTTGTTATGATTATCGGGAACTGGATTTCCCATAAAATTTCTAAGATTTTTGCCAAGCTCCTTGAAAAGAACAAAGTGGATGTCACGCTGGTGGGCTTTTTATCCAACATCATCTATTATGGCCTGATCATCATGGTGATGATTGCCGCTGCAGGGCAACTGGGGATCAACACCACATCATTTTTAACCATTGTGGGTGCTGCCGGTCTTGCCGTCGGTCTTGCTTTGAAGGATTCTCTGTCGAACTTTGCAGCCGGTGTGATGTTGATTCTTTTCAGGCCTTTCAAGGTGGCGGATGTGGTTAATGCAGGGGGCGTTGTTGGCAAAGTGGAAAGCATCAATATTTTCAATACCATTCTGAATACCCCGGACAACCAGAGGGTCATCGTCCCTAACAATAATATTACATCCGGTGTGATCACCAATATTACAGCCAATCCGACACGTCGTGTGGATCTTGTGGTGGGTATCAGCTATGCGGATAATATCGGTGATGCCAAAACGATTTTAAAATCAATACTTGACAGTGATAGCCGTATACTCAAAGATCCGGTACCGACCATTGCGGTTTCTGAGTTGGGTGACAGCAGCGTCAATCTGGTGGTGCGACCCTGGGTCAAGACCTCAGAATATTGGGATGTTTATTTTTCCCTGACTGAAACAATCAAAACAACATTTGATGAAAAAGGTATCAGTATTCCCTTTCCCCAGCGGGATGTGCATATTTTTAATGAAAAATAAGGTGATGCTTAGATTGCTGACAGTCATTTAACCTCACGGAGACATGATACAATGATTGCACGAGCGGAAAAACCGGAAGATATTTCAAGGATTTATCAAATAAATATTGAAACGTTCAGCACCGACGCCGAAGCGAACCTGGTGGACATGCTCAGGGAGCATAAGGTCCCTCTTATTTCATGGGTTGCGGAAGATAAAGGGGAACTGATCGGTCATATCTTGTTCAGCCCGGTGACCCTTGTGGGTCAAATGTCCCGTATCTCCATGGCCGGTTTAGGTCCCATGGCTGTTCGGCCTTCCCATCAGAAAAAAGGTGTGGGAACCATGCTGGTTGAGGCCGGCTTGAAACAATGCCTTAAAGAAGGCTATAGCGCAGTGGTGGTCCTGGGATACCCGGAGTACTATCCGCGATTTGGCTTTGTGCCGTCTGTTGCTTATGGCATTGATTCGACATATGATGTCCCTCCTGAGGTTTTCATGGTCAAGGAGCTGAAGAAGGGTGCCTTGAAAGGGATACAGGGGACTGTTTCTTATCATGGACTTTTTAATGATGTTTAGGTTTTGGATTTAATAGGACTCATAGGACTTATGGGACTTATGGGACTTATGGTTGGGGGCGGCCCTTTTATTTGGTCTGGTTATAAATGATGTATAATTTTATCAAGCCATGGATGATCATGGTTCTTTTTGTTTTTTGTTTGAACCTGGCGGTTTTTAACGACACGGCCGGTGCTGAAAATCTTTCCTGTGCGCGGTGTGGAAAACCCATTACACATAACTATATCAAATCGGTCGATTTTTCATTTCATCCCCAATGTTTTACCTGCATGTTGTGTGGTAAACCCTTGAAAGATGCCATTGTTCAGGATGGCAAGGACATGTATCATCCTGATTGTCATTCCAAGGCCAAGAATCTGGTTTGTGAAGTCTGTGGGAAACCATTGGCAGAGACCTGGGTGGATGTCGATGGAAAAAAATATCACTCCGAGTGCTATAAAAAAAACATTCAAATTCGTTGTGGGATTTGCGGAAAACCCATTGAGGGGGATTATGTCCGTGATAATGGGGTTTATCACGAATCGTGCTATAAGGAGCATAAGCTGGAGCGCTGTGTGGTCTGCTCTCGTCCCTTGGATGGCCGCCATATTGTGGATGCCTGGGGCAATAAAGCCCATGAACGGCATGGCAGTGAAGATTCGTTGCAATGCGGGTCCTGTGGTCGGATCATAGCTAAAAAAAGCTCAGGCGGAGGCTCTCGGTACCATGACGGACGGTTGATCTGTGGCATATGCAGTCGGACAGCTGTGCACAATCTGGATCACCTGAAAAAAGTCAGTGATGAAATTTTTTCTCTTTTTTCATCGGTGGGGATCATGGGTATACCCCGGGGCATTCCCGTTACACTGGTGGACAAGGATGGGCTGAAAAAACAAAGTGGGGTTGGCTACAATGAATCAGCCCGTGGATTTACCCTGTCATTGAGTAAGCGACAAAACACAAAAACCCTGTCCCGTGATCATACCATATTTATTTTGGAAGGACTCCCCTTGCTTGAATTTAAAGGGATTCTGGCCCATGAATATCTTCACGTGTGGCTGAGTGAAAACGAAATTCACCCCTCTGCCCAGGCCACCGAGGGGTTCTGCAATCTGGGTATCATGCTTGTCAATACGAATGATTCATCGGCCCTTGCCAGGGTACTTCAAACAGAGCTGGAAAATAACCCGGATCCCATATACGGAAAGGGTTATAGGGCCATCAAGAAAAAACTGGATCAGAAGGGCTGGGAAGGTCTGATCAGATCCTTTCGATCATCACGATAGCTTCTTTGTGCATCCGTTTGGTTCGTTCCGGTTTCGGCGAAACAGTCGTAATTTACTTTGCGCTTCTGGACTCGGAGCAACGTCCTCCGTCAATTTCGCAGACCTTGTATTCGCCAGCACCCGAAGACCAGTAATGCCTGGAACCTTCCGGGCCTCCTGAGCCGATTCGCCGGTCGTTTTTAAACAACGACACATCGGATGTCCCGCCAGACCAGGTGATGGTCACGATATTAAAATAATAGAAACTGCGTGAGGAGACCTGTACCTCCAGCTGGGAGTCATGAACAGCTGAAAGTGTCATGGACTTGGATACGTCTTTTCCCTGTCTGTCTGTCACTGTGGCATAAATAGTATGGGTTCCAGGTGACAGTTCAACCGTGATGAAGGCCCCTTGTCCAATATCTCCGTCACGATCTGAACGCCAGAGGATCAATGAACTCAGGTCGCCATCTTCCGGGTCAGCAGCCTTTCCTGAAAATTCGAAGACCTGGCCCTGGCTGTTTATTTCTCCCCCCATGGCCCCGAGGATTTCAAGGGTTGGCGGGACATTGAACGATTCAACCCGGATGCTGGTTCTGGCCAATGAATTGCCGCCACTCTGATCTGAAACCCGGGCCGTGATGGTATGGGTGCCTTCTGACAGGGTCACCCAGATGTTGGTGCCTTCACCGATCTGACCGTCCAGGCTTGATGTCCAGACAATCCGTGAGCCCAGGTCCCCGTCTTCCATATCCGTGGCACTTCCGGTGAAGGTATAAACCTGGCCTTGGGTACCGGCAGCTCCGGCCTGGGCTGAAAGAATCCTGACCACAGGGTTCTGGTTGACCCAGACAAGGTTGAGGTCCTTTGTGATTTCACATACTGTTCCCTGGCTGTCGCTGACCCGCGCAATGATGGTATGTTGACCGTAAGGTATCAGTGTCGTGATTTCAGGGCCTGTTCCAATATCTCCCTGGGCAGTTGATGACCACTGGATGGAGGAACTCAGGTCGCCTTCTTCAGGATCCGTGGCATTGCTTGAAAAGGTATAGGTCTGGCCGTTGACCGTTGCTGCGCCCTTGACAGCACCCATGGGTGTAAGAACAGGAGGTTTATTAAGGGCCTGGATGCTGATGCTCAGTGAGGCCTCTGCCCGGTTGTTTCCGCTGTCTTTGACACTGGCGATAAGCGCATGTGTTCCAGGACAGAGGTGGGTCTGAAGGGTTGCACCGGATCCCAGGGCACCTTGGAGATTTGATGTCCAGGATATACGTGCCGATATGTTTCCGTCCTCGTTGTCGTCAGCCTTTGCAGAGAGTTCACAGGTTTGTCCGGAATCATCCTGGGCCTTCTCAACAACAGGAAGGATGGTGATGACCGGAGGGGCATCATAGGCTTCAATCGCAATTTCTTTGCTGGCATTCTGGGTTTTCCCGCCAGTGTCACAGACCTGGGCTAGGATGGAATGCACACCCGCTGACAAGGTGACCGTCATGGTGGCGCCTGTGCCAAGGACTCCGTTCACGTTTGAAGACCATGAAATGGTTGAACTCAGATCCCCGTCTTCAGCGTCCGTGGCTGAGCCTTTAAAGGTGTAAACCTGTCCTTCCGGTCCAGAAGCGCCAGGGGTGGATGACATGATGGCAATTTCAGGGGCATTGTTGTACGAGCCCACGCTGAGCGTCATCGTGGTTTCAGCGGTTTTGCCCTGACTGTCCGTGACGGTTGCGGTCAACATGTGTTCGCCCGGTGACAGAGTCACCTGGATTTGTTTTCCAGTGCCAAGCTGGCCGTCCTTATTTGAGGTCCAGACTGTTTTTGAACTCAGATCCCCTTCTTCGACGTCACTGGCCGAGGCCAGGAGAGTGTAATTTTTGCCCTCGGGTCCCAGAACACCCGGGATGGACGATGTGATGGCAATGACAGGGGCTGTGTTGAATGTTTCAACGGTCAGGGGCATCCGGGTCAGGGCGTTTTTACCCTGACTGTCCGAGATGGCTGCGGTCACACTATGTTCGCCGGGAGACAGCGTCACCCGTATCTGTTTTCCCGTGCCAAGCTGGCCGTCCTTATTTGAGGTCCAGACTATGTTTGAGCTCAGATCACCATCTTCGGTATCACTGGCCAACCCTGTAAACGCATAGGCCTGTCCTTGGGTGCCCAGGGCACCTGGGCTGGCCGATGATATGGATATTTCCGGGGCGGCATTGTAAACACCTGTAACGACAGTGATTCGTGCTTCGGCGCTTTTACCCTGGCTGTCGGTGATGAGGGCGGTCAGAATATGCTCGCCGGGGGAGAGAGTCACGGTGATGTTTGAGCCCACACCGATTTTCCCATCTTTACTGGATGTCCAGATAATGGCCGCACTCAGGTCTCCGTCCTCGGTGTCTTTGGCTGACCCAGTGAGGCAGTATTCTTGCCCTCCGATTCCCAAAGCTCCATCCTTGGCCGAGAGAATACTCAGCGACGGGGGTGCGTTCCAGGGAGCCACATAAAGTGGAAGGCTGTCTTCTCCAAGTGTTTCTTTGCTGTCGGCCACACGGGCGGTGATGGTGTGATGGCCCTGTGAAAGGGTGACCTGGACAGTGGCTCCGCTACCTATGCCTCCATCAAGGTCAGATAGCCAAACAATCGTTGGGGACAAATCCCCGTCTTCGGCATCCAAGGCTTGGCCGGTGAGCGTATAGGGCTGACCTTGCTCGGTGGCCGTCCCCCCTTTGGCATCGAGAATAGTCATGGCAGGAGGCGCATTGTATGCCATGGCAACAACAGACATGGAGGCCTCCCGTGATCCATTGTCCTTGTCCGTGACAATGGCGGTAATGGTATGGGCGCCCGGGGTCAGAGATACCTGAATACTCTGCCCGCTTCCCAATCGTCCGGCCAGGTTTGAACGCCATAGGATGGTTTCACTTAGATCTCCATCTTCAATATCATTGGCTTGTCCTGTAAATGTATAGGTTTGACCTTGTGGGCTTGTCAGGCCGCCACTGCTTTGGATAGCTATGTCCGGAAGGGTGTTCGGTGCTTCAACGGTGACAAGCAGGGTGTCAACTCCGATATTGCCCTGGTTGTCATCCGTGGTGGCCATGATGGTATGCAGGCCCGAGGAAAGTCTGGCAGATATATCCGAGCCTGTTCCGATCTGGCCATCAATGCTTGAGTTCCACGTAACATCATCGGTCACAATCAGCGACTCATTATTATAGATATTTGCTGAGAATTCGGCTGGGGTGTCTTCCTGAAGTAAGGTTCCTGCTTCAGGAAGAATGATTTCAAGGGAAAGGACTGATGGGATGTCAACGCTTCCGTACGGGAGATGGGCAGTTTTGATTTCATCGGAAAAGTCACTGGAGTTCCCGCAGGCATTAAACGCTTTGACAGAATAAAAATATTCTTTGCCATCCGGGGATGCCGAAAGGGGGAATGATAGCGTTCCTGCCGGGATGGGGGCACTGTGCTCCGAGGGTGTTGATTCGGAAGTCGTACGCCAGTAGACCACATAATAATCAGCATCCGAGTTGTTGTCCCACTGGAGAGCAGGTGCGGCTGCCCATACACCCGTTGCCGCCAGGGTGCTTATAAAAAGAATGATGAGAAATAACGCGGCTCTGGGGCTGAGCCTTGTTTGCGTATTCAGAGGCCTGTGTGAGAGGGTGATCATATATTTTTCCATCATTAAAAATGTTTGAATAGGTATAAATACAATATATCCCGATGCTTACATAATTTTTGTTGTATGCGATCAGGGAAGGAAACTATGTTTATGGAGATGACACGTATTTTACGTCATTAGCATAAAGTTTTTTAAAAAGAAACATCTTTAATAAAAAAAATACAGGTTATTGGATCATACATGTTTGAGAAGATACATATATTTGTTTCTCATGGAGAATTTGCATCCCATCGTGATTTTCAACATCATATCGAAATTGGAAGGGTTATTGGTCAGGAAGGTATCGTGCAAAATAGCGGACCGGAACCCCGATTAAAGGGCTGTCCAGAACACGTGTACTCGTACTCGGTACTCGTACGCGTAATTGAAAGGATATGTCTCGGCTCCGATGCCGGTGTGAAGGGCTCGCGTACGAGTATGAATAATTCGAAACGCATGCCGCCGACCAGCAGCTGGAGGCGAAGATTAAACGCCACGCGCCTTAGCGGGGCGATCAGCTGGATTTACCGAAAAAGGAACGCAGAACAAGAAACAGATGTTTCAGATGTTGTAAAAATGTTTTTTTAACGGATACCCTTAAATAGAGATCTCCTGAGGGACCTCCGTGGACACCGGGTTTTCCCATGCGGGCCAGTCTTATTTTCTGACCCTGCCGGACACCCGGGGGGATTTTGACAAGGAGTTTGGATCCACTTTCCTTGACCAGGTAGGCAAAGGGGCCGCCCTGGGTTGCATGTTCCAGGGTCAGGCTGATTTTATCGTGCCTGTCTTTCCCCTGTCTGGGTGCTCCCAGGGAGCCTATTTTATGGATTATGGAGGATATAAAACCGCCCTTTGACGGCAAAGAGCCTGTTTGATTGCCATTTGGGGCTTGCTTGCGTTTAAACAGGGGGCCTGAAAATATAAAGCCACGGGTTGAAAACCCATTTTTCTTGAATTGAAAGGCCTTGTACCCTGAGCCATATACTTCCGAGAAAAGGTTGTCAAAATCACGGAATCCAAAATCCCTGGCCAGCTCTTCAAAGATTCCCCGGATGTCCGAGCCCTTGAAAATATCATGGTCGGTATAGCTTTCCCGGAACTGGGTATACGCTTTTTCACCGTATTTCATTTTCATGGAATCATAATTTCGCTTCTTGGCATCATCCGAGAGAACCGCATAGGCTTCATTGATTTTTTTCATCATATCCGCAGCCGAAGGATCGTTGGCGTTACGGTCCGGGTGGTACTGGAGAGCCAGCTTTCGGTACGCTGTGCGAATGTCCTTTTTTCCAGCTGTTGTTTCAAGGCCAAGGGTCTTGTAGTAATCCATGATTTAATATCCTTAATATAAGTGTTCAGCCTTTGATTGAGCCTGTGTCATGTCATCATCCCTGGCTATTCCGTTAAATGATCAGCGCAGAGAATTCCAAAAATCATCAGCCTGTTTTTTCATGGTGCCCGATGGTTCATGATGGGTAGGCCCGGGCCGGGGACGGGTGTTTCTCAGGCGAGCCACGCGCTCTTCAATGGGCGGATGGGTTGAAAAAAGATTTGCCATGCTTCTTCCGGACAGAGGGTTTGTAATGAACATGTGCGCTGTTTGAGGCTGGGCCTGCATGGGAATTCGTCCAGAATACGATCCCAGTTTTTCAAGAGCTGTGGCAAGGCCCTCAGAATTACCTGTGATCTGGGCTGCTGTAGAATCGGCAAGGTATTCACGGGAGCGGGAAATGGCCATTTGGATGACCATGGCTGCAATTGGGGCAATGATGGCCATGACAATGACACCGATAATACCTCCGCCGTTTTCATCGTCTTTGCCTCTGAATCCCCCGAATATGGCAGACCATTTGGCCATGTTGGCCAGCATCATGACTGCCCCTGCCATGGTGGCGGCGATGGTTCCGATGAGAATGTCTCTGTTTTTTATATGGCCCAGTTCATGGGCAAGAACGCCTTTGATCTCTTCCTTGCTCATCAGTTTTAAAAGGCCCTGGGTCACCGCAACAACTGCATTCTGGGGATTTCTTCCCGTTGCAAAGGCATTGGGCTGTTCCTGGGGGATGATGTAGACCTTGGGCATGGGAAGGCCAGCTTTTTGAGCCAGCTCCCCAACCATGTCATACAGATCAGGGGCCTGGGTCGGACTCACCTCCTCAGCCCGATACATGCGAAGGACCATCTTGTCCGAGAACCAGTAGGAAAAGAAATTCATTCCCCCAGCAAAGATAAGGGCGATAACCATGCCCTGGGGGCCGCCGAGAATCCGTCCCACCATCATAATAAAAACCGTCATCAGGGTTAGTAATACGGTTGTTTTGATCTGGTTTGCCATGGATCTGCTCCTTCATACAAAAAAGTTTATTAATGAATATATAAACGATTTGCCAAATGGCAAGGTGAATTTTGATGGCGTCGTAAAAAGTTCCATATGCGGCGTTATAGTGTTTGGCCGGACGTTCGACATACGACCAAGTATGACTTCACGCCCGGCCAAACACTATGCCTTGCCTATGGACCTTTTTCCATAGCCATCCATCTGCTGACTTTTTACGAGCTCATCAATTTTAACTGATTCGTTCTTATTTGGATTTAAGCCTCTGGTGTTGTCGAGGGTTGGCGGTTAGCTGTGTTTTAAAGTCATATTTGAGTTCGATTTGGTTTGTTTAGGTTATTATTAGTAAATTATTAATGATATATTTCTAAAATGTTGACTAAAAATATCGTGTACGGATAGAAGAAAGCATTCCCATGAATATAAAAAAATTCGGAGACAAACGTTATGTTCAAATGCGCACAAAACCGTCTAAAGGAATCTTACTTTTTTATCGCCCTGGTTTTGTGTCTGGCCATGGTCTTGGTACAGGATGCCTTTGCTGAGAGGATTTTTTTTGCCGGTTACAAGGGGGGCTTTTACCTTAGGTCTGAAGAAGAAGGCGGGATGGAACTTAAGCTGGGTGGGGCTCTGCAGGCAGATTACCGGGGCTATAACGAAAGCCAGCTGGCTGGAAATGGTTTTGACGTGAGACGGGCCCGTCTGGTTTTCAGGGGGGCGCTGACCCGCTGGGTTCGGTTTGGTATGGAATATGAGTTCCAGGGAAATGAAACCGATAATCTTGTGGATGCCTATGTGGAAGGCGTGAATGGAAATCATGCCCTTCGTTTCGGTCAATTTCGAGAGCCCTTCAGCCTTGAATGGCAGTGCCGGGATAAAGCCCTTTATTTTTCAGAGCGGTCCATGGCCTGGTCCCTTTCCCCCCACAGGGATGTGGGGGTGATGCTCCATGGACAGTTTTTTAATGACGGATTGAGCTATGCCCTGGGTTTGTTCAATGGAGACGGGGACGACGGCTCCTCCCGGGGAAATGAGCAAGACAGCCCGGAAATGACCGGCCGTTTTGTCCTTGCCCCTTTCAAAAACAGCACCTTGTCCTTCATTAACGGATTTCAGGTTGGAGCTTCGGCAAGCTATGCAAACATCGAAACCTTGAACGTGAATCTGAAAGTCAAAAGCAGCGGGATGGCTGCCACGTCCATCAATGTATACGATTTGTCCCATAATACAAAATTCGGGGTGCTTCAGGACGTGGATTCCCGGGTCAGAGTCGGGCTTGAGGTGGCTTGGTCAGTGGGGCCCCTGGCCATGATGGGAGAATGTATTCAACTAAGCTATCAGGGCCTTGAGCCCGTGGGCCAAGATCCAAAAGATGCTGATTTCAGTGCCTGGTACGGGGCTTTTCTGTGGAACATCACAGGAGAGGCAATTCTGTTTAACAGGGGAATCATGCAACCTGTCTACCCTAATAGGAACTTCAATCCAGATGAGCAAACCTGGGGGGCGTTTTGCCTTGGGGTACGGGTGGAGCATTTTAATGGAGACAGGGATTGGATAAACACCGACGCCCATGTTTCCACGGAAAAGGCCGATGCCTTTTCCCTGGCTCTGAACTGGGTTCTTTTTCCCATGTGCCGAATGGTTTTTGATGTGACCCATACCCGCATGTCAGACCCTATCCGCGTTCGTGTTCTGAGCGATGGACAGGTTGATTATATCACGAGGGAAAACTGCTTTACTGCACGGTGCAGTCTCGATTTTTAAATAATATTAAGGTTAATGAAGGAGGATCACAGTGAAAGCAGGAATATGGTTTTTGGGGATGATGGTATGTCTTCTCTGTGCTGGGTCTGCCCAGGCAGCTTATCACCACGAAGGAGAGCGGGATGCCGGAAAATTTCTTGAAGTCTATCCGGAAAAAGCAGGGACAAAACTTGATCACTGTGCCTTGTGTCACGCAGGCGGCCAGGTGGATAACCGGGGAACCATGGTGCCCGTGGGAAGCTGTCAGTGGTGCCACGGCACGTATGGTTACGATGCCGCAGGCGGTCAGGAGGCCCTGACAGGGACATTGAATCCTTACGGGCTGGCCTATCTGGCTGCCAACAGAACAGCTCAGGCTGTTCTGGATATAGACGAGGCAGATTCCGATGGTGATGGACAAAGTAACAAAACCGAGATTACTGCCAACCGGTTTCCGGGAGATCCCGGTGACCACCCCGGACTTGCCGAGGCACCTTACAGGGTCTACAATAGGGCCCAGCTTGAAGCTTTGCCCCAGCATACCCAGTTTCTTTTGATGAACACATCGCGGTCCGGTGACTTTTATGCACAGTACACGGGTGTGCCCATGAAAGAACTTTTGGACGATGCGGGTATTCTCGATTCTGCCACAAGCATAACCGTTTACGCACCCGATGGGTGGTCCCAGGATCATCCCCTTTCCTATGATGCGGGCCTTGACATGTATCATGTCTACGGCAATGCACCGGAAGCCGATTATCAATACCCGCCTGCGACCTATTATTATGACAATGATGCTGACCAGTCAAAAAATCCTGACTATGGATGGTGTGATTACAGTGCTCCCTCTTGCTCAGGGCGGGCCCATGGCAGTTCTATCCAGGTGACTGGCGGGTTGAAAGCCCTTCTTGCCTTGAAGCGGGATGGTGCGAATCTCGACCCGGGATTGCTGAACGGTGAAAACAAACTGGACGGTTCAGGCCCATTTCGAGTCGTGGTCCCCCAGAAATACCCCGAAGCACCGGACCAGTCGAGCAAGTCGGATTTTCAGGCTGTCATCTGGCCTTATGAAAATGCATGGGATCACAATGCCGGTTCCTGTAGCCGGTCAGCCACCATTCTTAAAGTCAATCCTCTCCCGGAAGGGACCACGGATATCAATGTCCTTGAAGCAGGATGGTCCTATATTGATCAGGAAAAAATTATTGTTTACGGCGCCATTGACGGAACCGACTCCAATGGAAACGGTATTCTGGACAGTGAAGAAGGCCAGGATGAAGCAAGGGACATGGATCAGGACGGAATAGCGGATTATAAAGATGCAGATACAGCCTGCTTCCGGCATACCAGGGGATCCTCAAACATCCGAATCAATTGTTCCCACGGCTCTTTCAGTCAGGTGACAGCTCTTGAAGACTCAGACCCTGTATTAAGCCAGGTGGGCAAACCCCTAAATAAGCAAATTCCTTACGGTGCTTTAAAATTTGATATCACGGGGCTTACACCGGGCCAGGAGGTAACGGTTCAGATAGAAATGCCGGAGAATGTCCCGGTCAACGCCACATATTACAAGATTACGGAAAGTGGTTGGAATGAGCTTCCCCTGGGCAGCAATGATGGAGACAGGATTATCACCATCACATTGACGGATGGGGATCCGGCCACGGATACAGATAACCTGGCCAATGGAACCATCGTGGATCCCGGGGCACTGGTCACGGACATCACATCCTCTTCAGATGAATCCGATGATTCGTGTTTTATCGGATCAGCCCGACCTGGGTTTTACGGGTTATTTTAAGTCTTTTTGCGAATGATTTGACAGATGTATTGACAAGAAGAGACCATGTACACTAAGAGATAACCAGAACTGATGGCGTCGTAAAAAGTCCCAAACGGCGACGTTTGACGAGTTCATCACGAATTGCACGTGCCGGGAGGATCGTTTGTCCGGCACGTTTCTTTTAACGGGCCTAATGCCAAGGGCCGTGGTTTGGTTTCTTTACGGAGAAAGGTTATGAAAACATTGCTTTCCACAAAAGAGGTGGCAGAATTTCTTGGGGTCAATGAAAAAATGGTTTACTCCCTGATTTCGGAAAAAGGGCTTCCGGCATCCAAAATCACCGGGAAATGGCTTTTTCCCAGGCATCTGGTTAATCAGTGGATTGAGAATAATACATCGAATTTTCCTGATCCCGTAACCAAGCTTCCTCCTTATAATGGGCTTTTGATCATTACAGGCAGCAACGACATTCTCCTTGATCGGACCATGGGCCTTTTTAATACCCTTTATCCTGACCAGGTTGCGGTGTTCGGAAATCTGGGAAGCATGGGAGGATTGAGAGCCCTTCGCCAGAATTTTTGCCATATGGCCACCAGTCATCTTCTCCAGGAAAGTGAAAATGACTATAATTTTGATTTTGCGGTCAAGGAAATGGAAAAGATACCGGTGGTGATCAATTTCTGCCGTAGAGAGCAGGGGCTTTTGGTCCAAAAGGGTAATCCTAAAAAAATCAATTCATTCAGTGATCTGGGTAAACCGGGTATCCGCATGGTCAATCGCCCCCTGGGAACGGGTACCCGTTTGCTGTTCGACCATGAAATGAAAAAGGCCGGTTTGGGCTCCCATCGGTTGGATGGCTATGAAAACGAAGTGCCCAGGCACATGGATGTGGGGCTTGAAATTCTATCCGGAAGGGCAGATACAGGGCCTGGCATCCATACAGTGGCCGCCCTGCTGGGATTGGATTTTATGCCTTTGAGGATGGAGCGGTTTGACCTTCTGGTGACCAAAGAGCGGTTTTTTGACCGGGGAGTTCAGAATTTCATCGGAATTCTGCATGAGACATCGTTCAAGGACACAGCAAAAAAATTGGGGGGTTATGATACGGACATCAGTGGCCGGATTGTTTTCCCTAAGATTTAAACAAACATGAAGATTTACAAGGAGAATGCTATGAAACTCATCAGGAGATCAGTTTTAATATGTGTTGGGTTGTTTTTACTGGCTGCACCGGTCCATGCAGGGGAAACTCTTTTGATGGCGACCACCACGAGCACAGACAACACGGGGCTTCTGGACTATCTGAGCCCTCAGTTCACCGAAGATACGGGCATTGAATTGAAATGGACGGCCACGGGAACGGGAAAGGCTCTGAAACTCGGAGAAAATTGCGATGTGGATGTCCTTCTTGTCCATGCCCCGGGAGCAGAAAAAAAATATGTTGAAGATGGATTCGGCATTCATCGCCGGGAAATCATGTACAATGATTTCGTGATCATCGGACCGTCTTTGGACCCGGCCGGAATCAAGGGGAAAGGGGTTTTAGATGCACTCACCCTGGTCAGAAACTCGGGCAGCCCTTTTGCGAGCAGGGGTGATAATTCAGGGACACACAAGATGGAGCTTACGTTGTGGAACAACACAGGAAAGGCTTTGCCTGACAAAGAAAGCTGGTATGTCCAGACCGGCCAGGGCATGTTGCCTACCATTACCATTGCAGGCGAAAGAAAAGCCTACACCCTGACGGACCGGGGCACCTATATCAAGTATGAGGCTACCCAGGGCGGGAAACCCACTCTGGTGATTCTGGTGGAAGGGGATGGGGCTCTCAAAAACCAGTACAGTGTCATTGAGGTCAACCCCATAAAGTGCCCCAAGGCCAAAAATAATCTGGCGGCTGTCTTTTCAAATTGGATGGCCAGTGAAAAAACCCAGAAACGCATCGGGGATTTCAAACTTCTTGGGAAACAGCTGTTTACTCCCAATGCTCAGACTAAATAGAACGTATTTGTGACATGGATTTTATTTTAAAGGGCATGGGCCAGGCCCTGATGCTCCTTATTCAGGGAGACCCGGAAACCTATTCAGCTGTGGGAGTGACCCTTTATGTGTCGTCCGTCTCCATGGCAGCCAGTCTTCTGACGGGTATACCCGCAGGGTTTATTCTGGGTTTTTATGATTTCCGGGGCAGGAAAAGCCTGCGCCTGATTGTCGATACGCTTTTGGCCCTTCCCACCGTGTTCATCGGTCTTCTGGTCTATGCCTTGGTTTCCAGCCGGGGTCCCCTGGGGCCCCTGGGCCTCCTGTTTTCCGTTCCGGCCATTGCCATCGGACAGACCATTTTGGCCTTCCCTGTGGTTACGGCCTTAACAGCCACAGCTGTGGAGGGCATGGACAGGCATCTCCGCCCCACCCTGATGTCCCTGGGAGCCAGCCGGAGGCAGGTGGTCAAATCCTGTCTTTGGGAGGTTCGCTACGGGCTTCTGGCCGCGGGAGTCACGGCTTACGGCAGGGTAATGACCGAAGTGGGGATCTCCATGATGGTGGGGGGAAATATCAAATGGCATACCCGGACCATCACCACGGCCATCGCACTTGAAACCGGCAAGGGCATGTTTGAAACAGGGATCGCCCTGGGGATGGTCCTTCTTTTTATCGCCTTTGCCGTTAATGTCTCCCTTTCTTTTTTGCGGAGAAAATAATGAAAGACCCTATTTTCGATCTGTGTCACATCAAACATGAATACCAGGAAAAGACCGTTTTTGAAGAAGACCATCTGGGCATTTCCCCTGGAACCATTACGGGCCTTACAGGCCCCAACGGCAGCGGCAAAAGTACCCTTCTGAACATTCTGGGGCTGATTATTAAACCGACTCACGGGGTTGTCACCTTTATGGGTTACCCGGTGGGCCCCTTTTCGGACAAGGCCAGGCACAGCATTGCCTTGTTGCCCCAGCAACCCTATCTTTTGAAACGCTCTGTGTTCAACAACGTGGCCTATGGCCTGTTTATCAGGAAAGACACCGTGAATCTCAAGCACCGTGTCTTCGAGGCATTGGACGCCGTGGGATTATCTCCTGATCAATTTGCCCACAGGCATGACCATCAGTTGTCCGGTGGTGAAGCCCGCAGGGTTGCCCTGGCATCCCGACTTGTCCTGCGGCCTGAAGTCCTTTTGCTGGATGAACCCACCAGCCATGTGGATGAGCAGAGCAGCCGGCTGATGCGGACAGCCGTTTTAAATGCTCGTGATATATGGAAAACAACGTTGGTGATCTCCAGCCATGATCGGGAATGGCTTTACAGCATAAGCGATACGGTGTTGACCCTTTTCAGGGGCCGCATATATCATCATGGCAGGATTAACATCCTCTACGGGCCATGGGAAAAATGGAAGGACGATCTTTACCACGGTCCCGGGCATGATAACGCATGCCCACTTCCTGTCCCTGAGCCGCCTCATGACCACGCCGTTGCAATTCTTCCCGCCCGGTTTTTGGGGTTGAAAAGGGATAAGGATGCGATTCCAGAAGGAGCCTTCTCACTTTTTTGCCATGTGACAGGTATTAGCATTGAGAGAAAAACAAAAAAGATTTTTGTTTTTCTGATGAATGGGAAAACTCCTTTAATTTCAGAGGTTAATGATGAATATCTTAGTTATGTGAAACCAGGGATGAGGGTGAACGCCTATTATTATTTGAATGATTTTTCGTTTAGCTGACAAGAATTTTTGGTGAAAAAGTACCTAACCTGTTGTATTATTTAACCAGCCAGTCTATAATCATTAACTATCAAATTCGTTCAGCCTTTTTAAAATTTTCGTTTAAAAAAGTCTCACAGTCAATGCATATCTGAAGAGGAAGACGTCGCTCTTTTATCTACTCTTGCTTGCATGTTCAGTAAATGCAGGAGAAAACGGGACGTGGTTGATTCATAAGATAATAAAATCAGGATGATGACTAATAATGAGCTCAGATTTGAAAAAACTTCTACGATTTACATCTCTGCAGACTAAAATACTTATAGCCACCATCGTTGGGTTTATCATTATCGCGGCTTTCTTTCTTTTTCTTTATACCAGAACTGAAATTAACACCCAATTATCCATAGCAAAAAGTGGTTTCAGCGAGCGGATGACCATTCTGGACAACACGGTTCTGAATTTTTCCAACACCGTGATTCAGATAAGGAATATGGCGCAATTCTATCTGGAGGATCCCGGCCTTGACAGATCAGGGATGGAGGATGGGACTTCTTTTTCCCCACATGGGTTTGACGGAATGCTTCTTGATCCGACCATGGATCCCCTGAGAGCCTCTGATGAAGAATTCCGTAAAGAGCGTTTCATGGCGTCACGGCTTTATGCCATTCAACATGCCCTTTTATATAAAGGCAGCGTGATTACCCGGAGCTATTATTATTCCAAAACATACAGGTTCTTGTCCTCATACCCCACCATGTCTCCGGGCAGAGGCATTGACACGGAAAAGGAAATCCAGGCACTGGAGTCCTATCTCCAGCTTGATCTTCCGGGAAAACACGACGAGTCTTTCTGGGTCGGACCTTATTTCGACGAGTCCTTGAATTGTTACATGATGACCAGCGTCATTCATCTTTACCAGGGAAATGCCCTTACCGGCGTTTTGGGAATGGATATCCCACTGGAATCACTCTATGGCCATACCGAACCTCTGTTTGATCAGAAGGGCCAGTTTTTTCTGATTTGTAAGAATGGATCTGTCATGGCCACCCAAGGGGCGAAGCCTTCTTTGAATATCATGGAGCTTGAACAGGTCCTGCCGCCTGCCATCAAATCCTTCAGCCGGGAGTTTCTTTCGGAAAATACGGATGGCTTTGTTCGCAAGAACGGTTATCTCGTTCTAAGTCAAATCTCACGGTCGTCTTCTCTGGGCCTGATCTATGTCATCAGTTCACGGGATTTTTATGCGTATATGATTCCCAAAATGCGGGTTTACGTGCTGTCCATCTTCACGGCTGCAATGTTTTTTATCCTGGGCATTTTTATCATGATTACACGATTTATTAAGCCCACAAGGATTGCTGAACTGGCTCTCAGGAAGGCACATGCTGAACTTGAGACCCGTGTTCGGGAACGGACCACTGAACTGAGCCGTATAAATGATGAACTCAAGGAAAGTCGTGAAAAATACAGGCAGCTGTTTACTTACGCCCCTGCAGGGATTTATGAAATTGATTTTATTTCAGGAAAATTTGTCAGTGTAAACGATGTGTTATGCGAATATACCGGTTACAGCAAAGATGAATTTTTAAATTTCAGTCCCTTTGCCCTGGTAACCGAACAGGGTAGAAAAATTCTCAAGGAACGATTGAAGAGAGTGCTTCGGGGTGAAACCATTTCCAGAAATGTTGAGCTTGATATCAATACCAAGAATGGAAGCTATTTCTCGGCAGTTCTGAATAACAGCTTTATTTTTGACGGGGACAAGATCACGGGCTCACGGGTGGTGATCCATGACATATCAGAAAGAAAAATTGCTGAAAAAGCTCTTAGGAAAAGTGAAGAAAGGTTCAGAAATCTCGTTGAAACCACCACGGACTGGATTTGGGATATTGATCGCGATGGACAGTTTGTTTACAGCAGCCCCAGCGTGGAATCGATTACGGGTTATACACCCCTTGAAATCCAGGGCAAACGCTTTGTCAATTATTTCCCCATCTATGAGCGGGAACGACTTACAATGATATTGATGAAAAACATACGACCCGGGGAGCTTTTGCCCACCATTGAGTGCAGTATTCAAAATAAGAACAGTGAATACCGCACCCTGGAGACCCGGGGTGTTCATTATTTCGATGAAGCGGGCAACGTTCTTGGGGTCCGGGGAATCAGCCGGGACATCACGGAAAAGAAGAGAAGTGAAGAGGAAAAAGCGGAACTCCAAAAAACCCTGGACAGGGCCAAAAAAATGGAGGCCCTTGGACTTCTTGCCGGAGGTGTGGCCCATGATTTGAACAATATCCTTTCGGGTATCATCAATTACCCGGAGTTGATTCTCCTTGACCTGCCTGTGGACAGCCCCATCCGGGGTCATGTGAGGGCCATTTACCTTTCAGGAAAAAAAGCAGCGGCCATTGTTGATGATCTGATTACCGTGGCCCGGGGGGCTGCCAGGAAAAAAGAGATTGTCAATATTAATGCAATTATTGGTGAATTTCTGCAGTCTGCTGAATATGCCAGCTTGGCAGTACAGTATCCCCAAGTGCTGATCAACGTGATTCTGGACAAGGAGATCAATAATGTCGCAACATCCTCGGTTCAGGTTCGAAAGGCCTTGTTGAATCTTGTGATCAATGCCGTCGAATCGGTCCAGGGCCATGGCTCGGTGACCATTACCTGTCAGAACATCGAATTGGTCCTGCCCATCAAGGGTTATGACGACATCCCCCAGGGGGAATATGTGCTTTTGAGTGTTGCTGATACCGGAGGCGGCATTTCACCCGAAGACATGGACCGAATTTTCGAACCGTTTTACTCCAAAAAAGTCATGGGACGAAGCGGGACCGGACTGGGCCTTGCCATTGTCTGGAACACCGTTACAGAACATGGGGGGCATATTAATGTGACAAGCGGGAAAAATGGTACAGTGTTTGACCTTTATTTCCCTGCAACCCGGTTTCGTACCGTTGAAAAAAAAGAAACCATGACCCTCGATCATGTCAAGGGCAAGGGTGAGAAAATTCTTGTGGTGGATGATGAAATCATCCAGCGGGAAATTGCAACCCAGCTACTTAGTAGCCTTCGTTATTCGAGCGTTGCCCTTGAAAGTGGTGAAAAGGCTGTGGAATACCTGAAACATGACCAGGTGGATATTGTTCTTCTGGATATGGTCATGGAACCGGGGATGAGTGGCCGGGAAACCTATGAGAAAATCATTGAATTGAACCCTTCCCAGAAAGTCATTATCACCACCGGGTATGCTGACACGAAAGAGGTGCGAATTGCCCAGGAAAAGGGTGCTGGTGAAATGTTGAAAAAACCATACACCATGGAAGAGCTTGGAACAGTTCTCAGCAGGCAACTCAGGCCAGGATCACAAATGTGAAAGAGCTCGCTCCATGCGATCAAGGGCCCGGGTGAGCAACAAACGGCTGCATCCGAAATTAAGACGAAGAAACCCAGGTGCCCCAAAATATTTTCCATCCGAAAGCCCCACTCCGGCCTTTTCAAAGAACAGGGCCGGGTCATCCAGCCGAGTTCCTCGTGCGTCAATCCAGATCAGATACGTACTTTCAGGCCGAATCAGGGACAATCCCCTGCATTGGCTTAACCGTTTGTAAGTCAGGTCGCGATTGATTCGCAGATAGTCAAGGACCTCGCTTAGCCAGGTGTCACTGTCCCTGTAGGCTGCCAGGGCAGCTGTATAGCCCAGGGCATTAACTTCGGGGACCACCCCTTTTTTCGCGCGGATGAACGCCTCACGAAGGGGGTTGTCAGAAATGATGGCAAAGGAAAATCCCAAGCCCGGGATATTATAGGTCTTGCTGGGAGCCATCAGGGTGATAACCTGATCACGTATGTCCGGGCAGGCCACAGCCGTGGGGATATGCCGACCTTCCAGTACAAGACCGCAATGAATTTCATCTGAACAGATCACCAGCCGGTGGGTTTTAGCCATGGCCGCCAGATTTCGCAGCTCGCTTTCACGAAAGACCGTCCCTCCAGGGTTGTGAGGGCTACATAAAAGAAAAAGGCAGGTGTTTGAGTCGATCTTATTTTCCAGGGAATCCCAGTCAAAGGTCAGACGGTTTTTCCTTTGGACCATCTCAACCCTGACCATCTCTTTACCTGCGAGGGCAGGGGCATCGAAAAAAGGGGGGTAGACCGGCACAGGAACCATGACCGAATCGCCGGGTTTCCCCACAGCCCTGCAACTGACGTTCAGGCCGGATACCACGCCCGGAAGCGGAACGATCCAGGATGGCGCAACGTCCCAGGCATAGCGCGTCTTGAGCATGGTGACCAGCGTGTCCATGAGCTCATCCGGTGGAAGAGTATAACCGAAAACGCCATGGTCAACGCGATTTTTCAAGGCTGAAATCACCTGACCCGATGCCTTGAAATCCATATCAGCCACCCAGAGGGGGATCACATCCCTTTGTTTGTAATAGTCCCACTTGAGGCTGGAGCTTTTTCTGCGGTCAATCTCAGAATCAAAATCATAAACGGCCATGGGCTTAAAATCCTCTTTAGCTCCTCTGTAATTGTGTTTTTAGCCTTTTGAGCACCATATCACAAAAGGCCTAAAACAGGATAAATTTAAAGCAAACGCTTTTCAGTCAGTTCCAATTGACAAACCCTCCTCTCTCATATATCTATGATAACTTATACAATTGCGAAGACATTGCATCAGTTTTCAAAACACACCGAACCGTGTGTTTTTATATGGTTTAGGGTTTTTTAGTTTAATTTTGAAAGGGAGACACAATGTTAGCTAAATTTTTTCCATTCTTACTCTGGTTTAAGGATTACAACGGAGAGAAGCTGAGGACAGATTTTCTCGCCGGAATCACCGTTGCCATGGTTCTGATCCCCCAGTCCATGGCCTATGCCCAGCTGGCCGGGCTCAAGCCTTATTTTGGCCTCTATGCAGCGTTTTTGCCTCCCATGGTGGCATCCTTGTTCGGGTCCAGTAGGCAGCTGGCCACGGGCCCCGTTGCGGTGGTCTCCCTGATGTCTGCTGCGTCACTGGAACCCCTGGCAACTGCCGGTGGCCCGCAGTTTATCGCTTATTCCGTGCTTCTCGCACTGACGGTGGGCTGCTTTCAGCTTTTTCTGGGAGTGTTCAAGCTGGGTTTGGTGGTCAACCTTCTGTCCCATCCCGTTGTTAACGGCTTTACCAATGCAGCCGCAATCATCATTGCATCCTCACAGTTTTCAAAGTTGTTCGGCGTTTATGTTGACAAGGCCCCCCATCATTACCAGACCATTATAGAGGTGTGTAAATCAGCCCTGCATTACACCCATCTGCCCACACTGGCCATGGGGGTTTTTTCCATTGCGATCATGGTGACCCTCAAGCGTGTCAATCCAAAGATACCCAATGTTCTGGTGGCGGTGGTTGTGACCACGATTATTTCCTTTGTATTCAAGTTTAATAACGATTCAAAGGTGGGCATTGAAAATATCGTATCGCCCCAGGTGATTTCAACCATTGAGTCGTTTAATAATGATGTCTTGAAAATTGAAAATCTCGGCGTGGATCGGGCAGAGTTGAACACCCGGCTCAAGGCCATCACGGAAGAGTCCAAACATGCAAAGCACGCCTTTCCTTCCATGGAAGAGCTTGAGATCAAGCACCAGCTGGCCCTTATTCAGGCGGATATCGATAAAACCAGCGAAGAAGCCCATGTGAAACGTGAGGACCTACGGAATGTCCATTTTGCCATGGCAAAGGATACGTCTGAAAATCCCGTGTTTTACACGCCTGAAACCCTTCCCGCCGATATGAAAACAGATGGCCGCACCTGGCGTATCAAGGTTGGGAACGGTGTCCTTGCACCTGAGAGTATAAATATGATTGGTGCCGGAGCCGTCGTCGGCTCCATTCCCAAGGGTCTTAAACTGGCTCTTCCCAAACCACCCGAAAACAGCAGTTATCTTGCCGCTTTTCTTCAGCTTCTGCCTTTTGCCGTGATTATTTCACTTCTGGGCTTTATGGAAGCCATCGCCATTGCCAAGGCCATGGCAGCCAAGACAGGCCAGAAGCTTGATCCCAACCAGGAACTTATTGGACAGGGACTTGCGAATATCATCGGCTCTTTTGGTCAGAGTTATGCTGTCTCCGGGTCCTTTTCCAGATCAGCGGTAAACCTCCAGGCCAATGCCGTCAGTGGCGTATCATCGGTGGTTACAAGTCTGATGGTGGGATTGACCCTTTTGTTTTTCACACCCCTTCTTTATCATCTGCCCCAGGCCGTTCTTGCGTCGGTTATCATGATGGCGGTGATCGGGCTGATCAATACCTCGGGTTTTGTTCATGCCTGGAAAGCCAAACGGTCCGACGGGATCATTTCCGTGATCACCTTTGTCTGCACCCTTTATTTTGCACCCCATCTCGAAGAAGGCATCATGGTGGGAGTTGTCTTGACCTTTATTGTGTTTATTTACAAGAACCTTCGCCCCCGGGTGGCTCTTCTTTCAAAATCCCAGGATCAATCCCTCAGGAGTGCCAGCAAACATGGTCTTAGGCAGTGTGATCATATTGCCGTGGTCCGCTTTGACGGCGCCCTGATTTTCACCAACGCCACCTACCTGGAAGACAAAGTCCTTGAATACATTGCCGAGAAACCGGACCTTAAACATGTTCTGATTGAAGCCAGCGGCATCAACGATGTGGATGCATCGGGTGAAGAAGCCCTGGCCATACTTATCCAGTCCCTGAGGGCCAGCGGCCGTGATATTTCATTCAGCGGGGTCAAGGAGGAGGTCATCGAGGTTTTTAAGCGAACCCATCTGATGGATAAGCTCGGGGAAGAAAATATTTTTGCCAATGGAGAACAGGCCCTTGTGGCTATTTACAAAAAAATTCATGATAAAGGCGAATGCTCAGGCTGCCCCCTGTCAAAATACATGCCCATCATGGCAAGCGCCAACTGATCAGACCCCCTGGGCGCGGCAAGCCGCGCCCAGCCATAAGTCCCATAAGTCCTATAGGTCACATTAGCAGTACAAAAAAAGCCTTTCCGCTTGCGGAAAGGCTTTTTTAATTAAGTCACTACAACAAAAAACCAATCAAGGCCGAATGCTGATGGACGGAAAAATCCCCTTGTTTTTCCCCGTCAGATAAGGCTGGATAATATTGTACGAAATGCTGTGGCCTTTCTGTGCATGCCCTGTTTTTTTATTTTCATTCGTGAAATAGGCCCCATTGGCTTCCAGAATGTTGTCGATGCGCTGCTGGAAACCTTCAACCAGGTCTTTCCCACTGCCTTTGAACATGATGTTTTTGTGTTCGATATCCTTGTTGATCTTTTTCAGTTCTGACAACGGGATACTGTTCTGTTCCAGATCCGCCTTGTTCTGTATGTAACCCCAGACAACGGATTCGGCTTGTATTTCAAGGGGTTCTTCAAGATCAATGATGGTATGGGGCATGATGATGCAGCCCTGGCCGATGGACAAGGGCAGTCCGGGTTTGCCCTGGAGAAAACAGTTGAAACCCACAAACACTTTTTCACCCAGCCATGCATTGATGATCTTGGCCCCATGGGCTGTGATGTCGTTTTTCTCCAGCCGTGAATTGATAATGTAGGAATTTTCCTGGGCATTGGTACCAGGACCCATCCAGGCGTTGACAAGGTAAGCCCGCTGGGAGATCAGGACATTCTCGCCGATGGTTGTGTCTCCGGCCA
Organism: Pseudomonadota bacterium; assembly: GCA_018818835.1. Classification (GTDB taxonomy): domain Bacteria; phylum Desulfobacterota; class Desulfobacteria; order Desulfobacterales; family Desulfolunaceae; genus JAHIRD01. The sequence goes on from JAHIRD010000109.1 coordinate 81,038, forward strand.
CATAGGCATACCGGTTGACGGCAGACTGGCTGGGGACATTGATGTCCGGTTTGTTTGTGGCTGAATCAAATACAGCTTGGAAATCGTATTTCCGGCTTTCCACAAAATCCATTAAAATACCTGTGGGACGGGCATCCAGGTTGTTATTGATGTATTTGTCCAGAATGGCCTTTTCAAAGGTGTACTTGAACTCGAAGGTGTCTCCTTTGAGCCAGATGGTTCCGTCAGGAACCTGGGCATGGTAAAGGTCTCCTGCGCACACGTAGGAAAAGGTTCCGATGATACAGGAGTGCAGGGTAGTCAGATCCACCGTTGAAAAAGGGGCCAGATAACATCCTTCAATGGGTGAGCCATGGATATTGGCGTAGAATCCTGACATGCTGTTACGAATCAGAAATTCTTCGGGAGACTCGGGATCATGGGAAAAGCTGTGAATCAGGGTTTTGATCAGATAGCTGTCGCAGATCCGGATGGCTTCATCTGTATCAATGGGAAAGCTGGTGCCCTGGTAAGTAAAGTCGTCCCCCTTTTTTTTAAGTTCATCCCCCCTCACGTCGGTTTTATAGACCAGGGCATGGTCTGTGATGCATTTCCCAAGAAAATAGCTTCCCGCAAGATTGGAATGGATGAAGTTAAAGTGGATGGGATGGTGGGAGGTAATCCCGTAAAAGCCGTCGAAATTAATCATCTGTTTGAGTGGGATGACTTTTTTCGCATAGGGTGTGGCATCAAAATTGAATTCCCTCAAATTGATATTCACCCTGTTGATGACCCGGTCAATAAGTTTTTCAACCTGTTTCATAATGTCTCGTCCTTGTCATGTTAGAAAATCCTTAAAATAAAATATTTAAACTGTATTTAAACACTGATTGCCTTTTGAGTATAAGCTAACTTATCATATTAACTTGATATTTTTATATGATACGCGCATTTTTGTCAATCATATTGTGTTTGTGGGCAAAGGTCGCCTCACTTGACTCTTTTTTTTAAGGGGTATAGGTAAGACAAACATTATGAGGTTTAGTTTGTTTTTGTTTTCCTTAGATCTTCAAAAAACCCAAAAATATAAGTACATTGGTGTGGAGCCATGAGCGCAGATAAAAAAACAAAACAGGAACAACCCGTTTCCATCCTCATTGTCGATGACGATGACATCACCGTAAAACGCCTGGAACATCTTCTTTTAAAGATCGGGTTCGGTGTTCAGACTGCATCCGACGGAATGGGTGCCCTTTCTCTGGTTCGGGAAAATACCTTTGATATTATATTAACGGACCTGATGATCGATGAGGTGGGTGGACTGGATATTCTGGAGCTGGCCAAAAGCCGTTCCCCGGAAACGGAAGTGATCATCATCACGGGATACGCTTCGGTTGACTCGGCCATCGAAGCCACCAAAAAAGGGGCCTTTCATTATCTCCAGAAACCCATCCGGCCTGATGAGGTCCGCCATATCGTGGGTCAGGCTGTTAAAAATCTGAAATTGAGCAAGCGGGTCAGGGAGCTGGAAGATGAAATTGAAACCGAACATGCCTTTGCAGGTATTATCGGGAAAAGTCCAAAAATCCAGGAAATTAAAACACTGATCCGTCATATCGAAGATTCGGACTCCAATGTTCTGATCACCGGTGAATCCGGGACAGGCAAAGAACTGGTTGCACGGACCATCCATGAGACAAGCCGAAAGCGGCAGGGAACGTTTTTGGCCTTCAACTGCGCCGCCTTCCATGAGGACCTGGTGGCCCATGAATTGTTCGGCCATGAAAAAGATGCCTTTACCGGTGCGTCCAGTGTCCGGGCCGGGCTGATCGAAAGTGCGGATAAGGGGACTGTTTTTTTTGATGAAATCGGGGATATGCCTCTGGCCATGCAGGCCAAGCTTCTCCGTGTGGTTCAGGAACGTGAATTGCTTCGTGTGGGGGGGACCGAGCCTATTCCGGTGGACATCCGGATTATTTCCGCCACCAATAAGGACCTCAAGGAACTGTGCTCCACCGGTAAATTCAGGCAGGATCTGTATTTTCGTCTGAATGTCATCCACATTCATCTGCCCTATCTCTGTGAACGGAAAGAGGATATTCCTATTTTGTCGGCATTTTTTTTAAAACGGCACGGCAGACGCATGGAAAAACAGATCACGGGATTTTCAGCAGAAACCATGAAACTTTTAACCGAATACGGTTATCCGGGCAATATCCGGGAGCTTGAAAACATTGTGGAACATGCCGTGTCCATGGCCAGGGGGAAAACGATCCGTGTGGAAGATCTGCCCGGTGATCTGTCAGAATACGATGCTTTTACCTTTCATCAACCCACCAGCCAGATCAAAACCCTTGAAGAAATAGAGACCGAATACATCGCCTGGGTTCTTGGAAAAGTGGGGCACCACAAATCCGAGGCTGCACGGCTGCTTGGAATCAATCGGGCTTCTTTGTACCGTAAGTTGAAACGCGCCATGCTTGAAGACGGATAGGATGTCGCATTATGCATCAATGATGTTGCAAAATGCAACTATAAATATACTAATAAAATTCAGCCACATACAGCGCCGGCTTTAAAGCGGCGTCGCATTATGCAACAACCCACTTTCCCGCAAAAATTGTATAACATCCTGTAAATATAGTTTTTTATAATTATTCCCCTCCGCTGGCACATATTCTGCTTTTCCATGATATCGGTTTACATGACGTTCAACCCCAAAGCCGGCTTTTTTGACATTAGACTGGGAAAAGGATTTCACACATGGACGCACAGCGTCATCTTGTTCTTGTTCTTGAAAACGGCGTGGCGGATGAGTCAATCATCCACTATTCCCTGAAACTGGCCAAACGGATGGACTGTGCTATTTCGGTCTTGATGCTGGTTTCCTATGACAAGGAAAATCACGCCCAAGCCGACATGGGAAAGCGCGTCCTTCTTCATGCGGAAGAGATCATTAAAAAAGAGGGCATACGGGTTGACCATGAGATCAGGCAGGGAGATAAGGCTTCGGAATTCCTTAAATATATTGCGGTTGCACCGACCATTGCAGCCATTATTTGGGGCAGTGACGAAAAGATAGTGACCGGAAGGCGGCGCAAGAAATCAGAACATTGGTTTGAAAAAGTCAGGCCGCATATCACCTATCCCATCGTGACTCCCAGAACGCGTGCAAAAAAGGACACCACATCTTTGCACACCAGCCAAAAGTGAGGTTTCAACCATGCAGATCATTTGTATTTCCCGGGGAAGCTACGGATTCAGCAGCACGCTTTCCGAACAACTGGCAGAGAAGCTCGGATACGCATGCGTCAGTCGGGAGTCCTTGACCGATAAGGCGACTGATTACGGTATCCCCGTGGGGAAAATTGAGATTGATATCTTGAAGAATAAACCCATTACAGAAGAGCGTAGTATCAATATCGATCTCTTTAAATCCTTTGTTACGAGTGAACTGTGCAGCATGGCTCAGAAAAAGGGCGTGGTTTATCACGGAAGGGCCGGCCACCTGGTTCTGCCAGGCCTGCCAAACGTTCTGCGTGTCAGAGCCATTGATGATCCTGAAAATCGAATTAAAACCGCCATGTCCAAGTTGAATCTGGACAGGAAAAAAGCCAAACAATATATCGAACAGACCGACGATGACATTCGGCGTTGGGTCAGAATCCTCTACAAGGAAGACTGGGAAAACCCATCATTGTATGATTTGACGGTCAATGCCTATCATATGTCAGCCCAGAGCGTATCCCACTTTCTTCTTCAGGTTGCCAAGCTCCCTGAATTCCAACCCACGCCGTCATCCAACCAGACTATTTCCGATCTTATTCTTGCCTCGAAATGTCGTCTTGCCATTGGTAATCACGACCAGACCCGCCAGGCGAAAGTGACGCTCAAGGCAGAAAAAGGGCATGTCTCTGTCAGTTATCTCCCACGTCAAGCCATGGAGGCCAAGGCCATCCCCCAGATTCTGGAATCCGTTCCCGGAGTCAGCTCCTTTGTCTGCACGGTAGCATCCACCAATATCCTGCTTTTGGGTGAGACGTTTGATTCCAAGGCCGAGCATATGAATCATTTGATCGATATCGCCGAGAAATGGAATGCGGCCGTTGAAATTGTTCAGCTTTCTTCAGATGTGCAAAAGGAAGACGAGATTCAGGCATCAGCACCCATGGACAGTACCGGAGAGCCCGATGGTGGCATCCTGGAAGAAAACGAGGAGGCCCCGAAGGCGTTGGCATCGGATCAAGGTCTCACCGAAACCATGAACAGGCTCATTGAAGTGGGGCGTGCCGGGTGCTCACACACCAGCCACGGCGGAGTCGGGGGTCTGGTCAAGGATATTTCAAAAAATGTGGAATACAGTCTGATCGTTGTGGGCGATATGTTTTCGGCTAAAGGCGTCGCCAAACAAAGGCTGAAACGCGATCTTGTCAGTATGATGACAGATAAATTCAGCTGCCCTGTTTTGTCAGCTGAGGACCTGAAATCACGCTATCTTTTTGGTAAAAAACAAATGATCGGTCTGGTTACATCGGCCTTCTTCTCGGCAATGATTTATCTGGTTATTTTTGGTTTTCAAAAACCCATTATTAAGTTTGTGTCTGCGGGTCAGCTGGGTGGGACTATGTCACAGAAAATCGCTTCAGCGGTGGTCGTTGCAATTTGTGTCCCGGTGATCGCCCTGGTGATCGGAGGTTTTTATCATAACTTTCTTAAGATGATCCGACTGGAATAGGACCATGATCAAAACCTTGGGCGCACATGACGAGATAAAAAACCATCAATCGTGTTCATTCAGGAATTATGGACACAAAATACATAACGAGGTGTAACATGCCAGGACCTTTTGGAAATTTATTTATAGAAATGAGTTGGATGGTGGCTTTCCAGGTGTCGATTCTTGGATTTATCGGCGGAATCCTAAGCGGATTCATCGGATCCGGGGGAGCCTTTTTCATGACTCCGGGTATGATGAATCTCGGGGTTCAGGGCCCGGTGGCCGTGGCCAGCAACATCACCCATAAATTCGGCAAAGCCATGGTGGGATCAAAAAAACATGGTGAAATGGGTAACGTGGATAAAAAATTGTCTTTTTTCATGTTGATCACGGCCTTTGCGGGCATACGGCTTGCCGTTGTTGTCATGAAGCTTTTGTTTGAAGGAGGCGGAGACTCCCATTCAACGGACAGGGGAGCCGGGGCCAATCTTTATATCAGTCTTGTGTTTGCTTTGGTTCTGTCCCTGGTGGCCATTTCCATGCTCAGTGATATCATCAAGTCCAAATCCAGTAATGAAAGTGGCCCCTCCACAAAAATCGTGGACTTTCTTTCGAGGTTGCGATTGTACCCTCTGATTTATTTCCCGGTGGCGGATGTGAAAGTGTCTCTCTGGGTGATCATGGTCTGTGGTCTGGCCACGGGATACCTGGCAGGAACCATTGGTGTAGGCGGATTTATCGGTGTACCGGCCATGATATATGTGTTCGGAGTCCCGGCAGCCGTGGCTGCGGGCAGTGAACTTTACCTGGCCATGTATATGGGGGCCTTTGGTGCACTCAACTACGCCTTTGAGGGGATGGTGGACATCCGTCTGACCCTTCTTTTATACGCCGGGTCCCTTCTGGGTATTTATATCGGTGCTTATGGAACCAAGGTGGTCAAAGAGATCGTGATCCGCATGGTGACCTCGGTGATCATCCTGATCTGTGTGATCAGCAGGGCCATCGCCATTCCCATTTATCTGCAGCAGCTGGGCTATATTGATCTTGATCCGGCTTACAACGATTATCTGAATTCGGCGAGTAAAGGCCTTCTCTATGTGGCGGGAATATCCGGAGGATTGATGATCATGTTTTTTGTTTCCAAGGCTTATTTCCAGAGAAGAAAAATTGAAGCCAGTCTCTCGCGAGGTCTGGTAAAGACTGCCTAAGAACATGGACCAAGGCCGGTAAACGTGAAGGGAGTGGTGATCATGGAACTTCTGAATTTATTCAAACGGAGTGTCTCCGGAAAATCGGGAATCAATGAGCTGTATCTCGATCATCTTCGTTACATAAAACTTCTTGAAAATACCCGTATCATTATGAACCTGTTCGGGGATGGTCAGGAGAAAGCCTGTGGAGAATACATTCTGGATGTTCATTATGTGACAGCCATGGTGGAAGAGACCATACGGGTCCTGGGGACTCTGGTTTTTGACGCCTGTGTGATGAGAAATCACGGTGGGGATGCCTTGTTTCACCAGTGGGACGACCAGAAAAAAAGAGCCGGGAAGATCCTTCTGTCCGTTCAGAACGGATCGTGGCTTCAAGGGTCTTCAGGCAATGAAGATCCTGAATACAGGCTTCTTAAAGATGTTCTCAACTGGTTTGACCCTGAAAAGGGTGATAAAAAGAGCAGCGTCATGGGGTTTGTGCGGGAGATCTTCAACCACATCATGACACGGACCTGTACGGTGCCCTTTCCCTTCACCGACATGCCGGCCCTTGCGATCCCCTGCCAGGGAATCGTTCACCGGATTCATTTTTTGCCAGTGGGGGACGAGACGCCTTTATCGGGAAAATCTTCGGTGGAGGCTTCCGATTGCCGCCCATTGCGGGTGATGTTTCGGGATTCTCCACAGAATGCGATCACATCGGATTCGGGCCTTGCCCATGTCCGCTGGGCAGCGGTTATGAACGGACCCTTTATGAGTCTGGGCTTCAGGGAGGGCAATCGCATCCTTTGCCAGGTGGACATCTGTCTTTCCGGGGAAAGGGATGGGGATTACGTCTTTGTCTTCATGCACGACCGGATGATTCCCGAACCCCTGATTCCTCTGGAATTCAGTACGAGTAAAATCAACGATGGAATTCTGGCTTGGTGCTATGACAGACCGGCTGCGGTAATGGATGATACCCTTGCCCTTCTTGGGAGTCGGTTGTTTTCAACCCCCCTGGGCCTTGAACAGATTTTAAGCGATATAAGGAGATAAACCATGGACATGAAAAACATCAAAATCATGGTCATTGACGATGAATCCATTGTGGGCAAGCGCCTTAAACCCGCCCTTGAAAAAACCGGCGCCCAGGTGGAAACCTTTGAAGATCCGGAATCGGCTCTGGCACATTTTTATGAAAATCCCACAGATATTGTCGTGACCGATATCCGGATGGACAAAATCGACGGCATTGAGATTCTGGATCGTGTCCTTGCCAAGTCCGGACAAACCAAGGTGATCATCATCACCGGATATGCCACCGTGGAAATAGCCCGTGAAGCGCTTTCCAAAGGAGCCTTTGATTTTATTGCCAAACCTTTCAAACCCAGCGATCTGAGGGTCATCATCGAGCGTGCCGCCCAGGATTTGACCCCCTGAAACGCGCCAGAACCTTTTATCCGGGAGAACGTTTATGCCATTGATGAACAGATTTCAAAAAACCGATGCTGCATCGTATCCTGTGAGGTTTCGTTACGAAGCCCTTCGATCACTAATGAACAGTAATGTCCATGCCCTCAAGATGCTTGGAGACCTGGGGGCTGATCTGAACCATGCCAGATATTTTGATCCCCGAATCAAAGTACCTGTTCAGCGTCTGATCCATGAAAGCTTTCTGATGGTCCAGGAGTTGAATCTTCTTGCAGAAAATCGATATGATGATCTTTATGAGGTTCTTTCTTCCATTCGCAATGAAACAGAGAGGATCTTCAATACCCTGCCCGAAAGTCCGGGGGACGCCCTTGCCCTTAGCCTTGACACCGAAGATGCCCTGGACCATCGCCAAGTGGGGACCAAAGCCTCCATGCTCGCGCGAATCAGCCGACATATGCCGGGTACCGTGCCACCGGGCTTTGTGATCTCGGCCAAAGGCTACCGGCATTTTTTGGATGCCAATGACTTGAACGAACGGATCCGTTTACTTATTCACAATCTGGATATGAGGAAAGACCAGGAGACATTCAACGTAAGGACCCGGACCATCCGGGAATGGGTCATGCAGGCCCGGATTCCCGATGAAATCATTGGGGCCATTGAGGCCTCCGCCAAGGCCACGGCGGTGGGAGATGATAAATGGGCTGTCCGTGCCTCGGCTGTGGATGAAGACCTTTCCCACACCTTTGCCTCCCAGTATGAAAGTATGACAGGGGTGACCACACAAAATCTGACCGACGCCTATCGCAGGGTTATTGCCAGCCGCTTTTCCGACCAAGCTGTATCTTATCGTATTCACAGCGGTTTCAGGGAAGTGAGAACACCCATGGCCGTTCTTTTTATGCCCATGATTGACATGACTCTCCGAGGATATATTCAAACGAGGGATATCAACAATCCCCAGGAAAATGTCATGGAACTCCATATCAAGGCCATGGATGATCCCCTGAAGTCAGATGTTTTCCGGGTGATGGGAGGTCGGGCCCTCCGGTGGATAGAAAATTATGATCAAAAAGACACTGCAAAAGGGACATTGACCCAGCAGAAGCTCACCGAAGAACGCCTTTGCGATATTGCAGGCCAGGGTCAGATCGCAAGGGAACGGATTGGGGATGATCTCCATATTGAATGGGCGCTGGACCAGAACGGTACCTTGAAGATTCTTCAGGCCCAGAGGCTGGAGCTTGCTCAACCCGAGGAGATGAAGCGGACAAACCATGATTCCAGGATTTTGGCCATGGGAGGCATCAGTATCGTTCCTGGGCGGGCAGAGGGAAATGCCCTTTACCTGAAATCTCCGGCACATTTCACCCCGGCCCACAAGGGTTCCATTGTGATCGTGGATGAGGCTTTGCCCGATTTTGGTCCCATTTTGACCGATATTGCAGCCCTTCTTGTCATTGGAGGCCATCCCACGGATTCCCTGGCGACCCTTGCCAGGGAATGCAGCCTGCCCACGATTTTTCAAATGGGTCCTGTGGCTCGGCGTCTTGTTGGGAAACGTAGAATCAGCGTTAATACCATGAAACGGACTGTGTATGAGGGCTCCCGGTGGCGGAGTATGCGTGAGCGCGTCTTTGCCCGAATGGCTGAAAGCAATCGGGTGAAAGGTCGGAGTCCACTTTATGATCGCCTTCTCCGCCTGAATATGACGGATCCGGACCAACCGTCTTTCAAAGCCAAGAATTGTTTATCCATTCAGGATACCGTTCTTTTCATCCACGAGATGTCTGTCCGTTCCATGTTCGGGTTCGGTGATCAGCAGACAGGTCTGTTCAGTACAAGCAGCCGATTGAAAACAGACCTTCCCTTTAAGTGCCAGGTGATCGACATGGATCATGCGGTCTCATCACCAAAGAAAAATCCCTTGCCAGAAGACATTCTAAGTCTTCCGTTCAACGCACTTTGGAAAGGGGTTTCCGATAAAAACCTTATCTGGACCCAGCACTGGAAACATGAAATGGCCGGACTCCATCCGGACCTCAAGGAGGCGGTCTTTGAGTCGAACAAAGGCCCCCGGCGGGTTACTGACATGAACTATGTCATTGTTTCAAAGGATTACATGAATTTTAATGCCCGTCTCTTTCATCATTACATCATGGTTGACAGTCATATGGGACCGGGGGCGGAAAACAATGAAATTCACTTCAGGTTTCGGGGAAGCGGAGGCATAGAAAAAAACAGATCCCGGTGCGCCTCGTTCATCGAAACGGTCCTTGGCAGGAGAGGATTTAGCTTGGATCGAAAAGGAGATATTGTGACAGCCTGGATGCGGTGCTATGCTCGAGATGAGTCAGAAAAGGTTCTGGAAGACTTGGGCCGCCTTGTGGTCTGTGTCCGGGAACTTGACGCCATCCTGAAAAATGATGCGGATATTTCGCGTTATGCTGATCATTTCATCAAAGGAAGCTATACAATTTTTGCGTGAGATAGGGCGGATTATGAATCTATTGAGAATGATACGAAATCATCCCCTGGGAAGTATAAGGGCCAAACTGATTGTTTCTTTTATCGGCTTTTTCCTTCTGTGTACGATGATTTCCGTGGGCTCAATCTGGATGCTTTACGTTCTTGAAAAAAAAATTGATTTTCTTGAAATTGCAAACAACTATATGGTCGAAATCCAGCAGGTCCGGCGTTATGAGAAAAATTATCTGCTTTACGGGACCAACCTCGGGGATGCGGTGGAACATCTGAACCTGGCCAGAAACATTCTGACCCAGAACCAGAAAACCATTGAAAAGATTCTGGGGCGGAACCATTCGGCCACCATGGTCCAGTATATGACCGAGTACAATGACCAGATCGCCAATCTGGGCTTGGGAAAGAGATCCCAGGCTGATATGGCACTCTTGCGAAATGCAGGGAGTCAGATGGTGACCTTTGCAGAGGAGTTTGTCACCAAGGAGCGGGAGGCCATGGGGCGCATGTTCCGCATGGCCCGCCATGCTCCGGTCTATTTTATCGGGGTTCTTCTTGTGATGATGATATTCATATTTATTACCCTGACCCGCCAGCTGGTTATGTCCTTGAATCGGTTCATGACTTATACCAAACGGATCGGCGAAGGGGATTTTACTCCCATTTTGCAGAAAAAACATTATTCGGATGAATTTTCCCAGCTGGCCGATGCCTTCAACCAGATGGTCAAGGAGCTGGATCATCGTCACGAGATTCTTGTCCAGTCCCATAAATTGCGAGCCATCGGCACCCTGGTCGCCGGTGTTGCCCATGAATTGAACAATCCCCTGAATAATTCCATGCTCACGGCCTCCATGCTCAAGGAAGACTTCGGCCTTCTGTCAGAAGAAGACAAGATGGACATGATTGATGATATGATCCATGAAACGGAACGGTCCCAGCGCATTGTCCGGGAGCTTCTGGATTTCGCACGGGAAAGTGAAACCCATATCAAACCTTTGAAAGTCGAAGCCATCATGAAGGACTCCATCCGTCTTGTTGCCAACCAGATCAAGATGGCCAAGGTCCGGATGGATGTGGATTTTAGTGAGGAACTGCCCCCCATCCATGGTGATGAGCAAATGTTGAAACAGGTGTTCGTCAACTTGATTTTAAATGCTGTTGATGCCCTGCCTGCCAAAGGATGCATTCGGATTTCGATTCATAAAAAAGAAACGCCGGGATATGTGACGGTTGATATCAACGATGACGGGCCTGGAATTCCGGAACATGTCCAGGCCAGGATTTTTGAACCCTTTTTCACCACCAAGGCCAAAGGAAAAGGAGTGGGCCTGGGCCTTTCCGTGTCCAGGGGTATTATCCGAAAACTGGGTGGTTATATCACCCTTGCCAGTGAGCCTGGGAAAGGAACCACCTTCACCGTGGCCATTCCCACCACGGATTTTCCCTCAAAGATTATGTCGGAAACCTGATTGGGGAAAATGGCCCTTTACGTTTAGAGAACCTGGGATTGTATGATTCCATGTGAATTATTTTAATACAAAAAAAGGAAGAAAATGTTTGAATTTCTATAAAAATCAAAGTGATGATCAAAAAGATGAAAAAAAACCCGTTGACTAAAAAAGCTTAGTGAAATAGATTCCCAACTCGATCTGTAAATTTTACACATTGGGCGTGTATCGCTGTGCCTGTGCATATCCAGGGAGGATTTGTCGGCCTGGGATATAAAACCTCATGAAATAAAATAGTTGCGGGAGTAGGGGGTGTATGAATCTTTTTTTTCTGTCAATTCTGATCATCGTATCCGGCGGGGTGTTATCTCTATGTCTCCTGACCCGGTTCACGCAGATGAAAATGGTCGCTGTGGGTTTAATCGGTTCTGGCTGTGTGATCGGACTTGTTGACTCCTTATACAAGCTGTTTCATCCAGTATCCTACATGGCGTCGTTCAACTATTTGAATGCATTCGCTATTTCATTTGAGACCGATGGGTTGTCCGCGTTTTTTCTGGTGCCCATCTTCTTTGTCTCCCTTCTTGCCGCCATATACTCTTTCCATTACATGAATAACCCCGGAGAATCATTGAAAACAGCTGTCAATTATCTGTTTTTCGGTGTGCTTATCGCATCCATGGCCATGGTGGTGACAGCCTCAAACATCATCACGTTCCTGCTGTCCTGGGAGTTGATGAGTCTGTCTTCGTTTTTTCTGGTGATTCACAATCATGGATCCCCGGCCAACAGACGTGCAGGGTATCTGTACTTTGTTTTTTCACATGTGGGGGCCATGTTCATCTTTGCGGCCTTTGGTGTGATGTACAGTTATACCGGGAGCTTCGATCTGATCACCGCCGCAACACTTCCGGAATCTCTCAAAATAACAGTATTTGTTCTTACCTTTATCGGCTTTGGCTCCAAGGCCGGCATTTTTCCCTTGCACGTCTGGCTTCCCCATGCACATCCGGCAGCACCCAGCCATATTTCCGCCGTGATGAGCGGGGTGATGATTAAAACAGGTATCTACGGTATCCTCCGCATGTACATGCTTCTGGATCTCAACACACCCCTTCTTGGAGAGATTGTGGTCACAGCCGGCATGATTTCAGGCATTCTCGGTGTGGTTTACGCCCTGGCTCAGCACGATATCAAGCGACTTCTGGCCTATTCCAGTGTGGAAAATATCGGTATCATTCTGATTGGGATGGGTATCGGCATGATCGGCGTATCATCGGGCAACGAGTTCATGGCGGTCATGGGTTTTGCAGGCGCCTTGCTCCATGTGATGAATCATTCCATCTTCAAGTCCCTCCTGTTCATGGGCGCCGGTATGGTCATCCATAAAACAGGAACCCAGGCCATTGACGCCATGGGCGGTGTCCTCAAAAAAATGAAAGTCACGGGATTCTGCTTTCTTATCGGGTCACTGGCCATTTCGGGTCTTCCGCCGTTCAACGGATTTGTGGGTGAATTTTTCATCTATATGGGTGGTTTCAAAGGGGTGGGGCTTGATAAAACCGCCTTTGTTCTCAGCCATCTGGCCATCATCAGTTTAGCCGTTATCGGTGGACTGGCCATGGCCTGTTTCACCAAGGTGTTTGGTGTGGTGTTCCAGGGAGAGGCGAGAAGTACGTATAAGCATACCCTGGAGGAAAAGGAACCGGCCATGCTGACCAGCATGATTATTCTGGCGGCCTTGTGTGTTGTGATCGGCATTTTCCCGGGAATCTTTTTCCATATGGCTCTCAAAGGGGTATCGGCATTGGGTCTGGGCCTGGGTGATGTGCCCATGGAACCCTTCCTTACCATGACCGGAAATATCACATCGTCTGCATTCCTTTTCCTTTGTATCTTCATCCTGATTTTTGCCTTACGAACCCGTCTGTTCAAAGGCAAGATTTTGGCCAAGGCAGGTACCTGGGGCTGCGGCTTTACACAGCCCACACCGCGCATGCAGTACACCGGGTCATCCTATGGGGCCTCAATTATAGATTTTTTCAAACCGGTGGCACCCTTGAAAGAGAATCACCCCCCTGTGAGCGGTGTTTTCCCTAAGACAACCCATTACCACAGCCAGATTGAAGATATTGCGGAAGTGCACATGGGGAATGTGATTATCCGGCCGGTCCTTTGGCTTTTTGATAAATTGAGGTTTATCCAGCATGGGGATATCCATCTTTACATCGGGTATATCCTTTTAACCATCATCGTTCTGTTGTTTTTTGTGTAGATACGCATTGGGTATTTCCGGTGCATCAACCCTATGAGGGGGGCGTGAGATATGATGATCAAACCACTTATTCTATATGTTCTGGCCATGCTTTCGGCGCCGTTTTTTTCGGCGGTGATCCTGAAGGTCAAGGCCTTTTTCGGAGGAAAGAAAGGGCCACCCTTGCTGATCAACTACTACACATTGATCAAGTTGTTCAAAAAAGGGGCGGTATACAGCACAAGCACCACCCTGATATTCAAACTCGGCCCCATGGTGTCTTTGTGTGCGGCCTTGACGGTTCTGCTTTTTCTGCCCATGGGGGGATATCCCTCGGTGCTGTCCTTTAACGGCGATGTGATTTTTATATTCTATCTGCTCGGACTTGGCCGGTTTTTTACCATTGCCGCAGCCATGGATACGGCATCACCGTTTGAGGGCATGGGGGCGGCCAGGGAAGCCTATTTTCCCATCATCTGTGAAGCCACCATGTTCATGATCCTGGTGCTTTTATACAAATTAACCCAGGACCTTCAACTGAACGCCTATTTTTCAGGAGCTCAACCCGCAGGGCTCTGGAGTATTGCCGGTTCTCCCATGTTCTTTGTCCTGATCGCTCTGTTTATCATTCTTCTCACGGAAAATTCACGCGTACCGGTGGATGATCCGGCCACCCATCTGGAACTGACCATGATTCATGAGGTCATGGTTCTGGATCACAGCGGACCTGATCTGGCCTTTATCGAACTGGGCTCATTTTATAAATTGTTCTTCTATTCTTCCCTGGTGGCACGGCTGGTATTTCCATTTAAACCGGGCCATTTCATGCTCAATATCGGTCAGTTTACCCTGGTTCTGTTTATGGTCTACGTGGCGGTGGGTGTGATCGAGTCCGTCATGGCCAGGTATAGAATGGACAAGGTGCCCAAGTTTGTCCTGACATCCTTTGTTCTGGCTTTTTTTGCAACCATTATCACCCTGGAGTTTATCCGATGATTGAACCCCTTGATACCATTTTGTCACTTGTTTTGCTGTCCATCCTTTTTTCTTTCGGGTCCAGCCTTTTGCCGGGACTGATTGAAGTGATTGCCTTCCAGGGCATCGTGGTGTCCATCGTGCCCCTGTTTTTGGCCCACGACATGGTGCCGGCAGGGATCGCCTTTACCCTGGTGACTCTGCTTATCCGGGGTATTATCATCCCGTTGTGCATCTATCTGGCCATCAAGAAGATTGCCATCCGAAGGGAGGTGGAACCCATCATCGGTTTTCACGCATCCATTCTGGCCGGTCTGGCCCTGATTGTTGTGGCGACCTTTGTGAGTCGGAAATTTGATGTGCCATCCATCAGTGCCAGTGCCCTTCTTCTTCCCACCACCATCACCCTTCTGGTGGCCGGGATGTTTATCCTGATTGCACGGCGGAATGCCATTGCCATGGTTCTGGGCTATATCATGATGGAAAACGGCATTTACCTGGTGGGCACGACCTTTTCCATCCGGGCGCTTCACATAGTGGAGTTCGGTATTCTTCTCGATGTTCTGGCCGCAGTCATGATCATGGCCATCATTCTGCAGAATATCAATCATACCTTTGATGATGTCGATACAGCCCTTTTGCGAACACTTAAGGAATAGGTGATTCTTCATGGTTGAAATTGTTTTTCTGATACCGTTTATTACAGGCATTCTTGCTTTTTTCCTATCACGCAATTACGGACGGGCTCTCCTGGTCTTGACCGGTGTGGTTCATCTTGTGATGTCGATCTTTTTGTGGGCACTTAGACCCAGCGCCATGTTCCCGGATTATTTTGCCATTTCTCCCGAGGGCTTGCTTTCCCTTGTGGTCATATCCCTTCTTTTTTTCCTGATATCCATTTATTGCACATCCTATCTGAATGCCGCGGAAATTCATTCGGAAAAAATGTTTATCGGTTGCATGCTGCTTTTCCTGTCCACCATGACCATGGTCACCTTGTCAGACCATATCATGGTCATGTGGATTGCCATTGAAGCCACCACCCTGGCCAGCGCACCCTTGATTTATACCCACAGGACCGCCGCATCCCTTGAAGCCACCTGGAAATACGTGTTGATCTGTTCCGTGGGTATTGCCATGGCTCTTCTGGGTTCGGTCCTGATAACCGTGTCCATGGATGCGGGAAAGGTGGATGCCCTGGTTTCTTTTTCAGCCCTGACCCAGGTTGCGACCCGCCTGGATCCCCTGTGGCTCAAGGCGGGGTTTGTTTTTATTCTTGTGGGTTACGGAACCAAAATGGGGCTTGCACCCATGCATACCTGGCTTCCTGATGCCCACAGCGAAGCCCCCAGTCCGGCCTCGGCCCTTTTATCCGGCGTGCTTCTCAATTGCGCCTATCTGGGGATCTTTAAAACCAATAAAATCATGTTTGCGGCGGGTCTGGGAGATTTTTCAGGGATGATTCTGATGATTTTCGGTTTGATATCCATCCTGGCTGCGGCCACGTACATCCTTAAACAGACTGAATACAAACGTCTTCTGGCCTATTCAAGCATTGAAAACATGGGCATCATCGCATTCGGTACCGGGGTGGGTGGCATCGGAGCCTATGGGGCCATGATCTGTCTGATTCATCACAGTCTGATCAAGTCATCATTGTTCCTGACATCGGGAAACATTCTTCTGGGGTTCGGTTGTAAAATCATTGAAAACATCGGGGAGCTGGTTACCCGGATGCCCAGGACCTTTGTGTCTTTTTTCGGAGGGTTTGTGGCCATTTCCGGATTCCCTCCCTTTGGTATCTTTGTGGGAGAATTATTGATCATCATTGGAGCATTCCGCGCGGGATACTTTATCGGAGCGGCCATCTTTATGCTGAGCATCTGTGTGATCTTTGCAGGTTTTGCCAACCAGATTATGAAAATATCCTTTGACGAATCACGGACAACTCATAGGATTCACGCCACAATGAACATGATCTGGCCCCAGTATGCGCTCCTGTTGACGTCGGTGATTCTGTCCATCTGGATCCCGGAAACCTTGTACCGGACCATTCTTGATGCGGTGACATCCATTGGCGGAGGAATTTGATGAATACCAGTTTTTTAAAGATTTCAAATGGCCAGGCCATCCTGCGGGAGGCCATACCCCATCTGCCCTTTGATGTTTTTCGTGAAAAGGCCATTGCCCTTGTTGCGGACAACGGAAAAGTGGTTCAGTTTTTTGCCTATCCTGACGGGGATAAGCTCAAGATGCTTGCCGTTCTGAGGAATGAGTCTCTGTTTGTGGCAGGATGTGATGCACCGGCTGTCTATCCATCCCTGACCCTTGACGCCGAACCCTTCCATTTGTTTGAGCGGGAAATGGCCGAACAGTACGGCCTGATCCCCCAGGGGCACCCCTGGCTTAAAATGGTCCGCTACCATAAAAATTGTCAGAACACCCCCGATGTTTTCGGAAACTCCTACGATCAAGACATTCCGGGGAATTATCCCTATTACTCGGTGACAGGCCCTGAAATCCATGAGGTGGCGGTGGGACCAGTCCATGCCGGTGTCATAGAACCCGGTCATTTCCGGTTTAACTGTATTGGAGAGCGTGTGCTTCATCTGGAAATTCAGTTGGGCTACCAGCACCGGGGCGTGGAGACGTTGATGGTCAACTCGGAACCCAAACGTCTGCCCGTGATCGCCGAAGGCATTGCCGGAGATACGGCGGTGGGAAACAGCCTCTGCCTTTCCCAGGCTCTGGAAGCCCTGATGTCGATCAAGCCGGATTTCGGAGCCCATATCATCCGGACCATCGGCCTTGAACTGGAACGGATCGCAAACCATGTCGGTGATCTGGGGGCCTTGAGCGGGGATGTGGCCTTTCTACCTCCAGCCAATTATTTTGGGCGGATGAGGGGTGATTTTCTTAATTTGAGCCTGCTTCTCTGCGGAAATCGTTTTGGAAAAGGCCTGGTTCGGCCAGGGGGCACACAGTTTTCCCTGCCCGATGATCTGAGGCGTACCATGAACGAGCGCATGGGTGAGTTGAGAACCCAGGTTAAACATGTGATCGATTTGTTGTTCACCACAAGCAGTGTCCAATCCCGATTTGAACGATGCGGTGTTGTTTCCAAGGCCGATGCGGACAAGCTGGGGCTGGTGGGGCCGGCAGGCCGTGCCTGCGGGCTTTCCTATGATGTGAGGCGGTGTTTCCCCACCGAGCATTACTCCCGGCTGGATATTCCTGAAAATGCAAAAAATACAGGGGATGTGTATGCAAGGGCCACGGTGCGTGCCGAAGAGGTTCTTCAATCCATTACCATTATTCATTCTCTATTGAACGGACCCATCCAGACACAGTGCGTGGAAGCAAGGCAGGAATATGCCCTTGCACCCTCATCCTTTGTGGTGACCTTGAATGAGGCCTGGCGGGGTGAGCTGTCCCATGCCCTTTTGACCGATGAAACGGGGAATATCGTCCGCTATAAGGTCAAAGACCCCTCATTCCATAACTGGAACGGTCTGGCCATGTCTCTTCGTGACACGGGTATTTCGGATTTCCCCTTGAATAACAAGAGTTTTAACCTGTCTTATTGCGGGCACGACCTATAGGCAAGGGGATGTGGATGATCCAATCACGTTTTTTGAAACGTTCTTGAAATTCATTTTGATAGAGAGAAAAGACAATGCTCAAAACGCTTAAAAACAGATTTGAACAGGGCTACAGAACAAGCACCTACCCCAAGACCACCGTGGAATTACCGTCACGATACAGGGGGCGACCGGAGATCAATCGTGAAGCCGCAAAAGACATGATTCTTGCCTGCGCTGATGCCTGTCCCCAGGACGCCATTGACGCGTCGAGCAAAAAAATTGATCTGGGGCGATGCGTGTTTTGCGGAACATGTGAGCGCGTGTCCAAGGGAGCCTTTGTGACCTTTACCCGGGATTTTGAGATTTCCGTTTCAGACAAAGCCCACTTGATCATGGACGGGACCTTGCCGGCCCTGGCTGACCATTCCCAAAAACATTTTAAAAAATTGTTCGGGCGTTCCCTCCAACTGAGACAGGTATCGGCTGCAGGATGCAACGCCTGTGAAGCTGATTTGAACGTTCTGGCCACCCCGTTTTTTGATCTGGCACGGTTCGGCATTAATTTTGTGGCTTCTCCACGCCATGCCGATGGCATTGTGGTCACCGGCCCGGTTTCGGATAATATGAAAAAGGCCCTGTTCGAGACCTACGACGCCATTGCAGCACCCAAAGTGGTCATCGCAGTGGGCAGTTGCGCCATCACCGGCGGGCCATTCAGGGGCAGCCATGCGGTATCACAGGGCCTGGATTCCTTGCTGCCCGTGGATCTTTTTATACCCGGATGTCCGCCGCATCCTCTGACCAATCTCCATGCGTTTCTGGCGTACTTCAAAGCCTGATCCAAAAGGCCAGGATGAGGGACCATATTTCCCTCTTCGTGTTCTTGAACGACCAAAGGGAGTGGGTAGTTAAACTATTTAATCATTTTTCTTCATGACCTTCATGGTAAAATTGCTTTTTGTTTCAATCCCAGGCAAAGCCTGGAATTGAAACGTTGTTTTCTTTTTTATCCACCACCCGTTCACGTAGCTCACTGAAGGACACGAAGAGCACGAAGAAAAACAAATAATATTAGCAAGTCATTAGATTATGGGTTTAACTTCTATCAAAAAGAACAAAATTTTGCGAGATAGTAGCACAGCGCGGCAGACAGTGTTCCAATGTCCGTGTCAGTCCGTGGTCGTCTGTGTTCGTCCACGAAAGAAATAGCCTGGACAAACACGGACATGTTCCGCAGACGGTGTTGCAAGGTTAAACTGCTTTTTTTCAATCCCAGGCTACGCCTGGGATTTTTTATACTCACCATGAAGGACATGAAGGTCATGAAGTTTGGGCTGGAGCTGATATCTTTTCTTCGTGCCCGTGCTTGCATCTCGGCAGCGGACATTTGACTCATCCTAAAATACATGTTTGGCACCCTTTTTAAAAGTTTGGCTCCCGGCAGGGGACGTCTGTTTCCCCAATCATTAACCCCGATACCCACCCATGGGCAGTCTGGCGGCTTAAATCATAATGTACTGAATTAATTTATTATATTTCATGGTTAAAAACCATATTGGCCTCTTGTTGGGCAGGCTCTCTATTTTCTTTCCAATTATTTTTTTTTGTGATAGTGTTTTTCGCACTATGGCATCAATTATATGTATTGCAAATCAAAAAGGTGGCGTGGGTAAAACCACAACGGCCATCAATCTATCAACGGCTCTGGCGAGTTTATCCCGGAAGACCCTGCTGGTGGACTGTGATCCCCAGGCAAATGCAACCACAGGTCTTGGGATAGATAAAGCCTCCATCAAGAAGACCCTGTATCACGGGCTGATCGGAGAGGTCGGGATTGATCAGACCATTTTACCCACCAGCATAGAAAATCTGGATATCCTGCCCTCACGGGTGGAGTTGATCGGGTTTGAAGTGGAAATGATGTCCGATGCCGGGCGGGAGTTGATTCTCAAGAAATTTCTTGCCGGGTTAGACGGGCGTTACGACTATGTGGTGATCGATTGCCCTCCGTCCTTAAGTCTGTTGACCCTGAATGCCATGGCAGCCGCTGATTCCATTCTGGTTCCGCTCCAGAGTGAGTTTTATGCCCTGGAAGGTTTGAGCCAGTTGATCCAGACCGTAAAACGAATCAAACAAAGCCTGAATCCTAAATTAAGGATAAACGGCATTCTCCTTACCATGTTTGACAAACGGACCAATCTTTCCTTTCAGGTAGCCGAAGAAGCTGAAAAGCACTTCAATGAATTGGTATACGCAACCCGCATTCCCAGAAGTGTCCGTTTGAGTGAGGCCCCAAGCTTCGGGGAGTCAATTTTTACCTATGATGCCATGTCCGTCGGAGCCAAATGCTATATGGCTTTGGCCAAGGAAGTGGTTGCCCGATAGGGACTAAGCCTTGGACATGGTGAATATTGTCACATTATGAAAACCACTTTGGTGATATGAAAATGTTAAAAGGACGAAAAAAACAAGCCCTGGGCCGGGGACTCAGTGCCCTGATTCCTGAACCCGAATCAACCCAGGACGAGTCCGGAGAATATTTCTCCTGTGACATCCATCTGATTGTTCCAAATCGGTACCAGCCCCGCCATATTTTTTCCGAAGAAGAACTGGCCGACCTTTGTCAGTCCATTGTGGAGCAGGGCGTGATCCAGCCTCTGTTGGTTCGACGGGATGAAAGCGGCTACGAGCTGATTGCCGGAGAACGGCGCTTGAGGGCCTCGAAAATGGCCGGCCTTGATAAGGTCCCTGTGGTGATCAAGGACATATCCGACAGTGAGATGCTCGAAATGGCCATTGTCGAGAATATCCAGCGGGAAAATTTCAGCCCCATGGAAGAGGCGGATGCTTACCAGAGACTGATCGATGAATTCAAGCTGACACAGGATCAGGTGGCCAGCCGTGTGGGTAAGAGCAGACCGGCTGTGGCCAATTTTTTGAGATTGCGCCAGTTGCCCCAACACATCAAGGAAAGCATCAACCGCCAGGAAATCAGCATGGGCCATGCCCGGGCCCTCCTGGGGGCGGAAAATTCCTCCCAGCAGGATAAAGCCTGGAAAACAGTCATTGCAAAACGTTTGTCCGTTCGGGAAACGGAAAATCTCATCCGGAAACTTAAAAAATCCGACACCACTCCCAAAGTCAAAGACAAACATTCCGATGAAATATACTATTCCCAGCTTTCTGAGAAATTATCTCAAAATTTCGGAACCAAGGTCCAGATCAACCGAAAAGGGGAAAAGGGAAAATTGGAAATCGAATTTTACAGCAACAGCGACCTTGAACGTCTTCTTTCCCTTTTACAAAAACCCTGATGAAGATTACCATCGCCAAAACCGCAGGCTTCTGTATGGGCGTGCGACGGGCTGTGGAAATCGCCCTTGACGAAGCCAACAAACACGGGGAAGCCATTTATACTTACGGCCCCCTGATTCACAATCCCCAGGTTCTTGCCCTGCTTGAAGAAAAGGGTATTCCTGTTCTTGACACCATTCCCGAAAAAGGATCAGGCATCGTTCTGATAAGGGCTCACGGCGTTCCTCCCGAGTCCATTGAACGATTAAAAGCCGCAGGATTTAAAACCGTGGACGCCACATGTCCCCGGGTCATCAAGGTCCAGCGAATTATTCGTCGATTTGCCCGGAAAGGCTATCATGCCATTATCATCGGGGATAAGGACCACCCCGAGGTGATCGGCCTTAACGGTTACGCCGAAAACAAGGGTTTTGTGGTGGATACCATGGAAGCCCTTAAGGCCTTGCCCACCTTTGAGCAGGCCATCATTGTGGCCCAGACCACCCAGAATATCCAGTTTTATGAAAAAGTAAAAGACTGGGCGGGGAAAAATCACCCCAACTATCAGTTGTTTGATACGATCTGCGATTCCACGGAAAAAAGGCAGAACGAGATCCTCCAACTGGCCGAATCATCGGATGCCATCATTATCGTAGGCGGGAAAAGCAGTGGCAATACCCAACGTCTTGCCGAACTGGCGATTCAGGCAGGAAAACCGGCCTTTCATATCGAATCCGAGGGAGACCTTGACCTGGCCCAATTGGCCGATGCAGAGGTGATCACCATTTCAGCAGGGGCATCCACACCCAACTGGATCATCAACCGGGTCTACAATCACCTGGAAAGCTCTCTGGTCGGCGCTAAAAAACCCATGAAAAAAAAGATTTATGACTGTCAGCAGTTTCTCTTGAGGACCAATATCTACCTTTCCCTTGGTGCGGGGAGTCTCTGCTACGCCTGTTCCAAGCTCCAGGGGATTGAACATGGGCTTCTTTCCGCTTTGGTGGCCATGATGTATGTTTTGTCCATGCATATTCTGAATCATTTGACCGCAATCCATGCCATCATGTACAACGAGCCGGATCGTGCTGAATTTTATTCGCGCAATAAAACCCGCCTGGCCACCCTGGCCATTGCCGTGGGCGGTGTGGGGCTTTTTCTTGTCTTTACCATGGGACAGGTGCCCTTTGTCCTGCTTTTCTGCATGAGTCTCATGGGGCTTTCCTATAATCTGCATTTGATTCCCGGTCCCATGGGGCAGGGTAAATACAAAAAAATAAGTGATATTCCGGGTTCAAAAACCGTTTTGATTTCATTGGCCTGGGGTATTGTCACAGCGCTCCTTCCGGCCTTGTCCACCCAGGAATCCTTCCGACTGGCAACGATTCCCGCCTTTCTCATGGCCACGGGCATGGTTTTTTCACGGACTGTATTCTATGATATTCTGGATATGCAGGGAGACAGGATCGTGGGTCAGAGGACGCTGCCCCTGTTTCTGGGGGATAAAAAAACCATACGTGTCTTGAAATGGATTCTTGTGGGGCTTCTGATCATTCTGCCCCTTTCAAGTGCCCTACACCTGATATCAAGTCTGGGGTATTTTTTATCCTTGTTCCCCATGATGATGATGATGCTTCTCAATGCCTATGAACGGGGCGGGCTTGTCTACAGTTTACTCCTTGAATTCCTCATGGAAACCCCACTGATCCTGACCGGGGTGATTGCCTTGATCTGGTATATATCCTGAATTATTTGGGGATTGATCTGATCAGTGTAAATGCGTAGTCCGTGTAAAGAATGCGGGTGTCAATGCGGATGTCCGTGACCGGGCTGCCACGGTGAACGACGGCTCCATCTATGATCTCCACTTTTTTCAAACCTTCGGCAAATCCTTTTTTGATGTATTTTAAAAAGGCTTCCTTGACGGTCCAGTTGAGATAAAGGGTGCTGTCTTCATGGTCTTTGTACAGGCTTATTTCCTTCTCGGAAAAAGCCACCCCCATGATATTTTTCATGCGTCCCTGTTCAATGGCTTCAATATCAAGGGCCAACCCCAGACCGCGTGTGTCCATGGCTGCCACGGCATAGTCTCCTGAATGGGAAATGCTGATGCTGATATGGGGGAAATCCGGTAGAAAGGGT
Source organism: Pseudomonadota bacterium (assembly GCA_018818835.1). Lineage (GTDB taxonomy): Bacteria > Desulfobacterota > Desulfobacteria > Desulfobacterales > Desulfolunaceae > JAHIRD01. Next base: position 104,548 of record JAHIRD010000109.1, read on the forward strand.
GCCCCGCTTTTCTCTGCATCAATGAGCAAAGACGATTCAGGGCAGAGCTTTAGGATTGATGCAAGGGTTTTGACCGCTACCTTTCCGGCCATCCATTCCACCTGTTTTTTCATGACTTTGAAGTCATTGATCTTGTCAAAGTCAGGGGGTAGGAAAAACCGACCCAAGGGGCCGTCATGATTCATAAGGACGTTTCTTTTGCGTCGGAAGTCCATGGGCGTCTGGTCACCGACGAAACGGGAGACGAAGCGGGGAATGTTAACAAAACAGAGACAGATGGTATCCGAGATGTGTTCTATGTCAAAAAAGGGTGTATCCCTGTTCATTTAAGGGCCTTGAAATATCAGAAATCCGGTCATTTAAAAATAAAGTCCACGGTGCGTCTGTTTGAGGTTTTGTTATACATGATTCGGGTTTTATTTAAAACCCTTATTCATCCAGTATCTCCCGGATTTTATGGGACAGAGCCGTGATCTCGAAGGGTTTCTGGATAAAGCCGTTGCACCCTCTGTCAAGAATATGTTTTGCTTTGCCGTCAATGCTGTATCCACTTGATAAAAGCACACGGACATCCTTGTTTATGGCTTTGAGCATGTCATACACGTCCCCACCGTTCAAGCCCGGCATGATCATGTCCAGAATAACCAGAGATATGTCCTTCTGATTCTCTCTGTAACATTTAAGGGCCTCCTCTCCACCTTCGGCCAAAAGGGGTGTATAGCCCAGCAGAGTCAGAAGATCAAAGCCCAGGCCCACCAGAGTCGGGTCATCATCAACAAAAAGAATGGTTTCATTGCCTTTGATCAGCTGGGGAGGTTTCTTTTCCCGAACCGCTGTTTTTTCTTTGGCAACGGGAATATAAATGAAAAAGGTGGATCCCCTGTTTATTTCCGACATGACATTGATGTAGCCTCCATGGGCTTTGATAATGCCGTAGGTGGAAGCCAAACCGAGCCCTGTGCCACTGCTGATGTCCTTGGTGGTGAAAAAGGGTTCGAAAATGTGAGGAAGAACTTTTTCATTCATGCCGCCCCCCGTGTCCGTGACCGAGAGGCAGATGTAACGGTCAGGTTTGGGGTCGTATTTATCACCGCCAAAGTCCTTATCCGTGACTTCATATGTATTAAAAAAGAGATCCCCTCCATTGGGCATGGCATCGGCTGCATTCACACAAAGGTTCATCAGGACTTGTTCGATCTGCCCCTGATCGGCGGTGATGCCAGATAAATCGTCTGCCAATGCGAAATGGGTCCTGATTTCCTTGCGAGTCATGGCGAAGGTGTCCACGGTTTCGAGAACCAGAAGGTTCAGATCCACGGACCGGACTTCGTATTTTCCTTCACGGGCATAGCCGATCAACTGGCTGGTCAGGCGGGACCCGCTACCCACCTGTTTATCAATATTCACCAGCATTTTATAGTGGCTGTGCTCCGGGGTCAGGTCCAAGAGCATTAATTCGGCATAACCCCTGATAGCCATAAGAAGATTATTGAAATTATGGGCAATGCCACCGGCCAAGGTCCCTATGGATTCCATTTTCATGGCATAATGAAGCTGGGCTTCCATACGTTTTTTTTGGTCTTCAGCCATTTTTCTTTCGGAAATATCCCTTACGATTCCTCTGAATCCGACCTTTCTCGATTTACGGGTCCGGATCAGAGACACGGAAATTTCAGCGAAAAACTCCTCCTTGTTTTTGCGAATCAAAGGGCATTCAAAGGCCTTAACCTTTTCCCCGGTGTTGTAGACATGGTTGAAGGCCTTGAAAACCTTGCCAAAACTTTCTTTTCCCATGTATACTCGGTTGTTCATATTCATGAGTTCATTTTCCGAATAACCCAGGATCTGGCAAAGCACACTGTTGAAGAACATCATGTTGCCTTTGAGATCCACCTCATAATACCCTTCTATGATATTATCAAGGATGTCGCGGTACTTTGATTCGCTTTCATGCAGAGCCTCTTCATTCATTTTGCGTTCAATGGCCAGTGCGACCTGGTCCGAGACCGTGACCAGAATGGACACATCATCATGGGACAAAAGAGATTTTTCAGAATAATCCTGAACCACCATGAGACCGATGACATTGCCTCTGACAAAAAGGGGTGTCCCGATCCAGACACTGGGTAGGGGCCCCTTGGACTCGATTTGAAGTCGGTCAATGTCCTTACGGGTCATGAAAAGGGGTTTCCCCAGCCTGATTACCGTGAGTGCAAGGCTCTGATTTTTCAGATTGCTGATGTTTCGTATCTGGCAGACATTGTTTTTTTCATCATGAACATAGGGGAAATACAGGGAATCCTTCTTTTCATCGATGAGGCCGATTGCAAAATTATTAACAAATACGAGGGTTTGTAGTGACTTGTGGATGGTCGCATAAAAATCGCTTAGACTTTTAGCCAGGCTTACAGCCCGAGCAATGCTAAGGAGAACGCCTGAAATATCTTCGGATTTTTTGAGTTGTTCAAGTTCGATCTCAAGGGTGTGAATTCGCTCTTCAAGATCGTTTCGTGATGGCTCGTTGGCCATAGACCAGGTCTCCAAAAGACAGTGTCATTTCAGAAGTTGACTCTACGCCTCATTAGGCGTTCTCGTGTTTCAGTAAATCCGCAGGATTTATACGTTTTTCTGAATGGACACTCTGAAAAACAAATCGATGTCATAGCGTAAGAACTTAAAAGGAATGAAATCTCAATCAAAAGAATATAACAGCATTGTTCAATTTACAGCAATATTTTTTTAAATTATAACTGAATCCATGGGACCTGTCAAACACGGTTCATCATTGCGGAAAATATTTACCGGATCAGACAGTCATCCACGTAGGTCAATGCCAGGGATTGAAAGGTTTTAAGGTCAGTCTGATCGCAGCCTGGGTCGCAATCTTCAAAAAAAGCAGAATCAAGAATTTTTTTTGGCCGGTATGTCTGAAGGGCATATCGTTTGGCCCCTTTGATGCGTTGGAGAATTTCTGTGATGGATTCAAGGGTGATGAAGGGTTTGACGCAGGTGGTTCTGAATTCATAGTCCGGGGCGGAATCCATGATCAGTTCAATGCTGGTCAACAGACTTTTGGGATCACACTGTGAGGTGATACCCGGGGTGTAATGACCAAGGGACGCTTTGATGTCCATGGCCACATAATCAACAAAACCTTCGGCCAAAAGGGCCCTTAACACCTGGGGGCGGCTCCCGTTGGTATCCAGTTTGACCAGAAACCCCATGCTCTTGATGCGGCTTAAAAAGGTCACGAGTTTTTTCTGTAAGGTGGGTTCACCCCCTGAAATGACCACGGCGTCCAGAAGTCCTTTTCGTCGTTCAAGAAAATCAAAAACTGGGGTCATGTCACCCTTATCCGCCACAGGAGTTTTCATGGGTACCAATTCCGGATTGTGGCAGTAAGGGCAATGGAAGTTGCAGCCTTGTGTGAACACAACACAACAGACTTTGTGGGGATAATCTAGCAAGGAGCTTGGTATAAAACCGCTGATATTCATAGATAACTGAGAACCAAAATTAGTGAAATGGGACTTATGGGAGTTATGGGACTCATGGGACCTATATGTCCTGGGTGTTTTTTAGCGACCACCGGGATTGGGTGGTGGTATAACGTGTTAAAAAGGGCAGGGTAATCTGCCCCTTTTAACACAAAATTGTTTAGGATGCGACTTTGAATGTTTTTCTCATGCTGAATTCACAGCGTTTCCCTTCATTCCATTGCTGGAGGGGCCGGAGATAGCCCACGATGCGGGAATAAATCTCCGTTTCCTCACCACAGGTTTCACAGGCTTCGACCTCTCCTTTGAGGTAGCCATGGGTGGGGCAGACACTGAAGGTCGGGCTCAAGGTGAAATAGGGAAGCCGGAAATTTCCCGATACTTTCTTGACAAATGATTTAACGGCTTCGATGTCGACCACCTCTTCCCCTAAAAACAGGTGAAGAACCGTTCCACCTGTATACTTGGTCTGGAGCTCATCCTGGAGTTGAAGAACCTCAAACACATCATCCGAGTAATTCACCGGCAGATGGGTAGAATTGGTATAAAAGGGCTCAGGGCTTTCGTTGTTGGCGAAGATGGCTTCAGGCAGGGTCTTTTTATCCATCATGGCCAGTCTGTAGCCTGTGCCTTCGGCAGGTGTCGCTTCCAGGTTGAATATGTCACCGGTTTCCGCCTGAATTTCTTCCATGCGGCCCCGGATATGATCCATCACCTTAATGGCAAAGGCATGACCGTTTTTTGATGCGATCCCTTCGCCCATGAAATTCTGACAGGCTTCATGCATGCCGATGATACCAATGGTGGAAAAGTGATTTTTCCAGTAAATACCACTTTGTTCCTTGATGTGCCTCAGATAGAATTTGGAATAGGGATAGAGGTTCTTCTCGGTAAATTCTTCAAGTACTTTACGTTTGATCACCAGGCTGTCTTTGGCAATGTCGATGATCCGGTTGAGTTTTTTGAAAAAATCATCCTCAGTGACAGCCAGGTAACCGATGCGGGGAAGATTGATGGTCACCACACCAATAGAACCGGTCAGGGGGTTGGCTCCGAACAGACCGCCCCCTCGTTTTCTCAGTTCACGGTTGTCCAGGCGCAGACGGCAGCACATACTCCGGGCATCGTCCGGGGACATGTCCGAGTTGACAAAATTTGAAAAATAGGGAATGCCGTATTTGCCGGTCATCTGCCAGATCAAATCCAGATTGGGGTTGTCCCAGTTGAAATCCTTTGTGATGTTGTAGGTTGGAATGGGGAAGGTAAATACTCTGCCTTTGGCATCCCCTTCCATCATCACTTCGGCAAAAGCCCGGTTCAATATGTCCATTTCGGGCTGGAAATCAGCATAGGTTTCTTCACGGTACTCACCGCCGATGCATACAGGCTGGTCCTTGAGAATGGACGGGACATAAAGGTCCATGGTGATGTTGGTAAAGGGCGTCTGGAACCCAACACGCGTGGGGATATTGATATTGAACACAAATTCCTGCATGGCCTGCTTTACCTGCTTGTATGTCAGATTGTCAAAGCGGACAAAGGGGGCAAGAAGGGTGTCGAAATTTGAAATGGCCTGGGCTCCGGCCGCTTCTCCCTGGAGTGTGTAGAAAAAATTAACAACCTGGCCCAAGGCTGATCGTAAATGGGCGGGGGGAGCACTTTCCACTTTGCCGGAAACGCCTTTGAAACCGACCTTCAACAGGTCCTGGAGATCCCATCCCACACAGTAAACAGACAGAAGGCTCAAGTCATGGATATGCATATCGCCATTGTTGTGAACATCCCTCACTTCTTTGGGGTAAATGCGGTTCAGCCAGTATTCTGAAGTGATATCCGAGGAGATATAGTTGTTAAGACCCTGGAGGGAATAGCTCATATTACTGTTTTCTTTTATTTTCCAGTCCAGCTTTTTGATATAATTGTCCATCAGTGCCGTATTGGCTTTGATGGTGATGTTTCTGATCTGGGTTCTCTGCTCCCGGTACAGAATGTAGGATTTGGCTGATTTGTAGAAGGGGGAATCCAGAAGCACACGCTCAACAATATCCTGGATTTCTTCCACTTCAGGCTGGGGTCCGATTCTCAGCTCACGGGCCAGGGTCAAAACGCGCAAGGTTAATTTTTTGGCCTCACGTTCATTGAATTCTCCGGTCACCTTACCGGACATGCTGATTGCGCTGGTAATTTTCGATGAATCGAATTCCGCCACATGACCGTTGCGTTTTATGATGGTTTCAAACACGGGCTCACCCCTCCTCAATTATAATGTTAACGTCATATTTCAAATGACTTTTGGTCATAGTCTGTCTGTTTCCCAAACAAAAAAAACATGGTCCGGTTCAGGCGTTCATGTAAAAAAACATCAGGGCTGATCACTAAAAAAACAGCAAATAAACATGGGGCCTGTAAAAAAACAAGACCCCATTCCTATAATAAAAGGAACAGAAAAAAACCTGATGATCAACGATAAAAAGGGTTCAGCCACCTGCGGATGCCGGTGGACCTGCATATCCAATTTCGAGAAGATGGCTCACAATTGCACAATATATTGTCATGTGTCAAGTGGTAAATTCTATATATTGTGTTTAACCTAAAAAATAGTTGGATGAGAATTCCAAGGTATTTCAGGAGAATAGATGAGGACTAAAAAAATGATAAAAATGAAAGGGTCTTGATTTTTTATTTTTTTATCGTAAAATGAGGCACATAAAAAACATAGAACGAATCTGTTCGCATACACTAAAAAAAGAAGGAAAGATCATGAGCCTTGATCCAAATCCAGTTTTCAGGAAGATGATTGTGGCGTGGTATGAATCGGAGCCCACCTGTTACATAGTGATCGTTTCCATGCTACTGGTTCTTCTTTTCGGAGTGGCAGGCGTGTCTGTTGCTGCCTCAGACCCCGCCTATTCGAGCTATATATGGGTACCCGGGCTTTTGATCCTCTTTGCAGCTCTTATCATTCTCTCGTGCATCATCCAGATTATGAATCTTTATTCCGATAAGTAAAACGCCTGTGCTGATGGGGCCGATGTTTTTTGGGTATGAATAGGACATTTAAAGGAGCGAATATGAAGGGTTTTCAACGTGTTATTTTTTTGCTTCTGGTTCTGATGCCCATGGTTTCCCATGCTGAAACCGACGCGGGGGCCATTGTCATGGGGGCCTTTGAATACTGGCGCGGAAATGCATCCGAGTCGGTGACGGACATGACCATTCACCGGCCGGAATGGGAACGGAATATGCGCATCCGTGCCTGGACCCGGGGTGAGAGCGAATCCCTTTTTGTGATTATTTCACCAGCCAAGGACAAGGGCAACGGCACCTTGAAGACCGGAAAGGGGATGTGGATATACAACCCCAAGGTGAACCGGGTCATTAAACTTCCCCCATCCATGATGAGCCAGTCCTGGCAGGGCTCGGATTTTTCCAATAATGATCTGGCAAAATCAGACAGCCTGATCCACGATTACAACCACAGCCTGACAGGAGAGGAACGCCATGAGGGCAAAAAGGTCTTTGTGGTCACGTCCATGCCCAAGCCCGATGCGCCTGTGATTTGGGGCATGATTAAAATGAAAATCCGGGAAGATCATATCCTGCTCGAAGAGATTTTTTTTGATGAAGATAAAAAACCTGTGAAAATTATGACCGCCTTTGATATCCGTCTGATAAGTGGGCGCCTGTTTCCCCTGAAATGGAAAATGAAGAAAGCTGATGCAGACAAAGAGTATACGCTTCTGGATTACACGGATCTGGTTTTCAAGGATTCCATAGATCCGGGACTGTTTCGTCTACCCAGCTTGAAAAACCCCGATATGTGGGATTAATTCGATGATTGATCTTAAAATGGCCCTGCGGAATATCTGGAGAAACCCCAGGCGAACCTGGCTGACGATTCTGGCCATCGCATTTGCCAGTCTGCTTCTTGTATTTATGCTGTCCTTTCAGTTCGGCAGCTATGAAGCCATGATCAACACATCGGTCAGGATCAGTACCGGCCATCTCCAGGTCCAGGCCAGGGGGTACCAGAAAGACAGGAACATCTGGCAGGCGGTTAACGATCCCAATGACCTTGCCACGATCCTTAACAGCATGCCGGATATCGTTGCATGGACATTCAGGGCCAATGCCTTTTCCCTGGTTTCATCTGAAAAACGAACAGACGGGGTCCAGATTACCGGCATTGAACCCGAACGTGAAAAGCAGGTGTCAACCCTCAAAGACCTGATCAGAAAGGGATCTTATCTTGGGGAAGTTGATCTTTATGGTGCTCTGGTCGGGGATCGTCTGGCGCGGAATCTCGGGGTTGTTCCCGGTGATTCATTGACGGTTTTGGGCCAGGGCCGGGACGGATCCATGGCCGCCTCCGTTTTGACGGTCACGGGCGTATTTGAATCCGGTATCGACGCCATGGACAGGAACGTTCTGATGATCCGTCTTGAAGATTTTCAGGAGATTTTTTTTATGGGCGGTGGGGTCCATGAGGCTGTTCTGACCGTATCGTCCCTTAAAAAAGTGTCCCTTGTGAAAAAGGAACTCACAGACAGGCTGGCACTGGTCAAGGGACTTGTGGTTCTGGACTGGATGGAGATCATGCCCGGCCTTCTCCAGAGTATCCAGATGGATCTGGTCAGTGGATGCATCATGTATCTGATTCTGGTGATCGTGGTGGCCTTCAGTATTTTCAATACATTTTTAATGGCTATTTTCGAGAGAACTCGTGAATTCGGGGTGATGATGGCCATGGGCACCTCTCCCTTTCGACTGATGAAACTGGTGCTTATAGAATCCATGGCCATGACCCTTCTGGGCATTGTTCTGGGCATGGTTCTGGGCAGTCTGGTCACGCTTTATTTCCAGCACCAGGGCATTTATATTCCAGGGACCGAGGACATCTTCAAACAGTATGGTATCCCGGATCGCCTTTTCCCCAGGCTTTCGCTTCTTACCTTGACCGCAGGGCCGGGGCTTGTTTTCTGCATCACATTTATTTCATCGGTATTCCCCGCATTGAAATTGCGAAAAATGAAACCCGTGGAGGCCATGAGCCATGTGTGAAAATCGAATGTTTCCGGAGGCGCCAGAGCCATGGATGTGATCATGTCCTTCAGAAATATCTGGCGAAATCCAAGGCGAACCATCGTGATTCTTCTGGCCGTGCTGGTGGGGGTTTGGAACATGCTTGTCCTGGCGTCTCTCATGCGAGGTATCGAGCGGGAAATGGTGAAAAACGGCATATCCAACATGACAGGCAGTATCCAGATCCACCAGAAAGATTATACCGATGATCCTGTGGTTGAAAACAGTATCCATGACCGGGCACGTCTTGAAAAGGCTCTGGACGCACATATACAAGAACCGGCAGCCTGGGCCCAGCGTATTCGGGTAAATGTGGTGGCAGCCAATGCACGCCATTCAGGTGGCGTTAATATGGTGGGGGTGGACCCGGAACACGAGGCCCGGGTGTCTTTTGTGGCAAAATCCATTGTCCAGGGACGTTATCTTGAAAAGGACGACTCCAACGCCATTGTTGTGGGCCGGGCATTTTTAAAAAGTTACGACACCCGCATCGGAAACAAACTGATTCTCATGGGCCAGGACACGAACCAGGACATCGCCTCAAAGGCATTCAGGATCGTGGGTGTCTTCATGGCAGATATGGAGTCCGTTGAAAAACACCTTGTGTTTGTCACCAAAAGCCAGGCTGCATCCATGCTCAAGCTGGGTGATGCCATTTCCGAAACAGTCATTTTAATTCCGGAAACAGATATGTCGGGACAACGCGAATCAGCGCTTGCCCAGGCCCTTTCCACAGACCTTGGGCCAGACTATTCCGTTGAAACCTGGCGTGATCTTTTACCCATGATGAGAGCCTATCTGGATACCAATGATTTTTTTCTCTATATCTGGTACGGGGTGGTTTTCGTGGCCATGGGATTTGGGGTGGTGAACACCACACTGATGGCTGTGTACGAACGCATGCGGGAATTCGGTTTGATGAAAGCCCTGGGTCTGACTCCCTTGCGCATGGTCAGGGGGGTCTTGATGGAAAGTTTTTTCATCCTTATCACCGGGATTGCCCTTGGGGGACTGATGGGTCTTGTCACGGTACTTCTTCTGGCCCGGACAGGCATTGATCTTTCCTCCCTGGCCGCTGGAACGGATATGTGGGGTATGCCCCGGATCATCTATCCGGTTCTGGCCATGAACGATATGCTCATTGCAGGGGGCGTGGTTCTTGTGCTGGGCCTTTTGGTAAGCCTTTATCCGGCCATCAAAGCCGCCCGCTTTACACCTGTTGAGGCCATGATGATTCGGTGATTTTGCTCTTCTTCGTGGCTCTTCGTGGTGAACAAAAAAAACAAAAATAGGTTTCCAGGCGTTGCCTGGAAACGAAATAAAAAAACGGTTTAACCACGGAGACACGGAGAGCACGAAGAAAAACATGCCTCCGGCGGCCAGCTTTTAAAAAGCTGGGCAAATGGGTCATTGTGTTTGGTGGGTTGGAAGATGTTAATGATGAGTCACATGAAGAAAAAGAATACATGTTTATCAAACTTTTCAAAAGTTTGGCCCCCGGCAGGGCCGCCGGAGGCTTTATTTGCCCTTCTTCGTGCTCTTCGTGTCCTTCAGTGAGCCACGCGAACGGGTGGTGGATAAAACATGTGGTTGCGGCTATGCTGCACGGAGTTCTTTGAGGTTAATCATTGTTTTATGAGGCATCAGTGCTATGGAGATTGTCAAAGCAGAACATATCAAAAAAACATACGCCCAGGGGAAAGTCACGGTGACGGCCCTTGCCGGAGTAAGTTTTGAGGTCCATGGCGGTGAGTTCATGGCCCTTGCAGGGCCTTCGGGCTCGGGGAAAACAACGCTTTTGAATATCATCGGGGGCTTGGATGTTCCTGATTCCGGTCGTGTGAGCGTGGATGGCCAGAATTTTTCCGAGTTGTCATCGTCGGCCCTTGCCCGGTTGAGGTTGCACAAAATCGGCTTTGTTTTTCAGTCCTATAATCTGATTCCCGTCCTGTCAGCCGAAGAAAATGTGGAGTATATCATGCAGCTCCAGGGCATTCCCGCCCGGGAGCGACGGGAAAGGGCACGGCAGATATTGGATGAAGTGGGCCTTAAAGATACCTATAAACGGAGGCCTGCAGAACTTTCCGGGGGGCAGCAGCAGCGCGTGGCTGTGGCCCGGGCCATTGTCTCGGGGCCGTCCATTGTCCTTGCCGACGAGCCCACGGCCAATCTGGATTCCAAAACCGGCGAAGGACTCCTGGATATGATGCGGAAAATGAACCGGGAAAAAAACGTGACCTTTATTTTTTCAACCCATGACCGCATGGTCATGGACTATGCACGGCGCCTTGTGTCCATCAAAGACGGTTTGATCATAAGCGATGTGGTCAAAGGATAAGGGCATGGACAGACAAAGACATGAGGCACGCCCGTTTCCTTATCTGGTATTCCTTGTTTTTTTCCACATGGTGTTTTCCAGTGTTCTGTTCGGGGCATTGCCAGACATCAAAAACGATTGGGGCGGTCATATCAAAGTCCAGGGCAGCCAGCTTTTCTATGATGATCAATCCTTCTGGGGTTTCTGGGGAGACGAAACCGGCTTTGACACGTCCTTTGATCTACGACTGAAAGACACGCTGGGCTTTGGTGAAAACCTGATGATTGAAACCCACTACGACTTATCCGGTGTCCGTGGAGACACCTATGAGAAAACCCGCCAGATTAAAACCATGTTTCCGGACCTGCCTTCGGGCCTGTTATCCAGGGATTCATCAAGCGATCAGGTGCGTTTGTTTGATCTCAGCTCATCCATCCGGGAAAAAGGCGATAATGCGCTGTATCATCGCCTGGACCGTCTGTTCCTTACCCTAAAGCATCCCTGGGGCGAATGCCGACTGGGTCGTCAGGCCGTGACCTGGGGAAACGGAATGATGTTTAATCCCATGGATGTCTTCAATCCCTTTTCACCCACAGATATCCAGCGGGATTACAAGATGGGAGACGACCTGGTCTCCCTTTCCTGGAATACGGGAGGCTTTGGAGATATTCAGGGTCTGTATGTCCCCCGGCGGAATCTGACCACGGGCAATGTGGATTCAAATGAATCGTCCTGGGCCCTTCGAAATCACCTGTTTATAGGAGAGATGGAACTGGACCTCATGGGAGCTTGTCATTATCGGGAGGCCATTGCAGGTATAGGTCTTTCAGGCAGTCTTGGGGACACGGCATATCGAAGTGATCTGGTCTGGTCCGGACTTCGGCACAGTGAACATGATCAAAACAGTTATATCTCGTTTGTGGTCAATCTGGATTATTCCTGGGTATGGTGGGACAAAAATTTCTATGGGCTTGTGGAGTATTACCACAACGGTTTAGGGCACCATGACACGGAAGATTCCCTTTTTGACCCTGACCTTTTGGCGCGTATCACCCGAAATGAACTTTTTGTTCTGGGTCGTCATTACCTGGGGACACAGCTTCAGATGGAGATCCACCCCCTGTTGAGCGTCAATGTCAATGTCATCGCAAGCATCACGGAACCCTCGGCCATTATTCAGCCCAGACTCCTCTGGAATTCAAGCCAGAACACAAGCCTCCAATGGGGCCTGACCCTTTATCGTGGCGCCCACGGCAATGAATTCGGCGGCGTCCTCATTCCCGGTACCCCCCTTTACACCACCAGCCCGAACAGCACTTACGTGATCGGGTCCTGGTATTTTTAATTTTTGGTCTAACGCCGGTCTGGTGTATAGGCGACCAGACTTTTTACAGGGGGCCTTCCTGAAGATAGCATGTACAGGGCCTCCAGTTCGTGGACGGCTTTGTCAAAGCTTTTTCCGAAGATTAAAACCAGGATGGCTTTGCGTCCTGCAAACCAGCCCAGGTCCACGGCAATTTTCCAGAAAATGCCTTTGCTGGCAAACATATACAGATTTAACGGCCATTTGAGCCAGCCGTAGGTCTTCTGGGTGTTCATGACAATGCGCCGGACCTGGGGCGGAATCAATGTGTCGGTGATGCTTTTGGCCTGGAAAAGGGTTTCCAGACGGATTTTGAATATTTTTCCGGCCAGGGGATAGTCCTCTCCCTTGCCCAGGCGGCCAAGAAAGACATGGATTTGGGTGATCAGGGGGCCGATTTTTGCTTCGGTCAGGGGCGTGGCCGATTCCGGGAAATGCTTGGATGAGATCCTCGTCGCCGCTTGGGTCACAGCCTGTTTCCAGGTCTTGACGCCGGGTTCGCAGGTCAAAATGCCGGGCATGCCCACCAGATTGTTCCGGATGCTCATTAATTCCGGGGGTAGTGTATTTTCGGATGCGGCTTTGATCCTGCTGAGTTCCCTTAACGTCTGTTCCAGATCAATTTTTTTCTCATCCATCAGATAGGACGCGTCTTCCCCATAGACAGAGATAGCCAGTTGCCCAAGGAAAAGATAGAGATCCACCAGAAGATAACGGACGTAAAGAAGAAGATGGATTTTTTTTACAAGCCTGATCAGTTGCGAATATGTGGGGCGCCCCGAGGGTCCCGGGCTGACAAAATCCCGGTAACATTGGTAGAGTTGTTTGATCTCACCCACCGAGACCTTGGAGAGTTCAGAAAAGCCGGGTCTGAACCGGATCCGGTCCAATCGGTCCAAGGATCTTTCAAGGCATGAGAAGATATGGGACGGCGTGACCCGAAGCTCGGGTTTGGGGGCACTGGGATGAAACAGGGCGGCTACAGAACGGATATCGTCGGGGATATTGTCCAAAAGGGCCTTGCCATTGGCTCGTCCTTTTAATAGTTGGATACATTTCGTTTCAATCAGGTTAAGGGCCTGGGCTTTGGGAGAGTTACAGCGGGTTTTTCCCTGGCCAAGCCGCTTGATTTCACCCTTGAGGACGTTTTCCCATAGAAACATATTCCTGACATAAAGGACCATGCCGAATATGAATAGAAGCAATATCGCAATACCAATGACCAGCAAAAGCCGAATGAGCATGGGAAACCTGTCCTGTGTCACAAAGGGTTTATTATCAACGGCAGGTTATGATTTGCAGACAAATAAATCAACCCGTTTTCGTGTGCAAGGGTCAGGTATAGTTTTTCTTCATGAACTTCATGTCCTCATGGTGAATAAAAAGTTAAGTTCCCAGGCTTTGCCTGGAAACGAAATAAAAAAACGATTTAATCACAAGAGCACGAAGAAGGGCAAAAGATTATCCCTGCCGGGGGCCCCAAACATTCATTTTGGGATGAGTCACATGTCCGCTGTCGAGATGCAAGCAAGGGCACGAGGCATCGTGCCCCTACCCTCCGTGCGATGATCTCACTTGTGCCTCAGTGAGAGACGAGGTTTTTAGTTGTGGCTTTGCCGCGATGTGTTCTTTATGGTAAACATGTGTTTGCTCAAAAAAAGAGGGGGACTCAGCTGCAGGGGGTTATAGCAGATATAATCCTTTAGCTTCAATACATGGGACTCGTTGATGTTTTGGGCCAGTATTTTTTCAATCTGATATTTATTCTTCATAGGTGACATACTCGATATCAGGGAATTCTTTTTGGAGCAAAGAGCTTTTACCTGTTTGCCGTGCCCCTGTTAAACGCACCGCAGGTCTTGATTCCATTGCCAGCTTCACCCGGCTATATGAGGTTTTATCCACATAGCTTGCCTCGTATTTTATGGTAATTCGAACTGTAACTTCGAATTACCATAAAGCCAAGAGGGTGATTATCTTGCCCATGATTAGGCGCTTGTAATGAATAAAAAAACCCCGAACCTGTATAACAGGTCCGGGGTTTTTAAATTTTTCAGTTCTAACGTGTTGCGGATGGATTAGAAGGAAAGTACCAGTTCGTGGTACAATGCCGTAATGGTAAGGTCATCAGTGGTTTGTCCAGACTCTTTCCACCAGTCGCCGCCCATCAGGTAACCGGCTCTACCATTGTACACCAGGTTGTCCATGCATTTCCAGCTGAAACCAAGGTCAACTTCCGTACCCACGTTGTCATCCACACCTGAAGCAGTTACATCGGTGGTGGCCATGGCCACAAGGCCGTTTATGCTGAATGTGTCTGTGATCTCATAGCTTCCTGCAAGATACATCAGGTTCAAACCTGATGCATTCATGGCAGATGATGTATCCAGCATATTGCCGCCGATTCCATGATCATCAGAGGTCAGAATAAATACTTTTTCCCAGTCACTGCCCCGTGCCATGATTCCAGCGCTTTCAATGTCGTCATAACCTTGAAGAGCAGCAAGTCCTGCGGCATTATCTGCAATTGCACTGGCCTGAGCTGCTGCCGGAGTTGCGCCGCCGGCAAGAGCAGTATAGTAGGAGGTCAAAAATGCAGTCGCTGTTGCACCAGAAGCTCCATAGGAGCCAGCTTGATTTAAAACGGAGGTCTTGTCACCACTCATGAAATAGTAACCGAGTTCGATATTGGCTTTGCCAATGGGATATCCGGCTTCAACCCAGTAGCACGTGGTATCGAAGTCACCCTTTGTTGAAAGACCGGCGAGGTTATAGAAAGCATAAAGGGGAGAGCTATCCCTCATCTCATATTCACCGGTGATCATTCCAAACTCGGCGTTAAGGTTGATGGGACCAATTTTACCTGAGAAATAAGGGGCAATGTATAAGAAATTTGCATCAAGGTCCAAGGCGGGATTCAGGAAGCTGTTGTAGGGATAATATCCGAGCAGAAGTCCAGTCCTGTAGTCTTTTGTTGCATAAGTGCCGGATAGATAGAATTTGTCATTATCACGGTTGCTGACGATGGGATTATCCTGTGCGCCTGCTTCAAGGGCTTTTTCAGCAACGAGACCAATGTATAATTTACCTGCTCCCATGGCAATGGGTGTGACCAGTTTGATTCGGTCAGCGCCTTCGGAACCATCATCATAAAAATCAGTACCCCATTTGCTGTATTCAACACGGCCAAAGGTAAGTAGACCAACGGGAGTAATGATGTCCATCCACGCGCGGTCCATCTGGATATTGTCATCTTCATTGGCCCATGTGCCATCACCAACGTTATCTTGGGGATTGTTCAAAACTCTATCGAGGACATCAAAGCGTGTATGCAATGTAATCTTCTCGTTGACTTTGCTTTCCGTGAAAATCCTGAGTTGCATTTCTCTGTAGGTCATGGTCTCTTCATCAGTGTCTTCGACCACATTCAAAATTCCGTCAAACGTCAATGTCCCCGTGACTTTATGCTCAATGGCAAACGAGGGTGCTGCGATCAGCAGAGCCATCACAAGAGTCGCACCGGTCACTATAATTTTTTTCATCATCTTCTCCTTCGCAGTTATGTTTGATCATAAACTATTCAGACATGCTTAGTTTATACCTGGAAATTCCATGTTCGGGGAAGCAAATCCCTTTAAATGCCGAAGGCCCTCCTTTTGTTTAAGTTAATAAACAGCCGCTATGCCATGAGACGAAGCAGGCTGAAACGTATATGCTTATAATCCGATCTGTATTCTGTTGTGTGACGTGAGGCCGCGTATGGAAATTGCGTTAAGCCGTGCGAACCTTGTTTCTTTTCCAATAATTAACTAATCTCCAATCCGTATTATGTCAAGGGTTTTGTTTGAATGAATTAGGCTTTTAATCCTCTTGAAAACCCTGTCACGCCATTAATTTAAAATAAATATTTACTTGTCAGCAAAAAATTGGACAGGAAATCATACTGCATTTTTATTGTATTGATAGGTTGATATCCCTTTGAATAAAGGTGTAATGCATCATTTGTCGAAAATGCAAACCACTTAAGGATTAAATTTTTTGATATCATTGAGTTTATGGATTTGATAAAAGCCCCAGCCACCGTTACGATGCACAGTGTCTTTTATTACAGGAAAAATATTTAGTTCTTTCCTCTATATACTTAACACGCATAAAAATCAAGTAATTTGGGCCTAAAATACACTGAATCGCAAAAAAACATGTTTTTTCGTATAATAGACACCATTTCATCGTAAACACCGTTCATGCCCCATGGGTGCGGGAGTTTCATTTAACCGTTCAGGAATCTTTACCCTTGTTCAGGACATCGAGGCTGAACTTTCGAATGAGGATGCGATCACGGAAACGGGTGGGAAGATAATTCCTGATAAAAGGAAGAATCGTGCTTTGGTTGCCCAGGCGAATAATGGGCTTTGGATTGTTTTTAAGAAGCTCGGACGCGACCTTACGTGCAAAGAGCTCAACAGGGGTGGCCTTGTCCTGGGAGGCCAGGGCGCGGGCCTCAATGGCATGGGCAATGGGGGCAAAGATGGAGTTGGGCTCCATGGCCGGGATGCCCTGGTGCGCAGTTTTGCCCAGATCGGAGACGATCCCCCCGGGTTGGATCGTGATGACCCGGATCCCAAAGGGCGAAAGTTCTGCCCTAAGCACATCCGACAGGGCATGCACCGCCGATTTACTGGCGCAATAGGCCCCGGCAAAGGGGCTGGGAAGGATCCCCGAAACACTGCCCATGGTGACAATGCTCCCTGATTTTTGACGGACCATCATGGGGACAAAGGCCTGGGTCATGGCAATGATACTCACCACATTGGTTTCGAACTGGAGCCTCAGACGGTCAAGGGGGATTTCCGAAAGGGGGCCCATGGCTATGAATCCTGCATTGTTGATCAGGATGTCCAGGCTGCCGTTTTTATCGATTTCGGATACCGCCGCCCGGATATCTTCAGGATCATTCACGTCCAGTTTCAGGGTTGTCATGCCCATCTGGCCGAGGTCGGTAAGTGTTTCGGGCTTTCGCGCCGTGGCATAGACATGGTGACCTAAGCGATGAAATTCTATGGCAAGGGCTCGGCCGATGCCTGTGGAACATCCGGTGATTAGGATTGTTTTTTTTGTTGATTGCATTGTTTTCTCCTGAAAGTGCGTGGACGGTTACGGACGAACACGGACGGTCATGGACGAACACGGACGAACACCGACGGTCATGGACGAACACGGACGGTGATGGACGAACACAGACGGTCACGGACGAACACAGACAGACAGTCACGGACAATACGCCCCAAAGTCCCAGGCCCGTGTCAGTCCGTGCATGTCCGTGTCAGTCCATGAAATTCACAAGGCCAGTCAAAGCCGAACACCGACAGTCACGGACAATACGCCCCAAAGTCCCAGGCCCGTGTCAGTCCATGAAATTCACA
>JAHIRD010000002.1 GCA_018818835.1 Pseudomonadota bacterium
CGGCCTTGCCCTTTATCTGCAAGTCAAGGTGGGACTTACCTGGTTCCATCCCCTTCTGGGTGCCATTATTTTTGCGATCCTTGCCGCGCTGATGGTGGGCTTGATCAGTATCTACGCCAAAGACCGAGAAGATACCATCATTGGAACACTCTGGGCTGTGGGCATGGCCGCCGGTCTTTTGTTCATTGATAGGACTCCGGGTTATTTTGATCTATCAAGCTATCTTTTCGGAGATATCCTGCTGATTTCACGAAGTGATCTTTTTTTTATCAGCCTTTTGGACCTCCTGGTCCTGGGCCTGTCCATGGCCTTTTACACCCGTTTTTTCGGGGTATGTTTCGACAGTGAGTTCGTGAGTCTTCGTGGCCTCAATGCCGTTTTCATTTATCTTTTGCTGCTGATTCTGACATCCCTGACCGTGGTCCTGATGGTGAGGATTGTGGGTATTGTTCTGGTTATTGCCCTCTTGACCATTCCTCCAGCCATTGCCTCTTTCTTTGCCCGGAGATTGTGGCAGATGATGGTCTATTCCATGGTACTCTGCCTGGTATTCACCTATACGGGCATTGGTGTAAGTTATTCATTAAGCCTGTCCACGGGTCCCAGTATCATCATCATCAGTGGAATAGCCTATCTTATTACGCTTGTATTTCACAAGGTCATCAAGAATCATATTTAGTGTTCGGAGTGATTCCCGGTTCACGTTAAAACAACGGTCATCGTTGTCCAGCCGTCGGGTCTGCTTTCACATGTCAGGGTTCCATTGTGACGATCAACGATTTTCTTAGCAATGGCAAGACCCAGACCTGAACCACCATGGTGAAGTGACCGGGACAGTTCCAACCGATAGAATTGGTTAAACACCTTATGGGTTTCATCACCGGGAATGCCTGGGCCCGTATTGCTGATCGTGATGGTCAGATTCCCATCAGAAAACGCCCCTGTCACCTGGACCTGCCCACCATTTACATTGTATTTAATGGCATTATCCAGAATATTTGAAAACGCCCGATGCAAGGTATCCCGGTCACCTGGAATGATTAATTGACCGGGCAGGCGGATGTCCATGTGAACGTTTTGAGCATCAGCAAAAAGTCGATAATCCTCACAGAGGGATGTCAATAGCTCCGTCATATGAACCGGCTTGGGATCAATGGCTGGTAAAACTTCCAGGGATGATAGATTCAACAGGTCTTTAACCAGACGTTCCATGCGTAAAATATGATTGTTCAAAGTAGAAAGTTGGTCTTTGACTGATAATGGCAAACAGTTTCCCTCGGAAGAATGGATATCATCGATAATAAGACGCAGGGTGGTCAGTGGTGTTTTCAACTCATGGGAGGTATCGAATAAAAACTCCCTTTGCCGTTCAAAGGAATTCTGAAGCCGATCAAGCATCCAGTTTATGGTCTGTGCAAGTTCATTGAATTCATCCTGCCCCTCCCCTGCGGGAATCCTCTGGTTAAGATTCTTTTCACTGATCTCTTTGGTCAGATCCTTCATGTGACCAATGGGCTCAAGAATCTTACCGGCAATAAAATGACTTATGACGACCAGAGCAATGCAGAAAAAAACCAGCCCGGCACCAATGCTGTAGACCAGTTCCCATATTTCTTCTTCCAGTTTTTCCATGGAGCGGGCGATCTGTACATTGTAGGTCTGATGACCCACATTAATAACAAATGAACGGATCCGGAAAGCCATCTTATGGTCAATGCCATTGACCGTGTTCATGTGATCCATGGACACGGCAGCACGGGTCATTGTGCTGGAACCTGGCTTTACAAAAGGAAGAATGATCTGTTCAGCCAACGGCGACTGGTAAAGAATCCGGCTGGAATCCTGTTTATAAACTTTAAACCAATAAGGATACATCCCGCCATCCCCTGTCACAGCAGGGAATCGTGAGGTGCCCGGGCCAGATAAGCTCATCCGGACGACCCTGAAAGCCTCTTCCTTGAGTTCCCTGTCAAGAAGCTCAAAGGGTTGTTCCAACAATTCATAGAACACGATGGCAACAAACAAAAGGTTTGTAATCAAACCGGCCAAGGCAACAAGGAGGGTGATCCTGTTTTTAACCGTCATTGTTCCGAATCCTTGATACTGTATCCTACACCCCGGATGGTTCTGATTATTTTCACAGGACCGGAATCACCGATTTTCTGGCGCAGGTTTTTGATATGAACATCCATAAAATTGGACATGCTGAAGGGGTCAAAATCATCTCCCCAGACGTGTTCGGCAAGGTTAAAGCGCGAGATAACCCTGTTTTTATTGTAAAAGAGAAATTCAAGAATGGAAAATTCCCTGGGAGTCAGCTCAATGGCTTCCCCGTTTCGCGATACAACACGAGTTTTTGTGTCAAGCTGAAGATCAAAGGCCTTCAAAACAGGATCGCTCACGCTTCCGAACCGTCTGAACAAGGCCCGTATCCGTGCCAGCAGTTCATCCAGTGAAAAGGGTTTGGCCAGGTAATCATCAGCGCCAAAATCAAGTCCCTTGACCTTATCGTTTACATCACACTTGGCCGTGAGCATCAGCACCGGTGTGGTGATCCCCCCTGTTCTGGCTTCGGACAAAACAGTCAATCCATCCATTTTCGGCATCATGATATCCAGAACGATCAAATCATGGGGGGTGTCGAATATTTTATCCAAGCCCTCTTGACCATCTTTTGCAGTATCAACGATATATCGCTGGTTTTCCAGGCTTTTTTTTAACTGTTCCAGCAAAGCATCGTCATCATCAGCAATAAGAATTCTCATACAAAAACTCCCAAGGCATGTATCACTCATTCAGGCTTAAAATTGCAGATAGTGAGATCACGTCATGTCAGAATATATCCATCAATCAAAACTGAAAAAAAGCATACCCATTTTCTCCGCTGTCCTCACGGCGAACAGGCTCGGGGAGTTGGGCCTGCCACTTTTTAATATGTTTGGAACGGGCAACCAGAACGGCTTTACCCGGATGGGACGTAATCATTCGAACAGCCGACGGTATGTCAAGTTGTCTGCCCGCTGAATCGTTATAGGAAAAACCATAACCCAATTCACCACTTTTTCCAACAATATACACATCACTGCGCTTGAAATACCAGCACACCGCACGTATGGAATCCTCATCCGACAGAATCACTGTATCCGGACTGAGACGGTCCCTCTGTTGAGCCAGAAGAACACCAGGGGTTTCCGTTTCAATGGTCATTTCAGGAATCATAAAGTGCACTGTCAGAAAAAAAAGGCAGGGTGAAAGACCAAGGTAAAGGATTTTTCTGATTTTATCCTCACTGCTGAAAGACCCGTACATAAATAGAATCATAAAAATCAGTCCATTGACCACCATCAGGGATTTCCATGGCTGGTGATAGGGGCGGAGCCCGTTGTAATTCAATAGCTGGACAAAAACAAAGGCAATCAGGATCACACTGAATAAGAATACATTTCCCATGGCACCCCATTGAAAACATGGCTGCCGCCTCTTTTTGCCAAGGCCATTAAAAAGACCCCGTGCCATAAGAATGGCAAAGGGAGGGAAACAGGGAAGAATATAGGTCAATAATTTTCCATTGCAGCATGAAAAGAATAAAAAGGGCAGAACAAACCAGCACAGGGACAATCGCATTAATCGGCTGTGTGGTTCGGTGTCACGTATTTTCCCCCATAGGCCTGTCGCGGCCGCAGGCACCATAAAGGTCCAGGGTATGAACATGCCAGGTGAGGTTAAAAGAAAAAACCAGAAGGATTCTTTATGCTGGGCATTGTCACCCATAAAGCGACGAATATGTTCGTTCCAGAAAAAAAATCGCCAGAAATCCGGTTCCCTGAGATGCACCCAGAGACTCCAGGGCAACGATACCATAACTGCCGTTAAAATCGGTAACCAACCCATGCGAAACAGATCCCGATACCGGCGTTGCCAGACAAGGTAAGGGACAAGGACAATAAAAGGGACGACAAAGGCCAGAAAGCCCTTGGTCAGGAATGCCAAACCACAGGCCACACCAGACATAAGAAGAAATTTCTTTTCACGCATAGATCCCGACACTGTTTCTGTTGCCCCATAAAAGAGACCTATGGCTGCGGACAAAAACAATGAAAACACGTTGTCAAGAACCGCCGTGTTCCCCACGCCAAACACCTCAAAACAAGTCAAATAAATGACCACCGAAAGAAAAGCCACATGCTTATATTCAGAATCCTTTACAGGGCCGTATCTGGACATCAAAAGGTATATCAAAACGGCAGAAAGTCCCACAGACAGTGCAGACGGCAGACGTACAGCAAAATCATTGTCGCCAAAAATCAGGAGTGAGCAAGCATAAACCCAATAGCCCATGGCCGGTTTTTCAAAGTACCTGAGGCCGTTGAGGTGAGGAACCGCCCAATCGCCTCCGGCTATCATTTCGCGGGGGATCTCAGCATAGCGTGTTTCATCGGGAACAATAAGATCTCTGACACCAAGGGGCAGAATATATATAACAACAAAAAATAACAGCAACAGAAAGACCTGTTGTTTTTGTGAGTGCATGTGATGTTTCCTATCTCAATTAGCCGTTAGGGTGATTTCATTAATAGATCTCAAGTTACTGCCAGACCGTTAGGCGAGTTCCCTTAGATGAACGCAGGACAAACTATAGCAGGCCAAGATGAAGAATGGATGAAGACAACTCTGTCTGTGGAATCACTTTTCCGGTTGGGATAATCGAAAAGAAAATAAAATGACACGTGGAGACGAAAAGTATGATGTCTACCGGCCTTTCATCGCCAGATCCCATAAATCTTTACATTGAATGTGTAATTGAATATAATAAAAAAGTTATGGCTTATGGCACATCACTTCATTTCTTGATGATATAGTGACCCATTGTCATCCATCATGTGTTAAACCATTCCGTTTTCACCCATCTTCCGTACCATAACTTTTTAACGATGAGCTCGCCCCCATGACCCGAGAGCAGTTAACGAAACTAATCGAAGACATCGCCGTTGATTTTGTCCTGATTGACCCATCGGACGCCGAAGAATTAACATCTGTTATTTCCCGTTTCAAAGAGATCCTTGCCTGGGCTGGTGAACAGTCCCAGCCTGTTCTTGAAACGGCCCTGACCCGGATGATCCATATGGCATCCCATGAACTGGAAAAATCTTCGGAACTCTCAGAATCTGTTTACGACATCATGGGAAGCAGCATTTCTGTCATTCAAAAACATGCCAGGAACGACTATGATTTCAGTCATGCATTATTTCCGCGGGAGATAGAAGACAGCAGCACCCTGGCCCCCATAGGCCAAAACATTTCCACCATGATAAACACGGATGACCAGGAGGCCAGAGAACCCTGGATTGACAAGAATGACTCACCCGCGGGCCTGAAGCATCCTGACTCCCTTCCCAGTCACCTGGACATGGAATTGTTTGCCGAATTCCTGTCCTTGCAGACAGCCATTCTTGATAAAATGGAAACCCTCATTCTCGCCATTGAACAGAAGCAGGATCAAAAGGCCTTTGCAGAACTCAAGCGAATGGTCCATACCCAGAAAGGCGAAGCGGGCTTTCTGGCTCTCAATGATATTGAACGCCTTTGCCATGGCGTGGAAGACCTTCTTGAATCAGATCCTTCAGGCCACCATTCGGAGATGCTCTTTTCCTTTGTCGACTGGGTTCGACAGGCATACTGCTGGTACAAGGGGGAAGCAACGAAGCCCCCTTCAGAAGTTGATGACTTGATCCTCGCCATTAATCAGACAAGCAAGGAACGATCCTTCAGTAATTCACGAGACTTAGCGGGGAATGGTGACGCGGGAATGTCTATGGATACAATCAAACCTGAGGACGATGCTACAAAAAAAACAGACACCTTAGTCATGAAATCCAGTATTCCGCCCAAATCAACAGGTTCACAAATCAAAGATTCCATCCTTGTAGATACAGAACGATTGGACAGAATCATTGATATGGTAGGTGAGCTTGTGATTGCCCAGTCCATGGTCATGCAGAGCCATGAGATACAAACCATGGCATCCCAGGAGCTTCACCGTCACCTTTCCCAGATGGATAAAATCACCCGGGGTCTTCAGGAAACCAGCCTGTCTTTACGCATGGTCCCCATCAGATCCACGTTCCAGAAAATTGCGCGGCTGGTAAGAGATATATCAAAAAAATCCGGCAAACCCATCCAGTGCATCATCCAGGGTGAAGAAACAGAACTTGATAAAACCATTGTGGACAAAATAGGTGAGCCCCTGCTCCACATCATACGAAATGCC
>JAHIRD010000110.1 GCA_018818835.1 Pseudomonadota bacterium
GCAGACGGTGTTGGGATGTTCGAAATGGGGATCGCAATCGAAAAGAAAATGAAATGGTAAAAGATATGGCGAGACATCGTCGCAACCTAAAAAAATAACGTCCAACGCTCAACGTCAAACTTCAAATGGTGGCGTTGGACCTTTTTTATAGATCATAGCTCATCCAAGAGACGAATTCCGTCATGGGGTGTTGGACGTTAAAACATTCACTTATGGGGTACGACTCCTATAACCAGGGACAAATCATGATTTTGATATCGTCCAGAGACCCTGATGAAAGATTCGCAAGGGTTTCCTGCACCTGATCCAGGGAAATGGACCTCGTGGCCAAAGGCCCCATGGGAAGCAGGTGCCGCGAGATGTAATCCTGAGCCATATCAAACTCATCGATGGTGTACCCAAACGCCGTTTTAATAGTCAGTTCTTTGAGGGTACAGGACAGGGTGGATATCAGTTGTGGCTTGTAACTGATGCCGGTCAAAACCATGTGCCCTCTGGTTTTAAGCGTCGTGATGGCCAGATGGATCCCTGCCTCCGAGGCCGATGTTTCAATGACCCTATCGAAGCCCCCTGAACCTTTTCGAAGGGTACGACCCAGACCGGGTTCTCTGGCATCCAGAACATCATCAATATAAGGTACCGTTCGAGCAAACTCTAAACGAAAGGGGTTCATTTCGGTCAGGGCCACACGGGATGCGCCCAGTTGCTTGGCCCACATGGCACACATGAGTCCCACGGGTCCGCCGCCACTGATCAGAACCGAATGATCAGCGGAAATATCCGCCTGGTGAACCGCATGAAGCGCCACGGATGCCGGCTCAATCATGGCTGCCTCCTGGTCCGTGATAGACTCGGGAAGTTTTCGAACCAGATCCGGCCGCACGGTGCAATACTGGGCATAACCTCCGGGGCTGCTCAAACCTGGAATGGGACGAACGGTTCCATCCTGGCAAAGATTGGGATGACCCTGGGTGCAGGAGCCGCAAACACCGCATGGATTGATGGGAATGACCGTCACACGGTCACCCGGTGACAGATCTGTCCGGCACCCCGGGTCCTGAACCTGACCGCAGAATTCATGACCCATGATCAACCCGGGCTTTTTGTCCATGCCCGCCCCATGCTTCCAAAAATGGAGGTCCGAACCGCATATACCGCAGACCGAAACCTTGATAATCACCTTGTCTCCATCACGTTCGGGCATGGGGCTTTCAATGACATGACATTGGCTTGGACCTTCTAATGAAACGGCTTTCATGATGCAACCTCCATAACCTTTTTTTCAATGCGACAAAGCAGAGCCTTGATGGGGACCGAACCGGTCACCGGACAAAGCTTAGAGTCGTCGGTGATCATATTGATATTCAGCGTTTTCCAGCCCTCTTCCACACCATACCAGTAACCATGGGGCGCATGGACAACCGTGGGATGCAAGGCAGGGTCATAATCGATTCTTATTTCAACACGGCCTCTGGGAGAGACAAGATACACCCATTCACCCTGCTCAAGATCCATGGACTTGGCCGTATCAGGATGAATCTGAAGAAGGGGATCGGGAGATCGTTTTTTCAACGAAGGAATATTTCGATGGGACGAATGGTAATAAACAAGATTCCTTCCCCCGGTGGTCAAAACAAGGGGATATTTTTCCATCAGCTCCGGGCTGTTTACCGGGCCTTCATCCGGTTCCCTGAACACGGGCAGGGGAGAAATTCCCAGGGCGATGAGATATTCCGCGTAAAGCTCCACTTTCCGGGTGGGGGTTTTGAAACCGCCTTTCTTTTCATATTGTTTGTACTGAATCGGGGTTTTGAACCTACCCATGGTTTTGAAGGTTTCGAAATTGACGCCAATGGGCTCAAGCCTGAAATCCAGAGCCTCCTCAATGGTTGACCAGTAGCCTTCAAGATTCATTTTTTTTGAAAGATCGATAAGAATCTGCTTTTCATCCCGGCATTCGGGAACAGGCTCCAGGGCCTTGGTCTGGCAGAACACATGATTCTTCATCAGCAGGTCTTCCACGTCATCACGCTCCACCCAGTGGGCCGGGGGAAGGATCACATCAGCCAGTGCGGTTGTAGGTGTGTGAAAATAATCCACCGAGAAAAGAAAATCAAGGGATTGAAGCACATCCCGGACCCTGCCGGAATTGGGATAGGCACAGACACTGTTGTTGGCGAACAAACCCAGGGCCTTGACAGGATAGGGCTTACCCTCGGAAATCGCTGGCCAGACCGTTTGGGGGGGAGACGGTATGGGAATGAACTCAAGCAGGGGATAAGTATCCAGTCCGAGTTTTTTTTTGGCTTGTTCCCTGGGCAAATTATGAAAAGGACTGAAATCCGGGCCGTAGCAACTCCGTTTGCGTGTGGGCGGGATACAGTTCAGGTTCCCGCCGGCCACTTCCAGGTTTCCTGTAATGGCACTTAAAATGGTCAGTGCCCGGTTCAGATCAAAGGCATCGTTGGCTTGACAGACACCGCCCATGCCCGGGCCAATGCAACCGGGACGTGTTTTCCCAAAGGCGATGGCAGCGGCTTTGATCTTCTCTGCCGGTATCCATGTGATTTCAGAACATTTTTCCGGTGTATACCCTGCCACATGCTCTTTAAGCTGATCAAATCCGCTGGTCCAGGTCTCCACAAAGTCCTTATCGTAAAGATTGTTTTCAATGATCACATGGATAAAGCCAAGAACCAGGGCCACATCGGTCCCAGGCCGGATCTGAAGCCAATGGTCGGCCTTTTTGGCATAATTTGTTTGCCTGGGGTCAACCACAATGAGGGTCGCCCCCTTTTCAAGCCCTTTTTTGATGTCATGGAGATACAGGCCAGGCCAGGAGGCTTCAGGGTTATGGGCCCAAAGAAGAATGCAGCGGCTTGAGGAGTAATCCGGATCAATCATGCCGAATCCGCAGGTGGCGGAGCTTCCCACAACAATGGGGCCCCCGCTCATATTGGACGGAGCCATGAAATTGGGAGAGCCGAACACGGTCAAGAAACGATTGAGATAAGGCGCCATGCCACGGGTGGTCCCCGAACCGAGAACCACGGATTCAGCACCCCAGGTCTCGCGACAAGCCAGAAGACGTTCTGCAATCAAATCCAGGGCCGTATCCCAGGAACAGGGTTCAAACCGGCTGCTTTGTTTTCCCCCGACTTTGATCAGGGGCTGTGTGATTCTGTCCGGGTGATAAATAATCTCCATGGCTGCCCGGCCTTTGGGACAGGTATAGCCGTGACTAAAGGGATGATCCTTATCACCCTTGACACCCACAAGGGTTTTATCATCAATTTCAAGTACAACGCCGCAACGTGAATGACATTCAAAGCAAATGGTCTTTACGGTTTTTTTGGCCATGTCTCTTTTCTCCGAAAAATGGTGATTAGTTTTTGTTTAATTTTATTGATGAACTCTCAAAAAGTCGACGGATGGCTATGGAAAAAGGTCCATAGGCCAAACACTATAACGCCGCATATGGGACTTTTTACGACGCCATCTTTAATAAAACGTTAAGCTTAAACATCCTCTGCCTGTTTATGGGCAAGGGGCGTTTTAAGCATGCTCAAAGCTGCCATGATCATACTCTGATTATAGCCTGCCACATCCTTGGCTTTGACGTGGAAATGCCGGAAATGGCGGGAACCTTCAACCATGGATATCAGCACATCGGCTGTTTTTACGGCGTCCGGACAGGCAATGACGCCCTCCCGGTGCAAGGCCTCGAGTTCCTTGATCAGGCGAGATTTGAACTGCTGGTAAAGGATCTGAATCTTTTTTTTAATCCGGGTGTTCCGAAAACTGACGGATATCACCGAAAAGGCCACGGCGATATTAAACTTTTCATAATAGGCCCGGCTCCATAGGGTATTGAGCAGAGCCATCAGCCGTTTTTCCGGATCCTCATGCCTGGGACTGAGCCTGTCCAGCAGATTTGAATATATAGTGATCACATGATCCACACCCGCTATGGTCAGGTTTTCCTTGGTCCCAAAATAATGAATAATCAAGGTGGGCTTCATATCAATCCGCGCTGCGATCTTGGCGATGGATGTCCCTTCGAACCCTTCCTCGAGAATCGTCTGGTAAAAGCTCTCAATGATTTTGGGCTTTTGGATATCGGCATTGAGACGTTTAGTCATGGGCCATTTCCTTTATGAACGAACTGAATGGTTGGTAAACTAAATATGTATACAAAATAGTTATTTATACATATTGATATCACCAAAGCTTCTTTTGTGTCAAATATAAAATGATACCGGGGAATGAAATGGGACCCATAAGTCCCATAAGTCCCATAGGTCCTATGGGTCCCATTTCATTTTGCCATCACGATATAAGGGGTTTGCCTGAAAATGAATCATGATATATGTATACACCGTGATTCGCGTATTCTTGATCCACTGAGGATAGCAAGGCCATTTCAGGAAAAAGGGATGACAATGACAACACAACTCCATGGCCAGATTGAACGGCTCAGCTTTGAAAGCCTTGAAACCGGGTTTACCATTGCCCAGGTGAAATGCGATGACATGGCCGGGCTGGTGACCGTGGTGGGGACTCTGATGAGCCCTCCGGTGGGGACCCGGCTTGTGATGACGGGAGAGTGGCAGACCCATGCCCGTTTTGGCCGGCAGTTCAAGGTTGTCGAATTCAGGGCCTATGCCCCCTCGTCCATTGGGGGAATAAAAAAATACCTGGGCTCGGGCCTGATCAAGGGGATCGGGGGAAAGATGGCCGATAAGATTGTCTCACACTTCGGCAAAGAAACCCTGACTGTCATTGAAAAAGAGACCCACCGGCTGGCCGAGGTGGGAGGGATTGGGAAAAAACGCATTGCCATGATTAAAAAGGCATGGGATGACCAGCACGAGATAAGGGATGTGATGATTTTTCTCCAATCCCATGGGGTGGGCACAGGGTTTGCGACCAGAATATTCAAACGGTATGGCGGTGACACCATCCGGGTGGTCCAGGAAAACCCCTATGTGCTTGCCACGGAAATCACGGGCATTGGTTTTAAAACCTCGGACACCATCGCCGCCAGCATGGGATTTTCACCCACATCCCCATTCAGGGTGATGGCGGGGATTCTTTATTCCCTTCGGACCTCATCGGAAGATGGCCACGTTTATTATCCCTATACCGCCCTCCTTGGGCAGTGCTCAGAACTTCTGGGTGTGGACAAAGAATCGGTTGACCCTGGCCTGCGTCAGCTCATTGCCGAAAAAAAAATCATTGTAGATTCTCATTCCATCCACCCTGACCATGGCCCCTCACTTTATCTCCCCCCTCTGTTCCACTCGGAGCGTGGCGTGGCCCTTCGGCTCCTGAACCTGATACAAAATAGCCAACCCCGTCTGATACCCGAAGCCCAGTCCGAACTGGCCTGGGTGGAGCAGCGGCTTTCCATAAGCCTGGCCCCCCGCCAGAAAGAGGCGGTGAAAACAGCCATGGAAAGCAAAGCCATGGTGATCACCGGTGGACCCGGAACCGGAAAAACCACCATCATCAATGCCATCCTGAAAATATTCTCCCGGCAGAACAAAAAAATTCTTTTGTGCGCGCCCACGGGAAGGGCAGCCAAACGCATGGGCGAAACCACGGGCCGTACAGCCAAAACCATTCATCGTCTCCTTGAATTCAGCTACAAGGAGGGAGGATTCCAACGCAACGAAAGGCATCCCTTGTCCTGCGATGTCCTGGTGGTGGATGAAACATCCATGATCGACATTCTTTTGATGTATCAGTTGCTCAAAGCGGTCCCATTTGAATCGACTCTCATCCTGGTGGGTGACGTGAACCAGCTTCCATCGGTGGGTGCCGGGAATGTTCTGTCCGATATCATATCATCGGCAACCGTTCCCGTGGTGACCTTGAATGAAATTTTCCGCCAGGCAAGCATGAGCAAAATCATCGTTAATGCCCATCGGATAAACCAGGGCAAACTCCCATACACCGGCGAGGCCTCAGCCGGGGATGACTATTATTTCATCGAACAGGAAGAACCTGAAAAAGTGGTTGAGATCATCATCGAACTTCTCAGCCACCGTATTCCAAGACGGTTCAATCATGACCCTGTGGATGATATCCAGGTCCTGACCCCCATGCACAAGGGGACACTGGGCAGTGAAAACTTGAATAAATGTCTCCAGGAGGCATTGAACAAAAACGGATTCACTCTGGAGCGGGGGGGGCGAATCTTTCGGGTAAACGATAAGGTCATGCAGCTGAGGAATAATTATGATAAGGATGTTTTTAATGGGGATATCGGGAAAATAACAAAAATTGATCCGGAAAACCAGAATGTGCGGGTGGCCTATGAGGGTAAAGAGGTGGCTTACGATTATATGGATCTGGATGAAATCCAGCTGGCCTATGCCATTTCCGTTCATAAATCCCAGGGCTCGGAATATCCGGCTGTGGTCATGCCCGTTTCAACCCAGCATTATATTCTTCTTCAACGCAATCTCATTTACACGGGAGTGACAAGGGGCCGGGATCTGGTGGTCCTTGTGGGCACAAAAAAAGCCCTGGCCATGGCCATCGGCA
Source organism: Pseudomonadota bacterium (assembly GCA_018818835.1). Classification (GTDB taxonomy): domain Bacteria; phylum Desulfobacterota; class Desulfobacteria; order Desulfobacterales; family Desulfolunaceae; genus JAHIRD01. Next base: position 6,553 of record JAHIRD010000110.1, read on the forward strand.
ACGACAAAACACGTGAACGATATACCCATCTGGCTATGCGATTAAGCGAAAGGGCATAATTGCCATTGTAGATGGACGACACTCTTATATGAAAAGGAAGGCCCCGTTGAAAAGTCAGCACCGATTCTATTTTAAAAATGCCTCATCCATGGATGAAATTCCTTCAAACCACGTGAACCTGGTGGTGACATCGCCGCCCTACCCCATGATTGAGATGTGGGATCAGCTGTTTTCATCCCAAAGTAAGGATATCGAAACCGCCCTTAAAAACCATGAGCGGATGACGGCCTTTGAGTTGATGCACAAAGAGCTGGACAAGGTCTGGGATGAAGTTTACCGGGTATTGAGCCCCGGTGGTTTTGCCTGCATCAACATCGGGGATGCCACCCGGACACTGGATGGTCATTTCATGCTCTATCCCAATCATGCCCGGATTTTGTCCTTTATGATGACAAAGGGAATGACGCCCCTGCCTGAAATCATCTGGAGGAAACAAAGCAATGCCCCCAACAAGTTCATGGGCTCGGGCATGCTGCCTGCCGGGGCCTATGTGACCCAGGAGCATGAGTATGTGCTTATTCTGAGAAAGGGTGGCAAGCGGGAATTCAAAAGCGATGAGGACAAGGAGCATCGGCGGGGAAGCGCTCTTTTCTGGGAAGAACGTAATTTTCTTTTCTCCGATGTCTGGTTCGATCTTCTGGGCACCCGGCAAGGCCTTGGGGACAAGGAGGTTCGCAAACGCAGTGCCGCCTATCCCTTTGAACTGCCTTACCGCTTGATCACCATGTATTCCCTTAAAGGCGACACCGTCTTGGATCCCTTTTTCGGCATGGGAACCACCATGCTGGCCGCCATGTGTGCCGGACGGAACAGCATCGGCTACGAACTTTCCGGTGAATTCAACGAGGCCATCACAGAACGGACCCAATCCATTATCAGCCTTTCCAGGGATCGTATCAACACCCGTCTTTCAGAACATCTCCTTTTTGTGGACAAACGAATCAAGTCGGAAAAGCCCTTCAAATACCTCAACCACCACTACCATTTCCCGGTGATCACCGCGCAGGAACAAGGCCTTTTGCTCAACGAGCCGGAAACGATTCAACAGACCGGTGACCATCAGTTTGAAGTGATCTACAACGCGTCGGCCCAGGACCATATCGTCTCTGTGTGGCAAGGGTTTTCATTGCCTACAAAACCCGGACGAATCACAGCTCCAAAACCCGGGAAAAAGAAGGGTGAATTGATTCAGGTGGATCTTTTCTCTATTTAAACATAGGCCCTTTCCGCCAAAGAATCTGTGTTATTTATATCGCTGTAAATCACTGAAATGCCCGTCATTCAAGGGCGTATAAAATATATTTCCAAATTGAATATTGATGATTGACATCGTTCGCAATCAGGATATATAATTCATAATTATAAGCCTCGTTTGACTAAATAAACATCGTTCTACATTGCTGACCTCCATACGATTATCGCCCCTGACGATTCTATTCGCACGGGTGTATTTTAGGGAGATCCCTATTGAAGAATGATCACAGCTTCCACAGGAAAGGGGGGGATCAGGTTGCTTAAGGGCGCATTCAAGTGTCTTAATCACATGCGTCCAGGCCCAGTGTCATGAAACGTGGAGAGAAGGACAAACCCGCTAAAAAACAGAGGAAATTATGAAACATTGTATATCAAAATTTGCCTTGGCGTTGGTGATGGTATGGATGAGTGCAGCTTTTTTAGGTTGCGGTGCAGGTACATTGATGAGCGTGGACCCGGTGACTGATGCGGACGACAACGGAATCGTAAACGTGGGGGATTCGATTTTCGCCTTGTCCGGAGATATTTATTCGGAGTTGGAAAACAAATCCGGTGAAACATGGCGACATTATGCTATTTCAGGCGCCCAGAGTGTTGGGGGTATATTGGCGGATCCGATTCCAGACCAATACGCCAATGCCAAAAGCGATGATCCCAATATCCGTGTCGTATACATGGACGGCGGCGGAAACGATATCCTGATTCCGGCCATCATGCTGGACCCCTACAGCTGCAAGAATTGCAATTACTGGTGGTGCGGAGATCTTTCAAGAAGCTGTAAGAACCTGATCGACGATATTTACGTGGCCACGGTGGATCTTCTCAATCAGATGGACAATGACGGGGTAGAGCAGGTTGTTTTTCTGGGATACTACCATTTGAAATGGGGCCTTTTGGGTGATTTGCGACAACTTGATGACGCCATTGATTATGGCGATAAACGGTTGAAAGACGCCTGCACCAATTCCACTGTCAATGCCGTTTTTGTGGATCCTCGAAGTGCATTTGAAGGCAAAGAAAGCAATTATATTATCGTTGATGGCATCCATCCCACCGCCCAGGGATCAGCCGTTCTTGCTAACCTTTTATGGAACACCATTGATTATTGATTACCTTGAACCCAACAAGGGGGACATTTTTGTTCCCCTTTCATTTAATTTGGAATTGATTTTATATGACCCCAAAAACCCTAAAAATATGGATAGTTCTTGGACTTGCCACCGGAGGGCTGATTCTGGGGGCAGGTATGTATCACCATGAAAAACAGACGCCCATGGCCGACCAAAAATCCAAGGCCCTATCCCGTGACATGGCCGCAGGTGAGACGTCTCAGCCCATTGAAAACAATGACCATCAAAAAACAGTAAAATCGGACAAGGGTCCTACGGCTCAAGGAGCGGCAGATTTTAACAGTTCCTTTGTGGACCAGGCCGTGGAAAGCCTGAGGGCGGAATTTCTTGACAAAATCGATATGAAAAGCAGCCAGGCATCCCTTATAAGGCTGCGGCAGTATCTGATGGAAACCTATCCGGATTCCTGGAAACAGCTGTTCACAGAAATCATTACCAAGGCCTTTCCCGAGCATGCGGAATCAATTTTTTCAACCCTGGCCCTTTTGGATACCTACAACCTGTGGCTTGAGGCCAACAAGCCTAAACTGGCAAACCTGGATCATGATGACATCAAGGCCGCTCTCTGGGCCAAACGACGTGAACTGTTCGGACTTGACGCCAATGAATTATGGGCCGAGGAAACCCGCACGGAAGCCATCATTGATGTCCTTGATATCCTTAGAGACGCTTACGATACAGGCCTTGACGAAAAACTCTCTATTTATGCCCATGCCATCGGTGAAACCTATGAGGATGACACCGATCCCTTTCTGCAAAATAAAAAATTTTATCTGTCCAGGGCCTTTTTAAGAATGGATTCAGTCCAGGAAAATCTCAAAGCCATGGATGCGGACACTCGCAGTCAAAGCATCCGGGACGTTCGAATCGCCATGGGATACAGTGAAGAGGATTCGAAAAAACTGGCTCATTCCGATGCAGAAAATGAAAAACGCTGGCAACAGGGATACCTGTATATGGATGAACGGGCAAAAATCCTTGCAGCGTTCCAGGGTGTTGAGCTAAAAGACAAACTTTCGGCCCTCCAGGACACCTATTTTTCGTATCAGGCCAAAACCATCCAGGCCGAGGAGGCCTCGGGTTTTTTTCGATTTGAGCGGCCACGAGTCTATGGATGTAATTAAATTTTGGAATGGGTCTTATGGGACTTATAGGTCTTATGGGACCCATGGGACTTATGAGACTTATGAATAGGTGATAACGTCCAGCTCAACATCCTCCATTCACTATAGTCCTTGAAAATGTGTTTTATCAAACTTTTCCAAAAAGTTTGGCTCCCGGCAGGGATAATCTTTTGCCCTTCTTCGTGCTCTTCGTGTCCTTCAGTGAGCTGCGCGAACGGGTGGTGGATAAAAAAGAAAACAACGTTTCAATCCCAGGCGTTGCCTGGGATTGAAACAAAAAGCAATTTTACCATGAAGTACATGGGGGTCATGAAGAAAAACATACCTCCGGCGGCCAGCTTCCCCTGTTATACGAATCATTGTTTCTCTTCTCATTCCCTTTTCCCAATTTTTTAAAAGGTAAGGTTAATCCCTGAGATAAATCGGAGGCCGTCATCGGGGTAGCCGAAATGAACCTGAAAATCAGTGTCGAACAGGTTGTTGACAGTCACAAACCATTCGGCGGCCATGGCTTTGATTTTAAAGGGTTGGATGGCTTTGACATCCACGGCCGTGTAATCTCCAAGTCGTTCGGCTTCCCGGTTTTCCATTTCGCTGTACTGTTCGCCGCAGTATCGCACGGAGGTTTCCAGACGAGTTCCAAGGTTCGGCAGGGTATACAGAGCCGTGAATGTTAATTTGATGTTCGGGGTATAGGTCATCTCGTTGCCGGTGCCCTTAATTTCAGAATCCTGGACAATAACATCGACGTCCACGGTCAGTCCCATGTCAAATCCGTGTTTCAAGGTGGCTTCCAGGCCCTGACGCCAGGACCTGCCGCCGTTGACCGGCCGGAAGATCAGGTCTGTTCCACGCTGGTAGAGGATGGTGTCCCGGGTGTCGGACCGGAACCCGGACAGTTGGATGGTCCGGGTTTTGCCCTGGCGGAACTCCAGGGTCAGGTCGTTGGACCAGACCTTTTCCTCGGAAAGATCCGGGTTTCCCCTGGCCTGGTCAATGCTGCCATGGCTGGGCTGGTAAAGCTGGCCAAAGGTGGGGATGTTGACGGTGAAGCCCGTATTGACTTTAAGGCAGACATGGTCTGTGAAGGCATAGGTCAGCCCCCCCGAATATCCGGGATTGAAATCAAAATCACTGACATGATCTCCCCGCACCCCCAGGGTTCCAGTGAGGGCGTTCCAGGTACGGTCGCCCTGAATGCCCATTCCGGCTGTGGTCCTCCGGTGGCTGCCCGAAAGAGTATGGTCAATATCGTCATGTTCTGCCAGGGTATGGGTCCGGATGGCCCACAGGTCACCGTCACCGCTCAGATTGTACTCTCCCTTGAGACCCAGCGTGGTGCTGTCCAGGGTGGAGACAAAGCCGGTCTGGCTTTCGTCCTCCAGGTCGACCCTGTCCCCGTAAACGTTCACGGTGTAATCACCGGAACCCGCGAGTCCTTTTAAACGGCTGTCCAGCGATGCCTTTTGATAGGATTGGCGGGCATTGGGTGTGGGATTGTCCAGGGGACCGGCCGATCCGTATTCGGACAGATAAAATCGACCGTTCACATCTATTTTCCGGTTGGACGGGAAACTCGTGCCCCAGTGTGACGACAGATTGCCGGAGGTCCGGTCACTGTTGGTGCGCTTACCGTCTGTACGGTTGCCTGAAGCGGAAACCATGGTTGATCCCGAGTCACCTTCGCTGCGGTGGCTGACAGTCCCCTCGGCCAAGCCAAATGACCCGCCGGCCAGATGAACGCGGGTGGTGTGTTTTGTCTCTGTTTTTTTGGTGAGGTTCATATCCCTCATCACGATACTGATGGCCCCCTCACTGGCGCCGGCCCCCAGCCAGACCGGTACCGGCGGCTTGAACACGGTGATGGATTCCACCATGTCGATGGGCACAGATGACAGATCCACGGATCCGTACTGGCTGCTGTTCAAGGGCCTGCCGTTGAGCAGGACCAGGACTCCGCCTGATTTTCCCGAACCCCGGATGGAAATGCGTGATCCGAACCCGCCACTTTGTTTCACATCCACCCCGGCCATGGCATTCAGGGCGTCATCCACACTGAGCAGGTTGCGCTGTTTGATTTCATCCTGGCCCATCAGCACCACCTGATTGGGATTGCTGGAGACAAAATCACTGATTCGGTCCGATGTGACCACCACCTCGTCCAGTGTGATCACATCCGAGCCATGGCTTTGGTCGGCATAAACAGGCCGACTGCCAGTAAGAATAAACAGAAAAGCCAAAGACCAGGCAATGATATGACTCAAAGGAAGAGGATAAAGCCTCCGGCGGCCGCTTCCCCGCCTTCGCGAGGACAAGTTTAAAAAGCTGGGTAAATGGGTTGGGAATTCGTGTCGTTGAAAAAACAATGCAACGGCCCGTCGAAGTGTTCTGAGTTTTTCCGCGTTCACGGAATGCCGTGAATGTAAAACCTGTTTTACACACGTTTTTAAACCGTTTAGAACCGTAAAAAATTCATTTTCGTTAGGTTTTTCATCCCCGGTGGGGGCTGGCCCCAGGCAGGATCGCCGAAGGCTTAAAGAAAGATGTGTGTCCATATATTGCGTCCTATGTGTTTATTGTATTGATGTCTTGGCAGATGTTGTATCGGGAACGTAGACCATGGATCCGTCTTCCAGTTGGTAGGCCACGCCCAGGCGGTTGCCGCGCCCTTTGGCCGATTCCCGGGTCACCTTGGTGGCCTTGATGCTGGCGCCGTCCTTGACGATAATGTCCATTTCTCCGTTTTCATACTGTTTCATGATGGTCATCTTGGATGACTCGTTGAACAGGTCCTGGAGACGGTAGGAACTGAACAGGGTCATAATGAGGCCCACGATGAAGACCAGGCCGATGTCGAACAGGTTGGCCACACCGGTCATGGGGTCATCGTCACGGAAGGCCTGATCCCCGAAGGCCCTACCCGCAGTCCGGGTCCGGCGTTTTTTAAGATACGTCATGATCCACCTCCGTGAACGGGGCCATGGCCAGTTCCGTGGCCAGTTCCATATTCTTGACATCTTCCTCGATCCAGCGCCGACGCACCGTGTAAAAGAAAAAGGCCGAGGTTCCGATGGCCAGCCCCACCACTGTGGTGGTAAAGGCGATGACCAGATCCGTGGTCAACTTGGTCATGTCTCCCTGGCCCAAAGCGGCCAGTCCCGTTCCCATGGGAATCAGGGTGCCGATCAGACCCAGGGACGGGGCCACACGCACTAAAATCCTGAACCGGTCCATGGAAATCCACAAGGCCAGGGTGGTGGATTGCAGGTGATTTTCCACGGCAATGTCCCTGGGGCCATCTTGGGCCATGATCCGGTGTAAGGTTCGCACATAGGCGTTCACCCGGGCTGTCACCGACGGGGTGGGGCCTGTGCGGAGTTTTTCAGGCAAGTCCGACGGTGGGCATGGTGTGAGCCTGGCTCGCTCTACCCATTCGGCCAAAAAAGATCCGGCCTGGACCACTGTGACAAGGATAAGAATGGCCAGCATCAAAAGCACCGGATAGAGCAGTGAGGATGAGACCAGGTAAATAAAGGTTTTCAGCATGGCTCCTAAATCGATCATGAACGTCTCCTTGATGTTGAATAGCGATGGCGTCGTAAAAAGTCCCATATGCGGCGTCTTTTTATGAGTTCATCAGTCGTGTTCATCCACCACCCCCACCCAAAAGCGAGTGTGAGTGAAATTCCTGTTAATAAGGTTGGGACAATGTCCGGCCATGGGGTAGTGGAGCGGTATCGGGCAAGCCGGTAAACACTGTCCAGTTCCCCAACATGGGGCATCACCGTCACTGAAATAATGAAATAGGCGGCAATCAACAGCATGGTTCCGCCTAAAAGGGATTCGGGCGACCTGTTGCCGCCAGGTCTTGTTTTTGTCATCACCATGACGATCAGGCTGGTCATGACAAAAAACAGGTAAAGCACGATGATGGTGGACAGGTGACGGTCCGGGAACAAAGACAGGAAAAATGCCGCAGAAAACAGAATCGACGCGGCACACACGGGGCAGGGCACCACCAGAAGCAGCCAGCCCCGGCTTTGTTTTTCAGCGTGGCTGGTTTTTTTCAAAAGCACCAGTCCCCAGGCCGACATCAGTATGGCCATGATCCCATGAATCAGCATCCCGGACTGTAATAAATTCTGGATCTCATCCAGGTGGGCCAGGATATCCGGATGCCGGAGAACCAGGCCTGTTGCCAGAAAAACCAGGGCGTAGGCCAGGGCAAAGGCCGACATGCCCAATGCTTTGAATCGGACCCTTGTCCCCAGGGTCCCGAAGGCCATGCCCATTCCTCCTTTGGCTGCAAAAAGCCCCATGCTGAACACCATCCCGAGGATAAGACTTGGATAAGCCATAGATTAAACTCCTTCCTTACATTCATTTTTAAAAAAGATCCTTGGCTCTTTTTCTTCATGGTTCCAACTCATGACTCGCGCAACTTCACGGACTTTGGTTCTGCCTCCGGCGGTCCTGCCGGGGGCCAACCTTTTTGAAAAAGGTTGCCAAAACAGGTATCAAGATCCCGGCAAGCCGTGTTCATGATAAACGTCAAAGGAGTTACTCGGGCCAATGGCATTGTTCACTGACCCCCCCGTCTGCTCCCAACCCGTTTGTCCAGCTTTTTAAAAGCTGGCCGCCGGAGGCACACGCCCAAGCATTTTACGGGATGGCCTCTACACATCGTCTGCTGACCTGCGCCGTATACCCCAGAAGAACAAGGCGAGCACGCCCAAAACAAAAAGAGCGGCGGCCCACTGGACCCCGGAGGAGGTCAGGGAGGGTGTTTCATCCTGATTGTTCATGTCCTCCATTTTGTAGCCTTCCACTTCCGGGGATTTATTGGCGGTTTCCTTTTCGGTGGTTTCATGCTGTGCTTTGATGCTTTCCTCCAACTCGGCCTGTCTTTCCTTGCCCAGTTTTTCATGGAGCTGGGCCAGAAATTCCTTTCGTTCGGACACCTGCTGCTCCAGGGGTTTTTCAGCCATTTTTTCAATGGCCTGCTTGAATTTCTCCGCCATTTCTGGTGGCAGAACACCGGGAACGGAAATCATGGTCAAGACCATCTGGTTGAGCATGGGGTTGTTGCAGGTGTGGTGGGAGCAGGCCACTTTCTTTTCCACCACGTTCACGGCATATTCCACGGCCAGTTTCTGCAAGGTGGCTTCATCGGCCTTCCAGTACCCTTTGCGGGCCGTTTCAAGCATGCGGGCCGTGATGGACTGATAGGCCCAGGGATTGTTTTCGTTGAAAAATTCTTTCAGGTCCTGGCCGTATTTGTCTTCCACATAAACCTCGTAGACCTGACGCCATTTTGCATCATCCACGGCGTCCTTGACCGTCACCTGCCAGCCCCAGAGGTTTTCGGTGAATTGAGCCATTTCCCTGGCTCCGGCGTAATTGTCCTTTTTCATGCCTTCGATCCACTGGGGGTTCAAATAGCGGGTGCGCAGTTCCCGGCCAATGGTTTTGGCCACGTTCTCCACCATGACCTCGTCCTTTTTCCGGTGCATGGTCACCAGAGTGTCCGGGGCCTCGCCTTTCACGTGCTTGACAGCCAGGGACATGCCGCCCAGGTACTCATAGAAATCATCTGTATCGATGATACCGATCACATTGCTGGACCGGGAATGCACGGCAATGTCCACCCCCCGGAGGTTTTCCGTGAAGGTTTGGGCGGCCGGTTCAGCCCATTTGCCCTGGCCCACGGCGTACTTGACCCGTTTCAGGTACTCGTCGCTCACGGCCTCATCCGAAGCCCACATGGCCGAGGCCTGAACCCGATTGCTGACCCCGTTGCCGTAGGACCCGGTCTTTTCCGTGAAAATACGGAAGCGGGACTGGGTTTCAGCCCTGTCCTCATCCATGCCCGATGCGATAAGGGCCTCTTTGATGGTGGCCTTGTTTTTTGCTAACAGGTTTTCGATATCGGTCTGGACCATGGCTTTCTGGATGGCCTCGTCCAGAAAAATCAGCTTGTTGGGGAAGACATCCCGGTAAAGACCGGATGGATTGATCAGGACATCTATGCGGGGCCGGCCCAGTTCTGCGCCGGGAATCACCCGGCTGTTCTTGACCCGGCCCGTGGCGTCCCAGATGGGCTCCACGCCGATCAGATACAAAATGGTGCTTTCGTTGACCCCTTCGTTCCGGGTGGTCTCCATGGCCCAGAGCACCACGCCAACCTTTTCCGGATATTTTCCATCCTTTTCGAGCTTGGTTTTTATCATCTGGATGGCCGCCTTTTTCCCCACTTCCCAGGCTGCCTTGGATGGCACCTTGGCCGGAGAAAACCCGTAGAAATTCCGGCCCGTGGGAAGGCAGGCCAGGTTCCGCAAGGGATCGTTGCCTTCGCCGGGCGGAATGTATTCGCCGTCAAGGCCCCGGATCAGGTTGTCCATTTCCAGTGTGGGTGAGTCAAGCAGGTCTTTTTTGACCTGGCCGGGATCGGCATCGGGATTTTGCTTGGCGATGAGGCGCAGGGTCTCGTCCACCGCCTCGGGGGCATCGGGTCTGCCGTAGGTGTGAAGGCCATAAGGCAGGCTGTTGTCGTCTATCTCATGCAGATAAAGATGGATGTCTTCCATGGCCTTTTCGTTCATTTGCCCAATACCCAGATCCTTGGCAATCCCGGTTTTTTCAATCAGTACGTTGATTTGTTCCATGTACTCAGGCGCGGTTTCACTGCCGTTGGCATGGGCGACCTCGTATTTGTGATACAGCTCATGGATGTCGGCGTACTCACTGTAAAGGTCCGCCTCCTTCATGGGCGGGGTCAGGTAATCAAGAATCACTCCCCGTCCCCGGCGTTTGGCCTGCATTCCCTCACCCACGTCGTCCACGATATAAGGGTAAAGGTTGGGGATGTCTCCGCTCATGATTTCCGGCGGGTCCGAGGGGGCCAGTCCGGCCTGCTTGCCCGGAAGCCACTCGTAGGTGGCATGGGTGCCCAGATGAATCATGGCATCGGCCTTGAATTTTTTGGTGATCCACAGATAAGCTGCGGTGTACTGATGGGAGGGATGAATGTAAGGGTTGTGATACAGTTTCATATCGTTTTCATCGGCCCCACCCCCGTCCCGGGTGGGCTCGGGCATAAGGATCACGTTGCCCAGCCGGACCATGGGGATATACAGGCGACCGTCTTTGGCCATGACGTGGCAGTTTTCAGGTGGCCCCCAGTCTTTGACGACCTTGTCTTTGAACGATGGGGGCAGGGTCTCAAACCAGGTGGCGTATTCGGAAAGGGCCACCCGTTCCACATCGGCCTCAGCCAGAAGATTTTCCAGCTCGCCCGGCGCCCAGGAACCGATATTGCGTCCGCTGTTCAAAACCAGTGTCTTGATGCCCTCTTCCGTGAGTTTGTCCGTGTTTTCAACACGGTATCCGTCCTGTTTCATCCGGGCGAGGATCAGTTGAAGGCTGCGAAACACGTTCAGGTAGGCTGCGCCGATGTTCTGTTTGCCCCCGCCGTGGTTGTAATAGATGATGACCACCTTTTTATCTTTGTTGGCTTTGCGCTGAAGAGCCACCCAGTTTTTCAGGCGTGGAATCAGGTAATCAATGGTTTCATCGATGGTGTCATGCACCATCAAGGGCCGCCCGGTCTCGGGGTCGGACACGGGGGTTTTGCCCATCAGGGGCGTGGGCTCGATGGCTCCTGAAAACTCAGGCGTTGAGAGGGCCCAGACCGTTTCAAAAGGGCCAAGTCCTATCTCACTTTTCCGCCATTCATCGATGGTTTCCTGGTAGGGTCGTATGACATTGAAGACCGGAACGTTCAGGTCCAAAAGGCCCTTCCTTACACCGTTGGTGAGGGTGGAGGCGAACTTCAGGCAAAAGCTGACCAGCACATCCACCGAGGGTTTGCCATCCACTCGGACAAACACCTCTTCCATGGCCCGGCTTTCCCGGACCAGGGAGGAAAGGACGTTAAATCCCGCCTTTTCAAACCGTTGGATCAACGCGTCCGAGGCCTCTTTATGCCCGATGTCCAGGCTGTCAACGGATAACATCACCCCCAGCCAGGGGTTTTGGGCATTGAAACCAGGGCGTTTGGCATACCAGGCCTTGTACGTGGGGATATCCAAAAACCGCGTGTTGCTGTCTGGATGATAGATGGGCCCTTCCTGTTTGTCTTGGACCGGTGGCTCGTAGGTCACCGATGGATCGATATGCCGGTGAACCGCCAGGCGGACCATATTGACGATGTTTTCCACAAACCGTCCCCTGTAATTCATGATCTCCGTATCAAAACGAAAGCCTTTTTCCCTGAGCTTTTCAGGGTCACTCCCGTGGTTGATGGCATAAACAACGTTCCCCTTCATGAGATCGTTGTCCACCATGTAATCGGCCAGTTCCTGCATCATTACATCCACAAAGACCACCGAACAGCCGGCAATATAGGCTTTTGCCTCCTCGTTGCCGTCGAGTTCCTGAAGGGAATAGGTCCGGGTTTCGATGGATTCGGGAAGGTTCAGCGCCTTGATGGCCTGGTAGATCTTATAGTTGTATAAATCCACTTCCAGAATGGCGATGGACTCGGCATGGGCCGATGCGGCCATTGAGCAAAATAAAGTCAAAGCAAAATAAAAGCGCCTCCGGCGGCGGCTTCCCCGCCTTCGCGAGGACAAGCTTAAAAAGCTGGGCCGGTCTTCGCCCAAGCTTCGCCCGACACGCAAATGGGTTGGGAATTTGTGTTGTTGAAAAAACCATGGAAGGGCCCATTGAGCGCCTTTGAATTTCTTCAGGTTCACGGTTTGCCGTGAAGGTACGACCTGTTTTACACACGTTTTTAAAATGTTTAGACATGTAGAAAATTTATTTTCGTGACGTTTCTTATCCCCGGAGGTGGCTGGCCATCGAAGGCTCATTTTTAACCGATCAATAGACATCATGGCTGCCTCCTTTGGGCATCGCGTTCGAAGATTCCGGTGACCAGAGCCGAAAAGGCTCGGGCTGTCATGGGTGGTAAGGGGATATCCGGGGTTATGGGTGTCTCCGTTCCAGGCGTCCCTGAAATCCGTGAGACAAGGTCTTTGCACAGAATGTCGAAACAGGACGTATCCTGGATCTGCCCCTGCCGCAACGCATCATCCAGGCTCAGGGCCATTTCCACGAAGGACGCATAAAAAGGCTGGGCCAGAAGGGTTTCCAGACGTCCGGCCAGCATTGTTTTTTCCATGGGAGCATCAAACATCCCAGCCAGGTTTTCCAGGGTCAACTTCCGTTCGTCGAGCCGCTGGAGAATATTCCTGTTTTTGCGGATGCCGTTTTGTTTGAATATGGCCTCAACGACCCCGTCATAGGCGGCGCCCGCAATCATCTGACCCATGGCAGTGTGGCCTCCTGCCCAGAGGATCTCCTTTCCCTGGCCCTCGACCACGAGGATTGTATCGGTACCCGTACCCGTGGCCTGGTGTTCCAAAGGTGTCCGTGTGCTCCGGATATCCATGTCCGACAGAGCCGCGGTTTTGCCTTCTGTGACCATGACCATGGCCCAGGCCATGGCGCTCGGGGACAAATGCCTGTTGGTCAAAACGATGACATTGATGGTTCCCGGGGTGTCGTGGGCCTGGAATTCTTCGGCCACGCGCAGGGCGTTTCCCCGGACCCCGGCGGTGACGAGCAATGTCACGGTCAGGTCCCCCGATGTCCGGGTCTGGATAGACAGATTATCCATGGAAGCACCGGTCATCAGACCGGCGTAGTGCTTTTCCTTGAATCCAAGATTTCGGGCAATGACCGGTTTCACGGCGTCAACGCCATGCATCATATGACCCAGGCTGGCATGCATGGGCACATGGGTGTTACCCACGCCCCGAACGCCGCTACGCAGACCTTCGAAGGTGGATAACACGACCATGGGTTTCGACAGGTTGATTAAAACAGAGTGATAGGTGGCATCCCAGACCCGGTGCGTCACCACACTGGCCTCTTTCACATAGTCCAGGGGAATATTAAGGGGCTGTTTCGATAAAAATGTATCTTGGGTAACTGCCTTATGGGGATCGGTGAAAAGATCCGGATACAGGGTGGTGGCAAACCACTGGACAAAGGCTCCGGTCCGCACCGTGGCCCGGCATGTCAGATCACAGGGGAACATGGACACCGAACCGTTTTTAACGGCAGCCACCCGGTTATAGGGTTCCTTGTTGAGCAGTGCCTCCACCGCCTTTTGGTTGCGGTCACATCCGTAGACAAACTCAGGATCAAAGGTGGTCCACTCTTCCGGAGACACGGAAACGGCAAACCCGTTCCGGCCCCATTGGGGCGGAATCCCTCCTGCCGCCCGGATGACTTCGTTCTGGAAGCTGTCATCTCCCGGACAGGACAACGCCTGTCCCATCATGACCCGGACGACCCGCTTGCGTTTTAACTCCGGCTCGGCAGTAAGCCGGGCTTTGACCAGAGCGATCTGATTTTTGTTTTCTTCGATCACGTCCCGGGCTTTCTGTTCACAGTCAAACAGACGGCCCATGTCGCCCATCACGGAAAAGGACTGGTCCAATGAGCGAATCTCCATGACCATCACAGGACAGTCACCCGAATCAACGCGTTGGATCACATCCTTTTGGGACGGAAAGGCAATGATCAAATCCGGCTCGCACCGGGCGATGGCCTCCGTGTCCGGGCTAAAAAAAGAGCCCAGGTTTTTCACGGTAAGACCACTGTGCTCAAGCATGTCCTGACGGCACAGGCCAACGAGGGTCTCCTGTTTTCCGAACCGCACCATCATTTCGGTAACGGCCGGAAACAGACAGACCACCTTTCGGGGCGGCTTGGTAAATTTCAGCGCTTTACCCTGGGTATCGGTAAGGGAAACAAAATACCCCGAGCACTGCCCGTTGCCGGGCATGAGCAGGAGAAAGGCACCCAGGCAAATCAGCAAAAAAGGGGCGTTCTTCAGATTCAGCATGGTGTTTCTCCTCATCAGTAGTCGTAACGCAGTGACATGTAAAAAGACCGGCCCGGTGAAGGATAGCCCTGCACAAGGGCGTAATTTTCATTGAACAGGTTGCGGATATCCGCCTTGAGTGAGATTTCACCGGCCTTTCCCATGGAGAACAGGGTTTTGGACACGGTCAGATCGGCCACGGTAAACCCGTCCAGTTCGTTCGCTCCTGTACCTTCATTGTCTTTGATCCGCTGGTCGGACAAATAAGAGAAATTCAGTTTAGAGACAAATCCCTGGTCCCGCATGGCAAAAGACAGACCGAAGGAGGCACGCCAATCCGGTGTGTAAAAGAGATCTTCGTCGGTTTCGTCGTTCGTGTATTCGATTAGATGGGTGAAGGAGGTGTAGGGGGCCAGTTCAAAATCCCAGTCAAACATCACTCCCAGATCAAATCGCAGGTTTCCTTCCATACCGGCAAGGGTGGCCCCGGAGAGGTTTTCATAGGTCCAGTAGCCTGCCATAGGGCTGACATAGGCGATCTGGTCTTCAAAAGCTGTATGGAAATAGGTAATTCCACTTGATAAGGCGCCGTGGTTCACATCCAGACCGCATTCCCAGGTTTTGCTTTTTTCCGGTTTCAAATCCGGATTCCCTTCAAGAATGCCCATGGATCCGTAATCATTGTACCGGAACAGCTGTTCGGGGGTGGGGACTTTGAACCCTTCGGCGTAATTGGCCCGGATCTTCAGTTCTCCTGTTATTTTATAGGCAAACCCTACACTGGGCGTCACATTGCTGTCGTCGGTGCGTTTCGTATCACTACCGTCCATATCGTAGTTGTCTTGACGCACGGCCGCGGACAAGACCAGGCGTTCGTTTAGAAGCTGGGTTTTGGTAAGGATAAAAGCGGCTAAGTTTTCATAGGTGGTCGATTTTTTATAGTGGGTCCAGTCCAGGCCTGTGGTGGCACGGACCCGGCCCCAGTCTGCGGTAATCTGCCCCTGGGAGCCCTGCTGTTTATCTTTGGGGAAATTGTTGGCTGTATCGGAGTTGCGTTTGTTTTCTCCGTAATAATATTTCAGATCCCAGGAGAGAAAACCGTTTTCCATCTGCCCGGTGTAATCCAGATCTGTTTTGTCTTTTTTTGAAAGCGTGATCGTGTTTGTCCGGTCAATGTCACTGAAGTATCCGGGGCTGCCCACGTTTTCAGCTTTATATCCGGAGTAACAGATACCGACCCGGTGCTTGGGAAGAAAGGTCCAGCCCGTGTTCAGGCTGTATCGTTCTTTGGATGTGAAACCCGTGTTGTAGTAAGTATCTCCCTGGGCCGTCTGATAATCGCCCTGGGTTTCGGTGGAGGCGCTCAAGGAAAAATCAACATCATCGGCCCGGCCCGATGCTCCGGCGGATATTTTTGAAAAATCCCAGCTGCCTGTGGTTTGCTCCACATACACCGAGGGTTTTCCCCGGCCTTTTTTGGTGATGACGTTGATCACCCCTCCCATGGCCGATGCGCCGTACTGAACCGATCCCGGACCCCGTATGATCTCTATCCGTTCAACATTGTCGATATTGATCTTGTTCAGAACTCCGGTGCCGGACCGGACCCCGTCAACAAGGATCAGCACGTATCCTTCCAGTTCGGAATCGTACAGATCGGTTTTAAACCCCCTAATATCCACCACCACGATGGAATTAGGGTACTCACGAATCATGAATCCCTGTTCCTGGAGAAGGCCTCCCAGATCGTGGGCCGATGACTGGCCGATGAGATCCTCATCAAATACCGTGATGTTGCTGGTCACATCTTCCGGTTTTTCCGCCACACGCCCGGCAGTGACCACAAGGGTGTCAAGCACCTTTATGTCATCGTTCTCCTTCTCTGCCCAACTTGGGGCACACAAGCCTAAAAACACCACACATAAAACAAGCCAAAACCGTTTCATTATCGAGCCTTTCCTCCCCCTCGGGAGTCTAAGCATGTTAGCGGTTTTGCCCATGTATCCTGACTTAAGTCTTTATGCAGCACCGTCCCGTTTTTTTAGAAAACAGTGGCTTTAAACGCTGCAATCATCGCTATCACAGTTGCGGGGCAGTGGACGATTCCCACGTCCTTCCATATCAGGCCGCATGAGATATATGCAGCCTAAGCAAAACCAAAAAAAAATCCCCGAACCGATACAATATCGATCCGGGGATATCCCTTTTTTATCCTCAAAACCATAAGAGCGCATGCCTGTCCGTAGCAAAAGCGCCCATGCATCCGGCAGGTCTTCTGACTTACGGTTCGTCCTACTCTCCGCGCCTTCCCGTTTAAGGTGATTTAAACAGTGGCTTTGTTGCGGATTTTGTCCCCGTTCACAGCAGCGGGCCTGTCTCCGATTTTCACGGAGTTCCCTATTAAGCTCTTATCGAGCACCTGGATACAAAATATGAATGGACATGATTACTGAAATGAATATTGCCTGTCAAGAAAAAAAATCGGGGAACCGTTTCCAGGCTTTGCCTGGAAACGACATAAAAAAACGGTTTAACCACGAAGAAACGAAGTGCACGAAGAAGGGCAAAAGATTATCCCTGCCGGGAGCGGGTGGGTGATAAAAATCATGTTCCCAGACTGGAAGTCTGGGAACATGTATGATTTACCTTTGAACGCATACGATCGTTCTATATTTAATCATATTAAGGCTATACACAAGAATCACGTGCATTATTGCGGGATTACTATTTGCCGTGTGCCTTAGGCCATGATTCAACGAGATTTCTGGATGAATCATAGATGCTGATGGAAATGCCGTGATCGCCGTCCAGGCGATGCGTTGCACAGGACACTCAGGGGTCGTAGGCGCGCACCGCCATTTCGATTTTGTTCAGGGTGCCCTCGTCCACGTTTCCGTTTTTTATCAATAATCTGGCAGCCTGATTCACACTCATGTTGATGGGGCCCAGGTTGTGGGTGGTACCCACAATCATGTTGGCTCGGGTGATCATACCGTTTTCATCGGTGGAATAATCATGAATCAGGGTTCCCCTGGGGGCTTCCACGCAGCCTACGCCGCGTCCCGCACCCGGTACTGCTACGGCCCTGACGTTTTCATCGGTAATTTCAGGATCATTGAGCAGCTCGATGGCGTGCTCGCAGGCGTAGACCTCTTCAATCAGACGGGCCCAATGATAAAGCAGGGTGGCCTGGGCCGGGCGACCGAATTTTTCGCGGAATTCCTCCAGTTCGGCCTGGGCTTTGGGCGTGGTCATGTGATCCGCAACGTTGATCCTGGCCAGACAGTTGGATCTGTAAATCCCTTTGGGCGCGTCAAGATCCAGTGAAAAGCCTTCTTCCCAGTTCCGGGCATAGGGGAATTTTCCGTAGGACCAGGGCACCACCTGTTCACCGATATAGTCGGCATAGTCGTTTACATCAAAATCAGTGAAGGCCCCGTCCGGTTTCATAAGCCTGAGCTTTCCGTCATAAAGATTCATGCCTCCGGTGTCATCCACGGTTCCCAGGAAACCGGTGGTGATGACGCCCAGCACCTGAATGGTGTCCATGTATTTGGCAAAGATCTCTTTTTTTGCAAAATCAATGGTAAAGAGGGCAAAGTCGAGAATTTCCTGCATTTCTGCAATCATTCCTTTGCGGTCCTCTTCTAAAAGCGGTTTGGAAAACCCACCCGTCACTCCGGCCACGGGATGAATGGCCTTACCGGCAAACTTTTCCAGAATCATTTTGGCTTTGAACCGCATCTGCACCACTTTTTTTGCAAGATCCGGGTTGGCCTTGGCAACGCCGATGACGTTTCTCACCGCATAATCACTTTCCGGGCCAATGACAAAATCAGCGGCTGCCAGAAAGAAAAAGTGAAGCAGCTTGTCTTCCGCATGGGCGATGGTCTGCATGAGTTCGCGTAGTTTTTGTCCGGCTGGCGGAGGTGTGACACCGAAGCACCGGTCCACGGCCTTGTTTGATGCAAGATGATGGTGCCAGGGACAGATCCCGCATATGCGGTTTACAATCCGGGGCAACTCCTCGGCCGGTTTCCCTTCCACAAATTTTTCAAACCCCCGAAGGGACTGAAAATGAACCTTGGAATCCTTGACATTGCCGTCATCATCCAGATCAATGGCAATGGACGCATGCCCCTCAATCCGGGTAAGCGGCGAAATGGTGATGGTTTGACTCATACGGATTTCCTTTATTGTTGATTTTGTTGGCCTCCGGCGGCCCTGCCGGGGGCCAAACTTTTTGTAAAAGTTTGACAAAACATGTTTTTTGTCTTGGAACGGATATCGTTCTAAGACACGTTATCTTATTCGACGTAACCTTTGCCCACATCCCGACCCATCCCAATTATAATTATCGTTCAAAGGGCCGATACGACCGTTATTCAATCCACACCCACCCCAACCCATTTGCGTGTCGGGGCGAAGCCTTAGCGAAGACCGACCCAGCTTTTTAAGCTTGTCCTCGCGAAGGCGGGGAAGCTGGCCCCCCGGGAGGGCCGCCGGAGGCTTGTGTTTCGGTTTAAACGCTTTTTGCCTTAAACGGCGGTCGCAGCAGCCTGTGTGCGCCGGAGAACCTGAGAAGGGAGGTTCGTTCCGGCAGGGACTTGATGTCGATGCCGTTGGAGGCCAGGGCGTTGAGCATATCCATCATCTGGTTGCCCTCGTGTTTCACAGGACCGTAGCACCCCCGGCACGGGACCCTGGCTGAAAGGCACCTCGGGATGATGCTGTTGCCCCCGCAACCGGCCCGGGTCACCGGCCCCATGCAGAGAAGGCCCTGCTCCAGAAGGCAGCGCATCGTGTCCAGAGGGGCCGACGGGCTGTCCTGTTTGGGGGCCTTGAGAAAGCGGACCAGTTTTTTTAAGTCACCTTTACCCTCGCGCCGCGTGGGACAGGTATCGCACACACTTTTGGTGGACAGGTCCGCTGGCCGTTGTTCGATCAGGGCCACCAAGGCCTCGAACACCTGGTCCGGGTGAGGCGCACACCCTGGCAGGTAGACATCCACATGGATTTTTTCATCCAGAGCATAGCAGGAGTCCAGCAGTTCGGGGATGCCCTGGGACGGATAACTCTCCGACTTGTCGGTGGTTTCCGTGGAATAATAACGGTCTAAAATCTCGTTGTTGCCGTAGGAATTGGACAGACTGGGGATGCCGCCGTGGGTGGCGCAGGTGCCCAGGGCAATGACGATCTTGCACTTTTTGCGAATCTCAAGGGCCAGTTCCAGATGTTCCGCATTGCGGATACCACCGCTGACAATACCCACGTCCGCTTCCGGCAGGGACAGATGCGTTTGGTCTCCAAGCTGGCCGTAATATTTGTTATCCATAAGCACCGGGATATGAACAAAATCCACCAGATTCAGGACATCCAGGAGCCGCTCTCCCATATCCACAACGGCAATCTCACACCCGGAGCATGAGTTGAGCCATTCGCTTAACACCTTGACTTTCATAAAGACTCCTTTATTTTATCGTGTCCATCCAAAGATGCCATGTATGGGTGGGTATTAGCTAACGACATTCACCCCTTTGGAACCCTGTGTTTTCAATTGCTTCCTGGCATTTTGTTTTTTTTCATTGGACGCGACACGGGTCGTGGAAAGGGCCTGGCTGGCATAATTGGCATTGTCCGCCACCGGGAATTCCTCCACGGATTTGTTCCGGGCATCCGCAAAGACGGCGCGCCCCAAAGGCGTTCGCGTAATGACGGTGGTCCACCCCTCGTCTGATCCGATTCCACCAAAGGAGATATCGGCGTATTCAGAGGCATAATCCATGCAATATCTGCAGGCATGCCGTTTCATGAAATCCAGGTCGGATAGGGGGACTTCCCTAATTTTTCCTTCCTTGTCATGAACCCTGAAGGTGTCCTTGACATTGATTTTCTTCACGGTATCCCAGTCAATATCATGGTTTTCCGAGAGTTTTTTTCTCTGGGCGTCCCCGAAAATGAAATTTCCGGAACAGAACAAGCCGAAACAGAATTTGATCGAATCCGAGGGAATGATCTCGAGCGCTTCCATCCGCCGTACCGACTGAATCTGACAGGGGGTTCCCACCAGGGCCACCCTGCGCAGGCCTTTCTGCATCATCGGGGCGAACTCTTCAATGGTCGAGTAGGTGAGATACCGGTCATTGATTTGATTCATCCCCTGGGAGGTGTCAAAATAAAAGCCTGCCGCCTCGAGGATTTGCTCCCGACCCGTGGCCAGGCTGGGACTGCGCTGAAACCGTCCCGTGGGCCTTGCCACAATGGCCCCGTCTATTTTGCCGGTATCGAACAGATGCACCAACAGAGCCGTGATCACCCCGCCGTCCGTGGCACGGGCCCTGATCCGTTCATCCCTGGCCCTGGCGACGGTGGTTTCCATCACCCGCCCCATGGGGGAACTCCAGGCCAGCTTCCGCTTGACCTCTTCTTCCAGCTCATCAATGACCGGACAGATCGAGTAGCACAAACCGCACTCGATACACTTTTCAATTTCAAGATATTTCGGGGCCCCCCCCTTGTCCAGTTCCAGGGCACCATAGTTCACCGCCGTGCAAAAGGTCACGCATCCCCCGCACCGGTGACACAGTCCGGGTTTTTGAACTTCCTGAATCAGGTTGAAAAACGTTTTCATACTGCCTCCCGGTTTGTCATCTATCTGTTCCCAATTGAACGCCTCCGGCGGCCCTGCCGGGGGCCAACCTTTTGAAAAGGTTGCCAAACAGATCTCACGGTTACGCCATGATGTGACCGTGTTTGTATTCAAACATTTTCGATGGGCCGCTTTATTCGTTTACGCGTTCGCCATCCCTTCCCAAACTATTTGCCCAGCTTTTTAAGCTTGTCCCCGCGAAGGCGGGGAAGCTGGCTGCCGGAGGCACCCTCATTCAAACCGGTATTTTATAAGCCCACGCCAGCCAGATCCGGTCCCAGATAAGCCCGTTCATTTTCGCCCAGGTTCCCCATGGCCAGACAGATCAGTGTCCATAAATGCACGGTGTGATAGCCGCCTTCAAAATGTTCCGACAAATCGTGAATCTGTGCATGGCAGTTATGGCAGGGCGTAATGCAATAGCCCGCACGGGTGTTGATGATCTGATCGAATTTCTGTTTGCCGTAAGCGTGCCGTTCTTCAGGCAAACCGGCCTGAAGAAATCCCCCGCCGCCCCCGCAGCAGAAGTTGTTGGACCGGTTGGGACTCATATCAATGAAATTTTCCTCACCAACCACAGACTTGACCACAAAACGGAGGTCTTCCGCAATGGGGTCTCCCAGGCTCTTACGAACCAGCTGACAGGGGTCCTGAACCGTGAATTTTACTTTAAGGTTCCTGTTCCACTCTGAACTGACCTTGAGTTTGCCCTCACGAATCCAACGGGCGTAATATTCAATAATGCTTTTGACTTCAAATGTGTGGGGAATGTTAAATTTTTTCAGTCCGGCCCGGACTGCGAAAAATTCGTGGCCTCATTCCGTATTAAGCCAGACCTTGGCCCCAAGGTCCTCCACGGCTTTGGCCTTGGTCCTTATAATGGATTCCCAGTCTGCATTGTCTGCCAGGAACATGCAGTAATTTTCGGCGGCCCAGCCTTTACTGCCGTATGTCCAGTCCGCACCCACCGAGTGCAGAATTTTCCAGAGGGGCACCATCTCGTCGGGTTCGGTCACCGGCTCCCTGGAATTCTGATTGAGAAAAAAGACGGCACCGGCCTTGTCCATGGGGGCCTCCATGCTTTGAAATTCCGGCTGATTTTCACGGACTTCCTCCAGCACATCTTCCACCACATAAACCCAGTCTTCCTCGGTGGTTCCCATGGCGCTGCAGGTATCGTGTTTCAAGGCGAGGTCGCAGGAACTGAGAATACCCCTGGGCTTTTCATGGCGGGGCGTTACACTTCGCACATTGTAAATCAACTGGGGGATGTCAATCTTCATGGGGCACACATAAATGCACCGCTGACACATGGTGCACATCCACGCCCAGGGACTGGAAAGGATCTCTTCATCCATGCCGAGAAAGGCCATGCGCAAAAATTTTCTCGGGTCCATATCTTCAAGCCCTGTTGCCGGGCACCCGGAGGAACAGACACCGCAGGTCAGGCACATGTTCAGGTTGCCGCCGTCGGGCAGAATGTCCATCACGGCATCTTTGAACAGGCTCTTTTTTTTCTGTCCGAGTTTGATAAAAGGTTCAGTACTCATACGTATCCCTTATATATCTTATGGTATGCATCGCCCGGTCTTAAACGGGCTGATCGTTTTTGTTATCCGGTGTTACTGTTCAGCCTCAACGGGTAGGGCCGCACAGACCGGGTTCGGCCCCAAGGCTCTGATTTTTTCCGTAAACTCCGTCACGATGCGTGCAAAGCGCGGGGCTTCGGCCGAGGAAACCCACTGAAGGTCGAAACGCTCCGGGTCAATACCCGAATCCCCAAGCACCATACGGATGACCTCCGCTCTGTCTCTGGCTTTGTAATTACCTTCCAGGTAATGACATTCACCGAGATGTCAGCCCATCACCAGAGCACCGTCAGCCCCCCCGGTAAGTGCATTCACCACCAGCTCCGGGTGAACCATGCCTGAACACATCACCCTGACGGCCTTCATGTTCGGGGGGTACTGGATCCGGGAAACCCCGGCAAGATCTCCACCGGCATAGGCGCACCAGTTACACAAAAACCCCACAATCACTGGTTCAAAGGGTTGGTCCATCATGTTGCTCCTTATTTATGGGTTTCGTTTGAGCCTCCGGCGGCCCTGCCGGGGGCCAAACTTTTTGTAAACGTTTGACAAAACATGTTTTTGTGTTGGAACGGAAATTGTTCCAACACATCTTATCTTATTGTCATTCCTTGGGCCAAAACGTCTTCTGTCTTAACCCACGCCCCTTCGTTCAGATTATATTGATCGTTCAAGGGGCCGATACGACCGCCATTCAATACACGACCACCCCAGCCCGTTTCCCGGGTTTTTTAAACCCGGCCGCCGGAGGCGCGTATTTTTTTCCCAATTAGGATGCCTTGATCACCGCATTCACCTGGGCCATCAGCTGATCCATGGTAAACCCGTGGACCTGAACCCCGCCTTTGGGGCAGGTTGCCGAGCAGACCCCGCAGCCTTTGCACAGGGCCGTATCGGTTTCAATCCGCTTGAGCAGACCGGCCTTGCCCTGAAATTCCACCAGGCTGATGGCGTTGTAGGGACAGACATCCACACAAAGGGCACAGCCGTCACAGCTTTCAGTGACATAGGACGTGATGGGGTTCAGTTTCATTTCCGTTTTTGCTAGCAGTACACTGGCCCGGGACACGGCCGCCCGTGCCTGGGCAATGGATTCGTCCAAGGGCTTGGGATAATGGCAGAGTCCTGCCACAAAAAGCCCTTCAACCGTCATGTCCACCGGCCTCAGTTTAGGATGGGCCTCGTTGACGAATCCGTCTTCATTTACCCCGAACTTGAACAGCTTTGAAAGATCCGAGGTCCCCGTAGCCTCAATGGCTGCTGCCAGCACGAGGTAATCCGCATAAATGGCAACGCGCTGCTGAAGAATATGGTCTTTGGCCAAAACGACAATCTTGGCCCCCTCACGAGACACCTCAGGCTTATGGGCCGGATCATACTGCATGAAAACGACCCCCAGCTGCCGGGCCTTGTGATACCATGTTTCATTGAATCCATAGGTCCGGATGTCACGATAAAGGACATACACCTGTTTGTCCGGGTCCATTTCTTTCAGCTCAATGGCTTTTTTAACAGTGTGGCCGCAACACACCCGGCTGCAGTAAGGCCGTTCCTTGGTCCGGGATCCCACACACTGGATAAACGCCACGCACTCGGCCTTGCGGACCGCATTGGTTTTTTGGGCTGCAAATGCGTCAAATTCCAGATGGGTAAAAACGGCAGGATCATTGCCGTACATGTATTCGGACGGTTTGGTTTCAAGGCCGCCGGTGGCCACCACAGCCACACCGAAATCCACCTGGGTTGTGGTTTTTTTCCCGGTCTGAATCGTACCGGTAAAATTGCCCACAGACCCTTTGGCTTCGGTCAGGGTGGCCTGTCTCATCACGGCGATCCGCTCGTGATTTTCAACGTCGACGATCATCTGTTCCAGTGCGGGGCGGACCGTCAGCCCGTTGGCTGTTTTGTCGAGAAAACAGGCATTGCCCCCCAGTTGGGCGCTTTTTTCAATGAGTACCGTATCGTATCCCATGTGTGCAAACCCCAGTGCGGCCGACATGCCCGACAAGCCCCCGCCGATGACCAGGGCTTTCTGGGTGACCGGTACCGACCGGGAGTGAAGGGGCACGGCCTTGGCCACCTTGGCCACTGCCATGCGCACCTGATCCTTGGCTTTTTGTGTGGCCATCTCCGGGCTATGTTTATGCACCCAGGAATTTTGATTCCGGATGTTGGCCATTTCCAGCAGGTAACCGTTCAGGCCTGAACCTTTCAAGGTTTCCTGAAACAGGGGTTCATGGGTCCTGGGTGTGCAGGCTGCGACCACAACCCGGTTCAGGTTCAGCTCCTTGACTTTGTCCCCGATGATCACCTGGGTATCGGTGGAACAGGTGAACAGATTATTTTCAACAAAAACGACACCGGAAAGGGTTTTGGCGTAGTCTGCCACGGCATTGACATCCACCACCCCAGCGATATTAATGCCGCAGGAGCAGACAAACACGCCGATACGGACCTCTCCGTCTTCCACATCCCGCTCCTCCGGATAGGTTTTCTCCCGGGCCAGGGTGCCTTTGGCCGAGGCCAGTTCCATGGCCACCTTGCATGCGGCCGTGGAGGCCTGGGTCACCGCCCGGGGAATGGCCATGGGCCCGGAAAAACTTCCGCCGATACAGATGCCCGGCCGTGTGGACTGGGACGGCGCAAAGGGATCCGTCTTGGCAAATCCCCATTCGTTCAGACCGATACGGGCAACTTTGGACAACTGCTCCGCATCGGGTGACGGTTCCATGCCCACGGACAAAACGACCAAATCGAAGTGTTCCGTGCGTTTCCCGCCGTCCTTATCCATCCAGGTGATGCTGACCCCGCAGCCTTCCGGACTTGGATCGATGGTGTGGGGCCTTTCCCGAATGAACCGGACCCCTTTTTCCACCGCATCTTCGTAATACCGATCAAAATCCTTCCCATGACTCCGGATGTCCATGTAGAACACGGTCTGGGATGCCTGGGGCGGAAGATGATCGGCCGTGACAAGGCATTGTTTGACGGCATACATGCAGCAGACACTGGAACAGTAACTGCGGTCATGCCGGTTGATACTGCGGGACCCCACACACTGGAGCCAGGCAACACTCATGGGCTCCTGGTTGTCCGAAGGCCTGACCAGGTGCCCCATGGATGGCCCGCTGGCCGACAGCATCCGCTCATACTCCATGGCCGTGACCACATCGGGTATCCGTTTGTATCCGGTGTAATCGTATTGTCCGGGGTCAAAGGGCGTGTAGCCCGGAGAAAGAATCAGCGCACCGGCTTTGATCGTTTTGATCGTTTCCCTATCCTCGAAGTTGATGGCTCCGGTGGGACAGAATTTTTCACAGGCCCGGCATTTGCCTTTCTGTAGAAAAAGGCAGCGTGATTCGTCTATGGCATATTTGAGCGGCACCGTCTGACCATACAGGATGTAAGCAGCCTTTCGTTTGCCCAGACCCATATTGAACGCATCATCAACCTTTTTTGGGCACTTTTCAGCACAACTCCCGCAGGCGATGCATTTGTCCATGTCCACATACCGGGGTTTCTGTTTAACTGTGACGGTGTAGTTTCCTTCGGAACCTGCAACATCCGTGATTTCTGACAAGGTATGAATTTCTATATTTAAGTGCCGACCGCACTCAACCAATTTTGGTGATATGATTCACATGGCGCAGTCGTTTGTGGGAAAGGTCTTGTCCAGCTTGGCCATGGCACCGCCAATGCCGGAATTTTTTTCAATTAAATAGACATAGTATCCCGAGTCGGCCAGGTCCAAGGCGGCCTGAATGCCTGAAATCCCCCCACCGGCAATGAGAACGGACCCGATTTGTTTCACGGCCATGGGCATTTCTTTTTGATTCGGTGTGGTCAGGATTTTATTTTTTCCCTTTCCATAGCGGTTTGAGGGACTGATCAGCTTTGCGGCACCCTTTGAAACCGATGTCGACGCATTGTTCACAAATTCCGACACCAGGGATTCACTAATACCCTGGTCCACGAAAAACCGCACAAAATCAGTCACATCAATCAGATATTTTTTCCCTACCGTGGGTTTTGCAGGCAACACTCCTTTTTTTATCCAGTTCCTCACCGTATTGCGATGAATACCAAATATGTCAGCCACCGAGCCTACTTGAAATAGAAACATTAAAACCCCCTGCATGAATAACCGGAGTTCCCGTGCCTGAACCCCGTTAATATATTATATAAAAAAGCCCTTACAGTGACGCGGTCTTAAAACACAAAGGCCTCGGCAAGACCACCCTCTTGGGCTTTGACGTTTTCGTTTAACCGTTTCCCGCCCACGTCCCGGATCAGCTTTTCAGCTATCAAGGCCACGGCTTTCCTGACCGGTTCGGAAAGCCCGGGGGCAACCGTATCCGGCAATGATTCAAGCTGAACGACCATCACGGTGATATCAATGGCGGTATGGTCTTTGAGTTCTTTCAACATATTGGTGGTGGGAAACTGGTGAAGTGAAAAATCACTGGTTTTTTCCGGGCTTATCTGATCCACATCAATATCGAACAGTTCGCCCGGCATTCGGCCCGGCATGTCCACCGCGTCAAGAATGATAATCTTCTTGGGCCGCTGGTCACTTAAAATAATGTCAAACAAAAGGTCCCGGACAGAGGTCCCCACGTCAATAAACCCACAGCCATCCGCAGGCTCATAGCGGGTTTCCATATACTGTATGACGGCCGGGCCAAATCCGTCATCGCCGAAAAGGGGATTGCCGCAACCCAAAATCAGCGTATGACAGGTGTGAATCAATTCAATCATGGATGACTTTCCTTTGCTTTCAGGACGTGTGACTCGATGTGTCCAACCTGTGTCAACGACTGTGATAAGAGAAGAACAGGTTGTGATTTTGAGAATTCCCGACACGGATATGCCAATTGTGCAATTTCACCATTTTGATGGTCTTGTTAAATTTTTTTGCACAACCCTCCACCATTGTCAACCCAAATAAATCGATCCGTGCAAACCCTTACCTGGAAATTTTACCTGGTCCACCAGTAATCCGGTTTCACCGATCCCTCCACTTTTTTCGGGGCGATACCCTTTTCATGAAGCCATGCCATGACCTTTGCCACGGCAGGGTCCAGGCTTGCCTCAACCTCAATGGAGAGTTCTGTGCCCACCCCCGTATCCTTGGGAATGATTCCCAGAATGGAGAACTCTTCCACGCCCTGGTCGTTCAGCTCCATCAGTTGAATCAGATCGAAAAAACCCACCTGATGGGGAGACATCTTCAGGTCCGCCGGCCTGCAAAGGATATCGTTCCCGGCAATCATGCGGATATCCCCCGGCTGCCCGGAAACATCAAGCGCATCAATGATCAGCAGCCAGTCTTTACCCAGGATCTCAGACTGGAGGGCCGCTCCGGCCGTTCCGCCGTCGACCAGATCCACATGGTCCGGAAACACATAGGCCGCTTCCAGGTATTTCAGGACTTTAATGCCGATGCCGTCGTCTTTCTGCAGAACATTGCCCACACCGACGATGACTCCCTTTTTATCACGTTCGTGTTTTTCCTTTTCCAATCTCGTTTCCTTTCGGATCAAACGCATGTACCGCACAGGCCATGCATGGATCATAGCTGTGAACCGTTCTCAAGGCCTCCAGGGGTTCATGCAAATCGGCAATGGGATTGCCGATCAGCGATGCTTCCGTGGGGCCGGGATTGCCGTCCTTGTCCCTGGGGCAGAGATTCCAGGTTGAGGGAACCACGGCCTGATAATTGGCGATCTTGCCGTTTTTGATCACCACCCAGTGGGACAGGAATCCGCGAGGTGCTTCATGTATACCAAAGCCGCTGATTTCACCCTTGGGGTAGACCGGAGGATTGCACACGGACAAATCCCCTGAACCGATGTTGTCCACCAGCTTCTGCCAGTTGGTCAGAGCCAGGTCGAGGATGGCCGCACAGCGGATTACCCGGGATCCATGGCGACCCATGGTCGACGGGATGGCATTCAAAAAGCCGTTCATGTCCAGATCGGCTGCGCTGCTCACCGAGGTTGCAGCACCCAGGGCGTTGACGTTATCCACAAACTGCTTGGTGTATTTTTGGGTCAAGGGATCGCCCAGTTTGTAGCTGGTCAACACCTGGGCCGCCGGTCCCACTTGCATGCGCCGTCCGTCGAACCGTGGGCTTTTGACCCAGGAGTACTTGCCTTCATGGTCAAAGCCCGTAAAATTGGGCTCGGTGGTCTCTTTGTAAGGATGCAGTTCCCAATCGCCATCATACCAGGAATGGGCCACGGATTCAGCGACATTTTTCTCGATGTATTTATCCCCGAAACCCTTGACCGCCGTGATCTTATTATCAATCAGCGTTCCGCCCAGAGACAAAAACTCCGTGCCGCGAGTGTCCATGGGGAATTCCGGTACTGCCAGCATGTCCGTCACGCCGATGCCGTATGTGGCCCAGGGCATGTACTGACTCATGATGGCGCAGACATCCGGAAAATAAACCTGAATAACAAAATCACGGACAGCGTCCAAATAGCCTTTGACTTTGAGAAGGGTGGTCATATTGAGAGCCGTTTCCTGATTCAGATCAATGGCATTGGCCACACCGCCCACGGCAAGGTTCTGGATATGGGGCGTCTTGCTGCCCAGAAGGCCGACCACTTCATTGGCTTTCCGGAGATGCTCAAAGGACTGGAGGTAATGGGCCACGGCCATCAGGTTCAGTTCCGGGGTTAGATGCATGGCCTTATGGCCCCAATATCCGTTGTTGAAGATGCCCAACTGACCGCTGTTCAAGACACCGGTGATTTTATCTTTGACCGCTTTGAACTCGGCTGCGGAATTGCCTTTCCAGTCGGGAGAAATCATCTGGGCGACCTTTGAAGCGGCTTTGGGATCGGCTTTGGCCGCCGAGGCCACATCCACCCAGTCCAGGGCGGATAAGGTATAAAAATGTGAAATATGGTCAAAAATCGAATGGGCAGCAACAATGATATTCCGGATCATCTGGGCATTGATGGGGACATCCAGATCCAGGGCATTTTCCACGGCCCGCACTGATGCCAGGGCATGGACGGTGGTGCACACACCACAGAACCTTTGGGTAAAAATCCAGGCTTCTCCCGGATCTTTTCCCATGAGAATCTGTTCGATCCCCCGGAACATGGTGCCCGCAGACCACGCATCAATGATCCGACCATCCTTGACCTTGATATCAACTCTTAAATGGCCCTCAATACGTGAAATGGGGTCTATGGTTATAATTTTTGACATCGATTATCTCCTTTCCTTCGCAATAATAGGAAATGTTTTAATGATCATAATGAAAAAGATAAGTTGCAGGCAGACCATGCCCAGGGATATGGACAGTTCGGGGACCGATGGGAAATAGGTCACACCCGGAACCGGATGGAATCCGATGATATAGACGTTGAGGCGGTACAGGGACCCTGCTGCCATGATCAGACAGCTCCCCAGGAAAATATTGTTCGGTTTCATCCGAACCTGATCGTTTCTCACACACCAGAGCCCGCCCACCATGAGCAGCATTTCCGTCCAGAACGAGATGCTGTCCAAATTACCTTTAAAGGCCAGGGCCATGGCCCCGGATCTGAGCACTTCGCTCATCCTCAGGACTAAAAACACAAACATGATCATGAACATGACCTTGGCCAGCTGGCTGAGGATTTCCATGTGCTGGGTTTCCTTGTAATCGTGGGACACCAGCATTTCTGTCACGATCACGCAGCCGTATCCCATGGCCATGCATGAAATCAGGTGATGGAGGGAAATCAGCGGGCTCTGCCAGAGCGGGCTGATTTTCTGGCCCATGACCACGGCCAGGCCGCCGAGACCCGATTGGTGCATGGTGGGAAGCAGGATTCCCAGGGAAATGATCAAAAACAAAAATCGATCAAGAAAGGCATAGAGTTTATCGAGAACGACCCGCAGCCGCCCCTCCACATGGGAAAACTTTTCAATGATGGCCGGGGCGATTTCCAGGGAAAGAACACCGATATAGGTCATGACGCAAAGCCCCACTTCGAAAAGCACCGAGTTTCCCTGCCAGTATTTGGGTATCAGAAAGTTGAACAGGCCCCAATACCGCCCCACATCGTAAAACAGGGAAAAGCCGGCAAAGGAGTAGCCCAGCAAGGATATAAGCAGGGCCGGACGGACGTAACGATGGTAGTGCCCCTGGTTGAACAGGTACACGGTAAAGGCACAGGCATAACCACCGCAGACCAGGGCCGCCCCCACGATCACGTTGATCACTTTCCAGATCCCCCAGGGCATGTAATTGGACAGGTTGGATACGGCACCGATGCCGTAGATGTAACGAACGAACAGGAAGTAGATACCGGCCCCGGCGACGAACAGCATTAAAATCACCGATGGTGTCAGTATTTTTCCCCCTAAGGGTTTGGCATTGACATGAGCCATGGTTTATTCCTCCGTTTTCTTGTGCGATTTCCGGATATTCCGGAATGCGGCTATGGCCAGACCAATGTAAATCACAATGGGAGCAACCATATTTTGATAGATGGTATGTTGAATGCCTTCGCTGATTCGGGCCGACGAATACTCCGGAAGGTCCGGTAATCCCAATTTGTCAAAGGGCACGCCTGCCATATACAGGACACCCGTGCCGCCACTGTCAAGCTCGCCGTAAATTTTATCCTGAAAATACGTGCCGGGATTTTTGCGGATGCGGCTTTTGGCCGTTTTAATAAGGTCCTGCTGGATACCGAAGGCAATGGCGCCCGTAGGGCAGGCATTGGAACAGGCCGTTTGCCCCTTGTCAAGCAAGCCGTTGTTGGCGCACATCTCGCATTTACGTATCCGGCCATATTGAGCGTCAAATTCATATTTGGGGATGTTGAAGGGGCAACCCATCTGGCAGTAACGACACCCCACGCAGGCATCAATATTCCAGGTCACCACACCGTTGTCTTGCTTGATCAGGGCCGACGTGGGACAGCCTGACACGCAGGCCGGATCCACGCAGTGCATGCACTGACGTTTGATAAACGATTGCTCCTGGTCCCCTGTGTAAAGTTTGACAATGGTCAGGGTTTTGTCCGAAAGATCGATGGGGGCATCCCATATTCCCTGGGGATCGTATTCAAAGGGCATGCCGTTGGCTTTTTTGCAGGCCACCTCACAGGAGCGGCACCCGATGCATTTGGTGGCGTCATAAAGCATCCCCACATCCTCGTCGTGGCGGGGCCTCAATTTCATGGCCACCGCGCTTTTGGCGGATAACAGAGGAGCCGCCATGACACCGACCCCGGCCAGGGCCATCCGTTTAAAAAACTGTCTGCGGTTAGTCGTCTTCATGGGTATCATCCTCGCTGTTTTTAAGGCTGATTGTCTTGGTGGCCACGGCGGT
Source organism: Pseudomonadota bacterium (assembly GCA_018818835.1). Taxonomy (GTDB): domain Bacteria; phylum Desulfobacterota; class Desulfobacteria; order Desulfobacterales; family Desulfolunaceae; genus JAHIRD01. The sequence continues at coordinate 38,602 of JAHIRD010000110.1, forward strand.
CACAACAGACCCGAGGACAGCACCGGCGATCCCTGTGGCCAAGGGACTGATTTTCTTGTTCCCCGGTTCCACGGGCCGGGGATAGACTTGGGGCGGTGTGGCGGTGGTCACCATGTCGGAGACTTCAAACAAAGGCTTGGTGAAGCCCACACCCTTTTCAATGCATCCGAAGCAGGGGTGGCCAATGGACACCGGCCACCTTTTTTCTGCATTGAACCCCTGTTCAGGGCAGTTGCCATAGGTGCTGGGACCTTTGCAGCCGAGTTTGTAAAGACAGTAGCCTTTCCGGTGGCCCTCATCGCCGAAGGCGTTTGCAAACCGGCCGCTGTCAAAGTGGGCCCTGCGCTCACACTGATCGTGAATCAGGGTTCCGTAGGCAAATTTCGGGCGGTTTTGGCTGTCGAGGGTAGGGACGCCGTACATCAGATAATGAACCACCGTGGACAGAAAGTTATGGGGATTGGGCGGACATCCCGGAACGTTAATCACCGGCTTTTCGATCTGCATCGCATTTAATGTGGTGAGCACACCCTGGGCTCCCGTGGGATTGGGACCCGCAGATGGGATGCCCCCCCAGGCCGCACAGGAGCCGATGGCTATGATCGCCGCGGCATTGGTGGCCGTTTTTTTGAGAATGCTGGCAGCCGTCTGTCCGCTGATGGTGCAGTAATTCCCCCCGGCTTTCGTAGGAATGGACCCTTCCACCACCAGCACATATTTGTTTCTGTACCTCTCCATGGCCCGGACCAGATTATCTTCAATCTGATGGCCCGATGCGGCAAACAGGGTTTCATGGTATTCCAGGGAAATAATATTAAGGATCAAATCCGCGACATCGGGTTCGGTGGACCGAAGCAGGGATTCCGTGCATCCGGTGCACTCCTGGAAATGCAGCCAGATCACTGCGGGTTTTTCTTTTTTCGCAAACGCCTGGCACAAATCCGGAACCACGGCTGTGGATAGCCCGAGCACAGCGGCTGTCGTTGCGGATAGTTTCATGAAATCACGGCGATTCATGGGTTTATTAAGAACCATTCGTCTATTACCAGCCATAGAAACCTCTCAATGTATTAAAATTTAATAACAATAGGGAACTCCACGGGACCAAGGCCAACTCGGGCCTCGATCCGGCCAAAATGTGCGGACATCACAGATTCCGGAAATCTGTGATCATCCATGATTGACCCATAGAGAGGCGTGCCTTTTCGGATTGACAACAGTCAGGCAAGGCCGCGCCTACTCAGGGAACATGCGGTTATTGGTGTTTTCCATCAGATATCGCAACATTTATTCTTTCCTCGCAGGTTGATAAAAAAAAATCAAGCGAATTGTGCAATGTAATCAAAATTATTTATTTTTGACATTTTATGCGAATTGTGCAACATGTGCAATATATGTTATATTGTTAAACAAATTCAGAGAGTTGAAATTGTGTGCAATAAGGTGCGTGGGCCAACAGGCCTTTTCAGGGTAACTTCTGGCATTGACGTAAAAAACGACTGGTGATAAAGATTAGAACGACACACCACCCAAAATCGAAAGATTTTGTTTTGAAATGTTTATCATCGGTATACCAAGGCTGTTAATCGTGCTGGGCATTTCCGGTTTGGCAGAAGAGGGCATACATTTTCTCTAAATCGCTTTTATCATTTAATTTTTTGGGAAATAGTCAAATGCACGAACTAAGTATCGCAAGCAGCCTTATTGAAACGGCCGCAAACCATGTGCCCGAGGGCAACACCCTTCAAGGCGTCCATATCACTGTCGGCGATTTATCCGGTATATGCGCCGAATCCCTTGATTTTTGTTTTTCCATCGTTGCACGGGAAAAAGGCCACCCCTCAGCCCGGTTGATCATCACACCCATCCCGGCCCGCTTTCATTGCCGGATGTGCCTGAAAGACTATGAGGCAGCGTCCGTCTATCATACCTGCCCTTTTTGCGAATCACTGGAGAGAGATATTCTTGAAGGTGATCGATTCACCATTGACGCCATTGATGTGGAGGAAATAAACCATGTGTGAAACCTGTGGATGCCCCGAAGCAAAAAACCCGACGTTTGGCCATGCCCATCATCACCCGGGCACCGCAACCATCACCGTTGGTGAGGACGTGCTTTCGAAAAACAACCTCTATGCGGAAAAAAACCGGGCATTGATCTCATCGCGCGGTATATTTTCCATCAATATCATTTCCTCTCCGGGAAGCGGTAAAACCACGTTGCTTGAGGCTTTGGGACACCATTTCGGCCAGGACATGACGGTGATCGAAGGAGACGTTCAAACGACTCGGGATGCCGAACGGATCATCCGCTCAGGAAGCCGTGCCTATCAGATTCAAACCAACGGCGCCTGCCATCTTGACGCCCACGCCGTGGGGCATGCCATGGACGATCTGGACCTTACCGGCTGCAGGCTGCTGGTCATCGAAAATGTCGGCAACCTGGTCTGCCCGGCGGGCTATGATTTGGGGGAACATGAAAAAATGGCCATCCTCTCCTTGCCGGAAGGGGATGATAAGGTCCTGAAATACCCAGCTCTTTTTTCCCGGATACAGGGCTTGATTATCAATAAAATCGACCTTCGTGACTATCTTGACTTTGATATGGAAAAGGCCATCAACGAATGCCGGAGCCTCAATCGGCAGTTTGACGTCTTTAAACTCTCCGCCAAAACCCATGAGGGTGTATCGAAACTCACGGATTACCTTGAACAACGCATGGATTCGTTAAAGGCGTCATGAAACACTCCGGATGGAATTTAACGATCACGGGGACGGTGCAGGGGGTTGGCTTCAGGCCCTTTGTCTATTGTACCGCCGGTGAGTTCGGAATCACGGGCTCGGTTCGAAACACATCGTCCGGCGTGGAGATTCTCGCCTTTGGTGACGATGACCGGGTGGAGCGATTTGTCCGAAAAATCAAAACATCCCCCCCCCCCCTGGCCGAGATCGTAACTCTTTCATCTGTTCAGCTTCAGGCAAGCACCCGTATCCCGTCAGAATTTACCATCGAAACCAGTCAGGAAGGCGCCGCCGCCCATGTCACCGTACCCAGGGATACCACGTTCTGCGAGACCTGCCTGACAGAATTATTGGACGAAAACAACCGGCGCTTCGCCCATCCCTTTATCAATTGCACACAATGCGGTCCGCGTTACTCGATTATCAAAAAACTGCCATACGACCGGCAACACACCACCATGGCCTCCTTTGACATGTGTGAGACCTGTAAAAAGGAATACTCGGAACCCACCTCACGGCGCTTTCACGCCCAGCCCACATGTTGCCATGACTGCGGACCAGTGCTTTCCTTTGTGGATAACGAGAACAAGCCCATTGAGACACACGATTGTATTTCAGCTACGGCGAAGGCCCTTTACGAAAACACCATTGTGGCCATCAAAGGTGTGGGAGGGTTTCACCTGGCCTGCCGGGCAGATGCTGACGGTGTGGTCGAACGGCTCCGGCAGCGGAAAAGAAGACCGCATAAGCCCCTGGCCCTGATGGTTAAATCCCTGGAAGAGGCGAAACGGTTTGCCCACATCTCCAAAGCCGAAGAACGGCTGCTTCAAAGTCCCGAACGCCCCATCGTGCTTTTACGGAAAAACGACCAGTGGGAAAACCACCTCTGTCCTGGCGTTACCTTTATGATTGACACCGTGGGCGTGATGCTCCCCTCCAGCCCGCTCCATTATCTGCTGCTGGAAAAAACATCCGATTTCCCGCTGGTCATGACCAGCGGCAACCCGTCCGGTGACGTGCTTTGCTGCGAAAATGATGATGCCCTTTCTAAATTAAATAGTATTGCCGATTATTTTCTGCTCCATAACCGTCCCATTCATATGCGCATCGATGACTCTGTGATCAGAATCATCGACGACACCCCTGTCATGGTGCGCCACGCCCGGGGTTATGTGCCCAGATCCCTTCCGGCCCCGATTTCCTTAGACGGCCTGGTCGCCCTGGGGGGCATTCAAAAAAGCAGCATCGCCCTGGGCAGAAACAAAACCGCCTATGTTTCACAGTATCTGGGAAGCGCCGAACACATGGCCACCATTGCCCATGCCGATGGGGCCATGGCCCATTTGGAGGAACTCCTGGGTATCACACCCAAGGCCATGGCCCATGACAGCCATCCCAACAATCCCTTGCTCCATGTGAAACGGCCCCAAGGGCTCCCCTTGATCCCCATCCAGCATCACCATGCCCATGCCGCAGCCTGCCTGGGAGAAAACAGCCACCCGGGACCTGCGATTTGTGTGGTCTTTGACGGGACAGGGTGGGGCGAAGACGGCACCATCTGGGGTGGAGAGTTTCTCATTGCCGACTACAGTCACGTTTATCGTGCGGCGCATTTAAAGGACGTGCCCATGCCCGGCGGTGATGCGGCGGTTCGTTATCCCGGTCGGATGGCGTTTTCCATACTGTATCAACGGCTGGGCGATCAGGCCAAGGACCTGATTGCCTGGATGGATGATTCCGAAAAAAACACCCTGGCCGCCATGCTGGATGCGAATCTCAATTGCCCCAAAACGACCAGCATGGGCAGGCTTTTTGACAGCGCGGCAGCCCTGCTTGATCTCTGCCGGGAGAGAACTTACGAAGGGCAGCCGGCCATGGAACTGGAAGCCTTGGCAGACCCTTTCGAAAAAGGCGTTTACGACTATGACTGTGACTGGACAGGCCCCGCCTTTTTGATCGACGGGGCATCCATTCTGATAAAGATGGTGCAGGATATCGCAGACGGGGTTGAACCACCCATGATAGCAGCCCGTTTTCATAATACCATCGCCGCCCTTGCGGCTGATATCGTTGGCCGTCTTGCCGAACAAACACAGATAAACACAGCCGCCCTGTCCGGCGGTTGTTTTGCCAACCGGTTCCTTTTCAAAGAGACAAAAAAACGCATCAACGCATTGGACATCCAGCTGCTTCATCATCACCATCTGCCACCGGGTGATGAATGCGTCTCCTACGGCCAGTTGCTCATTGCCGCTGAAACGCTGAAGGGTTCACAAAACGAACAACCGGATTGGTTTAAGGGCCTCCGACGGCCCTTCCGGGGGACCAGATCCCCGCGTTCACAGGGACAAGCTTTTAAAATCCGGACAAATGGGTTTCATTACGCGTCGGGGCACGGCGTGCTATACCCAACGGAACCTGTTTGTCAAACTTTTCAAAAGGCCTACCCAGCGTAGTGAGGGGTTTGGCCCCCGGCAGGGCCGCCGGAGGCATAAAAATATATGAATCGGAAGATGAAACATCATAAGGAGGGAAAGCGCCATGTGTCTGGCCGTACCAGGTAAAATTATCGCCATCTCGGAAACCACCGCAACCATCGACATGGAGGGAAACAGCATCACCGCCGATATCTCCATCGTCCCGGATGCCGTTGTCGGGGACTGGGCCATTATTCATGCCGGCTTTGTCATTCAGAAATATGATGAACATGAAGCCCTGGAAACCCTGAAACTGCTTCGTGAAGCCGCTCAAATGGGGGAGGTTAAATAATGGACCGGCGCCCTCAATTTAAAGATCCGGCACTGGCCAAGGCTCTTTTAACCAAGATCGGCATGCTGGCCAAAGACCTTCCGGAGGTCCGTATCATGGAAGTGTGCGGAACCCATACCATGGAAATCGGCCGACTGGGCCTGCGTCAGCGTTTGCCCGATAACATCCGGCTGCTTTCAGGGCCGGGCTGCCCGGTCTGCGTGACTCCGGGAGAGGTGATCGATTCGGCTGTTTCCTATGCCCAGATGCCGAACCATGTGCTGGCCACATTCGGTGATATGATCCGGGTCCCGGGCTCAGGCCAATCCCTTGAGCAGGTGAAAGCAAACGGCGCAGCCATCGCGATTGTCGCCTCCCCGCTGCAGCTGATCAAAATGGCCGAAGAACGGCCTGAGACGACCATCGTTTTTGCCGCAGTCGGGTTTGAAACAACGATTCCGGCCGTGGCCCGTACCATTGAGATTGCGGCTGAGAAAAAACTCCCCAATCTTAAAATGCTTGTGGCCCATCGCCTCCTGCCCCCCGCACTTTCGGCCCTCTGTGGGGATGCGGACACGCATATCAGCGGGTTTTTGCTTCCGGGCCATGTCAGTGCCATCATCGGTGAAGAGGTCTACCGGACCATTGACGAATTAAACGTTCCCGGGGCCATCACCGGCTTTGAGGCCCTGGATATTTTAGGCGGTATTCTTTCTGTTCTGGAGATGCTGATAAACCAAACAGCCCTCATTATCAATATGTATCCCCGGGTTGTGCGCCCGGAGGGAAACCCCCATGCCCGTGCCTTAATCCATAAGTTTTTTACGCCCATTGACGCGGCCTGGCGGGGGATTGGCATCATTCCCCAAAGCGGACTCGCCTTGAGAGATGAATTTAAGGCATTCGATGCGCCCGTGCTGACCCAGGGTTCCTCGACCCTTCCCAAAGGATGCTCCTGCGGAAAGGTCCTTAAAGGACTGATCACACCCTCGGGCTGCAGTCTCTTCGGCAGCGCCTGCACCCCCCAGACACCCATCGGTCCATGCATGGTTTCCAGTGAAGGTTCATGCGCCGCTTATTACCGATATGAAAGGATAAACAGATGAACGATGAACCGGTTCGTCTGCTGCACGGCAGCGGACAAGGCTTGCAGCTGTTACTCAATCAGGTCGTCTTGCCCTCGCTTCACATCCATGAAAAAGACGGCCCTCTGGAAGATGCGGCATTATTGACCGGCCTCACAGGTACCCTGGCCTTCACCACGGACTCCTTTGTGGTCAATCCGCTTCGTTTTAACGGCGGCGATATCGGTAAACTGGCGGCCTGCGGGACCATCAACGATTTGGCCATGATGGGGGCAAAGCCACACGCCCTGTCCGTCAGCCTGATTATTGAAGAAGGGCTGCTTTTTTCAGACCTGAAATCCTTTTTGAACTCTCTCCGTCAGGAATGCGAAACGGCCGGGGCCGCCATTGTCTGTGGTGACACCAAAGTGGTCGATGCCGGTAAAGGGGACGGTCTTTATATCAACACCAGCGGAATCGGGAGGGTGTCAACCCCGTACAATCTTTCCGCCGCCCATGCCCGGCCAGGGGATTGTGTGATTGTATCCGGCCCCATTGGCCAACATGGAATCGCCATTTTAGCGGCCCGCCAGCAACTGGGGTTTTCATCCACGGTTGTTTCGGATTGCGCCGCGTTGGACAAGCTGGCGCTTACCCTTCTTGAAGCCGTCCCTGAAACACGTGTGCTCCGTGATGCCACGCGTGGCGGATGCGCCGCCGTGCTCAATGAAATCGCCGACGCCTCCAACGTGACTATTACCCTTGACCAGGCCGCAATCCCCGTCCAGCCGGGCGTGGCCGCCGCCTGTGATTATCTTGGCCTGGATCCCCTCCAGGTGGCCAATGAAGGACGGTTTGTGGCCGTGGTGCCGGAAGCTTCGGCGGGAAAGGCCCTGGGTGCCCTGAAACGCCATCCTTTGGGAAAAGATAGTGCGCTGATCGGCCAGGTTGAACTCCGGGAACGCTTCGGCCTCCTCATCCAAACGGAAATCGGCGGAAAACGCATTGTTGAGATGCCCTCGGGTCTCCTGCTGCCGAGGATATGCTAACCCTGAGCATTGACAAAGGGATTAACATATTTTACCTTCACGTCGATCATTTAAGCTTTTTCCGGGAAAATAACGTATTTTAAATCATGAGGACATGGTTTTGCATAGAGGATGTCGCCCAGCCCATTTTCAGGCCACGAATGTATGCCATATCACTGTTCGAATAGTCATCGCTTAATCAGGAGTCATTGAATGGAAAAATTGTTTGCTGATAAAGACAGGTTTATCGTTACAGTTGAAGTCGTCCCCCCCGCAGGGCCTGATGCGGGACCTCTCCTTTCTGAATTGAATTCTCTGAAGGATCTTTCCTTTGATGGGTTCAGTGTGGCCACTAATCCTGTGGCAAAGGCACGCATGAGCGCCATGGCTATGTGCAAACTTATCCAGAGCGAGCTTGCACGGACAGCTATTTTACATTGCACCATCAGAGACCATAACCGCATCGCTGTCCAGGGGGAATTCTGGGGCGCCAAGGCCCTTGGGCTCAAAACAGTCATGGTGGCCACCGGTGACAATGTGGCGCTCAAGGACCGGGGCCTGGTCTCACGGGTGGGGGATGTTAATGTCTGCGACCTGATCACTATGGCCCGGGAAGCAGGGCTTTTCACGGGTGTGGTCCTTGATACCAAGCCCGAGTTGAGTGGAGGGTTTGAACGTGCCGTGCGTCGCCTTGAGGAAAAAGCCAAAGCCGGGGCCCAGTACGCCGTGACCCAGCCGGTGTATGATGAACAAGGGGCCAGGGCCATTGCCGATGCGGTGAAACATATCGGAATTCCCGTGATCCTGGGTATTCTGCCCTTGAGAACCTTTAAACATGCCGAATTTCTCCACACCAAGGTGTCCGGCATTGCCGTGCCGGATCAGGTGAGGAAACGCATGGAAACGGCCAAGGACCCTGTGGCCGAAGGAGCCAAAAACGCCCGGGAAGTTTTTGAAATCGCAAAGGACCTATTTAAAGGCGCCTGCGTCATGCCGCCCTTTGATCATTTTGAGGTTCTTTTTGATATTTTAAAATGATCAAAAAATTAAGGACGTTTAGTAAATACCCACGTCTATTTTTTAAACCACCCGTTCGCGTAGCTCACTGAAGGGCACGAAGAAAAGCAACAGCGCACAAAGCCTCCGGCTGCCCTCCGGGGGCCAGATTTAAGAAATCTGGACAAACGGGTTAATGTCCTCGAATAAAGAGGCATAAGTCCTAATGATTTGTGAAATGGAGTGACCCATGAATTACTGGCTGATGAAGTCCGAGCCCACCGTGTTTTCCATTGAGGATCTGAAGGCACGGCCCGGCCAGACCGAGCATTGGGATGGCGTTCGTAACTATCAGGCCCGTAATATGATGCGAGACCAGATGAAACTGGGAGACCGGATTTTTTTCTATCATTCCAACTGTGCTGTCCCGGGGATTGTCGGAGTGATGACCATTGTGCGCGAAAGCTACCCGGACCACACTGCCTTTGACCCCACAAGCAGGTATTTCGATGAAAAAAGTGATATGGGAAACCCGCGCTGGTTCATGGTCGATGTCAGGTATATCCGAAATACCAATCGAGTCATCTCCCTTGCAGAATTAAAGGCCTATTCAGCCCTTGAAAATATGCCTCTGGTGCGTAAAGGCAATCGCCTGTCGATCATGCCCGTGTCCCAAGCCGAGTGGAATTGCATTCTTTCTCTCGAAAATGTCCCCTGATTTATTTTCGAATAAAAATGGCATAGGTCCTATGGGTCCCATAGGTCTTATAAGACTTATGGGACATATAAGACCCATGGGACATATGAAGATTTTAACTGCCAACGCTGATAAACTCACAAAAAGTCGAGGGGTGGTTTTGGATATTTACTCTATCTTGTTCCCAGGCTGGATTCAGGAAAAGAAATAAGGGGTACACAGGTACCCCTTAAAATTATATGATCAATCAAAGGCCATTTCGGTTTTCCATTCTTTCCAGACATTTCCCACAAGAGCCGGTCCGGGTGTCAGCGTTTTTTTGCCCGGTTTCCAGCCGGACGGCGTGGCCTGAGTACCTTTGGACTCTCTCACAAGCTGGAAGGCTTGGACCTGACGCAGTGTTTCATGGATATTTCTGCCAACGGGCGGAGTCAGAACTTCATAGCTCTGGACCACGCCATCGGGATCAATGATAAAACGGCCCCGGGTTTCAACACCGGCATCTTCGTCGTAAATGCCGTAGACCGTACCCACACGCCCGCCACCATCCGAAAGCATGGGAAATGGGACTCCGCCCTTAACCATCTTTGCCAGTTCATGGTCGTTCCACATCTTGTGAACGAACATGCTGTCAATGCTCATGGACAGGACCTCTACTCCAAGTTTTTGATACTCTGGGTATTTTTCAGCAACTGCTGAATTCTAATAATTTTACAGGATATCATTCAAAAATCAAATAAATAATTTTACCATGAAGGATTGGTTTTATGGGAATCATGAATTTCCCCCTGCATCAGGGAATTTGACATCAAACCGGAAGCAGATCGGCTTTGTTGTGAATAATTATTTGTTGGATTATTAATTGTAATATATCGAAATTATGCTTAAATATGAAATATATTTAAAAGTTGAGGATGGTTCTATATTCAAAATACATTGAAGCGCTTCCTAAAAAAGCGGTATTTTCAATGAAACACTTGATTTATTTGACTTTCGTTTCACGCAGGCATTAAGATGTCTTGTAAATTACAATCCAATATTGGTGGCATCCGCCTGCCACCCCTCCCCGGCACCGAGTTGATAAAAAGGAGATCGTGATGATGGAACAGTACAAGTTATTTATTAACGGTGAGTTTGTTGATGCGAAAAGCGGCGAGACATTTGAATCCATAGATCCTGGAACAGGAATCCCCTTTGCGTCGGTGGCCAAGGCCGGCAAGGCTGATGCCGAGGCCGCCATTGATGCGGCCCGGCACGCCTTTGACAGCGGGGTATGGAGCGGTATGAGCCCGTCCCAGAGGGCCGGCAAACTCAACGCCTTTGCGGACCAGATTGTCCAGCAGGCCTTGCGCATGACCATTGTCGAGTCCATGGATTCAGGTCAGATCATTGGACTTTCCAAGTACTGGAGCCTTTTGGGCTCCCAGCTTCTTCGCAATTTCGGGCACTATGCGGCCAGGAAATTTCCATGGGAGGAAGAAATCCCCTATGCCGGTAATGTGTTCGCACCGGGCCGGGATGTGATCCGACGAGAGCCCATTGGTGTGTGCGTGGGCATCATCCCCTGGAACTTTCCCATGAGTATGGCCTTCTGGAAAATCGCCCAGGCCATTGCCATGGGCAATACCATGGTGCTGAAACCGGCCACGGCAACACCCCTGGGCGCATTGATCATTGCCGAAGCATCCAAGGCTGCGGGTATACCGGATGGGGTTATCAATGTTTTGGCCGGACCTGGAGGAGAGCTGGGCAATACCTTGTGCACCCATCCGTCTGTGGATAAGATTGCCTTTACCGGAAGCACGGAGGTGGGCCGAAAGATCATGAAGATGGCCGCCGATTCCATCAAAAAAGTGACCCTTGAACTGGGGGGGAAATCAGCCAATATTATCTGCCCGGATGCAGACGTTGACCTGGCTGTGGAAGGTGCGCTGTTCGGGACCTTTTTTCACCAGGGCCAGGTGTGCGAGTCAGGTACCCGTGTTCTGGTCGCATCCAACATCTACGATGAATTCATGGAGAAAATGAAGGCACGGACCCAGGCCCTCAGGGTGGGCTATCAGCTGGATCCAAAATCCCAGCAAGGGCCCTTGGTAAACGCCACCCAGCTTGCAACGGTGGAACGTTACGTAAAGCTTGGCCTGGATGAAGGGGCCGAACTTGTATGTGGTGGTAAACGGGCCCATGTGGACGGTCTGGATGGCGGTTTTTATTTTCAACCCACCATGTTCGCCAATGTCAAAAACAGCATGCGCATTGCCCAGGAAGAGATCTTCGGGCCTGTGGTCTGTGTTCTCAAATACGAGACCGAAGACGAGGCTGTGGCCCTGGCCAACGATTCCATTTACGGCCTGGCCGGAGGCGTGTTCTCCCGGAGCAATGCCCGGGCAGAGCGTATTGCCCGACAGATTAAAACCGGCACCATGTGGGTTAATACCTACCATTCATTTGGTGATTTCTGTCCCTTTGGAGGATACAAGCAGTCGGGTGTGGGCCGTGAATTAGGCCATGCGGGCTTGGCGGAATATACCCAGATCAAGCGTGTTCATGTGACGGCCTGTGCGGATCATACCAGTAATTTTACCATGAAACTCTTTTCCGATGATCCTAAAATCCCATTTGTCCAGTATATCAGCCCCACCCTTGTTATTTCGGGCCATGGAAGTCTCTCGTCCATTTACAGGGAAGTTGTCAGGCTGGGAGGGCGGCGGGCCCTTATCTTAACTGACCCTGGGGTCAGGGCATCCTGATGGTGCCATAAGTCTCATCTGTCCTATTATCATCCAAAAAACCCTAAAAATTCAACGTCATCACCAAACCCTTTCGGGAGCCATCAACAGACTCAATAATCTCTTTGTCAGGGCGTCCTGACAGATTCGGCCCAGCCTGGGTCCTGATCATTCGGATGGCGTTTTCAATATGGCTGACAAATTCATCCACGGGCATCATTTCGCCATAGGTCCGTGTAAATGAATAGATACACACATTTTTTTTGCCCATCTCTTTGGCTATATCAGCCGAATCCCTCAGTAGGCTAAGGGCCCGTTTGGCAAGACCCACCGTGCGAATCGGGAACAGGTCCCACCATGAAACAGCGGAACAGAAATAGGTCGTGGGTCGGTAGGCCTGCAAGGCAATGGAATCGTCATGACTTGCAGTGGTGAATAAGATAATGTTTTCAATGACGTCAAAAGGCTGATCCTGGGGCAGATCGTCTCTGAGCAATCCCATCTGGCGTTGAAAGTCCAAGCAGGTCTCTTTGATCAGGTCCATGGGCCCGTCAATGGGTTTGCGACCATCAAGGAAAAGATCCCGGTTGTTGCTCAGGAGTGTTTTAAGGACCTTGACACTGTTCAAAAGATACATGGCGCGAATGCCGGTGGAAGAAACCATGATGCCCATACCCAGAAGTGACTCGGCCTGATCAAGCCGGTCAAGAACCTGACGGGAAAGTTCCGGAACGTCTTGGGTGCTGCCCATGAGACCTGTTTCTGATCGCATATGGCGAAGGGCCAACATGGCCTGGGCCAGAAAAACCACGGCATATTCACAGTAAAAATCTTCCGAGTGGTAATCGCAGCGCTGTTGAATGTATCGAGCCTCCTGGTGGGATTGCTCAAACAAGCCCTGGGCAACCCTGTAAGACGGGGCCTCAATGGCCAGATTGCGTAACAATACCATTCGAAGGGCCCTGGCATTGAGATGGGTGGGGTCCAGACTCAACACGATCCTCAAGATTTCAAGGGCCTCCCTGAAATACCGCCGATAATAGAGGGTTTTGGCAATTTCCAGGCATAGAAGGGAATTGTGGGGGGACCGGAACAGGATGGAAATGGCATCGTTGTCATTTTTGTCTGGCCCGTATGCTGCATCGACCACCGAAGGCCAAAGCCTTGCGGCCAGCGCCACAACGGCATTGGCGCCACTCCCCAGGATGGGGTCATCCAAAAGATCCGGAATAAAATCAAAGTAAAGGGTGCTCCAGAAACCCTCCACCCACCATACCGGCAGGGTTTCTCCGTTGAGTAGGGTAATCTCCACGGGCTTGCTGCAAAGAAGGGCCCTTATATCATTAATAAGAACACATTGGCGGGCATAATCCGTCAGGCGAATGACAGGGTCACCAGACAGCCTGGCATTGAAAACGGGAATCAGATAATTATCCAGATTGGAAAAATCACCTGCGGCGATTCCGATGGACAGGAATCGGTTCTTGGAAAAATGGCTGGAGCAGAATTTCTTTATTCTCGAAAAGATCGTCAAAGGTCAGATGGCCGGGAGGAATTCGGGCTTCCCTGAGGTCTGCATTGTCCCTGATAAAGTCTTCCAGGGCATGAGTCTCGTTGGTGGAAATGAGCCGGTTGCAGGAGGCAAAGGCGACCAGAGATTCAAGGACCTTGTGATTTTCCATGTCCTTTGAGAAACGGTTAAAGCTCATAAGTGACGGGAAAACAGCCATCAGGGCGGAGGTTAGTCGATCCTTTTTATTCAACCCGCAACTCCTTATGTTTTTTTAATGGGATATTCATTCATAACAGGCCCCCCCAAAGGCTGTCAATGTGTGAATGATGTGGTCAATTACCCTGGTGTGGTTCTTTATGAGCCTTAAAATATGAATCGAATAAATACCGCAGATCCCCCAGGGACTCTTCGATGACATAGGGCATGGCCTGGGCATGCAAGTTCAACAAGACGATTGAATTAACGGATGTATCGGATTTACTGGCCGCCCTTAATCGTTCCGCCACGGAGATATTCACCATTTGCATGTGATCATAGATCGTTCTGAGACCTTGCAATGTAAAATCGCCTGATTTCCCATCTTGCTGGAGAAAATATTGAGCCAGCAAGTACATGGACGCTGCACGGTAGAGTGTTTCTTCTTCATTGGCAAAGGGCAGGTGAAAACGTGCCATGGGCTTAAAGAAAACGGTATGGGGACAACCGCTTGTCGCAATGATGATTCCCATGAGGGAGCTGGCCCCTCTTTGGGCTGTCGTCTTTTGGGAAATGCAGCGGTCTTCCGTTAAAATCTCAACTTGGATTTCATCATAGGATAAGATGCGATCAAAATATCTGACGATATTCACCAGGTTAAGAGACAGGGGACAGTGGGGATGTGCCCGGCTGTCAAGGGGGCAGTGGGGACATTGGTGAAAACCCAGTCTTGTCCAGTCAGGTGGTATTTCCGGAGGGTTCGAGATCAGCTCAAGGCTCTGGCCGTCTATGTCCAGGTGAAACACCTCGTGGGTTTTATCGGCAAAGGTGAAGCTGTACTTTATCGTTATGCTTTTCATATCGTTAAGTATATTCCATTTTTTTACAAAACAAAGGAAGGTGAAGCTTCATTATATGGTTTCTACCATAGACCGGGATGAATCGAAATACCTTTAAGACATGCACATGAAAAATAGCCGTGCCGGTTCAGTCATGATATAAATTGGTGATAAGCCATTGCATGAACCTGAAGTGAATGGTAATATAGCATATATTTGAAAAATTTAATAATTTTCCTTTAGGGGTGAAGGGGATTTCCATGGAACGTGTCCTGGTGGTGGACGATGAAAAAGCCAATCTATCCATGGTTCGACGAATTTTAAGGGTTCATGGTTATGAACTTGCCTTTGCCCAAAGCGGTGCGGAAGCCCTGGAAAAGATAGAAAACTTCAGACCTGACTTGATCATTCTGGATATCATGATGGCGGGCATGGACGGCTATGAAGTGTGTCGCCATGTTAAGGGGCATCCTGCAAGCTCAGGCATCATGGTTTTACTTTTATCTGCACGAAGCAGCCTCGCGGACCGACTGAAAGGATATGCGGAAAATGCAGATGATTTTCTGGCCAAACCCTTTGAAGAGGAAGAGCTGCTTGCCCGGGTACACATTCTATTACGCTTAAAAGCCGCCATAGATAAAGCCCATGGTGCTGAAAAACAAAAATCCGAGTTTCTTGCCACCATGAGCCATGAAATCAGAACTCCCATGGGCGGGATGATCGGTATGCTGGAGCTTCTGGAACGGTCATCCCTTAACGAAGAGCAGGTGGACTGTGTCAACACCTTACGTTCAAGTGCCGATTCCCTCTTATCCTTGCTCAACGGGATTCTGGATTTTTCGAAAATTGAGGCCGGTAAAATTGAGCTGGATGCATCGGATTTTAATCTGATGACCTTACTGGACAACTTAAATGATATCCTTGGTATGTCGGCTGCGAAAAAGGGTCTGGACTATACCTGCATTGTCGACAGTGCTGTGCCTCTGGACCTCTGTGGTGATGGGGGGCGCATCAGACAGATTCTACTGAATCTGGGGGGAAATGCCATTAAATTCACCCATTCGGGCCAGGTCTGTCTCCGCATAAAGCGCATTGAAGAAGGCAAAACGGACATTGTTTTGTCATTAAGTGTCGAAGACTCGGGTATAGGTATTCCCAAAAAGGCCATACCCCACCTGTTTGATTCCTATACCCAGGCAGGAAAAGAAATCACCGGGCAGTTTGGTGGAACTGGGCTTGGCCTTTCCATTTCACGGGATCTGGTCCGCCTGATGGCGGGTGACGTTCACGTGGAAAGCACCGTGGGCGTGGGGTCTGTTTTCAGAGCAAGGATCCGCCTGGCCAAACAGGAAAACGCCCTTGGGGACAGCTCAGAAATCAAGGGGATGCGAATTCTGTATGCGGACCTGAACGAAAACAGCGCCAAGGCCCTGGGTGAACTATGTAAACGATGGTCCTGTGAACTGGATGTCGTTTCTAACAGCTCTGATACTCTGTCTGCCATGGGCCTCGCACGAGAACAGGGCAAACCCTACCAGGCCGTTCTCCTGGGCTACAACCTCCATGCGGATGGATTGCTGCTGGACAGTATCCGCCATCAGGGGCTGATAGAGAAGAGTGCCATTGCCTGGGTGGTCCCCCATGGACATGACCTTGAAAGAGCCATTGGCCCAGGCTTTTTCCCCAAACGCTTGTTTTACCCTCTGAAAATGAGAAAACTTTTTGACTGGCTGGCACAGTCACGGGCTGATTTATCAGGTAATATGGAAAAAAATGAAGCCGAGCCCCTTAAAGGTTCCCGGATTCTCCTGGCCGATGATAACGAGATTAGTCTGCGCGTTGCCATGCGAATGCTCGAAAAACTGGGATGTTCGGTGACCTCGGTGACCAATGGGAAAGAGGCTCTGGCCGCTTACAGAAACCAGGATTTTGATCTTGTTTTTGTGGATAACCAGATGCCGGAAATGGACGGCCTTGAGACCACACAGCAGATTCGACAAAGTGAACGACTTAAGGAATCGGGGGCACCTTCCGGAGCAGAACCCAAACGGGTTCCCATCATTGCATTAACCGGTAGTACCGTGAACGGGGAACGGGAAAAATTCATGGAAGCCGGTGCGGATGATTACATTTTAAAGCCGGTCACCATAAAGAACCTTGAAGATCTTCTCACTCGAAACATCCGGTTTTGAGTTTACAGCCAAGAGCCCAAGCAATTCGTGTTAACATCTAAAAGCCCATAGGTGATGGCGTTAAAAAAGTTTTCCCTGGCCTGCCTTATTAAATGAAAGGTGACAGGGAATTTTAACATATGGGAAAAAGGTATTGACATCATCTTGGATTGTCGACAATATACAAAAATACAGTTATAAAGAAATGACGTTGTTATAAACACTAAACCCTATTCGGGAGGGCATCACAGGCCTCCGTCGAGGAGTTTGCCATGGGAACAGACAGTTCAAAGAAATATGATGTGATCATCGTGGGTTCAGGGCCCGGAGGTGCTTCCGTGGCCAGGGAACTATCAAGAACAGGAAAAAAAATCCTGATGCTTGAAATGGGGGATAACGCGCCAATCAAAGGCTCCCTGTTTCAAATGGCCATGAATGCCGGTATTCCCGGCCAGAGTCTTTTATTCACCGACAAGAGCCTGCTGGCCATGGTTCGCGGCGTGTGTACGGGCGGCAGCTCGGTTTTCTATTGTGCCACAGCCTTTGATCCGCCCTATGGGATGCTGGACTCCTATGGCATTGATGTCCGGGAAGAAGTCAAGGAATTGAAACAGGAGATTCCCATGGAACCCACCCGGGACCATTTGATGGGGGTGGGTGCCACGCGAATTATGGAAAGCGCACTTAATCTTGGCTATGACTGGAAGAAGCTCAACAAATTCATCGACCAGGATAAATGCAAAATCGATTGTGACAAATGCAGTTACGGCTGCCCCTATGGGGCCAAATGGACGGCCAGGAATTTTGTGGAAGAATCCACAAAAGAGGGCATGGACCTTGTCAATGGCGCCAAGGTCACACGGATTCTCTTTGAGGGGGATACGGCCGTGGGGGTTCGGTATCGTAAGAATTTTTCAGACCATGAGGTCTTTGCCGATACCATCGTTGTTTCTGCAGGCGGTGTGGGCTCACCTGAAATCCTCCGCCAGAGTGGTCTTTATCAGGCCGGGTATGATTTTTTCTTTGATCCCCTGACCATGATATTCGGCACTGTGGATGACCTTAAAAGTAAGGGTGAAATCCAGATGAGCGCTGGTTTCCACAACACAGAGAAAGGCTATCTGATGGTGGACCTTAATTTCCCCACCCCCATGTACTGGGCCCAGAGTCTGCCGAAACTCAGGCTTCACAAAGCGTTTTCACGGGACAATACCCTGATGATCATGATTAAGATCAAGGATGCTCTGGGCGGCCGTATCACCTGGAACGGCGGAGTGCGGAAAAGCATTTCAGATGCGGACAAAAATAAACTCAAAGACGGCTACACACACGCAAAACGAATCCTTCAAAATGCAGGTGCCACAGGTATTTTCAGCGGATGGACCGTGGCGGCCCACCCCGGCGGCACCGTGAAAATCAATGACATGCTGGATTCCAACCTGAAAACACAGAAAGAAAATCTTTATGTCTGTGATTGCTCAGTCATTCCGGAAGCCTGGGGCCTGCCCCCCACATTGACCTTGCTTGCCCTGGGCAAACGTTTGGCCCGGCACCTGGAAACCCGGATGTAATTTTGATGGCGTCTTAAAAAAGGGAGATTATGAAACAAAACCAGGATCACACAGGGGGATCTCCGAAAAACAAAGATGACATGGCCCTTGCCTCTCTTCTTGTGGATATTGTAAACACACCGGAAGTCAGACACGTTCTCACCCAGGTCAGCCGGGAATGGGTGAAAAACTGGTGCAAAAACAGTATTCTGAAACAAGGCATGGGCATGCCTGTGAGATGGGCCCTGTCAAAAATTTTGACCGTTTCCGGGACAGATGATCTTCCAGGCGTTTTTGAAAAGCCGGAGCATATGGAAGCCCTGGCCCAGGAGCTTCCCCGGATGATAAAGGCCATGGGGCCGATCTTTCTTTCGGTGGTTCATGCTGTGGAAGCATTGCCCCCGGAACGGAAAAAATCATTGTTCAGCAGTTTTTTTCCCGGCCAAAAGACGGCTGTACCCGGTCAGGTTCTACCCTCTCTCTCACGCATCGCCGAAGCTATATACAAAGACGACCCGGTCTTTTTTTCGTCACGTATCCTTCCTGTTCTGGAAAATCTGATTGCCAGTACGGATTTCGGAGAATTGAGAAGCCTTTTCGATCTGATGAAAACGGATCTGGAAACCGTTTTAAGCGACGGTACAGGCCTTATTTTTGAATATCCTGCCAAACTTATCACCCTTTTGTCTCTTGTTCCGGACGGTGTCAATTTACTTTTGACCCTTACGAATCATCTTCTGGGCCACATCACGGCTCTGCCCCCGGATATTTTCACGGATCTTCTTCTGTCCTTGTTCAAGCAGGTGGATGAAACCGTCATAGGTCAGGGTCTGAACAATGCCAATGAAGTGATCCGACAGATTCATACGGGCAGCACCTTGATCGGTGACATGGACGCCCCCCGTTTCACAACGGATCTTAAAGACAAACTTCGTAAGATCATGGCCCAAATCGATCCGGGCCTCGCCATCAAGGCCAGAGGCGCCCTGATCGACGGACGGGAAACACTGATCTCCGCCTTGATCGATATGGCTGAAGATCATCCGGATGTGTTGAATCTCTGGCTCAAACAACTTTCGGTCAAACGGAATTCCAATATTCGGCTACTCAAGCGAAAGATCAGTGTCATGGAAACCCTCCCCAACGATGATGTTGTTGAGGCTCTGTCCGCAGGTCTTTCCAGTTGGAATGCCTATGATCTTGCCGAGGTGGTCAACGCACTGAGCCGGATGATCAACCGGATCCACCATTTCAACCCCGGGGTGATCCAAGCCCTGGTCACAGAATTCGTGAATTCCCTGGATCTTTATGAACTGGAAGAAAGCATGGGCTGGCTCAGTCGGGATCTGGGCCAGGCCGTACGTCCGGTATTCCGTATGGTTGCTCCGTCCATTGTCCGGGAAATATGCGGGTTTTTCACGCCGGGTGAGGATGATGACGGTTATGATGAGGCCATGAACCAGACACGTGACCTCCTAAGCCGCTTGATTCAGAAAAAGGAGAATTCATGAAAAGCACGCTTTTCAATGATGCCGCACAAACCATCGACCTGTCATCGGTCCGAGAATTCAAAGAAAACGGCGGAAAGGTGGTGGGCCACACCTGTTCCTTTTTGCCTGTGGAGATATTTTACGCCGCAGGAATGCTTCCTGTCAGGCTTCGGGGTATCAACACCGAAAGCCTGAACATCGGCGATGCCTATTACGGTCCATTTGTCTGCACCTTTCCCAAGGCTCTGCTCCAGCAGGCAGGGACAGGTGCCTATGATTTTATTGATGGAGCCATCATCACCAGCGGGTGTGACAGCATGCGACGCCTGGATGAATGCTGGCGTAAAATGGGCCAGGATATTTCGGGCACCCTGCCCTCCTGGTTCTATTATTTTGATGTGCCGAACAAACCCGACGGCGTGGCCTTTGAATGGTATGAAAGCCGGGTAAGAAAACTGATCCGAGATGTGGAAAAAAAATTTAAGATCAGCATCAGTGATGAAGATTTAAGGAAGGCCATCCGGGACCAGAATGTAATTCGAAAAGCCGTGTGGGACCTGGGTCTGCTCCGCTGTGAGGTGCCCACCTTTATAACCGGAACCGAAGCCTTTGAAGCCTTGATAGCCCGTACCGTGCTACCCCGTGACCTTTATGCCGAGGAGCTGACCCGGCTCATTGACGACGTCAAGGCCCGCAAAGATCCGGTTTCAAACACTAAAAAACGTCTGTTTCTTGCCGGAAGCATCTGCGATGATCTGGAGCTGGTCCGTCAGATTGAAGAGGCCGGTGCCGTGGTTGTGGGCGAAACCGTCTGCTATGGCCAGAGAAACACTTGCGCGCAGGTGGAGGTCGAGGGCGATCCGGTCTCAGCCTTGGCTGACCATTATCTGTCAGGCTCCATTTGTCCCAGGATGTTCGGTTATTACCCTTTACGCCTGAACACCCTGGTTGATAGAATCAAACAGACCCGGGCCCAGGGCGTGATCATGCAGAACATTCGTTTCTGTGATCTCCATGGATCGGAAAACGGACTTCTGGAACGTGACCTTGAAAAACTTGGGATCCCCTCTTTGCGCATTGAAAAGGAATACGGGGCACTGAGCGAAAAAGGCCGTCTGAGAATGCGGTTTGACGCGTTCCTTGAACAACTGGATACTCAGGACTGAGTCGGGACCATTCGTCCCCTAACGATAGCTCAGCCCATGAATACATAAAAAAATAAGGACTCCGTCATGAGACCCGAACTCAAAGAATACCCCCTGGACAGCCTTTTTGCCTCAACCTTTGATATTGCACGGAAGGTCGGCCGTTCAACAGAAAAGGAGCGGGCTATTCTGTTGAAAAACGTCCCCTATGTCAGCGGGCTCCTGGGGCCCTTGCTGTCCCTGGGAAAACCCGCCACAACGTTTCTGGAGATCATGGCTGAATATTACGGCAACCTGATTAACGCAAAAAAACAAGGGAAAAAAGTGGTGATGACCACCTTCTGCTTTGATCCCACCATTTTTTATGCCTTTGGCAACCTCGTGCCCGTGACCCTGGAAGTGGGTACGGTGATCACCTCTATCCTCTGGAAACGAGGATCCTTTGATTTCATGGACTTCTGTACGGAAGTGGGATTTTCCGAAACGGGCTGTTCCTCCCAGAGGGGGGCCATGGGGGCTTATCTTGCAGGAGCAGGCGTGGATATCGATATGGTGGCCGTTAACATGGGCGGGGTCTGTGACACCAACAGCAATGCCTACAGCTTTGCCGCCCAGTATTTGAACAAGCCTTTTTACGGGCTGGATTATCCGGCGGAACTGACTCCGGATGATGTCACCCAATACCACCGAAAGGATTACAGGGCCCTGATCCGGTTTCTTGAAGAACACGGCCAATGCAGCTTTGACATTGACCGATTACGGGAGCTTCTTGATGAAAAGAGACTCCAGGAAAGCCTGATGGATGAGCTGGAAGAGATGCAGCGGCTGGTACCCAATCCGGTGCCGGGTATTTTCCATCTCCTGATTTATGCGGCACGGTATACCTTTTCAGGCGGAAAAAAATTCACGCAAATGCTTCGGGAAATGATTGAAATTGTGCGCAACAATGCGGAAAATGGGTTGTCTGGACTGGGAAAACCTGAAAAGAGCCGGGCCTTTTTGTTTTATATTGACAATTTTTCCTTTAATGTGGGCATGTTTGACTGGCTGGAAAAGAATCAGGTGTCCCATATGGGGTGCATGCTGTCCCGTACATTTTCAGAAACAGCGCCCTACCGGACAGGCGTTCCGGGCACGACCTTTTCCATCAACACGAAAAATCTGGACACCATGATCGACTCCCTGGCGGACATCAATGCCCGCATGCCCATGACCCGGACCATCCGGGGGCCCTATGACGCACCCAATATGTGGCTGGAGGATTCCCTGTCCCTGGCAAAAATATACAAGGCAGACTGCTGCATATACAATGGAACACCCGGCTGTCGGAACACCTGGTCCAATGTCAAACTGATCATGCGGGACCTGGAAAAACACGGGTATCCAACCCATCTTGTTTATGCCGATGCCTTTGACGGACGGGTTGAGAACTGGGAAACAACGGCCATGAGGCTGGATGAATTTTTCAAAATAAGGGGTTTGTTATGAGTGTTGTTGCAGGATGTGATGTGGGATCCCTTGCCACCAAGGCCGTCATCATGGATAAACGTAGGATCGTTGCATCCGTTATCATTCGGTCCGGGCCACGGCCTGCCGAGTCGGCCCAAAAGGCCATGGATCAGGTTCTTTCTGAGTCCGGTCTTTTATCCGGGGATATTTCCTATTGCGTGGGGACGGGTTACGGCAGGGAAAAAATTCCCTTTGTGAACGAGAGCCTTTCCGAAATCTCCTGCCATGGCAAAGGGGCCATGTTTCTGGTTCCATCCACCCGGTCTGTCATTGATATCGGAGGCCAGGATTGCAAAGTGATCAAACTGGATGCCAAGGGAAATCTTGTCAAATTCATCACCAATGACAAATGCGCCTCGGGCACAGGGCGTTTTCTGGATGTCATGGCCAAGGTCATGAACATCCCGGTTTCCGAGCTGGGGGACTTGTCCCTCACATCCAGGGAACCCATTACCCTGGCCTCCATGTGTACGGTCTGGGCCCAGGCCGACGTGATCAAGAACATCAATGCAAGACGTCCGGCCCAGGATATCTGTGCCGGGATCAATACGGCCATGGCCAACCGGGTGTCCATGCTGGCCAATGCCATGAGTCTTGAAAACGACATCTGCATGACCGGCGGGGTGGCCAAAAACAAAGGGGTGGTCCATGCCCTGGCCCGGCTCATGGGAAAGCGGATCAAAGACATCCGTCAGGTTGACCCCCAACTGGTCGGTGCTGTGGGTGCGGCCCTGTTTGCCCATGAAAAAGCCGGAAAAACAAAGGAGGCACGATCATGATCAGCGCCGGATGCGATATCGGTTCCACCACAGCCAAAGCCGTGATTCTTGATCAACAGACTGTGCTTGCCTCGGCCGTGATACCGGCCCGCCTGGATCCCGTGATCTCTGCCAAAGAGGTGATGGACCTCTGTCTTCAGAAGGCCGGGCTTTCCATGGATCGTTTGGAGAAGATTGTGGGCACAGGCTATGGCCAGCAGCAGATCCCCTTTGTAACCCGCTGTGAATCAGAAATCACCTGCCATGCCAGGGGCGCGTTTTTTCACAATCCGGGCACACGGATGATCATTGATATTGGCGGCCAGGATTCCAAAGTCATTAAACTGGATGATACAGGGAAGGTGGTTCAGTACAGTTACAACGATAAATGTGCGGCTGGGACAGGCCGTTTTCTGGAGATCATGGCCGAAGCCCTGGGTGTTTCCCTGGAAGACATGGGCGAAATCGGACTGACCTGCAGGGAAAAACTCAGTATTTCCAATCAATGCGTGATTTTTGCCGAAACCGAAGTGGTGTCCCTGGTCAACGAGGAAAAAGACGTAAGCGATATCCTGAACGCCTTGTTCCGGGCCATGGCCCACCGGGTGTCTTCCCAGGCCCGCACCCTTTTTATAGAAAACGATGTACTCATGACCGGGGGGGTGGCCAAAAATGTGGGCGTTTTCCAGGCCCTGGGCCAGAGCCTGGGTGTGACCATTAAAACACCCCAGGGACTGGATCCCCAGAGCAACGGGGCTCTGGGCGCGGCACTTTTGGCACAGGAATCATAAATTTACCGCCACACGAAGACATGGCATAAGCCCTATAGGTCCTATGGGACTTATGGGACGTATGACGAGTTGATAACGTCCAACGCTTGGGCCGGTCCATTTTCAGGTCAATTCAAAGGTAATGGTCAATTCCATGTGGAGGGGGCCGTCAAACAGGTTGGATGGGGGCCGGGCAAAGGGGGAGGCATTTTCCACGGCCTTGAGGGCGGCCTGGTCCAGGGACCGGTGACCGGAATATTTGAGGATGGCAAGGGAGGATACCTGGCCGTCCGGGGTGATGGTAAATCGCACGGTGACCCGTCCTTCGATCATACGTCCCCTGGCTTTTTCAGGGTATTGTTTGGCGCTTTCAATTTTCATCCGGACCATATCGTAGTAGTCATTCTTCGAAAAAAGTCCCTGGCCATCCCCGGAGAACAGTCCGGAGAGACCTTCCACCTGATCTGCTGTGCTTATGGGCGTCTGGATGGTTTCCATCAGGGCCTTGGCCAAGGTTTTGTCTTCGGTGGGCATGTCACATCGTGGCATGGCCTTGGGGATGGAGGGCAGGGTGACGGCCGGGGCCGGGGGCCTGATCCTGGGCCTGGGGATGGCTCGCCCAGAAGGTTCAATCCCATCTTTCATGCTCAGTTCAATGACCGTCAGAGACTCGGACCGATAGATTCCGGATATATAGACAAGCAACACCCCATGAACCAGAACGGACACAGCGATCATGGCCTGCATCAGGCGGTTGGCTTTTTTTCGGGTCAGCGGTTCAGTCATTGTCATCCTTCATTTTTTACTTTTCCGTTGCCAGGCAGAGCCGCTCAGCCCCAGCAGCCTTGGCCAGATCCATGACCTTTACGGCGCGGTTCAGCTCAACCAGCCGGTCGGCCTTGACCATGACCAGCCGGTCCTTTTGACCGCCTATCATGGTTTTCAATTCCTTGAACAGGGCATCTTCCCTGAATTCCTTGGTGTTGATAAAGGCCCGTCCTTCCCGGTCCACATAGACAGTGATCTCTTCACGGGTAATCGGGGCAGAGGCTTTGGCCTGGGGTAATTTGACCTTGATGCCTTCTTCCACCATGAAGTTGGTGGTCAAAAGAAAATAGATCAACAGCATGAAAACAATATCAATCAGGGAGGTCAAGGGTGTCTGGATGGCGTATCTGGGCCTTTTTTTCCTGTGAACCAGCATGGCTTAGTCCTTTTTTTTCAACATCAGGGCTTTGATAAAAACCACCGACCCGTCTTGCAATCGTGCTTCGTAGGCATCCACCCGGGCTGTCAGGTAGCTGTGGGCCACCATGGTGGGAAGGGCCACAGCCAGACCAAGAGCTGTGGTGAGCATGGCCTCCCAGATGCCTCCGGCCAGAACAGCGGCATTGACCTTTCCGCCCATATTCTGGATGACCATGAAGGCCTTTATCATGCCGATGACCGTTCCCAGGAGGCCCAGGAGGGGCGCGATATTGCCAATGGTGGCCAGGGCCTGGATATAGGTGGAAAGCCCCCGGACTTCTTCGTCCGTGGCATTGACAATGACCGTTTCCAGCATTTCCCGATCCAGGTCCTTGACATCCATGGCCTTGGCCAGGACCCGGCCCATGGGGGACTCGCTTTTTTCTGCCAGGGCCAATGCCTCGGTTTCCTTGCCTCCCAACAGAAGACCCGCCACCTTTTCAGCCAAACCTGCGCCCCGACTGCGCATGCGGGAAAACCGTATCACCCGTTCAAGAAAAATTGCCAAAGCAAGGGCCGAACACATGAGGATCGGCACCACCAGAACACCGCCTTTTGAAAGAAAATTGATCATTGTTTAATCCTTATCCTTGTTTTGTTTCAATGGCCAGCAAACCCACAGGTGCCAGCCATAGGGTATTTCGGTCAATTTATTATCCACCACCCGTTCGCGAGGGCTCACTGAAGGACACGAAGAGCACGAAGAAAAGCAAGTAACATGGCCTCCGGCGGTCCTGCCGGAGGCCAAACTTTTGAAAAGTTTGACAAACAGGTATTGCTTTTTTTCATGTGCTTCATCGTTAGTTTTTCATACACATCAAACACCAAAACCCCTTTGCGTGTTGGGCGAAGACCGGTCCAGATTTCTAAAATCTGGCCACCGGAGGCATGCTTTTCTTCGTGTCCGTCGTGTTCTTGAGCGACCAAAGGGATTGGGAGGTTAAACTATTTAATCGTTTTTTTTTCCATTATTCAGAGACCGCAGCCTTTTTTTCTTTTAAGGCTAAAAGGGGATGGGATCCCTCCTTGTCTTTGAGGGTATCGGCCAAACCGTCGTAATCCAGATCCTCTTTGGTGGATATCAGGGACTCGGTCTCATCGTAGGTCTCCCACAGATCGGCTTTTCCGTCTTTGTTCCGGTCCTCTTCCACAGAGCGCAGATGATTATTTGCATAAAAAAAACAGGTTTCAAGAAAGCCGTCGCCATCGCTGTCCTGTTTTGCACAAAAAGGAATCTCTGTTTCATCGTAAAGCCAGACAAGGAAGAGTTTTCCGTTTTCATGGTCATACTCCTCACTTTTTTCCTGACGGCCCTTGGCATTGAAGTATTCGATGTAGTCGGGGCGTCCATCCTCGTTTTCATCCATGTCCCGCTGGCGCAGGACACTGTCCTTGAAATAAAAGGTGCTTTCAAAGATTCGGTTGTTGTTGTTATCGGTTTGAGTCACCAGATCCCATCCTGTGCGATTGAACCACTGGATGGTTTCAAAATAGCCGTCTTCATCCGAATCTTTTTCAGCGCTGATTTTGATTCCATGGGAAAAAGCGATTTTCAGGTCAACCGTTCCATTAAAATCCATATCCGCTTCCATGCGCTCTTTTTCTTCAGCCCCATTAAAAAATATGCGGTTATCAACCCTGCCGTCCTTATTTTCATCCCGGGTCTGAACAACGAGTTTGCCGTTTTGATACAGATAGACCGATTCCAGAAAACGATCTCCGTCGGCATCAAAGATTGTTTTTAGAGGTACCCCGTCCCCGAAGGTTCGAATCCGGTCAATGGTGCCAGTGAATCGAGTGTCTTCACGGATTTCGGCAATCTGGCCTTTGGAGTCGAAGGTCATGAAACAGTCCATGGCCAGGTCAAAATTGGTGTCTTTTTCTTCTTTGACGGGCAGACCGTTGGAAAAGGAGGCAATCCGATCCATGTTACCATCCAGGTTCCGGTCTGTTTCCTGCCGGGTGATCTGTCCTTTTTCATAAAAGCGGAAGGTTTCAAATTGGCCGTCCGGATCCAGGTCGTGACGGCTTTTCAAGGGCTGACCTTGGGAATCATAGTTGATTTCGGTCTCAGCCCGGCCATCCTCAGTATCATCCACGGACTTGAGAACCGGGAGGTCATGGTTGTAGGTGACGGTGATATTGACAATTCCGTTTTCATTGGGATCCGCAGTCATGGATGAAAGGGTCCCCTGGTCGAAGGTGTAGACATGGTCAAAGAATCCGGTTTCCGTGGTGTCTTTTAGTACCTGAATAAGGGTTTCCGTTTCATCGAAACGGGCGATCCGGGTGATGATACCCAGGGTGTTTTTCAGTTCCTGACGCCTTCGTTTTCCGTGATCAAAATAGTCAAACATCTCGGTTTTTCCATCACCATCCGCGTCACGTTCGATCCTTACAAGCATGTCGTCCTTGTAGTATTGAAACCGGTCCAAGAGACCATCACCGTCAGTGTCCATCTCAACACGGATAAGGTCTCCTCCGGGTCCGTAGACCCTGACATGATCCACCAGGCCGTTGGTGTCGGTGTCTTTTTCAATGCGTTTTTCCTGGGGCTGTCCAAGAACCGGGACGGCTGATAGAATAAGAATCATCAGCCATAGAGAAAGAAGATATCCT
This sequence comes from Pseudomonadota bacterium, assembly GCA_018818835.1. Lineage (GTDB taxonomy): Bacteria > Desulfobacterota > Desulfobacteria > Desulfobacterales > Desulfolunaceae > JAHIRD01. The sequence continues at coordinate 66,413 of JAHIRD010000110.1, forward strand.
ATACTGGGGAATCGTTTAAAACCGGCGTTTTTTATGCCCGCTCGTTTTTTTTCCATGTTTAATACCCGTTCGCGTTGCTCACTGAAAGGCGCGAAGAGCTTTGCGGGGCAAAGCTCTACATAAAAATGATATGGGACGTATGGGACCTATGGGACTTATGGGGCCTATGGCCATCCAGTGTTTAATAAGAATTAAACATTTATTTCATGCTATCCATGGGTTCAAAGACCATTTTATGGTTGACCAGATTCATGAAAAGGATCCGGCCTTTGATGGTTTTTTGTTCCCCGAAAATACTGGTGAGTAGAAATTCCTGATCATCCATGGGCTCCATGAGATCCACGGATTCCATGAAAAGGGACTCGCTACCGTCTTTCATGATATAGGCATTGGCTTCACACATTGAACACCTCCTTGAGTTTGTCTTCCACAACGGTTTTAACCATATGGGGCAAGGGCTCGCTGATCAGGCCCACCATCTGGACTTTCTCCTGGGTCAGGGGCAAAAGGATCTTGGGTGCGGGGGAACTCATCACGGCTTCGGCCATGGCCGGAGTCACTTCACCGAGCATGGCATTGGCCCAGGTCACGGAAATGGAGCCGATGATCACATCCGCCAACATGACCGATCTGACAATGGCGTTTTCTCCGGTGGCCCCCCTGTTGGCTCCGGCCTTGAGCATCTGGCCCGTTGCTATGGCATTGGTTCCCAGACCCCAGACCTCAATGGATTCCCCATAAAAGGCCTTGAGGGATTTGATCAGGGTTTTTCCGATGCCTCCCCCCTGGCCGTCGATCACACAAATCGTCTTCCGCATGGGCTGGATTGCCCCCTTTTTCCAAAAACAAAACTTAAAAATGATGAACTCGTAAAAAGTCGACAGATGGGACTTTTTACGACGCCATTAAAAATAAAAAAAGCCACGAAAACAACCACCCGTTATGGGTTGAATGCCTTCGTGGCTTAAAATAAACGCTATGTTTAATCAGGTTTTGTATGCTTCTGTCTACAGACAGACGTTGAAGGAAAATGTATACCCAACGCCCTTGCGCTGTCAATTGAAAAAAGGGCTGTTTTGATATTTGCGAAATTTTTATCATGCATGAATGGTCGTCTATTGGGGGGCGGCTTTCAAAACGATTCATCAGTACCTCTTAACTTCTTTTTTTGTCAGAGTTCTCCATACCCGTTTCCCCTCCGTGTCTTTTTCCATTTGCGTCACCAGGACAATCTGCCGGCCTCCTTGAAGAACGGTTTTCAATTCATCCCCCCCCAAGAGCACAGATGCGTCATTGGAAAGAATTTCTCCGGTTTCACTTTGGACCCCCTGGATAAACCCATGGGACGTGAGGTCTTTGACCCCTATGGTTGCACCTTCCCGTCCCAGATGATACCAGCCCCTGAATCGTCCGTCGTTTCCCGAGAGTCTCAAGCCTGTTCCGGCCAGGGCCCCGATCACACCCTGGCCTGTTCCTCCGTGCTCGGACAGGTGAATGGTCAGCTCCCGGGCAAGCTCATAGGCCGCCGCTTTGGTGAGGACGGTTTGTTTGGCCATATGGCCGAACTGGATTAGTTTTTCCCTGTCAAAGGACTCATCGATCAGGGTGACGCACAGTCCGGGGTCGGAACCGGGGGCGCTTTTTTCTTCAAGGAAGCGGCTGCAAAATTCGATGACCTCTCCCACGATGGTTTTTTCGAGTTCCACCTCACAGCACAAGGAACTGTTATGGGACGTATAGGGGATGGCATCATCAACAAACAACTGATGGCGGGATATGGCTGAACAGGTGCCCCAGTTCTTTGTTTGAATGTTCTCACACAAGGCCTGGAGCAGATGACCCGTGCCCGGCCCGTCTTTTTCATCCGTATCATCAATGCATAGATAGATGTTCATGGTTAAATATTATCCCCTTTTTTTAGGTATTCGCTCACGTTTTCCATCAAGAATCTGATTCACTTCAGTGTCCGAAAGGTCGTAATTGAAAAATGTTTTATAAAAATTCCGTGTTTCGTGTGCCAGGTCAATGTCTCGAAACGTTTCAGGATAAAGCATTTTGGCTGCCCAGCCTATGGCCAGTGGGGTTTCCAGGGAACCGGGATGCCCCCAGCGGGATATGGCGATGGGCAACAGGAAAACTTTCTTTGTTTTCACGGCCTCCAGGGGGGCCCACCTTCGGTCTAACAGGATCTGTTTTTTTACCGAAGGTTCATTCACAAGAATCACATCGGGGTTCCAGATCAGAATCTGTTCCATGACCACGCCATTATGCCCATCGATTATGGACTCTTTTTTTTTACAGGCCACATTGATTACGCCCAGAACATTCAGCCAGTCCGTTGAAAGACTCCGGGGGATGGTGGTCCTGTTGGCCTCGTTTACCGAATGATAGATCCGAAGTTTCCGGTCTTCCCGGATCAGGGATACCCTGGAGTGCACCTTTTGGATGGTGTCATTGTAATAACGGATGTAGGCATCGGCTTTTCCCGTGGCATCCAGGGCCTGGCCGATCATGGCAACGGCATTCTGCTGCTCTGTGATGGATGCGTAATCCACAATCAAATAGGGGATATGAAAGGCTTCCAGTTTGGATGTCTCACCCGTGTTCTGTCCCACATCGGCGGAAACAAAGACCAGGTCCGGCTTTGCCTTTAACAGTTCTTCCATGTTGATGCCACCCTGGGACTTGGGCACCCGGGCATTTAGAATGGAGGGGCAGATTTCAAGCAAAAGAGAATCCCGCTTGAGACCCTTGGCCACAGCAACGATATCATCACCCCGTCCCATCATGGTCACGGCGTGACCGGCAAAGGCATACAGGCAGGCGATCCGTTTGATGGTTTCAGGTAAGGTCACCTTCCGTCCGGCACAATCAACGACATAACGTCCAGCCGGGTTGCCCCCTGTGTTTGCATCATCAGCCCAGGAAGGGACCGCAAGAACCCCAACAAAGATTAGAACACACAGGATATTCCGCCGCAAAACACAGGTTTTCAAGGCCGTTCTCCTTCACTATCAAGGGTTTTTACAGGGATCACATGCTTAAGGGGAGCCCCGTTATTGTCAAAGGAAACAATGGTTGAATCGATTCCATAGAGTGTCCGTATACCGTCTTTGGTCAACACCTGGTCGGGAGGGCCGGAATGAATGAAACGCCCTTTGTGAAGCATGGCCACCGTGGTGGGTATCTGGTGGCTTTCAAAATAGTAGGCCTGATTCGGGAAATGGGTGGAGATGACCAAGGCAAGGCCACGGGTCCGCACAAGGTTCATGATGGTTTCAAGAACGATAAATTCGTGTTTGAAATCAAGGTGGGCCGTGGGTTCATCCATGATGATCACAGGAGCCTGTTGGGCCAGGGCCCGGGCAATCAAAACCAGTTGTCGTTCTCCGCCACTCAAAAGAGTATAGGGCCGCATGGCCATTTCGGTCAGGCCGACCTGTTCTATGGCCTCCCAGGAAATGTCTTTGTCGTCGGGGGAGGGGGATGAAAAAAAAGGGATATGGGCTGCCCGTCCCATGAGAACCATGTCAAAGACCGTGTAGGGAAAGGTTCCTTCATGGTTCTGGGGCACGTAGGACATGGACTTTGAAAGCCAGCCTGACCTGCAAAGGGCTGAGTCTTTTCCCCGGATGAGAATTTGGCCTTCATCGGGAGTCAAAAAGCCCAGAACACAGTCGAGAAGGGTTGTTTTTCCGCAGCCGTTTGGGCCCAGAAGACAATAGACCTGGCCAGGCTCCACACAAAAGCTGATCTGGCTGAAAATGATGCGTGCCCCGTAGCTGAAAGAAATGTTTTTTACATTGATCAGAGCCATGATTTTACCATCCCCTGCCCTTGGTTTTTTTCAAAAGATACACGAAAAAGGGCGCCCCGAACAAGGCCGTCAGAATGCCGATGGGGATTTCGGAACCGGTGAGCACCCGGCTTGCAATGTCGATCAGAAGCAGAAAGGAGGCCCCCATGGAAAAGCTGACAGGAATCAGGATCCGGTTATCATTGCCCACCACCATGCGGCCGATATGGGGAATAATCAGGCCCACCCATCCGATGACACCGCTCACGGATACGGCACCGGCCGTAGCCAACGTTGCGCAGACAATGACCAGTGCCTTGGTCAGGCCCATGTGGGCTCCCAAGGTGTGGGCTTCTTTATCCCCCATGGAAAGAACGTTGATTCGAAACCGAACAAGATAAAGACCCAGAGCCCCCAGAATAATGGGCGGCCCTGCAATGGAAAGATCTTCAAGCTGAGCGCCTGCCAGGGAGCCCATCAGCCAGAAAACAATGGCTGGCAGTTGTTCGTAAGGGTCTGCCACATATTTGACCAAAGAGATCAGGGCGGAAAACACCGATGACACGATCACCCCGCCCAGCACAAGCATGATGGCCGGTGTTTTCTGGTAGATCCGGCCGATCATGTAACTCAGAAACACAGCAAACATGCCGAAAAAAAGGGCCAGGGGATAGGTGGCTGATACACGATGGAAAAGAAGAATCCCCAGGGCTGCCCCAAAACCTGCCCCGGAACTGACACCGAGAATCCCGGAACTGACCAGTGGATTTTTGAACAGCCCCTGGAACGCTGTGCCGCTCACGGCCAGTGCCCCGCCAACCAAAGCTCCGATTATGGCCCTGGGCAGACGGATGTCCATGATCACGGCATAGGCGATATCCGTGTGATTCTGAAAGGGATAAAAGAGCCCCTCAACGCCAATGGCAAAAACCTGGCTCAAAGACACAGGGTACCTCCCGATGCATAGGGACATGATCATGCATGCCATGGGGCAAACGATTGAAAGGATGATGATGGCTTTTTGTTTCAATGACGGCCTTTTCTTCTAAGTCTTGCCTCCGGTGGCCAGCTCCCCGCCTTCGCCCCGACACACAAATGGGTTGTTCTGATGGGAAATCCTCTTTGATTCCCACAGGGGCACGGCGCGCCGTGCCCCTGTCAAAACCCGTTTATTAAACATGTCCTTTCGTTTCCAGGCTCCAGCATGGAAACGAAGAAACAGCGAAAACCTGTTTGTCAAACTTTTCAAAAGTTTGGCCCCCGGCAGGGCCAATGCTATGGCTTGTTTTTAAAAATCTTAAGTCAACAGCATTGCCCGGCAGGGCAGCCGGAGGCATCACTCATCATCACTAAAACCGTACATCACATCCGCCATACACCGTTCGTCCGGCCTGGGGCAGGTCGTAGCTTTGTTCAAAGTCTTCGTCAAAGAGGTTCTGGCCGCGGACATAGACCGTAACGGTGTCGTTGATCAGGGACTGGGAAATTTTGGCATTGACCACCGTAAAATCGTTGAGTTTACGTTTCAGCAAGGGGGATGTTCCATCGGCGTAATAATACTGGTCTGCCATATGAAGAATGTCCGTATGGAGCATCAGCCCGAACCCAACGGTGTAGGTGCATCCGAGGGTGTATTTGTTTCTGGGTCGGTACTGAAGTTCATCCCTCTCGGTTGCGGGTGATTTGTCTTTTGAATCGAGATAGGAGTAGGATGCGCCCAAAATCAGGTTCTCAAAAAAACGGTTTTCAACCGAAACATCCACCCCCTTGAACAGGTATTCTTCCAGGTTTTCGTAAGGGCCGGTGATCTTCTCAATGTAATCTTCCACTTCCGAATAGTAGCAACTGATGGAAAGGGATGATTCGGCCGGCAGTTTCTGGACAAGCCCAACGTCATACTGGTAGGTCTTTTCCGTTTCAAGATCAGGATTTCCATAGTCCACATCATACAGCTGCCGAAGAGAGGCAAACCGGACTTTTTTAGAGTACGAGGCTTTCAGTCGGGTTTTATCTGTCACGTCATAGCGGGATCCCAGAATAAAGGAATTGTTCTGGTCACTCTCAACGCCGCTGCCCTCCATGAAATGCTGACTGAAACCCAGAACAAACCCATAGGCTTCACGGGGCGAAAGTTCACACTCCAAGGCCAGGGATTTGATCTCAATATCTTCATCGGACTCAAACAGGGTTTTCACAGGGGGGGTTGATCCACCACCACTGCCGGCGATCATTTCAAAGCCGTCCGCATCCCAGGTATGATTTTCATAACTCAGCCCCAGGGTTCCTTTGAGCCATTGGGTGGGGTCATAGGCGATCTGGGTGTTGATCCCCGTGATGGCTGTTGAGGTATTGTTCTCGTAAGAGTTCCGGGCCACCTGGCTGGTGTATGTGGCATCATCATACCTGTTTTCAAGTACGTCCTGCTGGTTTCGGTATATCCAGCCGCGTATTCCTATGGGACTGTCCATTTTATGGTTGAAGGCCAGTTGGGCGGAAAATCCTTCCAGATCATCCACACGAACGTATTTGGAACGTTTGTTAAAGGGGTCGGCCGGGTCACTGTCCGAGGTGGGAGGCACTCCGTTTTCCCCCTGGTACCAGTTGAGAGTCATGCCCATCTGGGTGTTGTCAGAAAGGGTATAACCCAGGTTGGTAAACAGGGAATTTCGTTCAAAATCGCTGTTTTCCCGAGAAGCGCCGTCTTCTTCCGTGGTGGGTTCAAAATCATCGGACAGGGGAAAGGCCGGTTTATATTCCCGGTTGGCGCTGATGAAAAAATCAAGCTTTTCAGTCCCGCCGGACAGGGCGGCCCGTGCCAGCCAGGCATCCTCGGTTCCATATTCACCGCCCACAGAACCGTGAAGACCCTGACGGCCTTTTTTGGTAATGATATTGATTACGCCGCCGTTTCCGCCAGGGCCATAAAGAACACTGCCCCCGCCCGTGATTACCTTGACCTGGGCAATATGTTCCACAGGAAAGGAGGTGGGGTCGAATTGACCATCGTATGTGTCATTGATGGGAATCCCGTCCAGTAGAAGCAACACGTGCCGTGTTTTAAATCCCCTGATATCCACCCGGGGTGTGCCTGCTCCACCCACCCGGATACTGATTCCGGGAACCAGGGCAAGGACATCCGAGAGGGTCGTGGCCCCCATGTTTTTGATCTCATCCGCAGTGATCTGATAGTGGGTGCTGGCCATTGTCACTTCACTTTTTTCACCGGAAACAACGATCTCACCCAGGGAGTAGAGCCCGTCTTGATCCGCGTTTTCGCTTTGAGATGCCAGGCACACGCCTGTGAGCCCCACAAAAACAAGCATCCATAGAATTAATACCGATTTTTTCATTGCATGTTTCATGTCCGAATAAATCCCCCCGTGCGCAGGTTATAATCTTACAAAGCCAAATGTATAAACAGTCGGAAGCCCGACTGATATCTTCCCAAGGGCCTCGCATGAGGCTCTGTCCAAGAGGCTTGGACACTCCAGCGCCAATTCTTAAGCGCATGGTATGATCCTGTCATAAACAATGCCAAAGGGATTAACCGTTGTTTTTAGTCATGGAAATTGGATTAATCAAGAATAAATGACGCACATTGTGGAAAAATGGAGTAAACGAACCTGTAATAACGAAAAATAACGACGATACTTAATGGCCCCAGGCAGAACCCGGGAATGAGTCATGTCCTCAATACATTCCGAAATAAAAAATGGCATAAGTCCCATGGGTCCCATAAATCCTATGGGACCTATAAGACCCATGGGACATATGAAGATTTTAAGGATATGGATTCCGGGTCAAACGATTGGGCAAAAACATGATCAAACCTTTTCAATTAAAAGAGCCACGGGCAGACCTGACCCCTTTATCTCGAGTTCAAAACAGGCCTATTGAAAATAATCGCCGTGCAAAAATGGTTGACCGGATCGGCAGTGGATAATGGTGTTACATTTATTAACCAGTATTACAAAAAATTCATTTAAATTGTGATGTAAAATCCATAATCTGACATCGTAAAACCCCCTGAACAGCGATTATTATTTTAAATAATTTCGGCACATATTTTGCTGTTATTATAAAAATATGATTTGCTCGTGCGCCAATCGGTGCACACCACTCATTGTATGCATTCACACTATCATCGAAAAAATGTTTCATGCCTTAATGAAGGCCGCTGGCCAAGTCTTTTTTAGTCATTTGATCACACATTTTTAACATTTTTGGACTGTTGTATTCCTGCTGGCGTCCTTTATTGGAGACGAATTATTAACCCCCGAAATTTTAGGAGGAGACCATGATCACCATCAAAGCATTTGTCATATCAACCATTTTGTTAGCCATGTCGGTCCCATCAATGGCCACCATCATGTCAACGGACTTGGGTGCTGGAATGAAGATCGAATATGGAGACGATCCCATGACCCTTGATGCCACTTCAACGGATAATGGGGCAACGATGGCCAACGTCGATATCACGGGGAGTGTCACTGGAATACATGCTTATTCGTCCCTTGAACTTATTGATCTTGGCGATGAAGACGCAACCCTCGAGTTCAATCTGGGTTGGGATGGTAACGACTATATTGGCCGTTCGTCTGTGGGACAGACCACACCAAATGCAAATTACGCCGAAATAGCTTATTCTGCCCAAAATGATTCGGTCCTTGTTTATGACTGGCTCTTTGAATATTCCGGAGCCAATCCCTTTGGTCTTCAGATCGTCCGGATTACCGAGGATGGAACGGTCTTGGAGAACCTGGGAAATTCAGGCGACATCGGCCTTCATGAAGGTACGGGTGACTTTAATCTCCTTGGGGGAGAAGACTATTATTTTGGCGTTCTTTTTTACCCTAATGTTTCAGGAGGAGTCGGAAATCTTCAGGGGGATCTTACCGGTGATATATCCTTTCATTTCAATGGAACCCAGCCTGTGCCCGAACCCGCAACACTCTTGTTGTTGGGCGTGGGCTTGTTAGGCTTGACCGGTAAATCCCGAAAAAAGATGTAAAGGCCTGTCCGAAGGCAGATAAAATATAAGCGAAAAAAACATGCAATAAAAGCCACAAAGACAATGTCTCCGAAACGGGAGGGGTCGCTTGGTGGCTTTTTTATTTTATGGTCTTCATGTTGGTGATAAGGAACACGCGTACACATACACGAACGTGCTTCCACAATAGATGGTTTTGACGAATGTAGATTCGACTCTCCCTGACTTGCATCTTAATTTGACGTAGAGAAAGACAGATGATATTATAAAAAATCATGCCTTTAGTAACCTCATGTTCGCTTAAGACGCGGGTAATCACGCAAAGTCCCATGGCTTTATGAAAGTATACAGCAAAAAATCTATTGTATAATTATTACTTTATAATGAAAGATATTCAATATCCAAAGTTGAAACATATAGGGTTCTTTTCATTTTAAATTCTGAATAATTTTGTTTAAGGAGGAAAAGGAACGATGGAAACGTTTAAAAATTATGATCCTGAACATTATTATGATGAGTTGATCAATGCCGACGGGACTCCGCGACCCTGTGCCCAACTGATCGTGAATAAAATTGAATCATTGCCCCCGGGGGCCTTTGAAATGCGGCAGAAAGCGGCGGAATCACTGCTTCTAAAAATGGGCATTACATTCAATGTTTATGGGCGTGATGAGGGGGCTGAAAAAATTTTCCCCTTTGACATTATTCCCCGTATTGTGCCGGGAAGCGACTGGCAACAAATTGAAAATGGCCTGAAACAAAGGATTTTCGCTCTCAATGAATTTATTCAAGACATTTACAATGATAAAAAAATCCTCAAGGACAAAATTATTCCTGAGGATTTGATTTACTCAAGCCGAACCTACCGGAAAGAGTGCGAGGGTTTCACACCTCCCCGGGGGATATGGTGCCATGTGACGGGCACCGACCTGGTTCGCGACAAAGATGGTCGCTTTTATGTGCTTGAAGACAACCTGCGATGCCCGTCGGGGGTGTCCTATGTCCTGGAAAACCGCCAGGTGCTCAAACGAACATTCCCCCAGGTATTCAAAGAGTCCCTTGTCAGGCCGGTGGATGATTATACGACCAAACTGCTGGAGATGCTCGAATATCTGGCCCCGAAAAACGTCCAGAATCCGACCATCGGCGTTCTGACTCCAGGTATTTACAACAGCGCTTATTTTGAACATTCCTTCCTCTCACAGCAAATGGGCGTGGAATTGGTTGAGGGCCAGGACCTGGTGGTTTCAGACGGATTTGTTCACATGATCACCACCAAGGGCCTTAAACGGGTGGATGTTCTCTATCGTCGCATTGATGACGACTTCCTGGATCCGTACGTGTTCCGACCTGATTCCATGCTGGGTGTCAAGGGGATTATGGAGGTCTACAAAGCAGGCCGGATTGCCATGGCCAACGCGCCGGGTACCGGTATTGCCGACGATAAGGTCATCTATGCCTATGCACCCGATATCATTAAATACTACACCGGAGAAGACCCCATCCTGCCCAATGTTCCCACATACATATGCCGGGATGATCAGCAGCGGGCTTACGTCCTTTCTCATCTGGACGAACTGGTGGTCAAGGCGGCCAACGAATCCGGGGGATACGGCATGCTGGTGGGACCCCATGCCACGGCCGAAGAAAGGGCGGCCTTTGCCGAAAAAATCAAGGCAGAGCCCAGAAATTATATGGCCCAGCCCACCATTTCCCTGTCACGGGTCCCCACCATCGTGGGAGATCGTATTGAGGGGCGCCATGTTGACTTACGGCCTTATGTGCTTTTTGGTGAAGATATTTACGTCCAGCCCGGCGGACTGACCCGGGTGGCCTTGACCAAAGGCTCCCTGGTGGTGAACTCCTCCCAGGGTGGCGGGAGCAAGGATACCTGGGTCGTTTAAATTTTCAAGAAAGGGAATCCATCATGAGATGGCTCATTTTACGACGCCATCAATCTATGGTTAAGGAGGAAAACCAATGCTCAGCCGTGTGGCCAACTCAATCTACTGGATGTGCCGATATATAGAGCGTGCCGAAAATGTGGCCCGCTTCATCAGTGTCAACCTCAACCTGCTTCTGGACCAGACACTTGAAAAGGGCAAACACTGGGAACCTTTGGTGATGATCACCGGTGACCAGGAGATGTTCGAAAAAAAATATACCAGCTATGACCAGGAAACAGTCATTCGATTTCTGACCTTTGACCGGGATTATCCCAATTCCATTATCACCAGCCTGGGAGCTGCCCGGGAAAATGCACGATCCATCCGCGAAATTATCTCGTCGGAAATGTGGGAACATTTGAATAATTTTTATTTGGAACTGGCCGAGCCTGGAAGTCCGGGATTTGCCCTGGATGAGCCCCACCGTTTTTTCAAAATCATCCAGATGCGCAGTCATCTGTTTACAGGTCTCATGGATAGCACCATGAGCCATGGAGAGGCCTGGAACTTTGCACGCATCGGCATGATGATCGAGAGGGCCGACAAAACATCCCGTATTCTGGATGTCAAATATTTCATGTTGCTGCCCCAGGTGGATATGGTCAACACACCCATTGACAATATCCAGTGGATGGCTGTGCTCAAATCCGCCAGTGCCTTTGAGATGTATCGAAAAGAACATCACCGCATCACCCCGCGCAATGTGGCCAATTTCCTGATTTTCGACAGCCAGTTCCCACGATCCATTCGCCATTGCGTGTCCAAATCCAAAATCTGCCTGCACCGCATCACCGGCTCGCCCCCCGGTTCAACGCGAAATCCTGCGGAAAAGCGTTTGGGCCGTCTTGAAGCGGACCTTGAATATTCTGACATTGATGAAGTGATCGAATATGGCATGCATGAATATCTGGACAACGTTCAGACCCGTCTTAATTCTGTGGATGAAGCCATTGGGGTCACGTTTTTAAACATGAAACCCCAGAGTGACGCCATGGAAAACGAACAGTAATTAAAAGAGAAAGAGAGGACGCCCCATGGGAATCCATGTTGCTTTGAATCATAAAACAGCGTACCAGTATGACCGGCCCATCACGCTCTACCCCCAGATTGTCAGGTTAAGGCCTGCCCCCCATTGCCGGACACCGATTCTCAGTTATTCCATGACGGTGACGCCGAAAACCCATTTCATCAACTGGCAGCAGGATCCCTTCAGTAATTATCTGGGCAGGCTGGTTTTTCATGAAAAGGCTTCAGAATTCCAGGTGGAGATTGACCTGGTGGTGGATATGATCATCATCAACCCCTTTGATTTTTTCCTGGAACCCCATGCGGAGACCTTTCCTTTTAAATACGAAGAGGGCATCACACCGGATCTGGCACCTTACCTGGGCAAAGCACCGGCAGATAAAAAACTGATCGAGTATCTGGCCACCATCGACATGCGGCCAAGGCAAACCCTGACATTTTTTATGGACCTTATCCAAAAGATGAGCAAAGATATCAGCTATCTGATCCGCATGGAACCCAATGTACAAAGTTGCGGGAAAACCCTGACCCTGGGCAGCGGATCCTGTCGTGATTCGGCTTGGCTTCTTGTGAATATCCTTCGTCATCTGGGTTTGGCTGCCCGTTTTGTTTCTGGCTACCTGATTCAGCTTGCGGCGGATGTCAAATCCCTGGACGGTCCTTCGGGACCCGAGACGGATTTCACCGACCTCCATGCCTGGACCGAGGTGTTTCTCCCCGGAGCCGGCTGGGTGGGCATGGACCCCACCTCGGGTCTTTTTGCAGGGGAAGGCCATATCCCACTGGCCTGTTCTCCGGAACCCCAGAGCGCGGCGCCCATCTCAGGTTCCCTGGAAGAATGCGAGGTTGAATTCAGCCATTCCATGAGTGTCCAACGCATTTTCGAAGCGCCCCGGTCCACAAAACCATACCCTGAATCCGTCTGGCAAGCCATTGTGGATCTGGGCGATCAGGTGGACCTGGAGCTCGAAGCTGGGGATGTGAGACTGACCATGGGCGGGGAACCCACCTTTGTCTCCATCGATGACATGGAAAGTGCCCAGTGGAATACAGCGGCTCTGGGAAAGGAAAAACAGGATCTTTCAGAAATCCTGATCAAAAAATTGCGCCAGAAATGGGCTCCGGGCGCTCTTCTCCACTATGGCCAGGGCAAATGGTATCCGGGTGAATCCCTGCCACGCTGGGCCCTGGGCTGCTACTTCCGAAAAGACGGACAGCCCGTGTGGAAAGACCCCCAATGGCTGGCCGATGTATCCAAAAACTACGGATTTGGGCCTGAAGAGGCCAAACGGTTCATGGAAAATCTGGCTGACCATCTTTCAGTCAGCCGGGACTTTATCCGCGAAGGGTATGAGGATATGTTGTACTATCTTCACAAGGAACAACGGCTGCCCATCAATGTGGAACCCACTGATCCCAGACTTGATGACCCCGAAGAAAGGGCCCGCATGGTCCAGACCTTTGAACAGGGACTGGGGACGGTTGCAGGCTATATCCTTCCCTTGCAGTATGGCTCCTGGAAAAGCGGTCCCTGGCCATTTCGGGGGAACCGCATGTTTCTTCTGCCCGGAGATTCCCCCGCAGGCTTGCGCCTGCCCCTGGATTCCCTGCCATGGGTCTCCAAAGAGGATCTCCCCTATGACCAGCCCCTGGACCCCATGGCGGACCGGGGGCCGCTTCCGGAGCTTAATGAGCAACAACAAAGCATCAAAGGTCAGCTGCCCGAAACAGTGGGTGATGGCGTTCATCCCCAGCCCAAACCCTTTGACCAGCCGGACATGGTCACGGGCCAAAGCGCGGCCTGGGTGGTGCGAACCGCCTTGTGCGTCCAGCCCCGCCAAGGACGCCTTTATGTGTTTATGCCTCCCATCAGTTCCCTGGAAGGATACCTGGAACTGGTGGCCATTTTGGAGGACACGGCCCGTTTGACCCAGCTGCCGGTGGTCATCGAAGGATACACCCCGCCCTATGACCCTCGCATGGACAGCCTGAAAATCACACCGGATCCGGGTGTGATCGAGGTGAACATCCAACCCATGAACACCTGGCGGGACATGGTGGACATCACCACGACACTTTATGAAACGGCCCGTCAAACAAGGCTTGGCACAGAAAAATTCATGCTGGACGGCCGTCATACAGGCACGGGAGGGGGAAACCATATTGTTCTTGGCGGCAGCACACCGGCAGACAGCCCCTTTTTGCGTCGGCCGGATCTGTTGCGAAGTTTTCTCACGTTCTGGAACAATCATCCCTCACTTTCATTTCTTTTTTCAGGTCTTTTTATGGGCCCCACCAGTCAGCAGCCCCGTATTGATGAGGCACGTCATGACAGTCTCTACGAATTGGAAATTGCCTTTGCCGAACTGGACCGGCAGACCGGAGGACCTGACCGACCCTGCCCGCCCTGGCTGGTCGACCGCTTGTTCAGGCATCTTCTGGTGGATGTCAGCGGCAACACCCACCGGGCGGAATTCTGCATTGACAAGATGTACTCGCCGGACAGCTCGGCGGGTCGATTGGGATTGCTGGAATTCCGGGCCTTCGAAATGCCGCCCCACGCCCGGATGAGCCTGGCCCAGCAACTGTTGATACGCATCTTTGTGGCCTGGTTCTGGAAAACGCCCTACCGAAAACCCCTGGTCCGGTGGGGCACACGTCTTCACGACCGTTTTATGTTGCCCCAGACCCTTTTCGATGATTTTGCCGATGTGATCCAAACACTGAACCAGGCCGGTTACACTGTTTCCATGGATTTTTTTCATCCCCATTTCGAGTTCCGCTTTCCCATTTACGGCAAGATAAATTGCCAAGGCATGGAAATCGAACTCAGGCAGGCCCTGGAGCCCTGGCATGTCCTGGGTGAGGAACCCGGAGGCGGAGGCACCGCCCGCTATGTGGATTCGTCTGTTGAACGCCTCCAGGTCAAGGTGTCCGGCATGACCAACGAACGCCACATTGTGACCTGCAATGGCCGCCGAGTGCCCTTGAAGCCCACCTCTGTTGAAGGTGTTTTTATTGGGGGTGTCAGGTATCGGGCCTGGCAGCCGCCCTCCTGCCTGCACCCTACCATCGGCGTGCACGCCCCCTTGACCATTGATCTGTTCGATACATGGACCCATCGGGCCGTGGGAGGGTGCTCTTATCATGTGGCCCACCCGGGCGGACGCGGTTACGAGGCGTTTCCCGTGAACACCAATGAAGCCGAAGGCCGGCGCCACGGGCGATTCATACCTGGGGGCCACACGCCCGGTGCAGTCACCATGGCACCGGAAGAAAAAACAAATCCCTACTTTCCCTATACCCTTGATTTACGGTATTAAACCGGATAGATTGGTGTTCGTTTTTTTGAAAAAGGACCCTTGATCTCAAAGAAGGCACGAAACCTATGATCAGCCCCACGGCCAATCACCTGCAGGATCAATCCTCCCTGTTTAACACCCTTGCATTTCCCCGGGATGCTTACTGTGAGGCGTTTATCCCCCAGGGGCAATGCCGCGAACACTGGCTGCCCTTGGTCAAAGCCCTTAACGCCACGGGAATTGATTCGCTCAATAAGCGCCAGGACAGGGTCAGGCGCATGCGGCATGAGGATGGAGCCACTTTCAATCCCTTTGACGATCCCAACCAGGTCCGGGCCCCCTGGGCTCTGGATATCATTCCCATGCCCATTGCAGCGAAGGAATGGGCTGTCCTTGAGGCCGGTCTGATTCAGCGTGCCCGCCTTCTGGAATTGGTTTTAGGGGATATTTACGGGTCCCAGAGTTTGATCCATGGCCGCCAGATGCCTGCGGAACTCATCTTTGCCAATCCCAATTTTTTGCGTCACTGTCATGGGACTAAGCCCACTGGCAATCGCTTTCTGACCTTTTATGCAGCGGACCTTTACCGGGGTCCGGATGGACGATTTCGAGTGCTGAGGGATTACGGGTCCAACCCGGCGGGCCTGGGGTATGCCCTTGAAAACAGAATTGTCATCTCACGGGTTTTCCAGAAATTCTACCATCAAACCCAGATCTGTCGACTGGCCCCTTTTTTTCAGACCTTTCACAACAATTTGATCCGCAGGGCCGCACTTCAGCAGGAAGACCCCAGAATCGTCCTTCTTTCACCGGGACCGGATAGCCCCATTTACTTCGAGCATGCCTTGCTTTCCCGTTATCTGAACTACCCTCTGGTGGAAGGGCAGGACTTGACCGTGCGTAACGGGGATGTGTTTTTAAAAAAACTGTCGGGTCTGGAACCGGTGGAGGCCATATTCAGGCACATCCCGGATAATCGAAGCGATCCCTTTGCTCTTCGGCGGGGAACAGCCACAGGGGTGGCCGGTCTTATCCAGGTTTCCCGGGATCAGAATATCGACATAACCAATCCCATTGGAAGCGGATTTATCGATACACCGGCCCTTTCCACATTATTACCCGACCTGTGCCGCCATCTTTTGGACGAAGACCTTGCCTTGGAAAATCATCCGGCCTGGTGGTGTAAATCCCTTGAAAGCCGAAACCATGTTCTGGCCAATCTCAAAAGTTTAAACCTGGGCCCGGCCTTTGACCGAAGCCGGACAAAGGCCTTACCGGAAAACATAAAGGCTGCCATTGAAGCCGAATCCTATGCGTTCATGGCCCAGGAACCCCTGTGTCCCTCAACGGTTCCTGTCTGGGACAAACATGGTGTCAATTCACGTTACGCGTTGCTACGCGTGTTTTTGTGTGCAAGCCAGGAGGGTTTCGTGGTCATGCCCGGTGGCCTTGCCATCACAGCTCCGGATGTGAACACCTTGTCAGAGAATTATCCGGAACGTCAGCAGAGCAAGGATTTATGGGTATACTCTGACAGGCCGGTGGAACCGTTCAGCCTCATGGACGGAATGCACACCACCACCGAATTCAGACGGGGAAGAGACCTGCCAAGCCGGGTGGCGGATCACCTTCTCTGGCTGGGCCGCTATCTGGAACGGGCCGAGGTGCGGGTACGTCTCCTTCGCTCAGTGTTCCGGAGGATCACCGGCGAAGACCGTTTGGCAGATATTCCCGAGCTGCCCTTTTTGCTGGACCTAATGGCTACCCAGGAGACCATTCAGTTACCTGAAGAAAAAAATATTATACTCCGCTATCGCCAGTTGTGGGACCAACTGCAGGATGCCCTGTACCGGAAAGACCGGCCGGGAAGCCTGGCCGCTGTTCTCAATCAGGTTCAAGGAGCAGCCCGAAATGTGCGCGACTGGTTTTCAGTGGACTCCTGGCGGGTGATCAATCGCCTGGATGAAGTTCCTGACAGCCCTGTTGAGTACCCCCTTGAACACCTGGATGAGACCCTTTATGCCCTGAGTGCCTTCAGCGGACTGGCCATGGAGAGCATGACCCGTGGACTGGGATGGCGTTTCATGGATATGGGACGCCGTATTGAGCGGGCCATGATCCATACAAATCTGATCCGTGCGGGTCTTTCCCAGCTTTACGAAGAATCCCGAAGCAAAATGGAGGCCCTTCTGGAAGTGGCAGCAAGTATCATGACCTACCGGTCACGCTACAGGACAACCTTTCAGCTTGCCCCGGTTCTGGACCTCCTGCTCATTGATGAAAGCAATCCCAAGTCCCTGGCCTTTCAATGCAGCCAATTGGCTGACCATGTGGAGCAATTGCCCCGGCAACATGAACGGCGCTTTGCAAGTCCTGAAGAGCGTATGGCGTTGGACATGCTGACCTCGGTACGTCTGCTGGATCTTAGCACCATTGGCAGCAATCAGAGCGATGATGAAAACCTGGTACTTTCGTCCTTTCTTGAATCCATGGAAGAGCGCCTCAAAAATTTTGCCCAGGCAATCAGTGCCCACTATTTGGCCCGGGTCCCTGTAACACCGCATTATTCCGTCATCACCGGTGAGGCCAAGTCATGAAATATATGATCACCCACACGACCACCTATACCTATTCGGAACCGGCCTCCCTTTCACAAAACGAGGTATTTTTAACACCCCGGGAGATACCCACACAGAAGGTGAGCAAAAACCGGTTGACCATTGTTCCTGAACCCCAGTATCTGAAGCGTCAGACCGACTATTTTGGGAATCTTTCCCATATATTCATGGTGCAACAGTCACATAATACATTGTCCATGACAGCCCAAAGTGAGGTCGAAACAATGACGCCGGTGGCGCCCCCACCGGACCAAACACCATCCTTTGAGACCGTGGCCATGGGACTCGAAGCCTGTGAAAACCCGTCTGATCTTGCCGCGTATCAGTATGTTTTTGCAAGTCCCTTAATCTCGATTCCACCGGGGATCAAAGACTTTGCGCAGGTCTCGTTTCCGCCAGGGACACCTGTTCTTAAAGGCGCCGTGGATCTGATGGGCCGGATCTTCACGGACTTTACCTACGACAAATCAGCCACCACCGTGGACACTCCCGTTGAACAGGTTCTGGCCAAACGTAAAGGCGTTTGCCAGGATTTTGCCCATTTTGCCATCAGTTGCCTCCGATCTCTGGGCCTTTCAGCACGATATGTCAGCGGCTATCTGGAAACCATACCACCCCCGGGAAAACCTAAACTCATCGGATCAGACGCATCCCATGCCTGGATCTCCGTGTTTGTACCGAATGCGGGCTGGGTGGATCTGGATCCCACCAACAACCTGTTCTCCGGAGAAAAGCACATCTGCCTTGCCTGGGGACGGGACTACGGCGATGTGACGCCGGTCAAGGGCGTGGTCATGGGCGGGGGCATTCACACACTTTCCGTTAAGGTGGATGTCTCATCCCAAGCCTGAATGTCACAACCACACCTGCCCGAATTTTAAGCGAGCCAGGGTATATCCCATCGCCAAGGATCACTGGCTCTACGAATGAGCGTCCAGTGCAGCCTTATTGTTGGGGTTTAATTCATTTTATCTTATCTGTGCTTGTTATTTTTAAAGACTCTGTTTATAAATTATTAAAAAACCAATGAGAGCATTCTGTAAATAAACCTTTGTGCTCCCAGCGTCTCTGTGGTTTAATAATCCAGGTGAGCCGTTACCATTATGGAGAAATAAAATAATGGAAAAGTTTGCAAATTACATTATTCGGGAAAAAATAAACGAAACCAGAAATTCAATTATTTACCGTGGATGTAAAGAAAATGAACCCCAGCGTATTATTAAACTGCTAAAAACAATCTATCCCACCGCCTCTGAAATCGCTCGATTCAAACAGGAATTTGAGCTGATTAAACATATCGATCTTGACGGTGTTATCAAGACCTTTGACATGGTCAGCCAGGACGGCAGATTTGCGCTTATCCTGGAGGATTTTGACGGCGTTTCCATCAAAAGCCTTCTGGAAAGTAAAAAGAGATTTGATCTAAACTCATTTCTGAACATATCGGCAACCCTGGCTGAAACACTGGGACACCTTCACATGAAAGGAATTGTTCACCGGGATATAAAGCCGCACAATATTTTGTCCAACCTAAAAACAGGCGAAGTAAAGATAACTGATTTCGGAATATCGGCGATTCTGACCCATGAGAATGATGAAATCTACAACCCTGATTTCATCATCGGCACAATGGCATATATGTCGCCTGAGCAGACCGGGAGGATGAATAGGGTGGTGGATTACCGAACCGACCTCTATTCATTGGGTGTGACCCTGTACGAGATACTCACCGGCAGTCGTCCCTTTAAATCCCAGGACCCCATGGCGCTCATCCATTCACATATCGCGGTTATGCCTGAGAACCCTTCATGCCTTGACCCCGGAATTCCCGGGCTTATCTCAGACATTATCATGAGACTGTTGGCCAAGACTCCTGAAGAGAGGTATCAGAACGGCTTTGGCGTGATGGCGGATATCAGGGAATGTCTGAGACAGGTCGAGGAGAAGAACACAATTGAGCCCTTCGAGCTTGGAATGCATGACATATCCAACAAATTTATCATCCCCCAAAAACTGTACGGCAGAGAAAAAGAGATAGGGGCATTGATATCGAGTTTTGAAGATGCCGTAAACCGTGGAAAGGGCGCAGCCCTCATGATTATCTCAGGTGCGCCCGGGATTGGGAAGTCAGCGATGGTCCATGAGATCCATAAGCCCATCGTGGCCCAAAGGGGGTATTTCATATCGGGAAAGTTCGAGCAATTCAGGAGAGACAAGCCTTACAGTGCCATCATCCAGGCCTTTCAGTCCCTTGTGCGGCAGATCCTGACAGAAAGCGAGGAACGGATTGTAACATGGAAGCAAGAGCTTTTGAGCGTTCTGGGCGCTGCCGGAAAGGTCATTACGGATGTCATCCCGGAAGTTGAACTGATTATCGGAAAACAGCCGGAACTTCCGGGACTTGGTCCGGAGGAGTCACGGAACAGGTTTAATTTTGTTTTTGAAAAATTCACCGCTGTGTTTTCCCGGAAAGAGCATCCTGTGGTTCTGTTTCTGGATGATCTTCAATGGGCCGACCTGGCAAGCCTTCATTTTATGGAAAATATTCTGACCAGCGCAGATATAAGCCATTTTTTATTCATCGTATCATACCGTGATAAGGAAATTGATGAAATACATCCCATCGCGGATTTTCTTGGGGAAGATGCGTGGAATAACATAGGGGTGGGCAGAATCACCTTGGGCCCTTTGAACGAAAGAGACATAAGGGCTCTTGTCATAAATTTTCTGCGGTGCACTGAGGAGAAAGGGGCCGGGCTTGCAAATTTGTTGCACCAAAAGACAGGGGGTAATCCCTTCTTCGTAAACCAGTTCATGCTCATGTTGTACAACGAAAAAATGATCAGGCTGGAAGGCGCCAGCGGCTGGCAGTGGGACGCGGATAAAATCAGCCGCATGCAGGTGACCGATAACCTTGTGGAACTGATGGCCGGTAAAATCGGGAAACTATCGGCCAGCGCACAGGAGATATTGAAGCTATGTGCCTGCATCGGCAACAGGTTTGATCTTGAGACATTGGCTTTCGTTTGCGGCTTAAGCATAGACCAGACCTTACAAAATCTTACGGAAGCCATTCAATCCGGGCTGGTGAGCCAACTAGATGACATATACATTTTTCATCATGACAGGGTACAGGAAGCGGCCTATTCGCTTGTAACAGACGCTGAAAAGTCTGAGATTCATTACAAGATCGGCAAACTGTCCCTTGATATGGCCGAGGGATATAACAGGCAGAAAAAATTATTCTACATCGTGGACCAGCTTAACTTGGGTTCGAACATGATATCAGGCCACAGGGGGCAAGAAGAGCTTGCACGGCTCAATCTGGAGGCCGGTAAAATGGCCAAGGCGTCCGCAGCTTACGCCCCGGCATTCACGTATCTGACAACAGGGATCAAGCTCTTGGCGGAGAGACACTGGGAGACGCAGCACGACCTCGCCCTGTCTCTGTATGCCGAATCCACTGAGGCGGCATACCTTATTGGCGATTTTGATATCATGAACACCCTGGCCGAAACGGCACTGGAGCATGCCAAAACAGCCCTGGACAAGGTCAAGATACTTGTCTCCAGAATCAATGCCTGCATTGCCCAGGAAGATTATAATGGAGCAATTGATGTGGCTGTGCCGATGGTGAAACTGTTCGGCATCATGATACCGAGAAAGCCGAGCCAGCTTCGCATCGGGATCGAATTATTGAAATATAAACTCACGTTTTTTGGGAAAAAGCCCGAGGACCTGCTTGATCTGCCGGGAATGACTGATCCTGAAATTTGTGCTGTGGCCCAGATTCTTTCAAGTATGGCCCATGCCGCCTTTTATGCCGATCCGAATCTCCTTGCATTAATAACTATTAAATCTATCAGACTATCGGCTAAATATGGGCTTGCACCCGAGCATGCCTTTGCATTTACCGGTTATGGAATCATTCGAGCCGTTGGTTTTTTCGATTTTGATGGAGCCATGAAATTCGGCCACCTCGGACTTAAGCTTATCGACAAACTGGGTGCCAGGGCCTTTGAAAGCAGAACAATCTACGTATATAATGCCTTAATACGGCACTGGTCAGCTCCCATAAAGGACACTCTACCGGATTTGATGGAAGGGTACAGGATTGGATTGGAAACAGGGGACCTGGATTACGCGGGATTAAACCTCTTTTTCGTCGATGCACACGCGTTCATGGCCGGGGTGGATCTTGTTGAGATCGAGCGGTCCATGGCGAAAAACAACACCATCATCGCCGCACTAAAGCAAAATCACATTTTAACGGTGCATTTATTGGTCTGGCAGAAGGTTTTGATTCTCATGGGAAAATGTGACGATCCCCTGAATTATACAGGCACCGTGATGGATGCCGAAAAATTACTGCCCATATGGATAGCGTCTGATAACCGCGCAGCGATCTCTTCGTACTGGTTTGGGAAATTGATGTTGTATGTCTTGTACAATGAATATCCCCATGCCATTGACGCCGCAGATAATTTTATTAAATACAAAGAGTCGATGCAAGGAATCGTGATAAATCGCAGTGTGCTTTTGTATGATTCAATCGCACGGCTTTTCGCATACCCTGATGCGTCGGCCCTTACAAAAATAAGGTATCGTCTGCAGATCAAATTTAATCAGTTTAAAATGAAAAAAATGGCACAAAGCGCCCCCATGAATACGCTTCACATGGTTCACGCTGTGGAGGCCCTGTATGCATGGCTTGTCTGCGGTAATATAACGCGTGCGGAAAATAATTTTGAGCAGGCGATTCAATTGTGCAAAACATATGATAACACCAGTGAAGGAGGGTATTTTAATGCCATTGCAGTAAAATTCTATCTTTCCCTGGGTGATGAAGAAAAAGCAAAGGAAAAGATGGCTGCCGCCTGTTCCTGTTATTCACGATGGGGCGCAACCGGGCTGCTTAATCAATTAACAACCATGTATCCCGGACTGGCAAAATCAAAAGAAAACCTGTTACGCGGATCTGTCATAGATACATCCCCAACCACGGGAAGTACCCTGGGAGTAGCCCTGGACCTTTCCACGGTTATGAAGGCCTCTCAGATTATCTCCAGCGAGATTATGCTGGATCGGCTTCTTCAAAAGGTCATGCACATGTCCGTTGTCAATGCCGGAGCCCAACGCGGGTATCTGATCCTTGAGTCCGAGGGTGTTTTGACCATTGAGGCCAGTGAAGATGTGAATACCCGTGATATAAAGGTGATGCAATCCATGGCGCTACAGGAGTGCACCGGCCTTTGCCTTTCCATCGTCAACTATGTCCACCGTAGCGGGGAAGATGTCATCCTCGGCAATGCCCTGAAGGACGGCCCCTTCACGAACGATCCCTACAT
The DNA here is from genome assembly GCA_018818835.1 of Pseudomonadota bacterium. Classification (GTDB taxonomy): domain Bacteria; phylum Desulfobacterota; class Desulfobacteria; order Desulfobacterales; family Desulfolunaceae; genus JAHIRD01. The sequence continues at coordinate 89,439 of JAHIRD010000110.1, forward strand.
CATCGGCACCCAATGCAAATCGATCATGTGCACTCCCATTATGAACAAGGGCATGCTCAAAGGCCTCCTTTATATGGAAAACAATCTGACCACGGATGCCTTCACCCCCGAGCGCCTGGAGATCCTCCGGATCATCTCCGCCCAGGCCGCCATATCCATTGACAACGCCAGACTCTTCGAGTTGGCCACCACCGACGGGATGACCAAGCTTTATGTGCACCGCTACTTCCAACTCCTATTGGATCAGGAAATGAAGCGCTCCAGTCGCCACAACAAACAGTTTACCCTCATCATGATCGACATTGATAACTTTAAAACATTCAACGACACCTACGGCCATCAGCTGGGTGACGAAGTCCTGAAGAGCGTGGCCAGATCCATCAAGATGACCTCACGCGCCGAAGATATCGTGGCGCGCTATGGTGGCGAAGAATTCGTCATGATCCTACCCGAAACAGACGCAGCCCAAGCCATGATCGCCGCAGAAAAGATACGCTCCACTGTGGAGGGCCTTGAGATCATGCATGGCGAGGAGTGCTTACATGTGACCATCAGCTTGGGTGTTGCCGAGTTTCCGCGGGATGCCAGGGAAAAAGAAGAGCTTATCCGTTTGGCCGACGCGGCCCTCTACACTTCGAAGCACAGCGGTAAAAACCGCGTGAGCCTTAGTGGGCTTAACGTCGCCTGACAAAAAAACGTGGAATTTCGGGGACAGGCAAATAGTGCGGCCGGGCAAGGTCGTGTAATCGAGCGGGTGAGAATCCCGTCCCGGAAGGAAGGCCATCCACCGGGTAGCGAGTCTTTGGAGGCGATGTGGTAACACAGCGCTTTAAGCGTAGGACAGCGA
>JAHIRD010000306.1 GCA_018818835.1 Pseudomonadota bacterium
CCAATTCAAAAATTAGAGAATTTTCAATTAGTTTATATTTGGAATATAAGGTTTAAATAATGGAATTAAAAAAATACTTATTAAAAAAAGTGGCTAAATACTGGCCTCCTCTGTCTAGACGGGCGACTTTAGCTACCGGATTAGGACAAAAACCAGAGGGTAAAAGACTTATAGATAGTATACGTAATGAACAAGCAGGTTTAGCTCAAACAAGAATTATGGAAAATATGGGTAAACCCCCTCCCACTATTAACAGAAAAACAAATATAAGGATGATAAATGGCATACAGAACACCACAAAATACCTGGGATGATGTAAATTTCATAGAAGATGGCGAATTAGGATGTGAAGAAGTTTTTAATAGACCTCTCGCTGCTATTGATGATAAAGCTGAATATTTGAGAGCGCTTGTTACAGAAGTAAGAACTTGGAGTACAAAATTATCGACTCTGTTAGGAGAAAATTTAGACACGGAATGTGATGAAGACCACGCGGGATTACCATGTTGGATTGAAGATTTAGGGGATGTAAACGCAACACATCATGATATTATAGAAGCAATAATAGAATTACTTAAATTAGTTCAAACAGCATCAACTACTAATAGCACTCATATTAGTAATGTTGCTAATAAAGTTGGTTTTGTAAAAGATGATAGTGATATTCCAGAGTATTCTTCTCACGAGATCATAGCTGATGGAGATACACATCACACAGCTTTAGAAAAATTAGATTTTACTACAAATTCTTCAGATGATGAAATTAATAGAGTAGACACAGGAATATTGGCTAGGCTTTTAGAATTAGAAACAAAGATGACAGCTGCAGAGGCTAATATTATAAGTAATTTAGCTGCTATAACAGGAAATCAGGCAAATATAACAGATTTACAGGATAGAGTAGAGATATTAGAAGGCTAATAAAATGGTTAATTGGGTAGAAAAAATAATCCATATTAAAGATGGAGAAACTGTTGACCAAAAATCAATAGGAAGAGTTACTACCGGATTACAATTAAGAACAGATTATTTGAAAAACAAAGTCGATATTTTAGAAGAAAGAATTCAAAGAGTTCAAATAGATAGTATGCCTTGTTCTAGTTATGTTTATAATTATTCAGTTGTGTATTTTGATGGGATTAATTTTAATCTAGCTAATATTAAATTAACTGATATTGCAGATTTACATAATAGACCTTTAGGGATTGCAATAAATGTAAGGTCTTACCTCACAGGATATTTGTGTGATGTAGTAATAAAAGGAAGATTAGACATTCAAATAGCAAATATGTCTGGCTTATTAGTATCTAACAATACTTATTCCCCAGCTAAACAATATTTTTTGTCCGACGAAGCAGGTAAAGTCACATTAGTAGAACCTTCTTTAGCTCTCCCTATTTTCTTTAGCATCGCCCCTACTAGTACTGGCAATAATAGAATTTTAGTAGATACTCTTCCTTTGAATTATCTAGAGCATCAGCACATGGTCGAAAGATTTTCTTGGGATCCTAACGGATTATATACGTTAGCTAAATCCCCCAAGAATTCTGATGGTGTTTTTCTGGAAATAGATGGAATAATACAAAGATATGATATTGAAAATAAAGGTGATTGGGATGAACCTAGTGACGGCGATTATAGAGTTGTAAATACATTATTGCAAATTTATAAACCTGGTAGATTTGAGTTAAATGAATATGATCCTAGAGTAACAGTCTATTATACTACACCTTTAGCTAGCGACAGGACTGTTTGTGGAATAATAGCAGGAAAGAATATAACTTTAAATACTTGTGATATTGATGGTGGGGTAGCTCATGGTGAGGTAAGAATAAATTCTAAGCAAACCTTTAAATATGTGGAAGACGTTATTAGTCCATTAATAGTTAAAAAAATAGAATTTAATGAAGAAACATATGAAACAGATTTATTAGTAGGTAGAACAGTAGAACAATTATTAGCGGGGACTAATGTTACATTTCAAGCAGGAAGCGATGGTAGAGGTAAGGTTCAGATTAATGCAAACCCAAGTTTACAATCGTATGAGTATATTAATCCCGAAAGTATTACTCTTTTGAATGCTAAGAGGGATATATTAAGGGGTCAATTAGAGACGTTTTCTTTAGAATCTGATGATATACAACAATTATTAGTTAAATTCAGATTGCCTGAATATTTAAACTCCGTTAAGGCTATAAGTTTATATTTCAATTATTTAGCCGGGGACACAGACAACGTTAATGATGTAGAACTTAAATTGATCTATGGGGTGTTTCGAGATGACCAAGTTTTACAAAATTTTGACGGGGTTGCTGTTCCATCAGGATTTAAGAATACATCTCAAATTATAAACCTCGATCCATTATATTTATTCCAAAGAAAAACTAAAACTATAGAATTAGTGCAAAATTTAGAATCATTTTGTTTACCCAATGATTTGCTGATAATTTCTATTAAAAGAAATCCTAGTGATGCATATACAGGGAAATTTTATCTCACTAATCTTTTATTGAAAATTATTCCTAAGAAAATTTAATGGGTAAATTAAATACTGATTGGCTAAATAAAAATAAATTAAGAGACTACCCTCTTAAAGAAAATGTAACTCCCACAATACCACAAAATGTATTAGTTGATATGGTCCTTTCAGGAACTAAAACTAATACGGGCGGAATTAACCCAGAAAACGTAGACTATTTTATAAAAGAAATTATTTGTTTATTATCGGGAAACGATGGTAAACCAACTAGAAGATATCTGTATAAAGACCGACCTTTTTATCGTGATATAAATCCCATAATTTTTCAAAGAGCCCCCGATGGAAATGGGTATTTTTTTCTTATTAGGGAAATACATCGAAATTCATATAACGAAAATGATAAAACTACTTACAGAGATGTAGCATATTTTTTCATC
>JAHIRD010000191.1 GCA_018818835.1 Pseudomonadota bacterium
CTCGAACCGCTCGGGCTCGAGGACGGCGAGGTGCGTAGCGGTGCCCAGGACCATGGCGGGGGTCGTCTCTACGGGGTTGGTGAGGTGGTGGCGGTAGTGGATCGGGCTCTCGCGGAGGTGCTTGAGCCTGCTCCACGAAACGCCGGGGGAGGTGTGGTAGTTGTCGGTCATCTGGTACTCCGTGCAAGGAATCGCTTGAGGTTTGCGGTGAGCAGCCGCCGCAGCTCGGCGCGCTCGGTGTCGGTGAGGGGCGGGCGGGTCATGGCTTGTCTCCGAGTACCGCGCGCATCTGGTCGTCAACGTCGAAGCCATCGACGTGGAGGCGGATGAGAGCCAGCAGTTCGTCACGTTGGCGCTGCAGGCCGTTGCTGTACCGCTCCAGATTCCGCTCCCGCGCCGTGGTGGCGGTCGTGAACTGCGAGAGTTCCAAGAACAGGCGGTCAATGGTGCTTGTATCGCTCACAGCGTCCACCCCGTGACGATGGCGTAGGCGACGAGGAACCCGACGACCAGCGCCACCGCCGCGAGGGCGTCCTGTGCCTTCTGGGCGGGGGTCACGGCCGAGCCTCCAGCCACGTCAGAGTGACGCCGCCCCAGGAGGTGTACCGCTGGTAGTGGTCGGTGAGCTTGACGGTCGTCGTCGGCACCAACCCGAGGGCCTGCGCCGTCTGGGTGTCGACCTGGACGAAGATTGCCGTGGGACCGATGTAGAGGCTGGTGATGACGGCCTCCTCGCCGACCTCGGCGATGATGAGGTCCACCGCCGTCGCGAGGGTGGCGATGCGGGCGCGGTAGTCTGTGGCTTCGGTGGTCATGGTCTACTCCTCGCCCGCGGGCATCAGCTTCAGGGGCGCGGTGGTTGCGAAGCGCCTGGTGTCGGTCTCGATGGTGTGGAAGGTCTCCCCGTTGACGTCGAACGCGCCGATGATGGAGCACTCCGCCCACCTGCGAGTCCACCAATCGCGGGGGTGGAGCGGGTCGGAGATGTGGACGAGATGGGTCTTGGTGCGAGTCATGCTCTCTCCTGTCGGCGGTAGTGGTCCGCTCTGACACCATGAGCATATGGGGTGTGCGCTGGCAGTGCAATAGGAAAAAAAGAAAAAAGCGAGATTGACTAGCAGGCCCCCCATGGATACCATCCTGTCAGGAGGTAGGGACATGACCCTCGGACGAGAACTCGCAGCCTGGAGGGCGCGACTGGACTGGACACAAGAGAGAGCCGGCGCGGCTGCTGGTGTCTCGCGTGCCACCATTGCCGCGTGGGAGGCTGGTAGCAACGACCCGGGTGCTGGGCGGCTCGCAAAGCTGCTGGCCGCTTACGGGGTACCACAGGAGCAGTGGGGCGCCTTCCTGGAGTTGGCAGGGGAGGAGGAATGACCTGGACCTACGACCCCCTCACCGGCTACCACCGCATCCACGCAGGCCACCGCGCCGAGCTCGACGAGCGCCGCGGGAAGTGGGTGCTGCGCTGGGGGCTGTTCCGGTGGCGGGCCTCTGTGGCCATGGACGACCTCGCCGCTAAGGCGTGGGCTGACGGGTGGCTGGGGAGGGTGGGGTGAGTCGTGCCGCGAGCGATATCCTGCTGTGCGGCCGGATCCTTCATGCTCTCGGGCGTCAGTGGTCGGCCGACGTTGAGCCGATCGGGGTCTGCACGGCGCTGGTCGCCAGGCACCAGGGCCGGCCAATGGTGGCCGTCCCGCTGCGCTCGTTTGCGCATCAGGAGTACCGCGCCTATGCGGAGCGGTGCGTTGTTTCTTTGGACTCCGGCGACGTCATCGCCGGTCCATTCACCGGGCGGGGATGGCGTGACCGCTTGGCTGAATCAATCTCAACCATCGCCATGGAGAGTACCTATGGACCCCATTGCAGACCTTGAGGGCGTGCCGGGATGGCTCACCAATCAGGACTATGCGATCAAGCGCGGGGACTGCATCCCAGCCCTGCATGAGATTGCGCCAGCCAGCATCGACCTCGCCGTCTTCAGCCCGCCGTTCTCGTCGCTGTTCGCCTACACGAACGACGAGGCCGACATGGGCAACAGCCGCGAGTCGGATGACGAGTTCCTGCTGCACTTCGATTTCTTCGCCAGAGCACTGACGCCGCTCATGAAGCCCGGCCGCCGGGTGTGCGTCCATCTTCAGCAGGTCAGCAGGAGCAAGGCCCATCACGGGTACATGGGACTGTTCGACATCCGCGGGCACGTCGTCCGCATCATGGAGCGGGCCGGGCTGATCTACTACGGAGACGTGACGATCGACAAGTGCCCGCAAGCGCAAGCCATCAGGACCAAGAGCCACAGGCTGACCTTCACGCAGTTTGAGAAGGACTCGGCGGTGTCGAATCCCGCGCTCGCTGACTACCTGGTGATGTTCCGGGCGCCGGGGAACAACGAGGTACCAATTAGGCCCCAGGTCAACCGCGAGGAGTGGATTGAGTGGGCTCGGCCGCTCTGGAGCACCGACCCGAACTGGGACCCATTCGACTCCATCGAAGGGCTCGCGGAGCTCTACGAGGGCAACGGCACCATCCCCGTGTGGCGCGGCATCAAAGAGACCGACACGCTCAACACGCAGGCCGCGAAATCAGCCAACGACGAGCGCCACGTCTGCCCGCTGCAGCTCCCGCTCATCGACCGCGTAATCCGGCTGTGGAGCAACAAGGGC
>JAHIRD010000111.1 GCA_018818835.1 Pseudomonadota bacterium
GTCATCGGAATAGTTCCGCTCAGGAAGCATTTTTACGAGGATGTGAACGTGATTGCTTAGAACTGCGTAACCGAGGATTTCCGTAAAATAGATGCGGGCAAACCGCTTGAGAATTGATACAAATTTTTCTTTTTCCACCGCACCGAAGGGGAAACCATCCAGGGCGGTTCGGGATATCACATGATAAACACTCTTTTCATCCCGAATAACCATTCGTGTTGTTCGTGGCATAGGATACCTCCATAAATCATAAAAATGGGGTTGTTGTTTATATGTAAATGAACATAACAGAAGGAACATTATTTGGGAAGTGTATTATTGGCCTGTCCCGGATTAGTCCCGGATAAGTGTATTATTGGCCTGTCCCGGATTAGTCCCGGATTAAGTCATTGGTGGTGCGATCAGTTTTGTATCATCAAGTATATATTTTTTGTTGCTAAATCGGTTTAGTGAAAATTTACCACTATATTTTGTCGTTCTTGGTGCGGGTTTAATGATCGGATTGGTATGAAAGACAATGATTTCACTAAAAAGTGATGTCATTTTTTATTTTACCAAAGTTTTCCTCTGCGTCCTTTGCGCCTCTGCGAGATCCATTTCGTTTTTATCGAATAACGTCAGCAACTTGGACTCACTCTAAACGTTCAGGTTTTTTGTTTATTTTTTGTTTCCCATGGCTTTAAGTTCATCCATGGCTTTTTTGGCACAATCCGGACAGTAACCCGATGATATGTCAAGTTTCGTGTTTTTCCATAGATACTGTTCGATGGTCAACCATTCCCCTTTTCCTGGGGCTTTCCCCGTATCATCCTGGAATTTTTTACACACGCAACATGTGGTGAGGATTCCTTCGTAGGCTTTGATTTTTCGTTTCATTTCAAATTTTTCAAGGCTGCGTTCGATTCGAAAAAACAGTTCATCCGGGTCACAGGGTTTTAAAAGATAATCATCTGCATCCAGCCTGAGTGCATCCACAGCTGACGACAAATTTCCATAACCGGTAAGGATGATGGCCACACATTCAGGATACAGCGTCTTGCACCGTTGGAGGACCTGGATGCCATTGACGCCCGGCATATTCAGATCTGTGATGACCAGGTGAAACATCGCCTCGCTTAAGATGTCAAATGCCTCTTGACCTCCTAAGGCGGTGGAAACCTGGTAGCCCATCGTTTGAAGGGATTTTGAAAAGACACTGAGGATGGTTTTGTCATCATCAACGAGTAAAATGTGATATTTTTCCATGGCCTATACTCTCATTTTTTTAAACGACATCGGCAGGAAGGGTGATGATAATTTCCGCTCCGCCGTCCACAAGATTACCTGCTTCGATGCGCCCGTTGTATTCTTTGACAAGCCCTTTACAGATGGCCAGCCCAATGCCCATGCCTTTGTCCTTTCGCTGGGTGACAAAGAGGTCAAAGAGGCTGTGGAGGACTTCTTCGGATATGCCCGGTCCGGTATCGGAGATGTTGATCACGATGCCCCCCCCCTCATAGCTGGTCCGGATATTGATGGTTCCGGCCACGGGAAGGCGATCATCCATGTGTATATCGTTGATATCAATATCCGATTTTTCGGAAATGGCATCAATGGAATTGTTGATCAGGTTTAGGAATATTTGGGAGAAATGCTGGGACGCCGCATTGATTTTGGGAAGATTTGGGTCAAAATCCAGGTTTATCTTGATTAGATTTTTTGAAAGGTTGACACGGACCAGATTGACCGTGGTTTCAATGATTTCATTAATGTTGGTGGGCATTTTTACAGCCATGAACGGCCGATTAAGATCCTGAAATGATTTGATTCTGTTTTTGACGGTGGCAAAAACGTGCTTCATCAAGTCGAGGTCTTCCAATAGTTTAGGATCGTCTTTGTGTTTGGCTTCCAGGGTCTGGAGAAGCATGATTACGGATTGGAGAGGCGAGTTGATCTCATGGGCGATGGATGCGGCAAGCTGGCCGGTGGCTGCTAATCGCTCGGAACGGATCAACTGATTTTCCAGACGGGATTTTTCGTTTTCATGTTTGTTGAAGCTGTTTTTCATCCGGTTAAACGTGTCGGACATGACCTGGATTTCCTGGTAAACCGAATGGGTGTCGTAATGGGTGAGCATATCGAATTTTTCAACAGCCCGCGCTTCTTTTTCAAGGTTGGCAATGGGACGGATAATGGATCTGGAAAGTATCAAACCCAGAATGGTTGCAAGGATGGATATCCCCACGGTGATAAGGATATTGAGCCTGCGATTGGCTTTCAAACTGCCCAGGTAATCATCTTCGGGAATGAACACACCGATGATCCAGGGCCATAAATCATCGTTAAAGGGGCTGAACATGGCGTGGTATGTGGCACCCTTATGGGTGAATTCTGTGAATTGGGGCTTTGTGAGTATCAGACGCGTATCGTCTGAAAAGGACCAGTTGGCAGCCAGATAGGCTTTTTGGGTTCTTTCGTCGTTGATCTGGTCAATTTTTACAAGCTGGTTGTCATCTTTTCTAAGCATGTTGAGATCGGGAAAGGCCACCACGTCGCCATTATTGTTGAACATGAAGGCCATGCCGTGCTGGCCGATTTTGAGCTTGCCGATAAAAATTGACAACTGGTCAATGTCGATATCCACACCCACGATACCTTTGAGCTGTCCATCAGGCGTTTTGGCAGGACCTGCAATGGTGATCCCCGGCTTTTTGGAGGTAAAGAAAATATAGGGGTCGGTCCAGACAATGCCGTCTTCTTTTAAAGCTTTCTGGAACCAGGGTCGTTCTCTGGGGTCATAGGTGTCTGCCAGGTCGATTTCACGTGCAATTTCGTCTAAATGTTCGTTTCTCCAGATCAGCGTTGTTTCGTTGCCACCGTTTTTTTTGAGGATGATCTTTGTCCGGAAGCCCTTGTCACATTTCACATTGGAGCGACTGACATAGAAGAATTCACCAGAGGGAGTCCCATAATAGATGCCAGCAAAATGGGGGTAAATGGACAATTGATCAAAAAAATAGCGTTCAAGGTGATCCAGGGAGTCAAGGTCGCTGCTGACCACATTGTTGGAGATCAGGCGTTTGGTAAGGTGCGCCGCTGTTTGTGCCAAAGCCAGGTGATTATGGGATTGTTCCATGGTCAGATCGGTGATGTTGGCCATGATGCTTTTTGCGTGGTCAAGCAGAACACGTTCAGAGGATATGTAAGATGAGCTTGTGATTATAAGCTGTGTCCCCCAGATTAGCCCGAGAAAGCCTGCTATCAGCGCCCAGCGTATGGATACTTTCATATGTCACAATGCTCCAGAGGATGATTTTTATCCAAAGAAAATGTAAAAAGGCCTGAATTGTGTTCGGTTAAGAAGCCATTAGTACATTGAACACAAGGCTTTGTCAAGAATCATAAGCCTTTATGATAAATCAATCATTCCTGTTTTTTTATTTTTTTAAGGCCTTGCCATGACATAGCCATGAACGAGAGAAGATTCTTTATAATTTCTCTGTACATGTCAAAGGATTTTTAGTAAGTTCGCCGTTTCAAAACGTATGAAAGGGTTGCCAGAGGATGCTAAAAGGAAATACAAAAATTTGTTCACGATGTGGTGATGAAAAACCTGTTAACGAATTCTACAGCCAGAAGGGCGGTAGGTCCGGTTTACGGGCAGCATGCAAAAAATGTTTCATCAAAGCCAATTCCGAATACCGGTACAAACGCAAAAGCGGTGTCCGGTTTGGTTCAAAAGATTATTTTATCGAATTAAAGCAAAGAAAGGAAGCTGTACAAAAATAGACGCTTCCTTATCTAAGGTTTTTTGAAGAGTGTCCATCAAGAAATGGTAGATTGCGGTTCAGGCCACGTGTCCACCATAGCCTTTGGCGACGGCGGAAGGCTGCAAGGTTTTCGAAACCGCAGGCGTAGCCGTTCTATGCCTCCGGATTTCGAAAACCTGAGAACGCTTGCATGGACCGTAAGATGCCCTTTATGGCTGGGCACTAAAGAAGTTCTACCCCAATTTTAGCCAGTTCAGAACGTACAGAGGTTTTGAACTTGATGGATGCCACGATATTTTGGCCCTGAAGACGACTGGACGCATAGGCAAGACCGCTTGAAATTTTGTCAAGTCTGCGTCTCCGGTCGATCTGATCCAGGTCTCCGGTAAAGATGATTTTGGACCCTTCCCCGGCACGGGTGATGATGGTTTTGATCTGATGGGGTGTCAGGTTTTGTGCTTCATCGATGATCAGAAGGCACTTCCAGAAGGTGGTTCCCCGGATATAATCAAGGGGTTCGATTTCGATCTTTTTGTCCACGATCATTTTTTCGATCAACTCTTTATTTTTTGGATCAATCTCCTTTAAAACCGACATGTTCTGCCAGATCGGACGTAGCCAGGGGCCCATTTTCTCACGGATGTCACCGGGAAGAAATCCCATGTTGTCTCTGTCTTCCAGATGAACCATGGGGCGGCTGACCAGAATTTGCCTGTATTGACTTCTAACGGCAAGGGCTGCGGCAAGGGCCAGAAGTGTCTTACCTGTTCCAGCGCCACCTTCGAGGAAGATAAGGCTCAGGGCCGGATTGGTCAGAAGATAAAGGGCGATGTGCTGGGGCCAGTTGATGGAGGGACCGTTGACTTCCGGGCCCGAATAGGGCCTGATTCCGAAAACCTGGATGTTTTTGTTGACGATCTGGAAATATCCATTGTGTCGGACCGCCACGAAATGTTCACCTTCAGTGTCCCGATCATCGGGCCGCTTCATGTCACCGGTCCATTCACTGATGCAGACCACTCCGCTGTTCAGCGGGATTTCCCCATGTTTTTTTTCATTATATTCAAAGGTGAAATTCTGCATGTTTATGCTTTCAACGGGCACAGTCAGCCTCGGAAGGATGGCGTCGCCGTTTTTTTCCACCTGATTTCTGTAGTAATCTTCCGCTTCAATTCCAAGTTCACGGGCTTTGATCCGCATCATACTGTCTTTGGAAACAATGGCAACTTTCTTGTATTGATCCTTGAGTGTTTTGGCTGTGGACAATATATGGTGATCGCTGACCTTTGGGTCCAGAAACGGGATATCATCCATGCTGATCTTCTGGGCGATCATCAGACTGGGATGGTTGGCCTGCCTGAGTTCTTCAATGTTCCGGATGGCTTCTCGGGCGTCAAACCCGATGTCAGGCCGTCCTTTCAGTCCGTCAAGTTCTTCGAGGACTTTCCAGGGAATGCAGGCTGTAACGCCTTTTTGCATCAGATAAGTCAGGCAGGAAGGATCGTGGACAAGTGTGCTTGTGTCGACAACTTTGATGCTGGAATTTTTCATAAGGCTCCTTGGTTCGGGTGAATGAAATAAAAAACCGTTTTAAGAGCTGCTTGTATGATTTTATTCTATATGAAAAGTGTGGGAATAGGAAGGTGATATTTATTGTTCAAGAAAGGCTAACCGCTGTACGATGGGCCTTTTTCAGACCTTGACGTGAATAGGTTCGTGAATTAGTTTATAATATTATAAATATCTAAGGAGGCCATTATGCCACTGTTTGAATACGAATGTAACGCGTGTAACCATACCTTTGATGTTCTGATGCTGTCATCCAGGGATCCTGAACCGGTGTGTCCCAAGTGCCGTCATGATGGGGTCAAGAAAATCATGTCCGCCGGTCATATCCTGGGTGGTCGCTCTTCGGGCCATTCTTTTCAGGGTGCTTCCCCGAATGGGGGGTGTGCCCCTTCGGGGGGGTGAGGGCTTTAATAGCCCATTCCTGGACGGAATGACTTATATTTTAAAAAACCGTTCCCACCCATGGACAGTGGGAACGGTTGGATTGGCTTAATATCCCTCGGGACTGAATATTATTTTACTTGGTTTTTCAACTAATTTTATTCATAGGGCTTGAAATCAACACCCCTCATACCGCCCCTGATTTTGAACCATTCTGTTTCGCTTTTGGGTGGTGTGACAATGTCTTCGGGATTTTTACGAACCAGTGTGATGGCGTTGGAGGGACAGGTGGAAATGCAGACACCGCATCCAATACATTTGTTCATGATGATTTCATAGGCATCGTCTTTTTCTTCGATGGCATTGACCTGGCAGCGTTCGTCCTTGCACAGACCACAGCTTACACATTCTTCGGTATCAATTGTTGCGTAATAGTGTGTGTTCACCACATTGGGTGCATCGATTCCAAGCTCGTTGATGGCTCTTAAAACACCGCAGCAACACCCGCAGCAATTGCAGATGTATATATGACCGTGCTGGAAATTGCTGGTCATATGAACCAGGCCTGCTTCTTCTGATTTTCGGAGAACCTCATAGGCTTCTTCTTTGGAGATGGGCCGTGCTCCCAGGGGATGATCGTCAAAAATTCCAGGAACCGGTGCAATGGCCAGGCAGACTTCCATGGGTTTGTCACAGCGGTTACCCAAAAGCTCTTTTTCCTTTTTACAGATGCAGTCATTGACAGCAAAGGCCTGCCCTTTTTCAATGAGGCCGGAAACGCGCTCATAGGGCAGGGTCATCTGGGCGTTCTCCACAGAAATCTCTTCTTCGATGGGAACCACCTGCATGAGTTGGGGTTTCGTATCGAAAAACTGGGGACCATAATGAACCGCGTATTCTTCACAGAGTTCCGCAAATTCTCGGGTCATGAATTTCAGCTGGAACTCATAAATCCCAAATACCCAGGGAACCATTTTGAACATTTTTACAGTGCCAAAATCCACACCGAAAATAAGCCCCCGGTGCCACATGGACACCAGTTTTTCATTCAGGCCTTCAAGGGACCTCCCGCTCCGTGCGGCAATCTGGTCAGGCGTTTCAAAGGTCAGTCTGAGATCACAGAAGATTTCGGCATCCTCCGGCCTGAAGATCATTTCAAGGATTTTGATTTCAACGCCGCTATCTGTTGACGGATACCCGTTGGGAAGGGTGTCCAGCACCTTGGCCAGTTTTTTGTAAACGGTATCGCTCATGCTCATCCCCTTATTTTTAAATGGTTAAGGTCAATTTTATTCAAAACGAAGCCCGAAATAAAGGGCGTCGGTGATCACATATTTCAACCGGTCCGAAGAGTCCGTAACAAATCCGTCTATGATCAGCATGGCATAGCCATGGACAATGGACCAGGCGGCCATGGCCAGTTCAAATGGCTCACAGGGTCTGACCAGTTTTTTGTTTTGACAGTCGCAGATGCAGTCATAAAGGATGGCAAAGGCTTCCTTGGATCTGTTTTCCAGATCTTCTCCCATGCGGTGTTCTCCCGAAGAAAACATCACCCGGTAGTGGGAAGGGTAGGTGGCCGCAAAGTCGATGTAAGCCAGGCCGCTTTCCCTGAAACGCTTCAAGGAGTCATTGCCGCATGTCTCAAAGCGTTTTCGGGTGTCCTGAATCACCATGTCAAATCCTTCGATGGCAACAGAACACAGAAGGTCTTCTTTGTTTTTGAAATGCCGGTAGGGCGCAGCATGACTGACCCCGGCCCTTTTGGCGACTTCTCTGATGGTAAACGCTTTGATGCCTTTTTCGGCGATGAGATCCAAGGTGGCGTCGATGAGCGCCCGGCTGAGATTCCCATGATGATAGGGTAAGGAGTGTTTGGTTAATGTTTTCATTGTAAACATTTAGTAGGATATTATGTTTACGTTGTCAACATGTTTTTTTGGGAGGGTGGACTGGGTGGACTGAGTGGCCGGCGTGGTCGGGGCGCGGGTTTCGCGCCCCGGGGATTTTAGGGGGTGCTGCAGGTGGCTTTGGATGGGCCTTTGAGCCAGCTTTGGATGATATAGGCTGCGCAACCGACGCCCGGGGAAACGGTGATGGCATCCACCGGGCAGTTGAGGGCGCAGGCGCCGCATTCCATGCAGGCGTCTTTGTCCATGATAGCTGCTTTTTTATCCGTTAATTCAAACACGGCATGGGGGCAGACCCGGGTGCATTCTCCGCAGCCGATGCAGGTTTCACTGTCGAGTTTCAGGGTGCTAACGCCTTGGATATATCTGAATGTTTCCATGATTGACTCCTTATGATCAAAAGGCTGAAATCAGCCAGAAAAGTGCACCCAGAACCGTGGCACATAGTTGTACGGGGATAAACCGTTTCATTTCTTTTTCCACGCCGGTGGGGGAGGTGAACGGTGTGCTGCCCGTGAAATTCATGGCCAGATAGGAACTGATGGCCGTTGCCACCAGCACCAGGCCCAGAACACCTGTAACGCCGGTGAATCCAGCCAGGATAAGGGCTGTGGGAAAGGACAGGGCAACTCCTGAGATGATGCCTTTCACGGAAAAAGCTGTTCCGGGAAGTCGGTCCAGAAGGGCCGGAGTCAAGGCTGCCCCGGCTATGATGCCCATGGTGAGGGTTGCAAGGGCGGGTAAACCCCGGTTTATGATGGCTGGGAGCGAATAAAAATGGGGGCCTATGCCCGATACAAAAAGGGTTGCAAGAAAAAATATGGCAGCCGGTTTCAGCAGGATCGCCACCTCCACGGGAATCAGAACCAGACGTTCGGTCAGGCTGAAGGTCACCGTGCGCATTTTTTTATCGGCACTCATGTTTTGCCCAAGGAAGTTCTTGATGTCGCGACAATGGACCGGACCCCATATGACTGAAAAGCCCGATTGTTTTTTTACCTGCTTTGCTGAAACGCCGGTGGCCCCCAGCTGAGGCAGGATGATTTTTTTGTGAGTGATAATGCTGGAAAGACGGCTCCGTTTTAACCGGTTGACCAGTTCATCTGTCCCGAAGGTCCCCTTGCCGGCCGCGCACCATACATTGATTCCCCGGGTGTCCAGAACGAGTATCCAGGCATGAACGCCTTGAAGTTCCCTTCTTAAATGGTCAAAAGATAGTTTGAAATTTGCCGTGACAAGAACAGGTGACTCGCCATTTGGATTGCCCGTGGCATAAAGGCCGGGTGCCACATTATAAGTGTTCCGTCCGATATTGGACCGGGCAAGGATTGTCGAGACATGGTCTTTGGGGCTTAGGCGTGTTTTGACCCTTGGAACACTATCCTGGCCAATGGTTACAAAGCCGTCCACATAGGGGCAGATGGAATATCCTGCTTTTTCATAGGGGCTGGCCGGGGGACCGGCAGGGGCTCCGCAACAGGGTACGTCTTCCTTGATATCCAAAGGTGACGATAAAATAAAGGGGGTGATGCTGCTCAACCCGGTGGGGACGGCCTGCGCGTCTTTGGTGCATCCGCAGCTGCATTCTGTCCCTGGGTTCGGTGTTTCCATGACGTCTCCTTGGTTTAGGTGTTTT
This sequence comes from Pseudomonadota bacterium, assembly GCA_018818835.1. Taxonomy (GTDB): domain Bacteria; phylum Desulfobacterota; class Desulfobacteria; order Desulfobacterales; family Desulfolunaceae; genus JAHIRD01. The sequence goes on from JAHIRD010000111.1 coordinate 9,246, forward strand.
ATAAACGTTTTTACAAGAGGGCGATGGCCGTCTTGAAGGTTTCAACCATGTCTTTGTTGATGCAATAACAGGTCCTGGGGCCTTCCACTTCTCCAATGATCAGCCCGGCGTCCTTGAGGGATTTCAGATGCTGGCTGATGGTGGACTGGGACAGGGGGAACAAACTGACAATATCACCGCAAATGCATTGATCAATGGTCTTGAGATGCTCAATGATCTTGATTCGTGTGGGATGGGATAATGCTTTAAACAGTTTGGAAAGAGCCTCATGGTCCAGGGGCTTTTGATCGTGTGATTTCAATGGTCAACGTCCTCAATAGTGGTTAATCGTTCATTGACGATAAACGATGAACAGCCGGATGTCAATCTTTTTTTGACGTGAGGCCATATGAACAAATCATGGTTAGGCAAAAGGACTATCTTTGGCTAAAGGATGTGACAGCCTCGGTCATGAATTCCCGGATGACAGTATTCCAGTAAAAAGAATTTCCCCGATATAGGCAAAAATTTGTTCCACATTGAATTGTGCGTTTTCTGAATCCTGTGATGCCAGGGCAGGGGCCACCAGAAAAGCGTTCTTGGGATGGATCTGGCGGTCGATGAATAAGCTGGAAACACCATGGACCAGTCTTTTTTTTAATTCCGTAAAACCCTCTTCACCAATGGCACACAATAAAGCACTTTTGTTTGAAAAATGTCTGTACGGAGCGCTCCGGGATATTCCGATACGTTGTCCCAATACCCGCATGGTGACCTTTTCAATGCCTTCTTGGGAAATGATGTCAAGGGCCGTTTTAATTAAGGTTTTTCTCAACGTACCATGGTGATAGTTTTTTTTAGGGGATGGTATTCAACATATTTTTCGAAAATCGGTGAGGAAACGTTGTTTTGTCTTCAATGATGCTCATTCCTGTAAAAGGGGCAGCTTGTCTTTCAACGGCCTTAACGCTTATAAACAGAAGGGACTGGCCCGACTTATGATGAAAATTCCGGTTTTACGAAGAACGATGTATACAAAAATAAAGCCCCTGATTGTCAAACGATATAAAAAAGCAGTTTCCAGGTATTGACGTTTTTCCTGCTGCTTGGTTCCCATATCCCCTCATTTGTCTCCCAAGCTGCTTGTGCTTGTTTTTGTATGGTATTTTTCGTTTATGTTCACTATAATGAGGCATGAACAGCCTACGGAAGAAAATCGAACTGATAATTTTTGAAGCGGACACGTTTGCGGGTAAACTATTTGATATTATCCTTATTATCAGTATTGCAGCCAGTGTTTTTGTCGTCATGCTGGACAGCGTCGAGTCTTATGCCCTAAGATATGGATCTTTTTTTATTGCGGCCGAATGGTTTTTCACGGTTTTGTTTACCATGGAATACCTGTTGCGGCTTGCCACCGTTGAAAAGCCTCTGAAGTATGCCGGAAGTTTTTTCGGCATCATTGATTTTCTTGCCATCATTCCATCCTATGCCGGTCTTTTTTTCCCGGGGGGGAAATACCTTCTTGTTATCAGGGTACTTCGCGTTCTTCGCGTTTTCAGGGTATTAAAGCTGGCCCAGTATATCGGGGAAGCGGAATTGCTGATCAAGGCCTTGCGCGCAAGCCGTCGTAAAGTCATCGTTTTTATTTTTACGGTTCTTACCATCGTCACCATCATTGGTTCAGCCATGTATATCATTGAAGGTCAGGAAAACGGATTCACAAGTATTCCCAAAAGCATCTACTGGGCTGTTGTTACCCTGACAACTGTAGGTTACGGGGATATTTCACCCCAGACCAGTATTGGACAGGCCCTGGCGGCAGTGGTGATGATTCTGGGCTTCGGCATTATTGCCATACCCACCGGGATTGTTACAGCTGAGCTGACCCGGGCCATTGGGGAGCAGCCCCATTCACGGCGAACCTGCCCGGGTTGCAGGAACAGCAGACATGAGGCCGATGCTCGTTACTGTAGACTCTGCGGTCATTTATTGCCTTGATTGGTCCAAAAAAATAAACCCCGATGCAATCGGTGATAAACAATTATGCATAAAATGCTTATTCGTGGTAGGAACAGTTTGATTGACAAACACACCCTCTCTCAAACAAACCCTGAACACAAGGCGGCACCATGATCATGAGACATCAGGCCAAGCCGGGCCATAAGAAGATCGGTGAATATCTGGACTGCGATCCGGAAAAACTCCGTGAATCATTGAAAAAACAGATCGATTCCATGTCTTTGCATGAAAAGAAATTACTGGGCGAGCTTCTGGTGGAGGCGGGGGTGGTGAACCGTGAGACATTGGATTCAGCCCTTCTGGACCAGAGGCTGGACCGGCTCAGGCAATGTGAGCTTTTTTCAGAACTGAGTGAGGGCGAATTGATGAAAATCCGTAACTTTGTTACGGAAATTTCATTTTCAGACGGGGATGAATTTATTGTTCAGGACAGCCCGGGGGATTGTTTTTATCTCTTGATTAAGGGTCGGGCCTATGTTTATCGCACGGATGATTATGGGGAGAAGATTCCCATCTGTTTTATGAAGCCCGGTGAAGGCATCGGTGAAATGGGTTACTTCAGCGACGGAACCCGGCTGGCCAGTGTCAAAGCCCTTGAGCCATGTCATTTCCTGTCCATGACCTACAAAAATCTTGATCTGATTTTTAAAGAGGTCCCCAGCCTTGCCCGGATTTTTTTAACTCTTATCACCGAACGTCTGAGGAAAACAAACCTTCGATTTGAACGATCTGTGGCCAAATCCCGTCGAACGGAAAAATATCTGGAAAACATCTATGAACTTCTGGATATGAGTGATGTTCTGTCACTTAGAAAAGGAATTGAAAATCAGATTGAACGGATCGTGGCCACCGCAAGGAAAACCATGAATGCCGAGAGGGCCACCTTGTTTCTTCTGGATAATTTTACGGGCGAGCTCTGGTCCATGCTTGCCGAGGGGATGACCAGTCGGGAGATTCGAATTTCAAAGGAGCATGGCGTGGTGGGCTGGGTGGTCAAGCATCAGCGGTTGGTCAATATCGAAGACGCTTATCAGGACCCCCGATTTGATCATGCCGTAGACCAGCAAACCGGATATCAGACCCGGAGTATTCTTTGCGGGCCATTAAAAAATCTCCACGGAGAAATGGTGGGAGCCCTCCAGGTCATCAATAAGAAATCCGGCTGCTTTGATAAAGCCGACGAATCTTTTTTCTCGGCATTTATTTATCAAACCGCCATTGCCGTTGAAAATCTCCAGCTTTACAAACGACTTTTAAAAGACCATGAAAAAATGGCCACCTTGTTTGATGTGGCCACCAGTGTTGCCCGGACCCTGGATCTGGATACCCTTTTTGTGGATATCGTGAACAAAATTACCGAGATTCTCCATGTGGAGAGAAGCTCGCTGTTTCTTGTGGATAGTGAAACAAAGGAACTCTGGTCCAAGGTGGCCCAGAAATCCGAGTTGACTGAAATTCGATTTCCCATGAACCAGGGCCTGGCTGGTCATGTGGCGGAAACAGGTGAAATACTGAATATCAAAAACGCCTATGAGGACAAACGGTTTTTGATCAAAGTCGATGAAAAAACAGGTTTTGTCACCAAATCGGTATTGAGTGTTCCTATTATAAACAGAAAGGGTGACATCATCGGCGTATCCCAGGCCATTAACAAGATCGGGGCTGAGTTTGACAAAGATGATGAAGATCTGCTCAATGCCTTGTCGTACCACATTGCGGTGGCCCTTGAAAATGCACAGCTTTTCGAGCGTACCGTGGAGATGAAAAATTATCTGTCATCGGTCCAGGAGAGCATCTCCAACGCCATTGTCACTCTGGATGAAGACGCTTGCATCGTGACCATGAACCGGGCTGCCAAGAACCTTCTTGATTATGGGACCGACATCCCGAGTAAACAAAATATCAGGGAAGTTATAGGTGATGCCAATGATCATCTGATGCGTGATATTCACCATGTCTACAGCAGTTCCAAACCCATGGTGGGCTATGATGTTGAGCTTCTCCTTCCTTCGGGCAGGCAGCATATTGTGAATGTGAACATCGTCCCTCTGGTGGATGGGGCTGATGTCCGCAAGGGAATCGTTCTTGTGCTGGAAGATATCACCCGGGAAAAACGGATGAAAGGAACCCTTGTAAGGTACATGGCCAAGGATATTGTTGATAAACTCCTGGATGATCCCAAGCAGCAGGCCTTGGGGGGGAACCGCGGCAAGGCCACCATTCTGTTCTCCGATATCAGGGGGTATACGAGCATCAGTGAAAACCTTTCCGCCGAAGAAACCGTGGCCTTTCTCAACGAATATTTCAGTCTGATGGTCAATGTGATCTTTGAAAATCATGGCGTTCTGGATAAATATATGGGTGACGGCATCATGAGTGTTTTTGGCGTCCCTTACCAGCGGGATGACGATGCCATCCGGGCTGTGAAAACGGCCCTGAGCATGCACGAAAAGTTGGACCAGTTTAATGAAGAGCGCTTGAAAAATGGGAAAATGCCCATTCATATAGGGATTGGAATCTCCACAGGGGAAGTGATCTCCGGGAATATCGGTTCCGAGCGGCGCATGGAATACACCGTGATTGGAGACGGGGTCAATGTTGCATCACGCATTGAAAAACTCACCAAACATTACGGTACGGGAATCCTGATCAGCGATTCCACACACAAGGAGTTGGGGGACGCCTTTAACAGGCGTTTTGTGGATCTGGTCAAGGTTCGTGGGAAAAAACAACCCATGGATGTTTTTCAGGTTCTGAGCGAAAAGGGAAAGGAACTTAACCAGGGCCAGCTCTTCTTTGAAGAAGGGATGCGTTGCTACAGGCAAAAGGATATGGGTCGTGCCGAAGTTTTTTTTCTCAAGGGCGCAGACCAGGATCCCCTTTGCAGGGTCTTTCTGGACCGCTGTCGTCACCTGAAAACCATGGATCCCGAAACCTGGGACGGGGTGTGGGTCAGCCCTTATTGATGAGATTTGGGTTTTGACCATACGTCAACCTTTACGCTGAGAAGGACTCATGAAACTAAGACCTCTTAAAGACATCCATGCATTAGTGAAACTCAATTACGTCGGCAGATTAATTATTTATTCTGTTGAAGTGGTTATATTCTTTTCGGTTTTTTATCACCATAAGGAACCTTTGGGATACTGGCTCCTCTGTCTGTGCACCTATTTATTCTGGCCCACGGGAGCCTTTTTGCTTGCATCCAACAGCAAAGACCAAAAAAAAGCTGAAACAAATAACATCATGTTTGAAGCGATTCTTATGGGTGTTTCTTTTGCTGTTCTCAAATGTGATCTTTGGGCCTGCCTGGCTGTCAGCACTATAAATCTTCTTTTTTATACCATGATCGGGGGGCCGAAATTTTTTGCTAAAGCTGTTGTTGTGATGGTTCTAATCGGAGGATTAAGCATGTACATTCTGCCTGGATTTTCTCCCAGACTTCAGTCCTCGGTGATGACCATTGTCATAAGTATTATTCTGATCCTGACATCTGTTATCGTGATGGGAATTTCTGCATATATGACAAACATACGTTTATCCAAACAACGTCGAGCTCTGAAAGAAAAACAGGATCAGATTGTCAGCAGCCTGACATACGCAAGGGCCATCCAGAACTCTCTTATGGCTGTCCCTGAATCCATCAGGAATGAGCTTCCACACAGCTTTGTTATCTGGGAACCCCGGGAAATTGTCGGGGGGGATATCTACTACACACATTTTTCCGAGGATGAATTTGTTGTTTCTGTGATTGACTGTACTGGCCACGGCGTTCCCGGGGCTTTGCTCAGTATGATGGCGTCGTCGGTTCTCCAGCGCATTGTCCGTGTTGAAAAAATGAATAAGCCTTCTGAAATTCTTAAGCGGCTTAATCATATCGTTAGATTAACACTTAATCAGGATTCTTTGTGCAAAGTTTCCGATGATGGTATGGATATAGCCATTGGTGTGGTTAATAAAAAAACCCGTCGACTGACCTATGCCGGTGCACGAATTCCGCTTCTGATCATCAGAAACGGAAAATCAGAAATGATAAAAGGGGACAAGCACAGTATCGGTTACCGCCTGTCTGATACGGATTTTCAATACACAGACCATGAGGTGGTCATTGAAAAAGGCACGGCGTTTTATATGTTCAGTGACGGCATCACAACGCAAACCGGTGGGGACAAGAATTTGATGTTCGGAACCACCCGGCTCCGGGTACTTCTTGAAGATATGTCTGGAAATCCCTTTGATGCCCAGCGGTGCGCCATTATGGAGGCGTTCAATGAATACCATAGTAAAATGAAACGAAAGGACGATATTACCTTGTTCGGATTTTCTCTGGATGATCCTGCCTTATCAGCCATAAATAATTAAACATATATATTCACAGGGGTATTTTCCGGGTTTGTTATTTATTGACAGACTCCTTGCTGGATTTCCTTCCACACACCGATTTCCGCCAGTTCCTTGCAGATCATACACCCCCGGTAGGCTACGGACACAAGATGATCCGGGCTGAACATGATATCCAGTTTTTCGCGGGTATCCCTGCTCAATAAATCCTTGTAGTGATCCAGGGTATCAAGAAGGCCCCGGGTCCGGATGCTGTGGAGAAAGGGATGGGCCGTGATAAAGTCAGTGATGCTGGTTTTTGTCATACCTCCAATGGGGGCGATGTCAAAGTCAGGGTCTTCCCTGAAGGGCAGGCAGTAGTGCCACCTGTCATCAATAAAGGGGCTCTGGCCGCAGTGGGCGAACAAGGACAGGCGGTTCATGATATGATGATTGGATGTTGATTCAAATTGGTCCATGGTTATGTTTAGACGGCCTGCAACATCCTGTCTGAACTGGGCCATAAAGGTTCCCAATGTGTCTTTTTTGCTTCCGGACAAGCTGATGGAGGGGCAGTCTCTGATCATATCCTGGCCTCCGCCCAGTGGGGCCAGGGGTGTGATGCGTTGGATCACGCCCGGATAGCTTTGCTTCAGGCGCTGATCCATGTTATCGTCCCGGAACAGGGTCACCAGGGCAATGGGAAGAATCTTGTTGCCGGGCTGTGCTGACGCTTCAAGAAGATTCTCCAGGGGGACGCAGCGGTTGTTTACAAAATTTTCCTGATATGCGGCAATGCTCAATCCGATGATGACGGTGTGGTCCACATTCCCGGAAATCCGCTTAAGAAGATCCGTGACATAGGCTTTGTTTTCAAAACGCTTGCCATTGGTGGGCATGGTGATGTTTCGAATGTTGCCATGGTTGGAAAGGGCCATGATGATATCCCCCACATCCTTGGTCCGGTCTTTCCAAATAGTGGGTTCTCCGCCGGTCACAAACTGAAAGCCTATGTCGTATGGCTCATTCAGTGTCCTTACGTCTTCCAGATATTTTTCAAAATCAGAATAGGCAAGGGTGTGGGATTGCTTTCCGGGCACTCTCAAACATGCTGTGCACCGTTTGTTGCATGCATCGGTCAACTGGAGTGCCGGATATAATTTTTCTTTCATGGGATGGCCTCATGGTTGTTTTCATGGTTTTTATCACAGAACAAAAAATAACAATGACCTATGGCTATCAGAATTCAAATCAGGATTCCAGTATTTCCTGTAAAAAATAGGAAATAGGTTTGTTATTTGAAACCAAGCCGTGACGGATAAAATAAAAGCCCCGCAAAATAGTTGGAATTGTTTTTGACAAGAATCCCTGTGGTTGATATGGACATGTTGTGCAATTCTTGGGGGGTGGAATACCAAACATTACGTGAATTCAATGGTGCGTCATTGTTTTGGGGGGGGATGCCCATTAGGGGTGGGCAATATCAGTCTTTTTCTACATTCCATTCATACATCGTCTCCATGATACGCCAAGAACCGTCTATGGCGGTTGATATCATTTGTTCACAAAAATACCCGTTCCAGTTGGATTTGAAATAAACAAAGGTAAGTTAAAGGATGAGGAGTGACATGAAAGCACGTACTCGGGTTGTATTGTTTGTCCTGATTCCCATGGTGCTATTGGCCTTCCAGTCGTCGGCCTTGGCCATTGAGGTCAGTGGGACTATTTCCGCGGATACGGTCTGGGATTTAAATTTAAATCCCTATACCGTGACCGGGGATATCATAATTTCAGAGGGGGTTACCCTTGTCATACGGCCTGGGGTGGTTGTCGAATTTGCCAATGCCTCAAGTTCGTCAGAAGGGTATCACATGGAGGTTAACGGTGCCCTCACGGCAAGGGGCAGCGCAGATCTTCCCATTGTGTTCACCTCTAAGGACAAGACCCGTTATTTTGAATACATTGAATTTACGGAAACGTCCCAGGTCTGGAGCGATGATACCCAGACCGGGTCCATTCTGGATCACTGCATTGTTGAGTATGCCGGAAACGGCAGCGGCAGCACCCATGGCCAGGCTGCAGTCAGGGTGATTTCCACGGCGCTATCCATTTCAGATTCCATGATCAGGTACAGTAAAAGCAAGGGTATCCTATGTTATGGCGGCGTTTTGAATATCACGGGCAACCGGGTACACCATACCACCTGCGGGATCACCCTTCTTGAACCTCTTTCAGGAATCATCCAAAATAATTACCTGATTGAAAACGACCAGGGCATAGCCGTGGACTCGGCAGACCAAGGGCTTGAAATATCAGGCAATACCGTTGTAAGTAGTTCCGGGGAAGGTTACGGGGCCTGTCTGGGTATCGGTCTGATGTTCCATGACCGTCTGGCCTCCTATATATGGGAACAGATCAACGGACCTGTGGTGACCTTGTCCGATGCTGAATCAATTTATCCTGATTTTACCGTACCGGATGTCATTGAGGATGAAAGCTTTGTTTTTCAATTGACAGTGACCAATATGGACGGTCTTGTTTCCGTGGATACGGTGACCGTGAATACGGGATGGGAAAATCAAAAACCTGTGGCCGATGCCGGGATAGACCAGGATGTGAGTGACGGTGCCCAGGTGATACTTGATGCCTCATCCTCCTTTGATGCCGATGATGGCATTGTGACCTGGGCTTTTCTTCAGACCTCGGGAACACCCGTGACCCTGACAACGTCAAATGAAACCAAACAGGCCCGATTTACGGCGCCTGCCGTGACCGGTCCGGTGGATGAGGTCTTGATTTTTCAGGTGACGGTCACCGATACAGGGGGTCTTAGCGATAGTGATACGGTCCTCGTGACCGTTTCGGATTCAACGGTTCACCCTGTTCCTGTTGCCGATGCAGGGCCACTTCAAACGGTCGATGAAAACATACCCGTGACCTTGTCCGGGTCCTTGTTAAATGACATTGCCGATAATATCAACGTGGTGTCCTGGTTCTGGACAAAAACCCAGGGTGACTATGTGGTTTTGAACAATGCCACGGGCCAGAATGCGACGTTTACCGTGACGGATGTTCCGGCTGAAGGCGCCTCATACACCTTTCAGCTGACCGTGACCGATGACCAGGGCCAGGAATCCACGGACACCGTGATCGTGAATGTGCGCGACACAACGCCGGGCACACCCAACCAGGCTCCAACTGCCGTGGCTTCCGTATCTTCTGACACGGTTTTGGAAGGTGCCGCCAATGTGACCTTGGATGGCCATCTGTCCACAGATCCTGAACTGAATATCGAAACCTATGCCTGGGCCCAGGTGTCCGGGTCTCTTGTGACCTTGTCCTCCACGGCAACCCCCGGAGAAAAAAGATTCACAGCACCCAATGTGACAAAAGACGAGACCCTTGTCTTTCGTCTGACCGTGACCGATGTGGGGGACTTGAGGGCTGTAGATGAGGTCAGTGTTCTGGTCTCTTGGGTGAATGAGCCCCCGGTTGCCGATGCCGGTGATGACCAGGAGGTCAATGAAGGCTTAAGGGTTCTGCTCAATGGCACAGCATCAAGCGATGACCAGGGGATCAGCACCTATCAATGGGCCCAGGTTTCAGGGACCGCTGTGACGCTTTTTAATGATGAGACGAGCAAAGCCTATTTTAAAACACCCGATCTTAGCGACGACGAGATCCTTGTCTTCTCCCTGACCGTGAGTGATGGGGCCTTTATTTCCCAGGATGTTGTTCTTATCACCGTCATTGCAGGGGATGAACATCCGGTGGCTGATGCAGGACCAGACCAGGTGGTGGCCTACGATGGGGCCGTGACCCTGGATGGATCGGCATCCCAGGATCCCGAAGACCTGGTGGCAGGGATCCGGTCCTATCTATGGGAGCAGACGTCAGGACCTGATGTGACCTTGTATGATGCCACAACGGCAACGCCTTATTTCACGGCTCCTTCTGAAGGTACACAGGACTACATCAGTTTGATCTTCCGGTTGACCGTCAAAGACAATGAAGACCAGTCGGGCGTGGATACGGTGGTAGTGAATGTCACCCGCCATACGGATGGAACCCTTCCTGAGGCCTATGCGGGTGAGGACCGGACCGTGGCTGTAAATACCGTGGTGACCTTGAGTGCCGCAGGCTCATCAGCCCCGGACTCCATGCCCGAAATGACCGTATCCGGGAATGATTTCAGCATGGATGATGCAAGCCAGGAAGCCAATGCCATAGCCATCACCCAGAAACAGGATTCCAACGTCCAACTGACCGTCACAGGCAATAATATCCAGCAGACCCAGGGGAATTATCTGGTTTATCTGTATGATTTCAGCCGTATTGGTGATGGAGTGGTCATGGCCGGCAATTGGTGGGGCGTGGGAACCGCCGAAGAGATCAGCGCCTTGATTTATGACGGGGCGGATAATACCCTGCTTCCTTTGGCCACCCATGATCCCTTCCTTGCATCAGTTATCACCGGTGTGGGATCAACCTTGTCCTATCCTGCCATGGTTCAGGTGGGGGACGAGATGACCGTTGATCCTGACGAACCCGTGACATTGGATGGTGCCGAAACTTATGACCCGGATCTGTTGCTCACCTATCTATGGGAGCAGACCCAAGGGAAAACCGTGGTTCTGGAACATGCAGACAGTCCAACGGCCACCTTCAATGCTCCGGCCATCACCGACGAAGATGAAGACGATGCTGCGGTGCTTGAATTCAAAATGACCGCAACCGATCCTTCGGGATTTTTTGATTCAAAGACCCTGAAGGTAACCATCAACACAGAAGACCCTGAAGATGCCAAATCATTCAACTCCTCGGGGTGTTTTATCGGAACCGGCATGGGTGAGTGGTCATTTTAAACATCGAAACGCTGGGGCTTTTATGACCGTAAAAGCCCTGTGTTGCATAACACGTGAAAGATAAAGGCGATATTATGAAACAAAAGGTATGCTTGCTGGTCATGACTCTGCTTTTCTTACTCGGGACAACACCCGCTTTTGCCTGGTATTATGGTGTGGGAGCCGGAAGTGGCGGCGCATCTGATGCCAATGGATTTTCCCTGGAAGTGGGCAAACGGGATGTGATTCTTTTTGACCGGCCCTTTCTTGTTGCCGGTGCCATTCCCATGATTCTCCATGGGGACAGTCATGTGCCGTCCGGGACCCATCCGGATCCGGTTCCCCACAATGATTTTACGTCCATGGGCCAGGAAAATGACGGAACGGAACGGGGCCTTCTGGGTAAGATGGGCATGGAAATCAAAGACTACGATGTCTACGTGAACCTGCTTCTGGGCCTGACCCAGGCCAATACCGTTGATGTGGTCCGGTCCAATCCCACGGGGGAATACTATATTCAAAGCCAGGGCGATGAAATGAATGCGGTCTATGGCATTGGTTTCAGTTATTTTCCCGAGTTCCAGGATGGGACCCTGAAAATGAATTTTCAACTGGATATCGATAACCGGCGGGGTGTTACCGGAACTATCGGCTGGTGCTGGTAACCATGAAAAACAGCGGTTTGACTATACGGTGGATTATGAAAACGATAACGACTTATATCCTGGCTGTTCTCATTGTCCTGGTGTCTTTTTGCCCATCCTGGGCTGATGAGAATGAAGGCACAGGCATACCCGTGGATGCAGAAGGGGCCCAAGTGGTTCCGGGTGATACAGCTCTGGACACACCCCCTTTGGTGACTCCCCCTGACGTGGCTCCTCGTGATCAGGGTGCCCGGGACCTGGCAGCTCCCGACAAAAAGAAGACACCGGACACATCACAAAAAATCGAGAAGGACCCGGCACAGAAAACCTTCTTCGGTATTTTGGCCCTCAAGGACTTTGTCCGTCTTGTCATGGAAAAAAACGAAACCGTTCTTGCCCAGCATCTGGATTATCAGATCAGTCAGGAAACCATTACTGGCGAGAGGGCCGTGTTTGAACCGGAATTTGTGAATTCCTATCAGCGAAGTAACGATCATTCAAAATATTCCAACGAGGATAAAACCTCCATTTTGTTTGCGTCGGAAAAAGATGAGAGAGCCGCTGATTTTAACGCCATGGTTGAAGGAAAAATTCCCACAGGTGCCAAGCTCAAAGCGGGCTACACCTTGAGAGAATACAAGGACAGGGCATCAAGCACTGCCCAGGATCAGTTCAAAGGCTACCTGGGCCTTGAGATCACCCAGCCTCTGCTAAAGGGCGGGGGTGACGCCATCGTGGCCAGTATCAAGGTGGCCAAGATGGATTCCAAACTGGCATTTCAGGCCTTGCGGCTTAAACGCATGGAAACGGCCTTAAATGCCCTTTCAAGTTGTTGGGATCTGTATGGGGCCAAGGAAAAATTGGCCATTCGAAAGGCATCGGTCCAGATTGCCCAGACCATTCTCACGGATAATCGAGAGAGATTCAAGCTGGGAAAAATGGCGGAAACCGAAATTCTGGAAGCCGAGGCAGGTCTGGCCAAACGAAAATCCCAGGAAAGCCGGGGGCAGCAGGACCTGATCTCGGCCATGAATCAGGTGAGAACCTATGTGTCCTTGTCCGATGCCAGTGTCCCGTTGATGATTGATTTCAGCGATCATGAGAAGATCGAACGCATCTTTCCGGACCTCAATGACAGTGTCAACGACGCATTGAAAAACAGGCCCGAATATCTGGCAGCCAAAAAGAAAATCAACCGAGAGAATATTTTGATCCGATATGCTGAAAATCAGCGATGGCCCCAACTGGATCTCACCGGAAGCTACGGGATCAACGGACTGGGTGACAGCCCGGGGGATTCGTGGACCGATGAACTCAATGAGGATTACCATACCTGGAAAGTGGGGGCCACCTTGACGATTCCCCTTTTGGGGGGGCTTAAAACACGCAGTGAACTGGCCATTGCTGAGCATCACAAACGCCAGGCCCTTTTACAGTTGAAATCCGCTGAGGTTGAAATTGCAAACCGGGTGGACACCTCGGTTAAAGAGGTATACAGCGCCTTTGAACAAGTGGACTATTCCATCCGGGCCCGCAAGGTGTATCAACGGCTCCTGGACGTGGAACTGGTGATGCTCGATGCCGGGCGAAGCAACAGTCGCTCAGTTCTGGACAAGGAAGAAGACCTGAACTATGCCAGAGAATCGGAAATCGAGAATGTTGTATACAGTAAAAAAGCAGTACTTGGCCTGGACATGGCCCAGGGACTTTTGCTTAAGCATTATGGAATTGATGTATCGGAGGAAGGTCTTGAATAAATCAAAGACATGGAAGAACAAGAGAGAAAACCTTCAGATATCTCTGTTATGTCTGATCCTCTGCGGTATTTTCCCAACACTATCTGCAGCAGAATACCCGGTGACCGTGTCCGGCCTTACGGAACCAATCAATGATGTGATTCTGAGTTTTGACGTCAATGGAACCATTGCAGAAATTTTTTTCAAGGAAGGCGACCGGGTTGAAAAAGGAGCCCGTATCCTTGAACTTGAAAAAAAATTCGAAGAGCTCGAGGTCAGGCGCAGTAAGTTGATATGGGAAAGTAAAGTGGAAGTTGATTCGTCCAAGGTCCGCTCCAACATGCTGAAACTGGTCTATGAATCCACCCTTTCCTTGTATAAGAAAACCGGATCGGTAAGCAAGGAAGAACTGGACAAAAAACAGCTGGAATATGACCTGGCCGAAGCCGAATACCAGCGTCTTGCCATTGCCGAAAAGCGTGAGGAACTGGAATACCGGATGGCCATGGAAAAACGGGACAAGTTGATCATGATATCCCCCATCCCGGGCACCATTACCGAGTTGATGCTGGATGCCGGTGAAAGCTGTGAAAATCGTCAGCCCCTGGCCCATGTGGTGGACACCAGCAAATGCCTCCTGGTCTGCAATATCGAGGCACCCCTGGCCCAGAATCTTACAAAAGGCCAGAACGTGGACCTTGCCATTCCCGTGGGCTTTGAAACTCTGTCCTTAAAAGGGACTCTGATTTTTGTGGCTCCCGTGGTCGATCCGGCCAGCGGTCTGGTCATGGTAAAAGCTCAATTTGACAACAAAGATGGAGCTGTCCGTCCCGGTGTGGCCGGGTCCATGATCATCCCTGTCCAGTCCGACAAAACAATGGATGGCAACGACAGCTAACTATTTTTTATGACAGCTCTTACAACGGGGTGTCAGTCCACTCTGTCCACCCTGTCCACGAAAAATACACTATAACCGGAACAAAGAAACACACCTATGTCCTATGAACACACTAAAAAAAATTCAGATATCCATGAAACCCTTGGCATTTTTGAAGATTTAAGACAGTTTGACGGCAGTCCCCCCGAGTTTTGGGCTGGGTATATGGATGCGGCAAGGCGTCTGGTGGAAGGTGATTTTGCCCTGCTTCTGGTTTTTGAACAGGATGTCTGGAAAACCAAGGGCATTTGGCCGTCTGCACGGCGAAAAGAGGCCTCTGCGCTTGATTTTGAGCGCGAATGCACTCTGGCAGCTCAGGAAGCCCATGCAAAAAAGATGTGGTCCCTGGACAGTGAAAAAGGGGGAACCCTCATGGCCGTGGCCCTGGATTCGGGTGAGGATACTCCACGGGCCGTGGCCATAGTTTATATCAGCGATATCTCAAAGGGCATTCCCCTTGCCGAACGCATGACCCGACTCAGCCTGGTGGCTGATATACCCAGGGTTTACCGGCTGAAAAAGGACTCGGACAAGGCCCGGAACGACGTGATCCGTTTTGCTGATACCCTTGATTTTATGGTTCTTTTAAATCAGGAAGACAAATACATGGCTGCCGTGATGAGTTTTGTGAACGAGATTGCCCCACGGTTTAACTTGTCCCGAGTCAGTCTGGGATGGCAGGACCAGGGCTATGTTCGTGTTCAGGGTATCAGCCACATGGAGAAGTTCGAAAAGAAAATGGATGCCGTGCAGCTGATGGAATCTGCCATGGAAGAAACCCTGGACCAGGATGAGGAAATCCTTTTTCCCCAGCCCGAGGGGCTGAACTCCATTGTCCGGGCCCATGGGGAGTTTGCTGATAAACATGGTGGCAAATATATCCTGACCCTTCCCATCCGGCCCGATGGCGATACCGAGGCTGTTCTACTGTGTGAACGGGCCAAGGACCCTTTTACGGAAAACGACATAAAGGGCTTGAGGTTGTTCTGCGATCAGTCGTCCAGGCGCCTGAAGGATCTCAAGATCAACGATGTCTGGTTCGGGAAGCGCATGGCCCGGAGCCTCAAAGATAAACTTGCAGGTCTTCTGGGTGTGGAAAATACCTTTTACAAGGCCTTGGGTATCGTGTGTTTTTTTCTTCTTGCCTTTCTCCTTTTCGGCCGTATGGAATACCGGGTTGAGGCCCCCTTTATCCTGAAAACCGATGATGTGGCCTATCTGCCCAGCCCCTTTGAAGGTTATATCAAAACAGTCCATGTCCGGGTGGGGGATGAGGTCAAGGCAAATCAGCTTTTATTGACCCTGGACACCCAGGAACTCTTGATCGAGGAATCCTCTGCCATTGCAGACAAGAGCCGGTACCTGAGGGAATCTGAAAAATCACGGGCCCGCTATGCTCTGGCTGAAATGAAAATCGCCCATGCCCTTAAGGAACAAGCCGAAGCCAAGCTTGCCCTGATCCGTTATCACCTGGCCCATGCCGAAGTCAAAGCCCCTTTTGCCGGGATTGTGGTGGAAGGGGACCTCAAGGAGATGCTGGGGGCACCGGTTCGGAAAGGGGATGTCCTGTTCAAGGTCGCACGCATTGAGCATCTTTTTGCCGAGCTGGATCTGGATGAACGGGACGTCCATGAGATTCAGATTGGAAAACACGGTGATATCGCTTTTGTGAGTAAACCTGAAAACAGTTATCCCGTTAAAGTCGATATGATCAACCCGGTGGCCATGGCCCGGGACAAGGGCAATGTGTTTCCCGTGCGGTGTCTGTTTGAGGGAAAACCCGAAGACTGGTGGCGGCCGGGAATGAGTGGTATTTCCAAGATCAACGTGGGTAAACGGAACGTGTTCTGGATCATCACCCATCGAACTGTGGAATTTTTACGTTTGTTCTTGTGGTGGTGATATGGCGAATAAAAGCAATACATTCAGTGAATCATGGCACAGAATCTCGGGGCTCAGATTGTCATTGCGGCCCAGCGTCCATGTGCGTATGCAGCGTTTCCGCGGTGAAAAGTGGTATATTTTTAACGATCCCTTCAACAATAGTTTTTTCAGGGTAAGGCCCCAGGCCTATGATTTTTTGATTCGCCTGACCCCGTCCCGCACCGTGGAAGAGATCTGGGAAGACTGTCTTGCACGGAACCCGGATTCGGCTCCGGGCCAGGAAGATGTACTCCAGCTGCTGACCCAGTTATACTATGCCAATCTTCTCTATACCGAACAGTCATCAGACAGTCAGGCCTTGTTTGAACGGTTCCGGAAACGCAAGCAAAAGGAAATCCAGTCCCGGTTCCTCAGCATCATGTTCATGCGGATTCCCCTTCTGGACCCGAACCGGTTTTTAACTCGGATTCTGCCTCTGATCAAGCGCTTGCTGAGCCCCCTTGGGGCCCTTGTCTGGTTTCTGGTGGTGGGCCTTGCCATAAAAACCGTTGTGGATCATTTTGATATGGCCAGTCAACAGGCCCAGGGAATTCTTGCCCCGGGTAACCTTTTTCTTTTATATGCTGGCATGGTTCTGATCAAAAGCCTTCACGAATTGGGACACGCCTTAGTGTGCAGGCGTTTTGGAGGAGAAGTTCATACCATGGGGGTCATGCTTCTGGTGTTCACGCCCCTTCCTTACATGGATGCCACATCCAGCTGGGCCTTTCGAAACAGGTGGGAAAGAGCCTTTGTGGGGGCTGCCGGAATGATCACTGAACTATTCGTGGCCGGGATCTTTACGGTGGTCTGGGCCTATACAGGCCAGGGTACTCTGCACAGCTTGTCCTACAACATCATGTTCATTGCCTCGGTCTCGACCCTGGTGTTCAACGGAAACCCACTGCTTCGGTTTGACGGGTATTATATTCTGTCTGACCTTCTGGACATACCCAACCTGTCCACCCAGTCTTCCCTGCAGTTGAGACATTTTGCGGAAAAATATCTGTTTGGTTACAAGGATTCAGCAGGATCTGCCCAGACGCCCAAAGAAGCCTTCTGGCTCAGTGTGTTCGGTATCCTGAGCGGCGTGTACCGGGTGCTTGTTTTTACGGGGATTATTTTATTCGTGGCCGATAAATTCCTGCTGGCCGGGATGATTATGGCTCTGGTCTGCGTGGTTTCATGGGTTATCGTGCCTTTGTACCGGTTTTTCAATTATCTGGCCACCAGTCCCCGGCTGGAACGCACTCGAACACGGGCTGTTCTGGTTTCAAGCCTGCTTGGTTTTTGTGTGGTTCTTTTTGTGGTGGCCTGCCCATTCCCCAATCGGTTCCGATCGCCAGGCGTTCTTGAGGCGGTCCACTATATCAAGGTTGTCAACGATGCTCCGGGTTACGTGGAAAGACTCTTTGTCCCGTCCGGAACCTTTGTTGAAATAGGAACAGCCCTGATGGCTTTGTCCGACAAGGAACTTGACATCAACACGAAAAATGCCCATGCCCAGAAAGATGAAACCAAGGCCCTTATCATGAGGGCCATGAGTGGGGAAATCGCTGATTTGAAGCCCCTCCAAAAACGGCTTGAAACCATTGAAAACAGGCTTGTGGATTTGGAAAATCAAAAAAAGGATCTGGTGGTCACTGCCAGGCAAAAGGGCCTGTGGGTGGCACCCACGGCCAAGGACCGAATCGGATCATGGATTCCAAAAGGCTCCATGATCGGAGAAATTGTGGATCCTTCGGCCTTTCGCTTTTCCACCATTGTGTCCCAGGATGATGCGTCCAACCTTTTTGTGGACCGGATCAGAAAAACCGAAGTCCGTATTTACGGACATGAGGGTAAAAATGTCCAGGTTACCAGTTACCGGATAATTCCCTTTGAACAGAAAAAACTGCCATCCGCAGCCCTGGGATGGTACGGAGGAGGGGAGATCGCAGTTTCTTCAAAGGACGACACCGGCACCTTGGCAGCCGAATCCTTTTTCAGTATCAATGCGGATCTTCAACTATCCGACGGTGTGTCATTTTATCAGGGCCGGGCCGGAAAACTCCGTTTTACCATGGCACCGGAACCCCTGATCGTCCAGGGCTGGCGTTCATTGCGCCAACTTCTTCAGAAAAGATACCGGATATGATCCTGCCTGTCTCTGATCACAGACGATCACACATCACAAGCCCGGAAAAACTGCACCAGGGTCTGGATGCCTATGTCTATGGCCTTGTGGGAGCTTACCAGCGGAGGTCTTTCTACCGCTTGCAGCTTCTAAGGGAAGCCGAAGACATTGCCATCCGGTCCGAGGCCATGAAAAGCTTGTCCGCAAGGGACCTGGGTGTGCAATTGCGTGAGATGAAAAATCATTTCCGAAGGCAGAGCGGGCAACTGGACCTGCTCGTTCCCCAGGTATTGGCTCTTCTGGTGGAAACAGCCTTTCGGACTCTGGGACTTCGTCCCTATCCGGTCCAGATCGCAGGGGCTCTGGCTCTTTACCGGGGGTATCTCACCGAAATGGCCACAGGTGAAGGGAAAAGCCTCACGGCCTGTCTGCCTGGAGCTTTGGCAGCATGGACAGACAGACCCTGTCATATTGTGACAGTCAATGATTATCTGGCCAGTCGTGATGTCTCGGAAATGAAGGCCTTTTACCAGTTTTGTGGCCTGACCGTTGGATCCGTGACCGGTGATATGACACCGGGTGAGCGCCGTGAAAATTATGATAAACGGGTGGTGTACACCACCAGCAAGGAGCTTACCGCTGATTTTTTAAGGGACCGACTGGCTCTTGGCGCAGTGCAGCATTCGACTCGCCGGGTGATCCGTCAGCTGCTTTTCCCCCAGGGTCGGATGAATGAACATCTGGTCATGCGGGGACTTTACACCGCCATTGTGGATGAAGCCGACAGTGTGCTCATTGACGAAGCCGTCACCCCCTTGATCATATCACGCCCCCAGGAAAACCGACCCTTTGTTCAGGTCTGTACACTTGCAAAATCCATGGCCGAACAGCTGATTCCGGTAAAAGATTACACCAGTGATCTGAAATACAAAGACATCCGTTTGACCCGGGATGGAGAAAAAAAGCTCGATCATCTGGCCGGAGATTTGGACGGCATCTGGAAAAGCCAGGACCGGCGTGAGGAATTGATGGTCCAGGCATTGACAGCACGTGAGTACTATCTCAAGGATAAACAGTACGTGGTCCAGGACGGACGCGTGGTGATCGTGGATGAATTCACCGGCAGGCTCATGCCCAACAGGACATGGCGCCAGGGCCTTCATCAGGCCGTGGAAGCCAAGGAAGATCTTGAGGTCACCAACCCCAGTGAAACCCTGGCTCGTTTGAGTTTTCAGCAGTTTTTTCGGTTATTTAAAAAATTGTCCGGAATGACCGGAACCGGCCAGGAAGCAGCCCAGGAATTTTGGCAGATCTACGGTCTGTCCGTGATGACCATTCCAACAAACAGGCCCTGCATAAGGGACCATTATCCCAGCCGGATTTTCGCCACATCCAGGGAGCGTTGGACAGCCGTTGTGGATGAGGTCCTTGAACAACATAATCTGGGCCGTCCAGTTCTGGTGGGCACACGAAACGTTTCAGCCAGTGAAAGCCTGGCAGAGCTTCTCCGTGAAAAAGGCCTTGATTTTAATCTCCTAAATGCCATCTATCACAACGAGGAAGCCGGGATTGTCCGTTCCGCAGGGCAACCAGGGCGGATCACCATTGCCACCAATATGGCCGGACGGGGAACGGACATTAAACTCAGTGATACGGTATCAGGTCTTGGGGGCCTCCATGTGATCGCCACCGAAGGCCATGAGTCCGCACGTATCGACCGTCAGCTTTTTGGCCGCAGCGCCCGACAGGGTGACCCCGGAAGTGCCAGGGCGTTCATGAGCATGGAGGATGAGTTGATCCAGCGATTTGTCCCGGGACCGGTTCGGAAGCGAATGGCCCGTGCCTTGACAAAGCAGGGTGCCACGGTTCGGAAAATCAGTGAAAAGATGTACAGCAGAGCCCAGACATCCGCCCAGAAAATGGCCTTCAAACAACGAAAAAGCGTTCTTCGCATGGACACCTGGCTGGAAGAGGCCTTGTCCTTTACCGGCAAAGATGTTTTGGGGGGGTAGGGAAGACCATAACCATTAATTTTTTCTATGCGTTCACAGGGTAAATCGTATACGATCCCAGGCTCCAGCCTGGCAACTAAGTTTTTATCCACCACCCGCTCCCGTTGGTCGCTGAAGCACACGAAGAGCACAGTGCAGCAAAGCCACAACCAAAAAGCCTCGTCTCTCACAGAGGCACAGAGATCACGGAGAAGAGCTAAAAGCTTAGTAATGATAGTTTTTCTTCATGACCTTCATGTACTTGTAAAATTGTTTTTTGTTCAATCCCAGGCAACGCCTGGGATTGAAACGTTGTTTTCTTTTTTATCCACCACCCGTTCGCGCAGCTCACTGAAGGACACGAAGAGCACGAAGAAAATCGCCTCTGGGGGCTCTCCGAGGGCCAGCTCCCAGCTTTCGCGGGGACAAGCTTTAAAAAGCTGGGTCGGTCTTCGCCAAGGCTTCGCCCGACACGCAAATGGGTTGGGCTTGGGAACGAATAACGTGGCCTGAAATAACATCCTAATAAAGACGAGATAAAAATGACATAAGTCCTATGAGTCCTATAGGTCCCATGGGTCTTATGGGACCTATAATACCCATGGGACCTATAGAGATTTGGCGGCATTGTCGCCTTGCGGTACACACTCCCAGGCAGGGATAATTTTTTGCCCTTCTTCGTGTGTGTGAGAATATGTTAAATAGGGAGCATTCGAAGAAAAGCAATGACAGGATTTGTATTTTAAAAAAAATGATTTATATTGGGTGTATGATAATGATATCAAGGATAATGCCATGGAAATAAATTCAACAAACCCTATTGTAAGGTCTGCCAATTATACCCAATCAGTGAATGGGACTTCGTCTGTATCCCAGACATCTGCCGATACGCCTGGCAATCTTGAAACATCGTCTCCTGTCCTGAGTCAAAGCAGCCCAGGCACACTGAATGAGATCTCGCCGTCTCAATCTCTTCTTCCCAGCAGCCCTTCAAGTGATCTGCAATTTTCCGTTCTGAAGGAAGATGCCGGGTCAGGAAATCTCAATGTCAAAATCGCAACCGCCATCTATGCACTCAATCACAGCTTCGACGAACAAAAAGCTGTTTTAGATCTGATTGCCTGATCGTTTCTTTTCTTCGAAGCCTGTTATTTGATGAATTTTCCCATGATATTGAGGCATTTGACTGTGATCCAGTCGGTCCATCGTGTGGGAACAAGGGTGTAAAACGTAAGAAGAAACCTTGCTTCAATGCCCACCACATACCGTATTTTGGGCCGCTTTGCCGTCAAGGAATGCACCACCTTTTTTACCACGTGTTCTACAGGGCTGGCTGTTTTATTGATTAATTTCGGTCCAAGGGCCAAAAGGCGCAGCTCATTTTTATAATAGTGTGAGGCTTGCTCGGGTAGGTCTTTAAGAAGACGCAAGCCGTCTTTTTCAGCTTTGGTCCAGATATTGGTTTTTACACTTCCCGGCTCAATAAGACTGACCCTGATCCCCGATGGCAGAAGTTCCATCCGAAAGGTGTTGGCAAGGGCTTCCAGTGCGTATTTGGATGCGGTGTAAGGACCGATCAGGGGCAGGGTGAATCGACCGCTCTCGGAACTTATAAAAATGATTCGGCCTTTTGCTTTCCGGAGCATGGGTAAACATAACTGGGTGACGCAAAGGTGTCCTGTGACATTCACCTGCATCTGCTTTTCAAACAAGCGAAGGGAAACAAATTCAAGGGGTCCTTGAACGGCAATGCCAGCATTGTTGATCAGGGCGTTCAGTCCTCTGTCACCCAGATCGGCTTCAAGTTTCAGGACAGCCTGTTTTACTGAATGTTCATCGGATATGTCCAGAATAAGGGGGGTGATGTTTCCCGAAGATTCCTTTTCTAATGATATGCCGTCGTCCGGGTTTCTCACTCCTGCAAAAACACGCCAACCTGCACGGCTGAGAGTCAGGGCACATTCCAGGCCAATCCCCGAAGAACAACCTGATATTAAAACAGATAAACTCATAATATCCTTATTATTTAAAAAAAGGAGTGTTTTGCCCGGTTAGGGGGAAACATTTTTGTTAAACATATCATAGCGGGTTGATGGGAGCAATATGTTCCATGTCTTTATGAATAAGCAACGAGTGCTGAAACAGGTCTGTCTACAAAAACAATTCACTCCAACATTATGATAATTCCATTGATTTTTGCCTGGATTCTTGTCAAAATCAATAATACCATTCTTTTCTCACTTGTTTTCCATGTGGCACTACCTGTTCAATGAAATACGCCATAACTAATCGAGAAATGATTTTAAAGCCTAAGCATTTAATTGGGAGAAAATCATGGACAGTTTCTTCGCACCCGCCCAACGGGCAACCCCAACAGAGCTTGCAACTGAAATTGAAATTGTGAGCAGGTATCCAGTTGTTTCAGGGCTGCTTCAGGCCATCAATGGTCTAATGGCGGTTGTGGATGAGCATCGGCAGATTGTGGCCCTGAATAATTCATTTCTGAATATGCTGGGGATTGACGACCCTGATACGGTCCTGGGGTTGAGGCCAGGTGAGGCTCTGAAATGTCTCCATGCCCAGGATGGCCCCGCAGGATGCGGGACCACCCGATTTTGCTCGACCTGTGGTGCGGCCATCGCCATGGTTGCCAGCCTGGGGCAGGACATGCCCGTTGAACGAACGTGTGCCTTGATGGCCCGCCGAGGTGAGACGGTGGTGGATATTTTTATGCGTGTTCATTCTCATCCCATCACCATTGCCAAAAAACGATTCCTTTTACTGTTTCTCCAGGATATTTCACAGGAGCAGCAATGGGCTGCCCTGGAGAGAACATTTTTTCATGATGTCAACAATATGTTGAACATGCTGGTCGGGGCGAGTGAATTACTGCTTATGGATCAGCCCTCCGATCTTGCAGGGTCTGTTCATCAAGTATCCTTGCGACTTAAGAATGAAATTGCCATTCAGAGCTCTTTGTCACAAAACAAATCCAAGAGCTACCAGCCCATATGGCAAGAATTCTCATCTCTGCAGATACGTGACGAGCTCCAGTCATTTTTTTCCAACAATCCGTTGGCACACGAGAAAAAGATAGATTTTATTGAGCCCTGGATCCTTATTTATATCAGAACAGACATTTCGCTTTTACTGCGTGTTCTCTGCAATATGATTATAAACGCCCTGGAAGCAACCGATAAACATGGCGTGGTGAAAATTCGGATTGAGCTCAGGGATCGTTTTCTAACATTTTATGTGATGAATGAAAAAGAAATCCCCCAAAGTGTATCCCATCGAATTTTTCAACGTAATTTCAGCACAAAGGAAAGTCCTGGCAGGGGAATTGGTACATTTTCCATGAAACTATTTGGTGAGACGATTCTCGGGGGCCAGGTGAGCTTTACCTCCTCCAAGGAAGAAGGCACAATTTTTAAGTTCTCCCACCCGGGGGTGTATTCGGATCGTTTATCGTGATAATAGGCTTGATTTTTAATGGTTTTCCTGTAAAAGATTATGGATCGTAATAATTCAAAATTAAGCAAACACGGTATAACATCGAATAAAAAAGGAAAATGAGATGAGCATACCACTGAGTAAGAATGTCTATCTGGTTAAAGAACATGTGGGCATGTTTAAGGCGGCGAATAATTTCGATATCTATGATCCGGAATCCCAGCAAATCATTATGGAATGCCGGGAGGAGAGTCTGGGATTCATGACCAAGTTATTCCGGTTTACAAAATACAAGAGAATGACTCCCTTTGACATCCAAATCAAAACCCCGGATGGTCAACAGGTCATCCGAGTGAAACGGGCTGTGTCCCTGTTTTTGTCAAAGGTTCAGGTTTTTGATGAAAAGGACCAGGTTATTGGTATGTTCAAGCAGAAATTATTCTCCCTTGGCGGTGCCTTTAAGGTTCTGGACGATCAGGAACGGGAAGTATGCCACCTAAAGGGGAAATTTACAGGTTGGGATTTTAAATTTCTTGCCGGTGAAACCCTGCTGGCCCAAGTGACAAAAAAATGGGCAGGCTTGGGTAAAGAGTTATTCACCAGCGCGGACAATTATGTGCTTCAGATATGTGACACTGTCCCTGTGGAAAACAACCATACACGACAATTGATTGTTGCTGCTGTTATGTGTATTGACATGGTTCTCAAAGAATGATGGCGTCGTAATAAGGCCCATCTGCGGCGTTATCGTGTTTGGCTGGACGTTCGACATGCCTGTATGCCTTCACACCCAGCCAAAAACGATGCCTTGCATAGAGGCCTTTTTTCATAGCCATCGCGCATCTTTTTATGAGTTCATCAACGACGTGGAGCCACTTTGTTTCTGTTTGGTGAAATCGTTTTATGCCCAGTAAAAATTTTGGATCATGAAACCAAATCATAAAACATTTTTTTCCGGCCAAAAAATTCCCTTAAGAATAAAGGTTTTCCCCTTTTTGAAGTGGGGGAAAACCATTGATCGACGCTCCCTTGGGGCTGATCTTTTAGCGGGTTTGACCGGAGCCTTTATTGTTCTGCCCCAGGGGGTGGCCTTTGCCATGATTGCAGGGCTGCCTTCGGAATACGGACTGTACACAGCCATTGTTCCCCCCATTGTGGCGGCCCTTTTCGGATCATCCATGCATCTGATTTCAGGGCCCACCACTGCCATATCCATCGTTGTTTTTTCCACCTTAAGCCCCCTTGTTGAGCCCGGAACGACGGATTATATCCGTATGGCCCTGACCCTTGCTTTTATGGCGGGTGTTTTTCAATTGGCCTTTGGTCTTGCACGGTTGGGGACCGTGATAAATTTTGTCTCCCATTCCGTGATCGTCGGATTTACTGCCGGGGCCGCTTGTCTGATAAGCACAGGTCAACTCAAGCATGCCCTGGGTATCGCCATACCCAACGGAGCATCATTTATGACCAGTTGGGCGACGCTTTTAACGTCAACGACCCAGATCAATGGTTATGAACTGACAGTGGCCGGGGTCACCCTTGTCTGTGCCGCGATTTTAAAGACAATTCGCCCACGATGGCCCGGTCTTTTGATGGCTCTGGTCATCGGCTCTGTGCTGAGCTATACCATGGATGGACAAGATCATGGGGTTAAGCTCCTGGGAAGTTTATCCGGACAACTGCCTCCCTTATCCTCACCTGACTTTACCTTGGACACCTTACGTATCCTGGCCCCCGGTGCCTTGGCCATTGCCATGCTCGGTTTGATTGAAGCCTTATCCATTGCCCGATCAATCACGGTTTTCTCAAAACAGCACATCAACGGAAATCAGGAATTTATCGGCCAGGGTTTGTCCAATATTGCCGGGAGTTTTTTTTCAAGTTATGCCAGTTCAGGATCGTTCACCCGTTCCAGCGTGAATTTTGAATCGGGCGCTGTCACCCCCCTTGCCAGCATATTTTCAGCCATATTTCTGTCAGCCATTGTCATTCTTATCGCTCCGCTGACAGCATGGCTTCCTCTTTCTGCCATGGGAGGAATGATTATTGTGGTTGCGGTTAAGCTGATTGATATTCCCCATATCAGAGAGATCCTGAAAGTCAGCAGAACCGATTCCATTGTTTTACTGGTCACATTTCTGGGTACCTTGCTTTTTGAACTTGAATTTGCGATCTATACCGGTGTTTTATTATCCCTTGCCATTTATATGACACGGCGGTCCCATCCCCAGGTTTCAGCCATGGCCCCGGACCCCACAGATGAACGCCGAAGGCTCAGGGATCTGGATGGAACTGAACGTGAGGAGTGTCCCCAGCTTAAAATTATTCGGATCAACGGGTCCTTGTTTTTCGGCGCTGCAAGCCATGTTTCCGAAATCATGGAGGAGATGGATGAGGATTCACCCCGGCATGTTCTAATCATCGGCTGTGGCATCAATTTTATCGATATTTCCGGGGCCATGATGCTGATCCAGGAAGCACGACGACGTTTAAAAATACATAAAATCATCTATTTGTGCCGGATCAATCGGGATGTGGAACACTTTTTAAACCAGTGCGGTTTTCAAAATGATCTTCCTGATTCATCCATTTTCCCCACGGAATATGAAGCCATATCAACGATCTTCTCTCGCCTTGATTCAAACATATGCCGCTCGTGCACGGCACGCATTTTTATGGAATGCCCCAGAGCTTAGATGCTCAGAAACGATTTACACTGTTGGAAATCCATGTAAGATATAAATAACATGTAGAACTTTTTCATCCCCCCTCTGCGTCCTTTTGCGCCTCTGCGGGAGAAAAAAATACACCGAACTCGTTCTGGAACCTGGGGTGAATTTTTTATCAAAGTATCCAACAAAGCTGTTGGCGATCCAAAAATAGTCGTACGCGTACTCAGTCCCGAAAGGGCGGTTCTCGTAAGCGTACTCGAAAAGGTTCAAGATATTCGACCATGAAAAACGTGATGTATACCGTGTCGGCATGACTCGAGTACGCATACGAGAACGAGTACGAATAATTCGGAAGTACGTCGACAACAAACTGCTGGAGGCGACGCGTAAAACTGTGCGCTTCAGCTTGGCGTCCTGCTTCAACTAATGAATTCATTGAAAAGTAAACAAAAGGATGATCAAGGTTGTCCAAAATGCAAATGATGAAGTCGGCTCTATGGACCTTCTGGTTGCACGAATGAGATTGATTTTGAAACGTCGTTTAAATCAATCTGATGTGTAGAATATGCCGGGTATCCAGCTTTTCTTTATCCTGATGGTCTTCGTAAAATCGACACTGTCATCAGTAACAAACTTTAAAACAGTAAAACCAATCCGAATTAGATCTGAATTTTCCAACCATTTTTTATCAATTTTTAAATTATTGACATATGTATGGTTTGTACTTTCAAGGTCACGAATTCTGTATTCGAATGTATCGCCGATTATGACTTTTTCAATCACGGCATGTTTGCCACTCACAGACTGTTCATTCAAAAAAATATCATTATCGACAGAACGCCCTATGTGGATGATATCTTTCTCTATTTGATAATTCTGAACCGAAACGCCGTTGACCATATGACATAAGATTGCTGGCATTGATTTTTTCCTTTTTGTCTGTTTTAGAATCTAACTTAATATCAGGTTTTATTAATTTATCATATGCCGATGCAGAGGACAAGACTCTCTCAGCTTCGATATGGAATTGATTCATAAGCCATCTTTCGACTTTTTACGAGTTCATTAAAATTCAAGTAAACCGGGGACTAAACCGGGGACAGGCCAAGACTAAACCGGGGACAGGCCAATTGTGCGGCCGGGCAAGGTCGTGTAATCGAGCGGGTGAGAATCCCGTCCCGGAAGGAAGGCCATCCACCGGGTAGCGAGTCTTTGGAGGCGATGTGGTAACACAGCGCTTTAAGCGTAGGACAGCGAGCAGATAGGCCGTAA
>JAHIRD010000282.1 GCA_018818835.1 Pseudomonadota bacterium
ATCCCGGTGAAATCCTTGCCTCGTTTCTTTATAAGTTGCTCTACTGACTGATCAATGAAGCCCTTGGCAAAGTCCGCAGTTCCCTTCAAGGCAGAGATGGGCATTGTAGCTGCAACATCGGCAAGGTATGATCTCTTCTCAAGAAGCTCTCTCTCAAATGCATCTAAGATCTTCTTTGACACTTGAGGATATCTCCTTTCAATTTCTTGCACATCTTTTGAACTCAGAGCACCAAAAAACCTAGGTTCTGCTTGTATTCTTGTGACTTTCGGTTGTAGTATATTTTTTGCAAATTCTGTACGTAAGCCAGCTTCTGCTCCACCATGAGATGGATCCAGATACTTGGCTTTTATTTTCCCCGTCAGTATAGCTGGTACATCTACTTTCGAAGTAGCCACTCGGCTGGCATAAAATTTTCCTATTTCAGGAGTAGCTTCTTCCCGGAATGGCGAGACCTGTATGCCTCTTCCAGGATTTTCCAGTCTGTATCCAGGAGATTTACCTGCAGTAAACTGTTGTATATGACGAAGACCACCTCCATGAGAAAATGGAATAAGCTCTTCAGGATGTACATCTGAAAAGAATCTTGAACCTGGAAGTATTTCTCCTCTGGGAGCTGCTAAATATTGCTGCATCCCTTTACGCCAGGCATTAGTACTTGCACGTATCCTTATTTGTTCCTTGCTTAAACTTGATAATGGTTTAGTAGGTGTAAAAGGGAAATGAGCCCTTGATCGTTCAGACCTTATTGCATTTTTTATCACTGTAGCAAGTTCTTCCGGTGTAGATGCTGGTGTATTTAATAGCCTAATTAATACATTTTGGTCTAACCCTCTTACAGTAGACACCAAATGAGGTTTGAACAAATCGGCAGCCATCTGCTCCAACTTCTGCTTTGCTTCAGGAAGTTTAATAATTTTACTTAGATAACGTGCATAAGCTGTTGCGCTTTTCTTCTCCAGTAATTGTTCTATTCTCGAACCTGCTGTTTTAATCCTGGCCTCAGGTTTTATCTGTACTGCTGTTGTTTCAAGATGTAGTGGATTTGCTGTATCAATCCTGGATTTATATGCTTTGCTTTTCAGTATTCCCTTCAAAGCCCTTACTGAATCACTGCTTAAAAAAGGAGAACTGATTATAGTACCTTTTGGCACTTGACGTATAGCTTCCCCAAAAAGTTTTTTCCCTAGACCTAATCCTCTAAAGGGTTCTTGTATAAAAGCTTTAAGCCCGCGAAAACCCTCTTTTTCAGATAAACCACTAAGGTAACCGATGGTTTTATCTTTATATTTAAGAGCAAAGACGACTTTATCTGGGGCTTTTGGTGAAACCAACCGAACTACCTTTACCAGTTCCCGGAGTTTCGAACCTGCTGTTTTAATCCTGGCCTCAGGTTTTATAGTTGCCGTGAATTTAGGGGGATGAGTAACAGACCAGAGTTCAGAAGGTTTTTTTACAGTCAGTTCATAACCTTTTCGTTCATCCATACCTTTCCAAACTCTCTCAGCAGCTTCTGATATATGTTTATCACTGATCAGTCTACCTTCCGGAAACATACGCATAACTTCACCGTATAACTTTTTTCCAAGACCTAAACCGCGAAATTCTGGCGCAACCTCTGAATATCCAATTTGAGTTCCTTTTGCAGGATCGACGAAGCCGTACATATGCCCTATCTCCTTGCCGCTACGCCTGAGACTGAATCTTTTGATACCCTCCGTTAATGGGGTAACTGCGGGCTCAACTCCTGCTTCCTGCACTATCAGTTGAATAAGTTTTCGTAATTTTGCTTGTGATAACTTATGCATAAGCTCTTGGGAAGCTGTCTTTATCCGTGCTTCAGGTTTCACCTGTGCTACATATCTGGCCAGTTCTCTCCTGTTTGGTCCGTATCCTCTGCCAGTGAGAAAATACTCAAATACATCCGTAGGAAATTGTTTTGCAAGCCGTTTGCCAAGTATTTGAGGTTTCGCTTCCTCAATCGGTATTTTACCCATGGCAGCATCTTGTATTGTTTTTATAATATTAAGATTTTTGGTTTTACTTACTGTAGACAAGTACTTACTCCACCAGTCCTCAGGAGCTTTTTCCAGGGTAATTCCCTTTCGCTTTCCCAGGCTTTCCCATACTCTTGATGCTTCAGGACTGACTACAAGATCACTGTACATCTTACCCTCGGGCATTCTTCGCATTACCTCGCCATACATCTTCTTCCCAAGTCCGAGTCCTCTGAACTTTTCCTCGATTTCAGATCCCACTCTCCCAACCTGGCTTTCCGTGCTTGTAGATATCCTGCCTATGGGCTTTCCCTTAAAGAGCATTTCCCAGACTTTTTCAGTCCCAGGTTCAACCAGGAATTTGGAAGGATCTGCAGAAACTATTTCCACCATTTTTCGTAATTTGGCAGATCCCAGTTTTTTCAGCTCAGAAGGTACCATGATATTCCATTGCTATGGCCTGTAGCATACTGTAGGAGTCGTCCTGGCAACCAAAGGCATACCTGAGTATACCTGAGGCTGCCAAACGCTCTCAAAATGGCTAAAACAGCTCTAACCCTACATTCCGGGGATACCTTCGAGTCCGGGTGCCAGGCCTCCGAGACTTGTGGTGCCTTTCATGCCTTTTCCTGCCTGCAATGATTCAAGAAGAGTCCTCAATGCACCGCTCTGAGCACCGTGCACTCCCGCTGTTCCCAGCCCTCCTATTGCGCCGCCTCCAAGCATTCCCAGGATGGCATTGAGTATTCTACGGCCTGCTGTGGACTCCTGTGTAATTCCCAGTCTTCCCAGCAGTGTCTGAGGCGCCACTTTCCTGGTTGCACCGAAGATGCCACCCGCCAGTCCGCCTGCGCCCGCACCGAGCATTTCAGGAAGTCCGATCAAACCCTGAAGTCCCGGAGAAGCTATGGCAGTCTTCTCAATAGAAATCTTGTCAAGCTCATCGATCATGGCAGCCTTTACATACTCCATGCCTTCAGGTTCGAGAGAAGCTATCTTCTCGGAATAGTTCATGAGTACTTCTTCAAAAGATTTTACATCCATTGTATTAACCTCCTTTATACCAGAAACTTTCTCAGAAAGAGGAGAAACACCATGCCTCTCCTTGTAACTTTCCTTAAGTTCGGGATAACGATTATAAACAGCCTTTCTCACTGCAGCCTGCTCAGCAAGTGTTCCGTTGACTGAAACACGAGTCAGGGCATTTTTAGCGTGAGTAATGTCCGAAATTGGGTAAGAACCGGAGCCGGGAGCCTTTTCCGGGAAAACAAAATATTGGGCTCCGGGCTTTTTCCCTTCCTTTGTCTCAAGGGTCTTACGAGCCTGGGTAGTAAGAACTTTTGCTTCCTTAAGCAAGGTTTGATATGGTTTCATTTATATAACCTCCCTTTAAATTCCAAGAGTCTTATGATATCTATGAAGATCAATCAGCCATGGACTTGCGCCTGCCACTGCTCCAGGAACTGCACCTATACCAGCTCCTCTCAAAGCTCTCTGTCCTCTTGTCAAAAAGGGTTTCTGCAAGCCAAGGTATTGCAACACTTTCTCAACAGTAGTGGGCTGCCTTTTTGTAAGAGCGCCTATTAACGCACCTATACCGGCACCAGTTGCTGCTCCTCCTCCGACATAGGCAGGTCCGAATACAGGCAATCCCAACCATCTTATAATAGTTGGAACAGTTTCAGGTGAAAATCCCAGCTCAGCTACGTCCTTAGCAAAACGTCCAACACCGGCTATTTTCTCCAACTCATCCTGGAAAGCCACATTCGCAATCTGTTCATGATAGTTCATGATCTTGCCTCCAATAAAGCGTTATGCGCAATCCTGACAGAGTCCACCAGTTGCGGCAGTTTCTTCCAGGGAAAATCCTCGAGTATATAACATAGTGAACGACACTCAGGTACCCAGTCAACAACCCTGAGCCCGAATACCGGTATTACCGCTCTTACCAGCAGAGGGATAGGAAGCATGCTCTTGGGAAAGAAGTGCACGGTCAATCTTCCTATATCAGACTCCAGAACATACTCCCAGTCCCAGAGTTTAAGGGTTTCGCCTCTTCGTATCTTGGGCTGCACTCCGAACGGGTCGTGCTTGACCACATTCGTTTCCATTGCCCTGCTTACATCAATCTCTGTCACTTATCGGCCTCACATCTCTCCCGTCGGGTCCCACAATCTGATCCCTGTTTCCAGGAGGCAGGGCATCATAACCCGGCGGAACTGTGTTAAATTTCATTGCAATGCCTTTAAGCTCCTTGAGGAATACTTCAATTTCAGTCAGTTTCGTTATTCCTGCGGACTTTATGGCCACATCCGCCAGGTTCTTTATCTGCGCCGCTGTCAAAGGATTGTTGGGCAGAAGCTTCATCTCCATTGCTTTTACATAGACCATGTCGGATAAATCATTGAGTTTGCCATCGGAATCCTTTCCGATTTTCTTTATCAGTCCCAGTTTATACAAAGTGAACTCCGCATCGGACAGGTAAGCTAAAAATAAATTTTCTCCATTCTGATAACCAAGCTTAACAAGGAATGTCTCCCATTCCTGCACCGTGAGTAAGTCCCTGTTCCAGAAGAAATGCTTGTACCAGTATACTATCTCCTCGGGTATCCTGGTATAACAGGGAAGGGCTTTCATGAAGTTTGCATGGAGATCAGGTACCGGGAGATTGCTCATGATAAGCATCTCGAGAACATACCTGGCATCCATGTAGGCAGTGTTGATATTGAGCGCATCCTGCAGGCCAAGGTTGGGTTCCATGACATTGAATGCGGATATACGGTGCCTTCGCATCCATTCGATTGTCTTGGGATTATCCAGGGAAGCATTCCCAGGTTTGCCTTCACTCAACTGCTTTACAAGGTAGTTGATATACACTTCCTGCGGCTCGGGATACTTGTGTATCCTTACGAGATCATCAAGCCCGGATCTTCCACGGGTTACCAGCAGGTACTTGATGTAGTACTCGCAGGGAAATCTTAAGATGAGTTCGGCCATTATGATTTTACAGCCTTCAGCTTCTCCTTGTATCCCTTGACTGCCTTCACAGCAGGAGATATAAATGTTCCATGGATATCTTTTCCTGTTCTTTCCGGATGAAGAGCAGTATATAACTTTCCGCCTGCCAGTCTGGAGAACTTATGGCCGGGCATGAAGAGTTGTTTCAGAACTGTGTTATCTTTGCCCAGCGACGCAAAGGGAACTTTGGGAATACCCTGTGCCAGTTTTGACAGTTCGTCCTGAAATGCCAAGCCCGCCAGTTGCTCGAAGTAATCCATCACATTCCTCCTTAAAATAATGAATACGATTAACGACTGGAACCTGGTCTAAAGTAATGAGGTGCCAGTGGTTGTTCAAGTCTGCTCCTCCAAAATTTCCCTTTATCCGTAGGATCAAGTTGAAAAATTGATTTTGGTTTCTTAATCATCTTACCCGTAGCAAGATCCATCTGTTCCACTAAAGGAGTTTTTGCATGAATATTTGCAATGTAGTTACGGTATCTCGCACCCATCTGGGCACCTTCAGGATATAAATCATCCATTTTAGCTAAAGGACGCATCTGCAAAAGGCGCTTATTTAAAGGTTGAGCTTCTAATCCTGGCATATCACTTTGATAAGGTTTCCATCCGCCTCCACTTGACCCATGAGGTATTTTATAATGTTCCATGGGTGAAATAGCTCTTGGACTTGCTTTCATAGCCTTAAGCGCTGCAGCTGGATCAGCCCTTCTTCCCATTCCGCTTAAAGCTTTCATAGCTGTCTCTGCTGGACCCTCCAGTAACTTTAGTATCCATTTAGCTCTGGAGACTTTCTCTATTGATATAGCTATCTTTTCCATTTCATCCTGAAACGCCGTATTTGCTATTTCTTCATAGTAATCCATGTTACATACCTCTCATAGACTGTTGAAGTCCAAATTTAATAGTTTCCAGTTTATCTGTCACCTCATCCAGTGCCTTAATGCTGGATGACAGCGGTGATTCCGGTATATCTTTCAATCCCCATCTTGAAGCCAGCAGAAGCTCGCACAGTGTTGATAGACTGTTCTGCAGCTGGGGTATCTGGTCAAGGTAGACGGCCAGGTTCTGAGGAGTAATGAAATTCAGCGACAGCGCCGAGTCAACAGTGCCTTCATCAGGCATTACCATTGCCTCCTTGGTCAAGTCCCTTCGCAGGGAAAGGGTATCATCGGTAATCTTTTTGGCTTCCTCCTCCACGTCCCGCATCATCTGCTCCATGGGAACTATCTGCCGCAGGGCATAGAAATCAGTCAGGCCTTTTCCCCGGGCTTCCGCCATCTTGGCATAGGCATAATTGGGACTGTGCCCGTAGAGCCCCAGGATAAACTCCGCATCGGCAGAGTTCAGCATATCCGACTCAAACCCGGCAATTTTCTCACCGCGTATCTCATAACTGTCTGTCACCTTATCATATCTGATTTCCTTCCTGGTAACACCTTCAGGAAGGGTTATCATTTCCCTGCACAGGATTACATCGTCAACATATCTTGTGGCCTCTCCCAGTTTCATGAACCCGGCTCCGCTGGGAATGAGTATCTTACCGCAAGCGGATACCGGCTCCACCACGTAGGGAACAGCCGTCAGCTCTATTGAAACACCGGCAATCTTTGCCATGTATGCAGGATTTTCTCCTTCCATTTTCGAGTAAACAATCTCTACCGGCTCGGTACACTTATTCTCACCGATAAGGAATACACCGTATCCTCCCGGAGCTTCCGTTGCAATCTCCGGAGACGCGCCATTGAGAGGTATGCCTGCAACCTTCTCCTGCAGGCTGTACTTCCCAGCTTTCTGACTGCAGATCATTTTCTCGTCAGTGGGCTGTCCATGCAGAGTGATGACATCAAATACATAAGCTTCTCCTGCATCTCCTCCGGGAGTGAACACATGAAACTTGCCGGTTTCCGCCAGCTTCACCTGTCCTCTGTCCCTGTCAGGATCACTCTGCACCGGTGACGCAACTGTGTGATATCCCTTGCTCAGCATCCGGCCGAAAATGTCGGAAGGTATAAGGTCATTATCCTTGCGTTCTATCTCATGCTCATGCATATGATATCCCATGGCAGACGCACTTTTCATTATCGTCTTATGGCCTTCCCTCCGGAACTGTACGACATCGGGCTTCACAATGGATGCAACCTTCTCATGCACTTTGTCCGGCTCTATGGCTTCCGCATTATCGATGATATTCAATGCCCTGATGAATGCCTTGTTTTCCAGGAAGCAGTCCTTGTACTGGTTTACCTTTGCCATGAAAGCAGCTTTGTCCGCTGGAAAAATCATGCTTGAAATCTTATTGAGCAGCTGTATGTTCTGGTTGGCGGCATTATCCGAAGGAACCTGGAAAGCGGGAAAACCTGAAGAAGCTCCGGGGATTTCCTTCTGTACTGTTCCCATCTCCGGCATAAGCAGATTTCTTATTCTGCGCTTTGTGAGAGGAAAGAATTTCCCGTCCACGGCATAGACATCCATGGGCTTCAGCTGGAACTTATCGATTACGAAGGGAAACAT
>JAHIRD010000278.1 GCA_018818835.1 Pseudomonadota bacterium
ACGGGGGAGTAAAGTGCCGACAGCCCACGTGGGCAGAAGATGCGCGGAACCGTCGCATGCCGAGAGGCGAAACGGGCCAAATAGAGGAAAGATGAAACATGAAACATGTTAAAATGTTCGGAAAGAGCGTACCACTAATAGCAATAGTGCTAGTCGGACTACTAGCGCTTGGCGCAAGCGCTGCACTACTAACACAATACGCACAAGTTACAATGACGGTGCCCGTGGAGCAGTCAGTTATCATATATGGCGGAGGCGAAACGGGTATAGTTACAGATACATTCAATGCGATTGGAGGGCGTACATATTGCAGACCACATACATTAGATAATAGGGGACACGTTGAAGCTCCGATAGACTTCACATGGACCAGTTCTTTAAATCCTGACGGAATCATAGTATCGTATCTTAAACCATTGAACTTTGAGACGGAGGTTTCGACAGATTACCCAACTATGTCTATCCCAGCTACTATAACAGTCGTAGACACCGGTACTGATATTGAGTGGACAATCGATATTGACATGACTGACTACGCAGCCTTTGCTTGGGGTGGGCACCTTGGTTACGGTCTGGTAATCTCTAAGGACGGAATCCATCCTGCTTTCCAAGTCCATGGTAACGATGGAGTTGATCATGCATATGCCTTTGGAACCCATCTATACAGTAAGTGGGGACCTACACTCCAAGATGGTTACAATGGATGGCATACTGGCACAGGTGGAAACAACATCCCTGTAGCTGGCATTGGCTGGATAGATTGTACAGGGGATAGGCAAATAGTGGCAGGCGACTACAACGACGCTTTACCAATACATAGTGACGGCAATCCTGATGGTGTATTTACAGTCTCAATTAACAAGTGCTACTTGGGAGATGAATTCTACTGGGCAGTACAAGTTATGGGACAGACTTCTGACACGCACTATCCAGTTGCTTGGGCAATGTGGAGTGGAGATTCAAGCACTTTTCCGGTAGCGGAAATAGCTGAGGACATCGACCCATATACCTTGGCTATGCTTGAAATCTTGGATTTCTATATCGTCTACGACTTCAACATTGCTCTACCACCGGACACTTACTCAATCACAAGTACCGTGAATGTAGGATAAACATCCCAAAAATATCCCCATTTTTCTGATCGGGGCGCAGCCCCTATGAAGAGACCCTGAGACGGGTCGAAATCAGAAAGGAGGAAGATGAAAAATGAGTAGAAAGACATGCGCAACCGCGCTGATAGTATTAACCATAGCACTTATCCTGATCCCGGGCGTCCACGCAGGGAATCCCATAGAGAACATAGCGGTCGTCCAGGACTTGCCCGACGAAATTGTGGCAGGAAATACTTACGAGATGATTATCACCTTCGACAACGTCGCACAGGAGTCTGTCCCCTTTATAGTAGAAATCACGGTGACCTGCGAGGAGGCACCCTTAGACCTTGGCGAGGTACTCATAGAGGAGATCAAGCTCAACGGTAATGGACTCACCTGTATAGAGGATGATCCTGGCTTCTTTATTACGGTTGAAGTAAATCTCGATGCAGAATCCAGTAACGAACTCAGTATAACGGTTTCCAGCTTGATAAACCTCATGCCGGGGACATACGATTTCGATATCGTTCTTGGTAGTGAGGTCGAGCCTGAGCCTGAGTTAGAGACTGGAACCCTGAGCATAAGCACCACTCCAGTCGATGGGGAAGTGATAGTCAACGGAGATTCTTGGGGAATCGTCCCTGCGCCTCGGGTAGTCGAAGTCGGTGCCTATACGGTCACCTTCGGAGCCGTGACGGGCTATAACACGCCAGCTGGAATCTCAGCTACTGTAGTTTCTGGTGAAATAACCCAAGTCGTAGGAGTCTATGAGATACCGACGGAGCCTGGACCACCTATACGGGGAGGTGGTAGTCCGAATAAGAAGCCTGTGGCGGATGCGGGGTCTGACCATACGGTTTATTTCGACGAGACTGTGATCTTCGATGGATCTGGTAGCTATGACCCTGATGGATCTATAATGAGCTATGAGTGGGACTTTGGAGATGGAAAGAAAGCAACAGGAGCAACGGTATCACACGTATACTCGGACATGGGCTCCTACACGGTCACTCTTACAGTGAAGGACTACAAGAACGCGGAGGCATCTGACACCTGCATCGTCACGGTAACCGAGGAAGAGAAGCCCACGCCTCCGAAGCCAGAGCCCGCCGATTTCATCATATTCAACCTAGCCATAACGCCGGCGGAGGTCGAGCCAGGGGAGGAGGTAACAATAACCTTCAACGTCACCAACGTCGGGGAAGTGAAGGGAACCTGCACCGTAACCCTCAGCGTCGAAGGTGAGCCCACAACATTCGTCGTCACCCTCGAGGGAGGCAAGTCCGAGAAGTTAGAGCACCAAGTCTCCAAGGAGACCGAGGGAACCTACCAGGTAGTGGTCGACAGCCTAACCGGAAGCTTCGAGGTAAGGGCACCACCCATACCGCTCAGGCCAGCGGAGTTCAGCATCACAGACCTAAAGGTTTCACCAACCGAGGTCTCAGTGGGGGATCCAGTGACGGTCAGCGTCAAGATAAAAAACACCGGAGAGGAGACGGGAAAATGCGTAGTAGTCCTGAAAACCACCCTAGGGGATGAATCCTGGGAGGTCACCAACATTCATACAGTAGCTGGAGGAGAATCAGAGACCTCGGAGTTTACGTTGAAACCGAATTTCGGGGGAACCTACGCTGTGGATATTAACGGACTTCCCGGCAGCTTCACCGTGACAGCCCTCCCCCAGGGCATAGCCATATCCCCAGGGTACGTCGCCGGCATACTGATACTGATAATCATCGCAGGCACAACGGTATACCAACTCTACAGAGGCGGACGCCTCACTCTAACCAAGAGCCCTCCTGGATCATAGAATCTGGGAGACTAACTTTTTTCTATGGTGAATGAAATGACTGAAAGCCGCGATACGTCAATCGTGGAGGCGAGAGCCGCCTTGCCCCTGGACGGGGGAGTAAAGTGCCAATAGAAAGAGGTGAAAGAAAAAGATGAATAGTCAACGAGGGCAGGTATCGACAATCGCCATTGTGCTGTTGTTAGTAGGTCTGGTAGCCGGAGCTGTCGGTGGTTACTTAGCTGCTTCTAATAGTTTACAACCAAAGATCGACGATTTCGAATCTCAAGTTGCGGATCTAAACTCAGAGGTCTCCCGTCTTAGTGAGACCATCTCCTCTATAGCGGATGAGATAACAGACTATGAATCCCAGATCGCTGACTTAGAGGCAGAGAAATCAATTCATGAATCCGAAATCATTAGTTTGAGAGCAGAGATGGCAAGCTATGAATCCCAAGTCATTAACTTAAAGGAGAACTTAGAAAACTTGAATGTTACATATCAAGAACTTATTCTTACATATTCTTCAGAGTTTGTGACTTCTGATCTCGAAATTGATCCAGAGGAAGTTGAAATCAACCACCCAGTCACAATATCAATTACTTTGAAGAATATCGGCGGTTTGGAAGGCAACTACAATCTACAATTAAAGGTCGATGGCATCATAGAATCTTCAAAAGAAATAACTCTTGTTGGTGGCGAAGCTGTAACAATATCATTTGATGTAGTTAAAGATGAGGCAGGCACATACAACTTTACATTAGACAATCTCTCAGGAACCTTCAATGTTATAAGACCAATCTGGTGTGAAATTGGAGTTCCTTATGTAGCATCTGATGGCTTAACGGTCACATTAACAAGTCTAACAATTACAGAAAAAGTAGGAAGTTATCAATATAAAATTTGGTATACACTGAAAAATGAACAACTAGACAAGTCCATAGATGAAGGTACCTTCAAAATGTACTATGAAAGCGAATCTGGCGGACTACCTCAATATGGTTTCTTCGGTGAATTATTCCCTGGTGATTCATTATCCAGAGCTTATGCCTTTGAAGAATTAAAAGGTAAACCGTTCGGTATACTAGCATACCATCCCACACAATTCTTTAGCTCAGAACCCTTAGAAGATTCTCTTAAATGGAAAGTTGAACTCCCTTAACAAAGAATAAACTCCCTCTTTTTTGAAAGCCACGGCACCTTAGTCGTGGAGGCGAGGCCGCCTTGCCCCTGGACGGGGGAGTAAAGTGCCAACATCCGCAGAGGAAGTGAGAGGAGAGTGATGGAGAATAAAGGAAACCAATGTTCTAGAGGTCTACAAGGCCCTAGTGGACGACGCCTTCAGAGACGCCCCCTTAAACCTAAGGCAGAACAAGGCGGCAGCCATCCTCTCCGAGGCCCATAAAAACCTCTCAAGAAATGATTTCAAGGAACTCGAGGAATAT